>JAKVJJ010000007.1 GCA_022487055.1 Oscillospiraceae bacterium
TCGCTTTGCACCGGATGAGCAGAAATTTGCTAAGCAGACCGCCGCATGGGAAGATGCGCACGGCATTTCCACACTTCCTTCATGTCAAATCATGGATTGTTGGTCAACAGCAATCCTGCATTTTCTTCCCACCCTGCTCATTCTGAATCTGATGATTCTGATTTCTCCAGTCTTAATTCGGGAAAAGCGCAGTGGTGTGCGCGATATTGCTTATACCTGCAAAAAAGGCAGGCCGCTTCTTCGCACACAGTTTGCTGCGGCTATGGCAGCGGCAATCCTGACAGAGCTGGTCCTGCTGGGAGGCTTTTTACTAGTTTACTGCTTTGGGGCACACCATGATGACCTGCTGTTTTTGGACTGCCGCATCAGTTCCATCCACGGACTGATTTACGGCTGCAACTTAAAGTTCTGGCAGTTTATCCTCGTCAACTGTGTTTTAATGTTCCTGAGTGCTTTTAGTTTTGCTCTGCTCAGTTTCGCACTTTCCCGCGTCCTGAAAAACTATGTAGCCATCCTAGCCGTGCAGATTCCGGTCGCTTTCCTTGGCAGCCGCTTTTTGCAGTGGATATTCAGCAATGCATTAAACAAATTCATCGCTGAGCCGCAGTGGATTGCTCTCTGCGTGGTCATCCTGCTGCTGCCGCTTTTGTTCTGCGGACTGCTGATACATCGGGAGCAGCGGATAAATCTGCTGGACTGAAAAGGAGTTTCTTATGCGCATTTTTGGATATGAACTGAAAAAAATATTAAATTGGAAAATCCTGTTGGTGCTTGTCCTGTTCACCATCCTATATGTGGTCTCCACACCACTGGGCAACCTCACCTATTCCAACGACATGTATGGTGAAATCAGTGTCTGCCGCATCCTGCTGCAAAAATACGGCACCGAAATGGATACCGGAGAACAAAAAGATTTTGAACATACTATTTTGCCGGAACTGAAGAAGGAAGCAAATCAGCGGCTTGCAACCATCCCCACCCTGCAAAAAACTGGGGTGCAGGACGTTGATGCGTTGGATTCGCTGTTGCAAAAGGACACTGACCGTTACACGGAGATAAGCAATCTGATTGAATCCCATGAAAGCAAGGATTCCCCATTTTATGCTTATGAAAATGCGGAAGTAATGGTGAATCCCCTGAGAGACAAGCAGAACACAGCTGCTCAGATGCAAAAGCTGTCCGACTTCAGTGGCAGCGATACCGCTTCCGCTAAAATTCGGGAATGTATCCGGAATCCAAACTTCTCCACTCTGCCCATGAACATTTTTTCCCAGTGGCAACTCTTTATAAGTGAATTGTCCAATTTGCTGCTGCTCAGTGTGATCGTTGTCATTACTCCTTTCTTAGTCAGGGAGCGCAGAAGCAATGTGCGCAAACTGGCCTACACCTGCCGAAAAGGCCGCTCACTGTTCGGTACACAGTTTGCTGCGGCGGTTACTGCAGTCCTTCTGGTCATTCTGATACAGTCCCTGATACTCGGCTGCACTTATTGGCATGACTTTGTGGGCATTGTGGAACCATTTTTACAGTGCCGCTTAAATATGATAGGCTGCGGACTTTATTTTTGGCGTCTGCTACCATTCGGGCAATTCATGCTGCTGGAATGGCTTGCCGTTATCCTTTTTTCGCTAGGCATCGGTATCCTCAGTTTTCTGATTTCCCGCGCCTGCAAAAACTATGTGACTGCCATTGCCGTGCAGCTTCCTGTGGTATGGCTGGGTCTGCTGCTGTCTGAAACGATGACAGGAGACTGCCTTCAAGTGCAGAAAATTCATTTTAATGAAATTCTGCATTTCAGCATGGACTGGGTAACCCAGTGTGCCTCTCATCTGCGGTACTTTGAGCCGGTACTGTGTGCCACGCTGGTCCTGCTTCCGCTAGCGGTATGTCTGGTGCTGATTCATCGGGAAAAGGCACGCGAGATGCTTTAACAAGAAATTATATAGTGAGTCGTTTCCACAATTGACAAACTGTAGATGAAATATTATACTATAAAGTGTAAATCATGTGTAAAACCCACTTTTTAATTTAAGAAAGTATTATACAAGTCTTTAAAAAGGCTCGTTTTTTATCGTCTTAAGGCAGATAACAGATATATGTATGCATAATTAAATATATTTTGATAAATTCTCAGATATCCCATCTGCGTATAACTTCCGAGACAATAAAATTTATAATTTTAAAATGGATGTAGATAAAACATGGAATCACTATTTATCAGAAAAATGCCTGAACTATTTGAATTTTTTTCATTCGTATGAAATGCAGAGGTGAGAAAGAATGACAGGGAACAAGGGCTGGAAGCGAGTGTTGGCGATGTACTGGCCCTTTGCCGCAGCACTGCTGCTTTGGATTGTGCTATGCTACATGGCATTCCTACAGGGTGATGATTATCGGTTTGCCAATCATGGTCATAATCTAAACGAAATCTTAAAAGAATATCATACATACTACTATTATGGCGGCGCACGCATGGGCAACTTGCTGGCAGGACTGTTTTTACTGACCGGAATGCAAAGCTGGCGGGTGATAACACCGTTCGCAGTGGCGGGACTGTCCCTGATTATATTTTATTATGTGCGGGGTACTTTCTGCATAGTGAAGCAGCCCGATAAAAATGAAGTTCTGGCTGCTTGTCTGTGTGCGGTATTCCCGGGACTTCTGCCCATCACCGACCGTCTGTTTGGCGAGGTATTTCTCTGGTTGGACGGTTCCACCAATTATCTTTACCCCATGCTGTTGGCGCTGATTGGGTTTGTGCCGTTTTACAATACTCTGCGCGGTCGTAAAACACCTCGGAAACTGTTTCCAGTAGCGGCAGTCTGTTTTGTCTGTGCTGCACTGCTGCACGAACAAATAACAATCCTTCTGACGGCTATGTGCATATGTTCACTGCTTTATTTCTGCCACGAAAAGGATCGTAAACAGGTACCACGGTTTTATTGGGTGCTCACGGCAATATCAGTGGCCCTGCTCGCCTTGATGTTAACGGCCCCGGGGGCATATTTCCGCATGGGGCAGGAAAACAAAGGGCATCACAACTTGCTGGTGGGCATGGCAAAAAACTTTCTGCTTTATTTTGCTCCCATCATCAATATCGGCTGGCCGTGGTGCATTGCGATTGGCCTATTAGCCGCATTTCTGCTTTGTAAGCAAAAAATAAAAAATTCCTTCCGTTCGCTTCTGCTGGTCTGCTTATGTTTTGGCACAGCACTGGCATCACTGAGCCAAGCGCTAGGTCTGCCAACTTTGCTACGCAATGCAACGTGG
The DNA here is from genome assembly GCA_022487055.1 of Oscillospiraceae bacterium. Classification (GTDB taxonomy): domain Bacteria; phylum Bacillota; class Clostridia; order Oscillospirales; family Acutalibacteraceae; genus Caproicibacterium. Next base: position 3,271 of record JAKVJJ010000007.1, read on the forward strand.
TCATCACGCTTTGCCCGCACTGCAGAATGTTTGCTGACGGCCTTTTGGCTGCTGTATTTTGTTGCCGTATTGGCAGCACTGCTGCTGTGTGCACACAAGGAAAAAGGCAGCCGCCCAAGTACCCTGCGGTTTTTGCCGGTACTGTATGTGGGCGCATGGGCGTCACAGACGATTCCCGCTGTAGCAACGGTTGCAAGCGGCCGTGCGCGTTTTCCGCTGTTCGCATTTTTCGTGCTGATGCTGTTCTGCGCACTGTGGAATTTTCAGCCAAATATCCGCTGGAAAGCGCCGGCACAGGCAGCATTGGTGCTGATTGGTATGCTGACGCTGGCCTGTGCAATGCGCGGGGCATCCATTAATGCTGCTGCTCAGCACGATATGCAAACACAGATTACTGCCGTGCAACATGGCCAACGCAATACAATATTGATTGACTATAATCAATATGACTGGACTTACTGTAATGTGACATGGAATTTTCGTCCAAGTTCTGACCCTAAAGGTTATGAAAGCGCTATGCGCACATACTATCATTTGCCCCGCAGCACGCGCTTTGCCTTTACAAAAGCAACTGCAAGCCGAAGCATAATCTTTCCCTATAAATAATGAGGCAATACCGCACAATGGCCTAAAAATCAATACTGCCCGAAAGCTTTTGACACGAAATTATTTTCTGCTTCATGACTAGGCGTATGACTGTTTGCAGCAAAGATAATATAGGAGTAATGTTCCAAATAAACGCAATAAACAATTTTCAGTTTTAAAAATTATCTGGAATAATTTCTATTGCTCTTTATCCTTTCGTCCTCTTTTTTGCTTTATTTTCCCATACATTATGATCTAATATTTTGGAGGAATGTCATTTTACATACACTTTTACGTCCATCCGGATTGCACATCGGTATAATATATTATCTGAAAAGTAATCATATTGCAAACGCTCACAAAATCCGACAAATTGTTGTCGGACCTGTGAGCGTTTTTTTATTATCAATTTTAATGGCAGCGGAACATAACTCGTATCATTACTCTTGAACAGGTAAAAAAACATATTCGCCATCGTAAGGAGACAGTAGCTGCCTCATATGAATATGAAATACTTTATCAATCATTCCAGAATGACAGATATCATCAGGGGAACCGCAGCCTTCAATTTTGCCTTGGTTCATAATAATGACCTGATCAGCATATTTAAGCGCTAAGCTCAAATCATGTAGCACCGTAATAATCGTTTTCCCTTGCTGCTTCAGATTGCAAATTATATTCATTAATTCAAATTGGTAATGAATATCCAAATAGGTAGTCGGTTCATCCAATAAAATGACATCGGTATTCTGAGCAATCAGCATGGCAATATAAACCTTCTGTCTCTCTCCGCCGGAAAGCAAGTCCATAGGAATGTCACGAAATTTTCCTGTCCCCGTTATCATAAGCGCTCTTTCAACGGCTTCATAATCTTTCTTTGAGTATCTCCGTGTATAAGAAAGATAAGGATATCTGCCATGCAAGACGAGCGAACCAGCCGACATATGCGGTACACTGCGTGCCTGTGGTAAAAAGGATACTGTTTGAGCAAACTCTTTTCGAGGCAGAGGAGAAATATCAGAACCATTTAACATGATTCGACCGGAAAGCGGTTTTAAGAGCCTGACCATGAGTTTTAAAAGAGTACTTTTTCCGCAGCCATTAGGTCCTATGATAACCGTAATTTCATTTTTCTTGAACTCGGCGTTAATATTTTTTACCTTATCTTCCCCATGGTATCCTCCTGTCAGATTCACTAATTCAAGCATTGATATGTCTCCTTTTCGTGAGTAACAGCCAAAGGAAGAATGGTCCGCCCAAAAAAGACATGATAATGCCCACTGGCAATTCAAAGGGAGCAAAGATCAAGCGTGCCAAAAGATCGCATGCGGCAACAAAAATCGCGCCTGCAACAATGCAGGCCACAATTACTTTTTTATTATCCTCGCCGACAAAAATACGTACGCAGTGAGGAACAATTAAACCTACAAATCCTAGAAGGCCCGCAAAACTGACAGCGGCTCCCGACAAAACGGCTGCTATCATCAATAAAATGAAACGATATGCCTTGACATTCATGCCAAGGGAATGCGCCGAATCCTCTCCCAGAGAAAGCACATTCATTTCGTTGCAAAACAAAAGTGCAAGAATTAATCCAATCAATATATATGGTCCAGCAAAATGGAGACTCTCATTCGTTACGTAAGACAACCCGCCCATCATGAAACTGCTTGATCCTACTAACACATCGGTGGAAATTTCTTTAATTGTATTGATTCCTGCCGTTAAAATGCTTCCAATCGCAACGCCGGTGAGGATTATGGTGATTTTTGAAGCATTAATTTTCATTGCAATGATTGAGACGGCTAGAGCGGTTAGAAAAGCACCGATAAAAGCCGCAGGTGGCAAAAGCCATGGTTGTGCAGGGAATGCTACCATACAAAGCATTGTGACAAATCCGGCACCCGAATTAATGCCTATAATATTAGGACTTGCAAGGGCATTGTTGAGAACAGCCTGAATAATCGCTCCGGAAACTGCAAGGGCACTTCCCGCAAGCAAAGCAGCCATTGTTCGGGGAAAACGTACATACAGTAAAATTCGATAAGCCGCACTGGATTTGTCATTTCCTTTTATAATTTCAGCCAACTGCATTGGGGTGATTGCAACGGAACCGAGCGTAAGGCTGAGAATTACAATGACTGCCAAAACCAGCAAAAGGATTGCAAGCCATCTCTTGCTTTTTGAAGGATGCAAACAGAAGCTGCGACGATTAGCCCCCATAAAGGAGCTTTGAAAGATATTCATAGCTTTCACCCCATCTGGCATTCGGCTTATAATGGAACAAATCCTGAGGTATGACATAATATTTGTTGTTTTTAACCGCTTTTAGCCCAGCCCAAGCCGGGTTGGCCTTAAATTGCTGATCAATCAGGTTCAATGCCTTTGTCTCATCTGTCCCCATCACCACCACAAGGATATCATCGGGATTGGACTGGATGATGGCGTCCATGCTTAAATTTTCAAGCAAGTTTTTATTGCTGTCTGCAATATTTTTTGCTCCTAAGTCTTTTAACATTGCTCCGGTCATACTGCTTGAATTAAGAGCTTTATAACCGCTTGAGTATACTCGGATGAATAAGACGCTTGGAGACTTTTTCCCCGCTGTACCAGCGATTGCGGCGTCAATCTGCTTCTTTACCGCTCTGCCGTTTTTCTCATACAAATCGGCTCGTGAGGTAATTTGCGTACAAATCTGTAGCATTTTTTGGTAATCACTAAATGTGTTAACCTTAAAACAGGCGGCGTTAAATCCTGCTTGCCGCAGTGCCTTACACAGTTTCACATGTTCCGGAGTATCAGCCGATAAAATAATAAAGTCAGGTTTTAATGAAATAATTTTTTCCATACTGGGATTCGTAAAATGGCCAAGATTCACAACACTTTTGCTGAGGTTCAATTTGTGTCCCGTATAGGCGTCGCTGGTTACGCCGACGAGAGTCCCGCCAGCGTCCAGCCACGTCTCCGCAAAACTCCCCATCAGCGCAATCACGCGTTTTGCGGATTTTACTTCCACTTTATTTCCAATAGCATCTGTGAAGTTTGTGCTGTTCGCGGATGCTAATGCTTTGCTGCGCTCAGCACTTGACGATACTGGAGAAGATGGTACCTGCGTACAGGATGACAGGAGCCCCGTCATCAGCAACAGACATAAGACAGATGCAATCATATGTCTTATGCCCCTTTTTTTCATTAGCATGTTGCCCCGCCTGTCAAATGAAGTTTTGCATCAAGAATTTCCTGTTTTCTGCTCAGAATATCGCCGGAAAGTAATTCCTCCGCAATATTGTCAAAGCCCATGCGTTCTACCATCTGAGCAAATCTTTCCCCGGTTTTTCCTTTTTCACGGTATAAAAGAATTGCTTTCTCTATGGTATCCAACGCTTCCTCTTTTGAAGTAAACACCTTATTCAGAGCTTTTCCCATGGCAACTTTTTTGCCCCAGCGTCCACCGATATAAATTTTATAACCTTGTGTGCCGTCTTCAATTGCATCAAAATTGCATTTTCCAATACATCTTCCGCAGTGATTGCAAATCTCTGGATCAATGTTTAACACACCGTCTATAACTTTGGCGGCAGACATCGGGCACGCTGCTTCAACAGAGCATTTTCTGCAACCATTGCAGCTGTCTTCATCAAAATTTGGAATCATCTGACCGATAATTCCCAAATCATTCAAATCCGGCTTCACGCAGTTGTTCGGGCATCCCCCGACTGCAATTTTGAATTTATGTGGAAGCTTTACATCGTGGTATCCATTATAAAACCGTTCATGTATTTCTTTTGATAGTGCAAACGTATCAATCAAACCATATTGGCAAGTAGTTCCTTTGCAGGACACAACCGGACGGACTTTCGAACCTGTGCCGCCGGTAGCCAGACCCTCTTTCGCAATATAGGTCCGAAAATCCTCAATTTTATCATATGGTATGCCCTGTACTTCAATTGTAAGGCGTGTGGTAAAGCACACTTTGCCATTCCCGAATTTTTCGGCAGCTTCCCCGATACATTTCAGCTGTGCCGCATTGATTACGCCGTTCTCCGTGATAATGCGTCCGGAAAAATTGTCAGTTCCTTTATTACTTAAAAATCCGAGTGCTTTCACTCTTTTTTCATCTTCCGGTTTTATCGTTAATGTGGACATAATTGTCTCTCCTTTTATTTTATTAAGTATTGTTTGTTAAACGTAAGCCCGCCCTCTAACACTCTGGTGTTTTGGTAGCCATAATATTTCAGCCTGTTTTGCAGAAGATAGGCCCGCTTTCCTTTCGCACACACCAGCAGCAGTTTGGAATCCAGAGGATACTGGGGGAGAACGCCATTGACCTTTGTCAAATCCACATAGTCCGCGTCCGGAATTGCAGGTGAAGCGGATGCATCAATCATCTGATAATCGTCAGCCTGATGCTCCACGAATTCTTTCGGGGAAACGGTTTCCAGTGTACCATCTATTTTGTTGCGCAAAATGTTGGCTGCATGTGCAATCGGATGTATCGCAGTAGAAAACGGCGGCGCATAGGAAAAGTCCATACTTTGTAGCTGTTCTAATGAAGCACCCAGTGAGATAGCCGTAACCGCAATATCGACCACTTTGTCGACGGCGCCCTTGCCCAGAACCTGTATGCCCAATAACTGATTTGTTTTTCTGTCTGCAATCATCTTGATGATGAAATTTCCGGAGCCCGGAAAATAATGCGCTTTATCATCCAGAACCGCAATCACAGAAACCGCGTCATACCCAGCCTTTTCCGCATCGGCTTCCGTCATACCGGTACGTCCGGCATTCAAATCGGGTAGCTTTACAACGCTTGTCCCAAGTACACCTGGATATTCTACCGATTCGCCTGAAATTTGCAATGCGGCAAGACGTCCTTCAATGTTTGCTGATGAACCCATCGGTGACCAGAACGGTTCCTGCGTAATCCGGTTCGTAACACAGGCGCAATCACCAAGCGCATAAATATCAGGGTCGTTTGTTTGTAATTGCCGATTTACTTTCACCGTTTTATTTGGCATCAATTCAATTCCTGAACCGTCTAAATATGCCGTATTGGGACGAACGCCCAAAGCGAGTATTACCGCATCCGCTTTCATGGTGCGGTGATTTGTCTGAACTTTTTCCACCCGGGTGCTGCCTAGAATGGCTTCCAACTTCGTTTCCGTAAACACCGGGATTCCATTTTCCGACAGGTGATCCATAATATAATCGCTGATTTCCGTATCATAACCGGGCAGAATATGCGGTAGCATATCAATCACGGAAACTTTCACGCCAAAATTCAGAAGATTTTCGGCTATTTCAAGACCGATGAAACCGCCGCCGACTACAGCCACACGCTTTACCGTTTCCGTTTCGAGATAAGAGCGTAGCGACACGGCGTCTTCCGGCGTGCGCATATAAAACACACCTTGCAGATCGCTGCCTTCTATCTTTGGCCGGACAGAGGATGCGCCCGAGGCAAGAATAAGTTTGTCATAGTGGTAATTGTTCTGTTTCCCAGTGCTAAGTTCCGTCGCATAAACTTCTTTTTTCTCACGGTCGATGCTGGTTACTTCAGTTTCTGTCAACACTTCAACACCGGTCAATGCAGAAAACTGCTTCGGTGTATTGACAATTAGCTGTTCCTTTTGCTCAATCAATTTTCCAACATAATATGGCAGGCCGCATCCTGCATAAGAGATTTCTTTTCCTTTCGTTAATATCGTAATATCCGAATCGCGATTTTCTCTTTTCAATTTTGCGGCCGCTTTTGTACCGGCAGCCACACCACCAATTATTAAAATTTTCACAATCATACGCCTCTTTAATGAATTTTAGATTCATTAAGATTATAGCTCTTGAATAGCAATCATAAAAGCGATATTATTTAATCAAAATAATCGGTAAAACCGATTGATACAAAGGAAATTGAACCTATGACAATCAGACATTTAAAAATATTTATTAAGGTTGCGGAAACTCAAAACATGACCTTAGCCGCTTCCCAACTTTATCTCGCACAGTCAACAGTAAGCCAAGCAATTCGGGAATTGGAAGAGCATTATGGAGTAGCTCTGTTTTCCAGGCTGTCAAAAAGGCTGTATATTACCGCAGCGGGAAAGCATCTGCTAAACTATGCGCGCACAGTTGTTGCAAAGTTCAATCAGTTGGAAGCTTCCATGCGGAAAGACAGTCAAATTGAACATTTGCGTCTTGGCACGACAATCACGGTAGCTTCCTGTTTATTGCCTTCCATACTGAATCAATTGGAAAAACACTGCCCCCATACGGAATGGTTTTCATTGACGGCTAACACAGCAAAAATCGAAGAAAAAATTCTGAACAATGAACTGGATGTGGGAATCGTAGAAGGAAACATAAAAAGTACAGACCTAATCAGTTTGCCTCTTGTAGATGATTGTTTGGTACTTGCATGTGCCGCCGGACATCCTCTTGCATCCAAAAAAGAAGTGACGGCGGCGGATATTGAATCGTATCCATTTGTCATGAGAGAAACCGGGAGCGGCACAAGGGAATTGTTTGTAAACTTTCTGAAACAAAAGGGGATTTCGATTCAGGTTAAAGTGGAAGCACCGTTTCCGGAGGCAATGCGAAACGCAATTCTCTTGAATGGTTGTTTAGCTGTAATATCAATTCGGCTTTTAGAAAACGAAATCAAGGCCGGGACTGTTAAAATATTCCGGAATCGTTCCGGAGAGTGGAATAGAACCTTTAAACTGGTTTATCACAAAGATACATTTGTTACTCCATCCATATCTTTCTTATCCCATTTGCTCGAGGAATATAAAAAGCCGAATTATATGGAGACTCCAAACGATCGCTATTTAGCACTATAAATGATTTCCCTGCTATTAATTGACTTTATATTTTCATGATAGTAAACTTGGATTATCGACTTGTTCGTAAAATGGAGCTGATTAATATGGCCAGACCTACGAAATGGAGAAAAATCGAAAATGTTCCTGCCGTTCAATTCTTCGTACCATCTGAAACAGAATTGCAGGAAGTTCCGGAAAATATATTAAAGCTGGAAGAGCTGGAAGCAATCCGCCTGAAGGATTTGGAAGGTCTGGAACAGGAAGAATGCGCGGAAAAGATGGAAGTATCGCGTCCTACTTTTCAACGAATCCTCATTTCAGGACGAGAAAAAATTGCTGACAGCCTGATTAACGGAAAAACAATTCACATTGAGGGCGGAAACTTTACAAGGAACATCTGTCCGGTGAAATGTCTTGACTGCGGGAAAGAATGGTCAGAAAGTTTTGAAAACATGAAAGCCATCAAAAACGGTGCTTATACCTGCCCAAGCTGTGGTTCAAAAAAGATTGCCTGCCGTCGGAACTGCAAGGGGAAGTTCTGCAGACGAAACTGTTGGCGGTATGATGACAATGACTGATACTCAAGGAACGTGAATCACGTTCCTTTTTTATTGCTTTCAATATTGACATATGCCCATAATTGGATTAGACTTAGTTGTGGGCATTAGACCATAATCAAAAAATCAAGAAAGGCTTTTGATAAAAGTTCATATTCTGGCGGTACATGGACGATCCATTTTGATTGAATATCAAGGCGGCAACTTTCTTTTCGATTTACTACAAAAATGCCGCACATATGAGGCTGGATTTGAAGGTACAAAAAGTCATTTCCCCTGCACGGTACCGGCTTGAACGCGGCTTTCGAGATAAAAAAGCAGTTCGGAGACCGGTGTCTGCTGTTGAAAGCAGGGGATTTTTTAGAGTTGTAAAAATGGATTGTTCTTGCTGAAAAGCATGATCACTTTAGTTAGTTAAAAATATTGAAAAGGAGCTTTTTATTATGGAAAAAACAAATGCAAACATGAAATCCTGCCTTCAGCCCGCACCGAATGTTCTTGTGTCATGCCGGGGAACGGACGGAAAAAACAACGCACTTGCCGTGGCTTACTGCGGCAACTGCAGTTATGATCCTCCCATGGTGATGGTCGGAATCGTCCCTTCCCGATATTCCTACCATATGGTCAAGGAAACAAAGTGTTTTGTTGTCAATCTCGTAGGCGCGGAACAGAAGGAAATGTTTGATTACCTCGGCAGCCACAGTGGACGGGATGAGGATAAACTGGCAAAATGCGGCGCGGCCGTCGCGGAAGGCGAAAAAGTTAACGCCCCGATTCTAGAGGACTGCCCAGTCAACATCGAGTGCTCGGTCGTCGATTCCATCAAGACCGGCTCTCACGAAATGTTTATCGGGAAAATCGAAGCGGTACACTGCGATAAGTCCCTTTTGAAAGAAAACGGTGATATCGACTTCTCGAAAATCAGGCTTTTGTAAAGAACCTTAAAGCAATTATAAGCATATGCTTACAATTTAACGGAATTGGCAATATAGATAACGAACATATGCCCATAGTAAGAGGTATTTGAAATGGAAGATGAATGTAGCTGCGGCAAAACATCATGCGACGAAAGTTGTGGGGAAAACTGCGCAAGAAAAGACGACAAAAAAGAGACACCTAATAACAGTTTCGTAGCAGAATTGAACGCATCAAGCAGCGTGAAACACGTAATCGGTATCGTTAGCGGAAAAGGTGGCGTCGGGAAATCGCTTGTCTCTTCCCTGCTCTCCGTCCTGTTCAACAGAAAAGGATACAGAACAGCTATCTTGGATGCTGATATTACCGGCCCTTCCATCCCCAGAATGTTTGGGATAAAGGGCAAGGCCGTAGGAAATGATTTAGAACTTTTCCCGAAACAGACCAATGGCGGCATCCATGTCATGTCGGTTAATTTGCTCCTTGATACGGAAGAAACGCCGGTTGTCTGGCGCGGCCCGCTGATTGCCAACATCGTCAAGCAGTTTTGGACTGATGTCGTATGGGGGAATATCGATTTTATGTTTGTCGATATGCCACCCGGTACAGGTGACGTTCCTCTCACCGTTTTCCAGTCTCTCCCAGTTGACGGCATCATTATCGTCACTTCCCCGCAGGATCTTGTATCGATGATTGTAAAGAAAGCCTACAACATGGCAAGAATGATGAATATCCCTGTTCTTGGTATAGTAGAAAACATGAGTTATTATCAATGCCCCGATTGTGGCCGGAAGGAAGAGATTTTTGGCAAAAGCAAACTGCCGGAAACCGCCGCTCAACTTGGCCTTGATGTTCTTGGCCGCATCCCGATTGATCCTGCGCTGGCACGTCTATGTGATGAGGGTAAAATTGAAGACGAGAATAAGGAATATCTGAGCCAGGCCGTTGAGACGATTGAAAGGAAACTGCACGCCGGAGAGGAAATCAAAAAATGAATCACGAGCAACGCGCAGTAGCATTATTTAAGCAGGGATATAACTGTTCCCAGTCCGTTTTTGCAGCTTTCAGTGAAGAACTAGGAATAAATCAGGAAACAGCGCTGAAAATATCGTCGTCTTTTGGCGGCGGCATGGGAAGGCTGCGTGAAGTCTGTGGGGCCGTATCAGGAATGTTTATGGTATTGGGCCTGAAAGAAGGTTATACCGACCCCACGGATGGTTCCCTGAAAGCACAGCATTATCAAAAGGTTCAGGAATTAGCAAAAAAATTCGAGCAGAAAAACGGCTCCATTGTCTGCAGGGAACTTTTAGGATTAAACCAAAAGCATGACAGCCCCATCCCTGAATCGAGAACGAAAAGTTATTATAAAAAACGTCCCTGCGCGGAACTTGTCGGAATGGCAGCCAAATTTCTGGATGAATTTTTTGAAGAGGAAAATCAGAAAGGAAACTCGATATGAAAATTGCAATTCCTTCAGAAGGGAAAGAGCTTGGCAGTGCCGTTTGCCAGTCTTTTGGAAGGACTATTTATTTTATCCTTGTTGATACCGATACGCAAAATTTTACGGTTTTGGACAACGAGGCTACTGCGGCACAGGGCGGTGCAGGAATCAAAGCCGCTCAGGCCATTGTTGACAGCGGAGCAGAAGCTGTTGTGACATTCCATTGCGGTGAAAACGCCGCCGATGTTTTGAAAGCAGCCAACATCAAAATTCTGAAAGCAGTTCCCGCAACAGTTAGAGAAATTGTTGAAAAATTTAAGAAGGACAAGCTTTCAGAGCTGACCGAAATTCACGCCGGGTATCACGGTGGCGGCAGCCAATGAATGCTGCGGTGGCTCCAAATGCATCTTACGCTTGAAGTGGACGACGCAGTCCGCATGGTGGATTGTCTGAACGGTTGTGGTGAAAGGCTGTCCGCTATCATTTTTGACCGGATATCCGACATCAACAGACACGAACCTTTTGGATGTTCGACGGAGGAAACAAAATGCAAATAGCTGTTTTGAGCGGGAAAGGCGGAACCGGAAAGACTTTTGTATCGGTAAATCTGGCTGTCACTGCAAAGAATTCTACGTATCTGGACTGCGACGTGGAAGAGCCAAACGGACACCTTTTCTTAAAGCCTGAAATTCATGAAACAGAGGCGGTGGAAATTGCCGTCCCAGAATTCGATCCCGATGCGTGCGACGGCTGCCGCGCCTGCATCCGGTTTTGCCGCTTCAATGCTCTTGCCTTTATCAAGGAAAAGCCTTATCTTTTTGCAGAACTGTGTCATTCCTGCTCAGGCTGTATGTTAATCTGTCATAACCATGCCATTCATGAAGTGAACCGGCGGATCGGCATGATTGAAAAAGGAAAATCCGGCGGGATTTCCGTCATTACCGGAACGTTAGACAGTGGCGAAGCGACCAGTGTTCCAGTCATTCGTCAGCTGCTCAGGGATGCTCCCACTGAGGGAACTGTCATTATCGACTGCCCGCCCGGCAGTTCCTGCACCGTTATGGAAAGCATCCGGAATTCTGATTTTTGCCTGTTGGTAGCGGAACCTACTCTGTTTGGAATTGAGAATTTAAAGCTTGTCGTTCAGCTTGTAAAAACTTTTCATAAAAAATGTGGAATCGTTGTCAACAAAGATACCGAAATTGTTGATCCGATTAAAGTCCTGGCGAATGAAAGCAACATACCGGTCCTTGCACGGATTCCCTATGACCAAGGACTGGCGGAAATTAATGCCCGCGGCGGACTTGCAGTTGAGGATAAAAAATATGAGAAGATTTTTCGTGGCTTGCTGGTGAAAATCGAGAAATCCGGGGGTAAATCATGAAACAGCTTGTAGTTTTGAGTGGCAAAGGAGGCACAGGCAAAACGACGGTTGCGTCTTCTTTTATCCGTCTTTCCCAAAACAAGGCATTTGCCGACTGCGATGTGGAAGCCCCCAATCTCCATCAGATTTTTGCAAAAGGGGAACTCCCCGACAAAAAGCCTTATTATGGTTTGAAAAAAGCGGTTAAAAATGATACCGTGTGTATTAACTGTGGCAAATGCGAAAAACTGTGCCGGTTTGACGCAATCCAAAACGGGAAAGTCAATCCTTATGAATGTGAGGGTTGCGGCGTATGTGAAGCGTTTTGCCCAGTCAAAGATGAATCAGGCCGCCCCGCCATTCGGTTGGAAGAACGGATTTCCGGAAGCACCTTGCTGTATCATACTTCATCCGGCATCTTTTCCACTGCGGAGCTGCAAATTGGGAGCGGAGCATCAGGACGGCTGGTTTCGGAAGTCCGGGCAAGACTGTACGGTGCGGCCAAAAACGAGCCTCTTGTTATCCTTGATGGTTCTCCCGGTATCGGCTGTCCGGTTATCGCGTCCATAACAGGTGTCAATATGGTCCTTATCGTCGCGGAGCCGACTCTGTCTGGAATTCATGATATGAAACGAATCATTGAGAATGCCCAACGATTTGGAACAAAAATTGCGGTCTGTGTCAATAAATACGATATTAATGTTGAAAACACAAAAGCGATCGACAAGTTTTGCCGTAAAAACGGAATTGAAGTGGTTGGTAAAATTCCATTTGATTTTGCTGTTATAAAAGCTGTCAATTCTGGGAAAACTGTTGTTGAAAATCCGGACAGCAAAGCCGGAAAAGCAATCGGTCAAATTTGGCAAAAAGTATCTGATATGCTGTTAAACTGACAAGTGAATCATTCAATTATAATAAAAGGAGATCAATTTATGAAAATTGCAGTTGCATGCGACAATAAGAATGTTTCGGAGCACTTTGGTCATTGCGAAGGTTTTCAGCTTTTTACAGTTGAGAATGGTAAAATTACTGAATCCAAATTCTATCAAAACCCAGGCCACAAGCCCGGATTCCTGCCAAACTTTCTTAATAATCTCGGAGCAAATACGGTGATAACCGGAGGAATTGGCGGAGGCGCAATCGACATTTTCAATGAAAAAAATATTGAAGTCATTTCCGGGGCAACCGGTGATGCGGATAAGGCCGTTGATATGTATTTACAGGGCAAACTCAAGTCCACTGGAAGCGTATGTCACGAACACGAGTTTGAGGATACCTGTGAAGGTCATAAAGCAAATAGATAGTCAATTAAGCCGGGGAATTGCTCATATTCACCCGGCTCTTATTTTTTACATACAAAACAAATAATAAGTCATGTGTATCCTTGCACTCATTGCAAAAGGCATTCATGCAGACAATTTGATTAACACACCTATAAACTAACCGTTCCGAAGATAAAAAAAAATAGAAAAATTAGTCGTTAAAAAAGTTTATATGGAAATTTTTCTAGATTATTCCGAATTTATTGAAACGAAAAATGGAGTTTCAATATCAAATTAACTTAAAGTTTGCATTTAATTTCCCATGGCACCTCAGTTTCATCTTTCAATCTGAAAGTAAACTCTGTGGCAGAATGCACAATCAAGCAATCCACTGTCGCATTCCATAAACTTTTTTATCAAACTCGGTCAGCAGTTTTTTCTGCGCCTGAAGCGTCCGCATGAATGCCTCAATATTTTCACGCTTTGTACATCGGTCGGGAATCTGAGTATTGGTCTCCTTGAGACGCTGCTTGGCGTTTCAACCAGAGAATCATATCCGCACTGGCAGCCGGCTTGGTCTAAAGCAGACTGAACATTTTCATTGACGGCCTGCCGCATCCAATTCCAACAACACGTCGCATTCACCCTGAATGGCCTGCACTTCTTTTTCGAGAGCCGTGTTATCGGTCAAATCGGTGGTGATGTCCTTGTATGCGGCGAAAATCCTGTCTCTCTCTGCTATCAGGTTTTTTAAACATCTACTACAGTATGGTATAAATGCGCGGTCAGCACATTAAAAAGAAAAAATCCACTTTCCGCAGACAGTTTGGAATTGCTGCGGGATTGAATTCACCATATAGCTAAAGTATACTTATGAGAAACAGGAGGAAGCAACATTGAATAAAATAGAAATCGGCTCTGTGATTGCCCGACAAAGAAAAGAGAAGGGCTTAACGCAGAAACAACTAGCGGATACATTGAAGGTAAGTAACAAAACAATTTCCAAATGGGAAACCGGCGAAGGTTTTCCGGATATAACGACTCTTCCGATTCTTTCGGAAACGCTGAGTATTACCGTTGATGAGCTGTTGGGCGGCAACCTAATAAAAGATAAAGATAATTCTGGAAACAATGCCATAGAATGCACAGAGTACTTAGCAAGTAAAACATTATTAAGATTCAAAAATGCCTGTGTGCTATCAAATGCTTTTTCCATTTTTGGTGTGGCAGCATATTGGATTTTATGGCATGAATTTCACAATGTATTGTCAATATTGGTGGCTTTCATATTTGGACTAGTAAGCGGATGTATTTCTTTAATTGAGTATAATACGCTACAAACACAAATTAAAAAGTTTAACGGATTATTCCCTGAAAAGAAAAAGAACATATTGGAAATCAAAAAGTATCTGGAAGAGGCGATTTGTGGACCTCTTATGTTTGTATTGGTCGCTTTGGATTACACAATCATGAGTCGCTTTGGTAATCAGTATGAGCTAATACGAGCGTGTATTGAGGGATTTGTTTACGGAAGCATTTGTATATACGTAAATGGCAAGATCAAAAAACAAGTTAAGCTGTGAGAAAAGTAAATTGCATATCGCTTTTCAATTCTCATCAGTGTACTCATAAGAATAGCGTGAATTCCTTGTAATGGAATCCACGCTATTCATTTACATGGTGGAGATGAGGGGAGTCGGACCCCTGTCCGAAAGCCACCTGCCCTGATTTTCTTCGAGCGCAGTCTGTGATTTAATTCTCCCGGTGCACAGCGCCCACAGACAGGCTCAGCGCACCGGCAGCCTCTTAATCATGGCCGGATGAGAGGCATCATCCAGCTCACGTTCACCGCTGAGTTACGCCCTCAGCCGGGCCGCGGTACTCCCGAAGAGGACGGCAGCTTTTTAATTAAGCTGCAACAGCCATCCCATAATTGTTAAAGTTAACGTTCATGACATTGCTGTTTTTCTTAGAAGATTTCTCATCTAAATTAAGATGCGGATTGATGAAGCGGTCCCGCCCCGCTGCTCGCTTACCAGGGTTCACAGCCCCCGTCGAAACCTTTACATCCCCATAAAGAAGCCGGAAACTCCGGCTCTGGGTGTTTACAGTATACTATATGCATTTATAAAATTCAAGTACCTGTAAAAATTGGATTTAAACTCTGCCGCGCGTTTTCATGGCACGGTCAATGTCCCGCTTTGCGTCCCTTTTGGCAATATCCGCACGTTTGTCGTAAAGCTTTTTGCCCCGGCACAAACCAACCTGCACCTTTACCCGACTGCCTTTAAAATACACAGACAACGGAATTAGGGAAAAGCCTTGCTGCTTAACAATACCGAAAAGATGCATAATCTCATTTTTGTGCATCAGCAGCCGCCGCACACGCACCGGATCCCGGTTAAAAACATTGCCATGCTCATATGGACTGATGTGCATACCGCGAATCAGCATTTCACCGTTCTCAATGGAGCACCACGCATCCTTTAAGTTGCAGCTTCCACTGCGCAGGGACTTCACTTCTGTGCCGCACAGTTCAATGCCTGCCTCATAACTTTCATCCACAAAATAATCATGGTACGCCTTTTTGTTGCGGGCAATGGTTTTAAAATTTTCTTCTTTCACGGCGTTCCCTCATTTCTGTGGCTTTGTAGTTTTATAATTCACTGCGGCCTTCCAGTGCACGGAGAAGTGTCACTTCATCTGCGTACTCAAGGTCTCCGCCCACCGGAATGCCATAAGCCAGACGTGTCACTTTCACGCCCAGCGGTTTGAGCAGACGGGAAATATACATAGCCGTCGCCTCCCCCTCCACGGTCGGATTCGTCGCCATAATGACTTCCATCACCGCACCGCCTTGCACCCGGCTGAGTAGTTCTTTAATGCAGAGTTGATCCGGCCCGACATCGGAAAGCGGCGAAATTGCTCCGTGCAGCACATGATAGGTGCCATGATACTCATTGGTACGCTCCATGGCAATGATATCCCGCGGATCCTCCACCACACAAATGATGGATTTATCCCGGCTGTCATCCCGGCATATAGGGCAAAGCTCCTGATCGGTCAAATTGCAGCAGACCTTGCAGTAATGAATTTTTTCATGCGCGCTCAGCACAGCATCCGCAAAATTTTTTGCCTGCTCGTCCGTCATTTTCAGAACATGATAAGCAAGGCGTTGAGCGCTTTTGTGTCCAATGCCGGGCAGCCTCTCGAACTGCTCCACCAAGCGGGCAAGCGGTGCTACCTGATAACCAGCCATCCTTAAAACAGTCCCGGCACGCTCAGACCACCGGAAAGTTCTTCCATCCGCTGGCTCTTGTCATCCGCGGCGGCACGCAGCGCCTCATTGACAGCCCCGATGACCAAATCAGACAACATATCAATGTCATCCGGGTCAACAACTTCCGGTTTAATTTCAATGCTCTTGACTTCCATATTGCCCAGTACGGTTGCCTTTACAGCATCACCGCCGGAGGTTGCTGTGTATTCCTTAGCTTCCAGCTCCTGAGAAAGCGCGTCCATCTGTTCCTGCAGCTTCTGCGCCTGCTTTGCAATCTGCTGAAGATTCTGCGGACCTTTGCCCTGCGGCACTCTTGCCTTCATAATGTATGCCTCCAAAATTATGTTTTCTTTGTTTTAAAGTTCTGATTTCTAATCATATATCATTCTGCATAAAAAGGTCAAGTGCAGAAAGTCTAATTTTCTGAAAATATGTGAGTCTTTACTCCTCAACCACGTCGATACCCGCTTTTTCAGCACGTTCCGCCATCAACTTGAGCGGGTCACGCGCCTGCTCCTGCTTGTCCGCCGGACGATAAGGCCCAAGCTTATAGACCTTGCCGGTCACCTGCTGAATGGCACGGCGCATACTGTCCCGCTGAGAAGATTCCCGCAGCAGACTAAACGCCATCTCATTGCCGGAATCAATCAGCACATAGCCACCGCTGACATATGCCTTCGTACCACGAAAAGCGGCGGCAATCGTGCGGGAATACTGTTTCAGCGTCTGCACAATTTCCGGCCATTCTGCAAGCGGCTGTGCGTTTTCAGCCAGTTCTACCACAGATTTTGCCGATGCTGCCGCTTTCGTTGGCTTTGCGGCAGATGCAGGTTGTTCCTCCGGTGGAGAGGATGTTTCCGGTGTAGCCTGCGGGGTTGGTATCGAAACTGGTTTGACCGGAACAGGTGCGGTCTGTACCTGCGGCTCCGGCTGTGAAACCGGTGCTGTCAGTCCGGATACGGCTGCCGGTGCCCGCTTTTCCAGTGCGCCTATCCGACGGAGAAGCGCTGCCTTGCTGTCATCCAACTCCGGACAGCAAAGTTTCAGAAATGCCATTTCTATTTCCGTGCGCCTGTCCACACCCCGGTACATCCGTTCCAGTGCGTCCTGCATCGTATCCAAGCCGTGCAGAATCACCGGCAGCGGCACCGTCAGTGCCTGCTTTTCCATCTGCTCATATTCGCTGTTGGTCACGGCTATCAGCGGGCGGGCATCTTTCATGGTTTTAATTAACATGAGGGAACGCAGATGAGAAGAAAATTCTTCACACAGCCGTGCCATATCCTTGCCTGCTTTGTGCATTTCATCAATTACAGACAGAGCCGCTGCACTGTCTTGTTCCTTCACAGCGTCCGTCAGACGGAAAAGGTGTTCTCTACCGGCCAGTCCTGCCGCCGCATTGACGACTTCCACGGTTACATCCCTGCTGCGACCGAGGCACTGGTCAAGCAGAGAAAGCGCGTCACGCATAGCACCGTCCGCAAGCCGTGCCAGCAGCATTGCCGCTTCTTCATCCAGGGAAGCCCCTTCCTGCCCGGCAATATACCGCAGACGCGCGGCGATTTCTTCCGGTGCGATGCGATGAAAATCAAAACGCTGGCACCGCGAAAGGATAGTCGCCGGAATTTTCTGCACTTCGGTTGTTGCCAATATAAAAATGACATGGGCAGGCGGTTCTTCCAGTGTTTTCAGCAATGCATTGAAAGCACCGGCAGAGAGCATATGCACTTCATCAATAATATAAACACGGTATTTTGCTACTGCCGGTGTGAAGTTGGCCTCTTCCCGCAGCATACGGATATTGTCTACGCCATTGTTACTTGCGGCGTCAATTTCCACAATGTCCATGATACTGCCGTCCTGCACACCGCGGCAAATCTCACATTCCCCGCATGGGTCACCGTCTTTCGGGTGCAGGCAGTTTACCGCCTTTGCCAGTATCTTGGCGCAGGTGGTCTTGCCTGTGCCGCGGCATCCGGTAAAGAGGTAGGCGTGCGCAACCCGGCCTGCTGTCAGTTCATTCTGCAAAGTTTTGGTCACCTGCGGCTGACCGATTACGTCCGCAAAGACCTGCGGCCGCCATTTGCGGTAAAGTACCTGATACATAGCGCACCCTCCTTTTCGGCAGATTTGCGGTCTTATCCGTTCCACTCTGTTTCCAGAATACTGAATATCAAATCATCATAGAATTTTCCGCTCAATTCGTGGTGGTCACGCAGCACGGCGTCCCTTGAAAAGCCAAGGGAATGGAGCAGTTCAATGGAAGGCTGGTTAAAACTGCCTGTTTGGGCATATACTTTATGAAGTTTTGCCTCATGAAACGCAATTTGCAGCAAAGCCCTGACTGCCGTGCTGCTATAACCGCGGCGACGGTACGCTTTTAAAAGCCGATAACCAAGCTCCGCACTGCGGTTCCGTGAATTATAATCAAAGAGGTTCACTTTTCCTATCATACCGGCACCGCTGTGCTCCGGCAGAAAGATACCTGCAAACAGCATATCCTGATTCTGCAGAGATGCCTGTAACCGTTCCTGCTGTTCCTGCGGCGTATGGACAGCCACCGGGCGGCAGGTAAAACAGCCGAGATTTTCTTCCTGTGCAGCCCGTTCATTCAGCGCAAGCACTTCCTCCACTGTTGGAAGCCGCAGCAAAAGGTCGCCAACACGCAAAGGAAATTGTTGGGCAAAACACTCCTGCAGGGAAACGGCCGCATCTTCATTTGCCATTGCTTTCCTCCTGATATGCAAAGAAAAGCAAGGCTGACGCTTCTGCGCCGCTGTGCCGCCGGATATACAGATGGACAGACAAACCTGCATCGCACAGGGCCACTCCGCTTAATGCTGCTCGGTTCCCCGCCTGACATGGTTCACGGCGCCCCGCCGCACAGAGCCCGCCCATCTGCATATCCCGCCGCACGGCCTTTTGCCTTGCTTCCGTGGTCGGCATAAATTTTACTTTAACTTGTTATTAGTATATACGATTTTGCGAAAAAACACAAGCATTTTTCAGAAATTTGAGTGCTTTGCTTTGCGGCAAGGTGAATTTGTGATATACTGGAAATATAATGGAAACTGCCGGAATACCGGCGCAAAGGAGTCTTTGCTATGTCTTTTGGTAAAAACATTTTATCTTATAAAAATCAGATGCTGGACAGCCTGAAAACAATGGTTGCCATTCCCTCTGTGGTCAGCGAATCCACGCCGGGCAAGCCGTTTGGTGAGGAAAGCGCACGCGCGATTGACACAATTTTAAAAATTGCGGAAAGCCTTGGGCTGGAAACCAAAAATGTCGGCAACTACGCCGGTCATGCTGTTTACGGCAGCGGCAGTGAATTTGCGGATGTACTGTGCCATGTGGATGTAGTGCCTGCCGGAGATGGCTGGAACACAGAGCCTTTCGCCACTGTGGAAAAAGACGGCTTGCTTTATGGACGCGGCACAGCAGACGACAAGGGTGCGGCTGTGGTTGCACTTTACTGTCTGAAAGCGCTCAAAGACGCCGGTGTGAAAACGAAGCGCCGTGTGCGTGTCATTTTCGGCGGCGGTGAAGAAGTTGCCAGCGATGACATTGAAAAGTATTACGAATCCGAGCCAATGCCTGTTTTTGGCTTTACACCGGACAGCGATTATGGCATCTGCAACCGTGAGAAAGGGATTCTGCGCATTGAACTGACTGGTTCTGACAAGCCAACCGCCGTGCATTACTTTTCCTCTGGCGCAGTCGTAAACGCTGTCCCCGCAAAGGCAGAAGCAACGGTGGTTTGCTCCATGGAACAGGCTTCCGCACTGATGGAACTTGCCGGAGCGGATAAAGCCATCAGCTTTACAAAGATACCGGACGGTCTGTGCTTCAGCGTGAAGGGCGTTGCCTCTCATGCTATGCAGCCACAGGAAGGCGTCAATGCAGCCGAGAAACTCATCATGCTGCTCTCTAAAGTTTTAAATCGTACAGAAATGGGGGACCTGCTCTGGTTCCTGTCCGAAAAGGTCAAAACAGAATATGACGGCAGTTTGCTCGGCATTAAGCAGAGGGATGAACCCTCCGGCCCACTCACACTGAATCTCGGCATTGTGCACATCGGCAAGGATGTTTCCAATGCTGCAATAGACATTCGCTATCCAGTTACCGCCAGTGGGGATGACATCCTTGTACAGGTGCAAAAGGCAGCCGCTCCCTATGGCCTGACTGGCAGCCGTTCCAATGAAAGCCGCCCGCTTTATCTGCCGGAGGACAGTGACTTCATCCGCCTGCTGAAAGATTCCTACTCCGCCGTGATGGGTAAAGAACCGACGGTTTACGCAACCGGCGGCGGTACTTACGCCCGTGAGCTGAAGGGACGCGGCGTTGCCTTTGGGCCGTTCTTCCCGGATGAGCCTGACCGCCGCCTGCATAATACCAATGAAAGCATTGACTTGGCACGCTTCCTGCAGCATGCGCAAATCTGTCTGCAGGCCATGTATGACATGGCTACAAAATAAACAGAAATTGATGGCGGATCTGTAAAAAACAAAGCTGCTGCTTAAAAACGCACGCACGGCCCTATCGGTTTTGCGTGCGTTTTCTGTGGCATTGACAATTTTTCAGTGCGAGTATATGATAAAATATTATGAAAATGGTATGAAATGGGGAGGAGTGAATTCCATGCGCATTTCCGCCAAGGGCCGCTATGCCCTTGCTGCCCTGCTGCGGATGGCACAGGCAGGGCAGGACACCGTGATGAATGTGGCACGGCTAGCCGAAAGTTTGGGGATTTCCCGCATATATCTTGAGCAAGTGTTTTCTCTGCTCAAGCATGCCAAGCTGGTCACATCCATTCAGGGCGCGCAGGGCGGTTATCAACTCACCGCGCCGCCATCACAAATCAGCATTTTGGAAGTGCTGCGCGCAACCGATTCTTCCCTCTTTGAATCAAGCAGCAGCACGCTCAGCGCGGATGCCGCCGATGCTGAATCCGCGCTGAAAATGGTTTCTGACCGGCTGGAGCAGGCAGTGGAGCAGTCCCTCTCCACACTTCATCTGTCTGATTTGCTGGAAGAAGCCGCGCGGTATCAGGGGAATTATATGTTTTTTATCTAAATTTATTTTCCCTCAAGTTTCCTTTTGCTCTCGCTTTTCCATTTATCTTGGCAATATTAGCCATTATCCTTTAAACATTTATTAACATTTGTGCAAAGTGCTTGACTCTTTTCCCTCGCCTGTTATAATGAACCTGTAATAGGCAACGATAAAATATAATCACTGCTATGAAAAAGAACCGGAGGTAACGAAATCATGCGCTTTACACTTCCAAGGGACATTTATTACGGACCCAATTCACTGGATGAGCTGAAAAAGCTTGTCGGAAAAAAAGCTGTCATCGTTGTTGGCGGCGGCTCCATGAAACGTTTCGGATTTTTGGACAAAGTAACTGAGAATTTGAAAGAAGCTGGACTGGAAACCTGCCTAATTGAGGGAGTTGAACCAGACCCTTCTGTGGAAACCGTGATGCGTGGCGCCAAAGCCATGCAGGAATTCCAGCCGGACTGGATTGTTGCCATAGGCGGCGGCTCTCCAATCGACGCGGCAAAGGCAATGTGGGCTTTCTATGAGTATCCGGACACGAAATTTGAGGACCTCATCACGCCTTTCTCTTTCCCGACCCTGCGCACCAAAGCAAAGTTCCTTGCCATTCCGTCCACTTCCGGCACCGCAACTGAAGTGACTTCTTTCGCGGTCATCACCGATTACCACAAGGGGATTAAATATCCGCTGGCGGATTTCAACATCACACCGGATGTGGCAGTGATTGACCCCGCACTGGCACAGACCATGCCGCCAAAGCTGACCGCCCACACTGGCATGGACGCCCTGACGCATGCCATTGAAGCGTATGTATCCATCCTGCATTCTCCATTCACCGACCCGCTTGCACTTCAGGCTATCAAAATGGTCTTTGAGTATCTGCCGGAATCCTATAAAGGTGACAAGAACGCCCGTGAGCAGATGCACTATGCCCAGTGCCTTGCCGGCATGGCTTTCTCCAATGCGCTGCTTGGCATTGTACATTCCATGGCACATAAGACCGGCGCAGCCTATAAGAATGGTCATATCGTGCATGGCTGTGCTAATGCAATGTACCTATCAAAGGTCATTCAGTATAATGCTAAGGTTCCGGAAGCGCGTGAACGCTATGCAACCATCGCCCGTGCCGTCGGCCTGACCGGCGATGAGGACAATCTGGTAAAAGCATTGTGCAGAAAGATTGACTTCTACAATGACCTGCTGAGCATTCCACACGCCATGAAAGACTATGAAAACGGTATGGTTCCAGAAGACGAGTTTAAAGCGAAGCTGCACGATGTTGCGGCGCTTGCCATCAGCGATGCCTGCACTAGCGCCAATCCCCGCCAGCCAAGCCAGGAGGACATGGAAAAACTTCTCACTGCGTGCTATTACGATTTGCCCGTTGATTTCTAACTATAAATCTTTTCTGAAATACGGAGCTGCCAAATGCAGCTCTTTTTTTTGCCTATTTACTTCATCTCAAGTGTGATATATAATAATAATTTATGGATAGTAAATTTATCATTTTCGCAGGAACTATCTGTATAAATTCCACTCTTATTGGGGTTTTGAGCAGAATTTTGTCTCTTTGGTCCCTGTATACAGGCAGCTTTTCACTGTTTCTGATAAAATGGAGTGATGAAATGGCAACTAGCAGTTTAAATAACCCATCAGCCAGCACACCATCAAATGATATGCTTAGTATCGTGCCATGTGCTCTTTGCCGCGTGCTTCCAGATAGCCAACTGCGAATACTGTTCGCTAATGCACTTTTTCATACGCTCTTTGCCTGTCCATCCGATCAAAAGCTGCCCGCACTATGCACCATGATGCATACACCTGATGCCGCAAAATTAAAGAAAAAGCTTGTAGAATTTCATATCGCCAAGGAACCTGTTTTCAGCATGGAATTTGATGCGGTCTGCTGTGACGGCACAGTCAAGCCGCTGCTGCTGCAATGCACCAAGGACAACGGCAGTTTTATACTGAGTTTCACAGATTTGTCAAAGCAAAAAGATGCAGAAGAAAAGCTGTGCTTGTGGCGGAAACTCTGTCAGACATCCAGCCACCAATCCGGTATTCTGCTCTCTTATTATGATATTCACACGCACTTGCTGACTTTTCCTTTCGGAGAATATAGCCGAATCGGCCGAAATACTTCCTGCGTTTTTCGTACCATACCAGACGACATTTTTTCCACTTCTATGCTGAATTCAGCCAGCAAAAATTCCCTGTATGATTTATTTCATTCGATTGAAATTGCAAAATCATCCGGAAGCTGCATCATTCAGGCACAGCCGCCTGATGAAAACGGCACGGTATGGTTTAAAGTCCAGTATGACTTAATCGCCTCCATTCACACGGAAAAAGGCCCGCACGCCATCCTCACTTTTCGCAATATTACCAATCAGCGGGAAAAGGAAATTGCCTATGAGCAGTGGCAGCAGAGCTATGAAGAAATGCGGAAAGACTACTTCATTTATCTGGAATGCGACCTGACCAATGATCGCATTGAAAAATTAGAAAGCCAGAATTCGGCCATCACTAAACTCACTAAAAATTTTGTGCGCTATACTGATTACTTCGATTATGTCCACTCACACGTGGTATGTCCTGATGACCAAAAACGCTTTGAGGAACTTTTTCAGCGCAGCAAGCTGATAGAAAACTATCATGCCGGGCATTACCGGGAAACAATGGAACTCCGCTGCATGGTGAAAAACGGCAAGCATATCTGGTATTCGTACATTGTGCAAATGCTGACAGATCCCTACACTAAAACGCTGAAAGCATTTGTGTCCATTACAAATATTAACGTACAAAAGCAGCAGATTTTAAAGCTGGAGGAAAATTCCCGGCGGGATTCTCTGACCGGTATGCTGAACCGGCGCACGCTGATGGAGGAAATTCAGCTTTTGCTGTTAAATTTTCCTTACCGTGAGCAGGCTTTTATCTTCATTGATGTGGACCACTTTAAACATATCAATGACAACTATGGGCATCTTTTTGGCGACAAGGTGCTAAAAAACTTAGGTATGTCACTGCAGCAGTTCATTGGTCCGTCCGATGTCTGCGGCAGGTTGGGCGGAGATGAATTTGTCGCGTTTCTGCATGAGATTCCTTCCAGTGAAAGCTTCATCAATCAAATTGCGCGACTTTCCTCTACACTTTGCCGCAAATATGACAATGGGCTGCAGGTTTCTGTATGCATGGGCATTGCCATCGCGCCAAAGGATGGCCGCACCTTTCAAGACCTCTATCGGCTTTCGGACAACGTGCTGTATGAAGCAAAGCATATCGGCCCAAACAATTATGTTTTTTATCATGGTGACTAAATGAAACTTGCCGCCTGCAGTCAGGAGGAAAAAATGACCTATCAAAATTGGCAGGAGCTTGAAACTGCCTGCCGCAAATGTCAAAAATGTGACCTTGCCCCTACCCGCACCAATCTTGTTTTTGGTGTTGGAAACCCGAAAGCGGAGATTCTTTTCATCGGCGAAGGCCCGGGGGAACAAGAAGATTTAAAGGGGGAACCTTTTGTTGGCAGGAGCGGACAGCTTCTTGACAAAATGCTGGATGCCGTTGACCTTGACCGGCACAAAAACATTTACATTGCAAACATGGTGAAATGCCGGCCGCCGCACAACCGTGACCCGCTGCCGGAAGAACAAGAGCAGTGCATTGCATGGCTGCGTGCACAGACTGCCCTCATTCGCCCGAAAATCATTGTCTGCCTTGGCCGCATCGCCGCTATGCGCATTATGAATCCAAAAATCCGCATTACACGGCAGCACGGTGAATGGGTGCAGAAAGGCAACATTTGGATGATGGCAACGCTGCATCCGGCCGCGCTGCTCCGTGACCCGCGCAAAAAGCCGGATGCCTTTGAGGATTTTCTCGGCCTGCGTGACAAGATTCAGGAGCTTGGCATCGACATTTCATAATTTCAGCCGGAACATAAAGGGACACCGCATGGTGCCCTTTTTTTAATATTCTGATGAAAAGCACTTGACAAAATCAAAGAAACCGAATATATTAGTCATATAGTTAATTGCTTGACTAACTAACTAAATAGCGAAGGAGGCAGACAATGCAGGAAGAACAACCTATTTTCCTTCAGCTTGCCTATCAGCTGGAGAACGGTATCCTTTCCGGTGTCTACCCTGAGGAAAGTCAGGTACCGTCCATCACAGAATTTTCCGTAACCTACAAGATAAACCCCGCCACAGCGCTAAAAGGCATTAATGTGCTGGTGGACGCGGGCCTGCTGTATAAGAAAAGAGGAGTCGGTATGTTTGTCACACAAGGTGCCCCCCAGAAACTGCGTACACAGCGCCGGGAATGCTTCTATCATGATTATATTGAAAAAGCGGTGCAGGAAGCAAAAAGTCTTGGTCTGACGGCAGATGAAATCATAGAAATGATGAGGAAGGGATTTGAAGATGCAAATTGAAGTGCATGATATTACGAAGCGCTTTGGCAAATCTACAGCGCTTGACCATGTTTCCATAACATTCAGCGGAAACAAAATTTATGGTCTGCTGGGCAACAACGGCGCCGGAAAATCCACTCTGCTAAATTTGATGACAGACCGTCTGCGCCCCACAGAGGGTACCATCACAGTCGACGGACAGCCGGTTCCTAACAATGACGCCGCCCTCAGCAAGCTGTTTTGCGTCACTGACCAGAATCTTTTCCCAGATGACATGAAAGTACGGAAAGCTTTTGAAGTTGCAAAGCTGTTTCATCCGGAATTTGACCGAAACGTTGCTGACAGTTTGGCACAAAAATTTGAACTGAATGAAAAGAAGAAAGTCAATGCACTTTCCACTGGCTATGGCTCCATTTTCCGCCTGATTATCGGGCTTTCCATCAATACGCCATGTGTCATATTTGATGAACCTGTGCTTGGGCTGGATGCACGTCACCGTGACCTTTTCTATCAGCTTTTGATACAGAAATACGCCGACCATCCCTGCATGCTCATTATCTCCACACATCTGATTGAAGAAATTTCCAATTTGATAGAACACTCCGTCATTCTATATCATGGCACAGTTTTGAAGGACTGCCCGACAGAGGAACTCATGGCGGCCGCTTATTCCGTTTCCGGCCCCATTCAGCTTGTGGACAGCTATCTTTCCGGCAAGCATGTGCTGACACAAAAAGTGCTGGGCGGACTGAAAACTGCCTGTGTGCACGGGAAACCAGCCAATCGTCTTCCCGCCGGACTGGAACTGGCAAATGTCAACTTGCAGGATTACTTCATCAGTCTGATAGAGGAGGAAGAATCGAAATGAAATCCAAATCAGCATTTTTTCGGTATGAATTCTTGAACTGCTTAAAAATATTCGGCATCGTTATCCTCATCGTAGCAGCCCTCAATATTTTTTCTATCATATTCTTTTCAACACACAAAGAAGTCGGCAACTTTAACGGCTATGGCTTTATGTCCTTTGTCTTTATGTTCGTACTCGGTATCTTGGCCACCCGCAATTACATTCGGTTAGGTTCTCAATTTGGATTTTCCCGTCGTACCGCTTTTTTCAGCAGCATTCTCTGTTACCTGCTGGTTTCCACAGTGGTAGCGGTCAGTGGAATTCTTCTGCAACTCTTGATGGGGAATGCTAACAGCTCTATAAATTATGCAGACCTCTATCAGTCCGTTTACCGAGACAGCCTGCAAACGATGCAACTTTCTGCCGCGCAAAACCTGACGAGCGGTCTGCTTAATTTGTTACTGGCCTTTAGCTGCAGCATTTACGGTGTCTTCTTTGCGATACTTTTTTGGATTATCAGCCGTAAATTTCTCGCGATTGCAATCGCTGCCGTCGTGCTTCTCATCAATCTCAGCGGCAGTCTGCTGGTACGTTACCAAGTAGGGGTGATTCTGCTGCACTGGATAACAGCCTCCCCGGTAAACCTGATGCTCTTATTCCTGATTCCGGCTGCCGTTTGCGGTGTAATAAGCTGGTTTCTGCTGCGTCATGTGGCAATTAAAGGTTCTTCAAAATAAAAACAAAACGGCAAACAAAAAGGTACTCTGTTTTAAAAAGCAGAGTACCTTTTTATTGAATATTTTCAGCAATGCTGTCAAAACAAATCTCAGTTTTTCAGATGCGTCTGCATGACGTCCAGAAACTGTTTTGCCAACACATCATATTCGTGGTGCGCCAGAATATATTCATGCCCGCGCCGGCCCATTGCTTCCAGTTCCTCTTTCGGAGTGGCGGCGAGTTTTTCGGCCGCCTGCGCAATGGCTTCACTGTCCTCCGGCGGAATGGAAACACCGCACTGCGCATCCGCAACCATATCATTACCGGCCTCAATCGCAAAGATCACCGGTTTGCCTGCCATCATATAGTCCATCAGTTTATTGGGCGACACACCGAAGCGGAACAGCGGCTGGCACTGCAGTCCCACATAAAGCGCATCCATCTGGTGCAGCAATTCCGGTATCTGTGTGCGGCCGACCGGTTCCAGCAGCTCCACATTTTCCAGCGGCGCCGCTTTCGCCTTCAGCCGCTCCCTCTCCGGACCGGGGCCGATTAACAACAGCTTGATTTTCTTTCCTTTGAGCATGGCACCGGCATCCACAAAGCTGTCCAGTGCATTAGCAACCCCATGCGCGCCGGTATAAGCAATCAGGAACCAGCCATCCTCATGCCATTTTTTTAGCTGTTCCTCATAAACCGGATGTTCCGGCAGTGGCTTTGCCCAGTCTGCCTGCACAATTCCGTTAGGAACGCAATAAAATTTATCCGGCTGCATTCCATGCTCCACAAAATGTTCCTTAGAGCAGGGAAGCAGGCTGACGATTGCATCGGAAACTTTGCAGCATTCGTTTTCCGCCCGCTGCATCACCATGATGAACGGATGATGTGCACTCATATGTCCCAGTTCCATCGGGCTGAGCGGCCACAGGTCATGCACCTCATAAATCACTTCGGCACCATAGCGTTTGGCAATTTTCTCCGCGGGGTAAATGTCCAGCGGATAGGTGCTGGAAGCAATCACTGCATTCGGTTTACCCACAGAGCAGATTT
The DNA here is from genome assembly GCA_022487055.1 of Oscillospiraceae bacterium. Classification (GTDB taxonomy): domain Bacteria; phylum Bacillota; class Clostridia; order Oscillospirales; family Acutalibacteraceae; genus Caproicibacterium. The sequence goes on from JAKVJJ010000007.1 coordinate 31,584, forward strand.
CTTTCTGATATTTATGAACACCATACAGGAAAGACAAAATATTTTTGATGCGCCCGACACCATTGCCCTGATACTGCGGCCCGGCAATCCAAAACCAGCGAATGCCGTCTATCATTTCGATTTTATAGGGCTGCCCTTTCAGATCCGGATTCTTCGTACGCAGGTGACTGTAAGAACTGGCGACGATTGTCACGGTATTCCCGGCATCCACCCAGCGCTTGGCCATAAAATATGGACGGAATTCCATACCGAAAACCGGAGAACCCGCATAGTGTTCCAGATAAATGATGTTCATTCTGCCTGCCGCTCCTTTTCTTCACACACCGCACGGGCAATTTTTTCGCTGGCGTGTCCATCGCCAAAGGGCTGTGCCTGCCGTGCTGCCGGGTCTGGTGTGGTGTGCAGCGCTTTGTCCAAAATATCCTCAGTTGTCAGATTAGCAAGGACATTCCAGCCGCCTTGCAGCGTTTCCACCCACTCGGTTTCATGCCGCAGAGTGATGCACGGCACTTCCATAAACCAAGCTTCCTTCTGCAGTCCACCACTGTCCGTCAACACCTGACAGGCGCCGCTGGTGAGCAGGAGCATTTCCAGATAACCGACCGGGTCAATGAGCTGAATATTGCGGTAGCCATGCGTTTTAATGGCTTCCTGTGCCAATGCGCGGGTACGCGGGTGAATCGGTATGACCACCCGCTGCGGGAGCTGTTCAAAGGCATTAAAAATGCGCACGATGGCATCTTCTCCGCCGTCTGTCGTTTCGGCACGGTGCAGAGTTGCCAAACGGTAGTGTTTCGGTTCAATGCCGAGCTGCTCATAGATTTTCCGTTTCTCCGGATTCTGCAGAGCAACCTGACGGAAATGCAGCACACTGTCCAGCATCACATCGCCCGGCACAGAAACGCCTTTGGCAATGCCCTCTTTGGCAAGATTTTTTACCGCTGTTTCCGTCGGACAGAAAAGCCATGTAGAAATATGGTCGCTCAGCACACGGTTCTGTTCCTCTGGCATACGCATATTGTAGGAACGCAATCCGGCCTCAACGTGTGCCACCGGAATGTGCAGTTTGCTTGCTGCCAGCGCACCCGCCAATGTGGAGTTGGTATCGCCGTAAACCAGCATAACGTCCGGCTTTTCCTTGAGCAGGATTTCTTCGATACCAATTAGCATTTCTCCGGTCTGCTTGCCATGGGTGCCGCTGCCGACACCCAGATTGTAAGCCGGATGCGGAATGCCAAGCTCCTCAAAAAACACGGCGGACATATTTTTATCATAATGCTGACCGGTATGCACCAGCACTTCCGTACACAATGACTTGAGCGCCTCAGAAACCACGCTTGCCTTAATGAACTGCGGGCGTGCCCCCACCACCGTAACTATCTTCATATGCAATTCTGTCCTTCCTGCATTGTCGGCTCTCAGTTGACTTTCACGTCTGCGCTGCACATATCCGTGCTGGCAAAAGACAGGCCGTCAAATTTCACTGCCTGACCGGTCTTCTGGCTCTTATAGGCTGCAAGGATAATCTTCATTGCCTTGATGCCTTCATAGCCGGAAACCAGCGGCTGGGTGTCAGTGCTGACCGCATGAATGTAATTTGCATACAGGGAATTGTGTCCGCTGCCATAAACATCCTTCGGGTCGGTACCGGCCAGCTTCTCCACAGCCTTGTCCTGCTCAGCCGGTGCGGAGAAATTCCATGTCTGCACACGATTCACAGCCAGTCCGCCGATAACAGCACAGCCGGTCTCACCAAAGATGGAGAGTGTTTCCTCCAGATTCTTCGGATAAACACAGGCAGTCCCTTCCACAATGCCAATGGCACCGTTCTTAAAACGAATCAGAATGGCACCAAAGTCCTCCGCCTGAATGTCACGCAGATAATTGCCGGTCATAGCCATAATGGTATCCGGCTCCCCGCCGAGGCTCCACTGCAGCAAATCAATGTTATGGATGCACTGATTCATCAGCGTGCCGCCGTCCTGCGCCCAAGTACCGCGCCACGGTGCCTGCTGATAATACGGCATGGTGCGGTTCCACAAAATGCGTGCCGTGCCGCTGACAAGTTTGCCAAAGCGGCCGTCATCCAGTGCTTTGTGAAGCTGCTGAACCGGGTCATTAAAACGGTTTTGATGGCAAACGCCTAACTTGACATGCATCTTTTCTGAGGTGGCAATCATCTTTTCAGCATCGGCAGTGGACAGGGCCATTGGCTTTTCTACCAGCACATTTTTGCCATGCTCCATGCAGTAAAGTGCAATCTGTGCATGGAAGCCGCTCTCTGTTGCAATCGAGCAGCAGTCAATCTCCTGCTCCTCCAATGCCTTCTTAAAGTCGGTATAGATAAGTGGCTCATAACCGGCCTGTTCCTTCAGCATAGCGGCCTTTGCCTCGGCACGTTCCCGCACAGGGTCGCAGACAACGGCAAGTGTCATCGTATCTTTATTTGCGGCGGCGGCAGCAATATGGTTCTTGCTGATACGTCCGCAGCCAATCAGCATAAAGCGCAGTTTACTCATAATTGTAAAATCTCCTTACACAAATTTTGCGCTCGCCAAAACGGGAGCGCAAAAATGATAAATCTTAATCAATCAAACGAATTACAGCAATTCGATATTGCTGCGGTCCTTCACATTCTTCATCGCGTTGCGGGTATCAAAAATTTCCTTAGCTGTCTGCTGGATATGGTCATAATCGAAGCAGCTGTGGGAAGTGCAGATAACCACGATGTCAGCATTGCGGAGCATTTCATCGGTCAGTTCCTTTTCGCTGTAATGTGTCTTTCCCTTATGCTTGTACTCCGGAATAAACGGGTCATAGTAAGTGGTGACAGCGCCCTGCTTGATGAAGTGGTCAATCACATTCAGTGCCGGGCTTTCACGGTAATCGTCAATATCATTCTTATAAGCGACACCCAGTACCAGTACCTTGGCGCCATTCATTGCAACCTGCTTTTTATTAAGAACCTTCATCACACGGTCAACCACATATTCCGGCATGGCAGTGTTGATTTCTCCGGAAGTTTCAATCAGGCGGGTATGGTAATCATACTCACGCGCTTTCCAGGACAGATAGAACGGGTCGAGCGGAATGCAGTGTCCGCCAAGGCCCGGGCCCGGATAAAATGCCTGAAAACCATAAGGCTTCGTCTTAGCCGCCTCAATGACTTCCCACACATTGATCCCCATGCGATTGCAAATAATAGCCATTTCATTGGCAAGACCAATATTAATGTTGCGGTAAGTGTTCTCCAGCAGTTTCTCCATCTCAGCCACAGCCGGGGAGGAAACTTCATAAACACCGCCCTCCAACACATTGCGGTACAGGGAAGCTGCCACTTCGGTTGCATCCTTGCCAATGCCGCCGACAACTTTCGGGGTGTTCTTTGTCTTGTACTGCTTGTTGCCTGGGTCAACACGCTCTGGGGAAAATGCCATGTAGAAATCCGTGCCGCATTTTAAGCCTGAACGCTCAAGGATTGGCTTGAGCAGTTCCTCGGTTGTGCCCGGATAAGTGGTGCTCTCCAGAATAATCACCATCCCCGGATGAACATACTCAGCAACGCTCTCTGTGGAACCTTTGACATAGCTGATATCCGGCTGCTGGTGAGCATCCAACGGAGTTGGCACGCAGATAGCCACCGCGTCCACTTCTTTAATGAAAGAAAAGTCACCGGTCGCGCGCAGTTTGCCGGTTTCGACTTCCTTCTTCAGGGTATCACCCACAATATCACCGATGTAGTTCTGACCGGCATTGACGGAGTCGACTTTCTTTTTCTGCACATCAAAACCAATGGTTGTGTAACCCGCGCGGGCAAATTCAACTGCCAGCGGCAGACCGACATAGCCTAAGCCGACAATGCCGACCTTGGCTGTCTTACTGTTTATCTTCTCAAGAAGTTTCGCTTTAATATCTGCCATTTTATTTTCCCTCATTTGCTTGAATTTATGATAGATTTCATTTGCATTCTTTAATTATAGTTTCTGCAGAACACCGCAGATATAATCAATCGTTTCATCCGTAATGTAGCCGTGCATCGGCAGACTGAAAACGGTCTTTGCCAGCTTTTCCGCCACAGGCAGGTCTCCCTCTTTGTAGCCAAGCGGCGCATAGACCTTCTGCAGATGCAGCGGACATGGATAATAGATAATGGAAGGCACACCTGCCGCTTTCAAGGCATCCATCACACGGGTACGCTCCTCCTCGCTGTCGGCGCGCAGGGTGAAATAGCCGAAACTGGAATGATAGCCGTCACGCACGACCGGCGTATGGAACTTATCCTTCAGTGCGGCGGAGTAGCGCTGTGCCGCACGGTTGCGGTGCTTGTCCTCTGCCGGGAAAGCATGAAGCTTTGGCAGCAAAATGCCTGCCTGCAGGGTATCCAGACGGGAATTGAGGCCAACACGGACATTTTCATACTTCATGCTGCCCTTGCCATGCACTCGAATGGATTTCAGCCGAGCATACAATTCCGCATCATCCGTAAAGACCGCACCGCCGTCACCATAACAGCCAAGCGCTTTTGCCGGGAAAAAACTGGTTGCGGAAGCATCGCCGAAAGAGCATGCACGTGCATTTCCAATGCCGCCGCCGAAGCCCTGCGCACCATCTTCCAGCAGAAACAAATTGTTTTCCTCTGCAATCCTGTTGATTTCCGGAAACTGTGCAGGCTGACCAAACAAGTCCACCGCAATGACTGCACGCGGTGTCAGTTTCCGCTCTGATTTTACCAACTCAATCTTCTTTTTCAAGTCCTCAGGGTCCATATTGAAGGTATCGAGGCAGCTATCCACAAAAATTGGGGTTGCGCCACACAGGCTGACTACCTCACTGCTGGCGTAGAAAGTAAATGCCGGAACAAAGACAGCGTCACCCGGCTGAATACCCCATGCCATCAGCGGCATACGCAGCGCGTCTGTGCCATTGCCGCAGGTCACGCAATATTTGCGGCCTGTAAAAGCACACAGTTCGCTCTCCAGCTCCTCCACCTGAGGGCCGGAAATGAAGTGGCTTCCCGCAATGACGTTTGCAATAGCGGCATCGATATCTTTTTTCAGCGTAGTATATTGTGCGCCAAGGTCATTAAATTGTATTTTTTCCATACTAAATTTTTTACCTCCCGAAGTGAAATCCACTCCGCATCTAACTGCTTGCTGAAATAATCATAAATGTGTCCGATAGCTGTTACTCCTGCACCAGATGCAAGCCGCACTCACCTTCTGCATACTGGCGGCCACATTTGGGACAGTGCAGATGCTCGTCCAGCTTTTCGCCGCACTCACACGCCCAGCCGTGCTGTCTGGCGGGCACACCCATCATAATCGCATGGGCAGGCACGTCCTTTGTCACCACACTGCCCGCGGCAATGAAAGCATTCTTGCCAATGGTGTGTCCGCAGACAATAGTTGCGTTTGCACCGATGGAAGTGCCGTCGCCGATGGGAGTTGGCTTGTAAAACTGAGCACCGCGCTGTGGATAACGGCACCGCGGACGGGGAACATTGGTAAAGACCATGCTTGGCCCACAGAAAACATAGTCACCGAGCTGTACGCCCTCATACACGCTGACATTATTCTGGATTTTGCAGTGGCTGCCGATTTTGACGCCGTCCGCAACAAATACGTTCTGCCCGATTGTGCATCCGGCACCAATCTTCACCCCGGCGCTGATGTGAGAAAAATGCCAGATTTTTGTTCCCTCTCCAATGTCCGCGCCGCTATCGACACAGGCACTGGGATGGACGAAATAGGATTCGCTCATTTGTGATTGCACAGCTTTCTTCGTTATTTCTGCTCACAGGGCACAGACGCTCACTGGTGCACTCAGGTGCCCCACACTTCCAGAATATATCTTTTAACTTATGTATTATAGTATAAACCAGCGGCATCGTCAAATATTTTGTTGCATACTTCCCGCATAACCTCTTTCGCATTGACTTTGCCCTGGTTTTGGACTATGATGATGTTTAATTGTAAACATGCAGTTTTTCATTTTTTACACTCCGGCAGTCTGCGTTTCACCGTGTCTGCCGACAAATCATTTGCAACAAAAGAAGGACAGTCAATGAGTAATTTTAAAGTACGGGATACCTTTATTCCCTATAATCAGCCGGATATTTCCGATGCGGAAATCAACGAAGTGGTCGCCACCCTGAAGTCCGGGTGGATTGCAAAAGGACCACGCACCGCGGAATTTGAAAAGCAGTTTGCAGCATATCTGGGCGCCAAGCACGCTCTGGCGCTGAACTCCTGCACCGCCGCACTGCACGTTTCCCTGCTGAGCGCCGGCATCAAGGAAGGCGATGAAGTCATCTCCTCCCCCATGACTTTCGCCTCCACTGCCAATACCATCATTCACTGCGGTGCCAAGCCGGTCTTTGCGGACATTGATTACCGCACCGGTTGCATTGACCCGGAGGATATTGCACGCAAGATTACCCCCAAGACAAAAGCAATCGTCCCGATTCACTACAGCGGTCAAGTCTGTGACTTGGACGCAATTTATGCTCTGGCAGACAAATATAACCTTTATGTCAGTGAGGACGCGGCACATGCCCTCTGGAGCCGCTACAAAGGCCGCTTGATTGGCAACAAGCTGAAAGGCGCCGCTTCCTACAGCTTTTATGCCACCAAAAACCTGACGACCGGCGAGGGCGGAATGCTGGTAACCGACAACGATGAAATTGATGCCAAGGCACGCATTTGGGCCGGTCAGGGCATGAGCAAAAACGCATGGAACCGCTATGCAAAGGGCGGCACATGGAGATATGACATCTGTGAGCCGGGCTTCAAATATAATATGTTTGACATTCAGGCGGCACTCGGCCTGCATCAGTTGGACCGTCTGGAGGAAATGCAGCAGAAGCGCCTGAAGATTGCCGAAAAGTATCAGGCAGCCTTTAAGAAGTGTGATGCGCTCGACCCACCGTTTGTTCCGGATTACACCACCCACTGCTGGCACCTTTATGTGCTGCGGATTATGCCGGAAAACCTCACCATTGACCGCGACCGCTTCATTACGGAGCTGAACAACCGCAACGTGGGTACCAGCGTCCACTTCATCCCGGTCACAGAGATGAGCTATTACGTCAACCGTTATGGCTACAAGCCCAGTGACTTCCCGAATGCAGACAAGCATTTCCAGCGCATCATCAGCCTGCCGCTCTATCCGACCATGACAGAGGAGCAAGTGCAGTATGTCATTGACGCCGTGCTGGACATTGCGGAGAAATACCATAAATGAGGGGGCAGCTCATGCACGCCAAACGCACGATTGCCGCTGTCCTGAGTTTAGCTGTCGGCTTTTCTCTGGCGGCTTGCCAGGATAACGCTTCCTCTGTAGCAGTATCCTCTGCCGCATCCGCTTCTTCAGCCGCCGTTTCCACCGTGCCAAAAACACAGTTCACAGTTGCACTCAGTGCCGATACTCCTGCGCCGCTTCTCAGTGGAATCTATGCCGCAGACGCGCAGGGCTACTTCACCAAATGTGGTTTGGAAGTGGTGCTCCAGTCTGCCGACACTGAAAAAGCCGCCGTGGATATGGTCACCTGCGGCACTGCACAGTTTGCCGCCGCAAGTCAGAGTGGTTCCTTTGCAGAAGCACTGGCGGCCAAAAAACCAGTGACCGCTGTTGCCTCTTTGCTGCAGCACAGTGACGCAGGCGTTTTAGTGCCACCAAAGGGCAAAAAAGTGAACAGGTTCAAGCAGCTTGACAGCATCCCATGCCTGACTGGAGATAATCCAGTCCTTACCGCCAAACTGAAAACAGCCATTGGTGCAGACGGTGGGAACGTTCCTGCTGTTACAACCGCGTCCAGCACAGGAAAAGATGCCGTTGCTGTATTGAAATCTGCCTCTGTCCCGGCTTTCTGCGGCAGTTACAGCTGGGACGGACTATCTTGCCGGGAAAATAGTGTCGATGCGAATTTCCTCTTTTTCCGGGATGCGGATGCAGTTCTTGACGAGTATCCCCTGCTGCTGGCAACCGGAAATTCTGTTTTAAAGCAGAAGCCAAAAGCTGTAAAAGATATGCTCACTGCACTGCAGATGGGTTATTCTTATGCGGCATCGCATCCTGAAAATACTACAAAGCTTCTGTGCTCCAAAATTGCTTCAGTGCGGGACAAGCAGGCACTGATTCAGCGGAGCCTAACATGGCTTGCCGGAAAATACACGGATGATGCCGCCCGCTGGGGTGTGCTCGATTCACAGCGCTGGAATCACTTTTACACTTGGATGAATCAACAAAAGCTGACAACATCTGCAGTGCCGCTCAGCACTGGTATGTCCAATGATTATCTGCCTGACTAAATCGTTTATTTAAATACGAAACAGAGCCGTCGGAATTTTCCGGCGGCTTTTTTCTGTTTCAACAGTATTTTTAAAATATGTTCTCGTTTTTGTGTAATGCCTATTTGCTTTACAAACTATCTGATTTTTCGCAAAGCAGAAACTTGAGATAAGTTAGATTTACCATAGGATTCCCACAAGTCATTCGGAAATTTCGTATTTGTAAAGTTATAATACTTTATGGCTCTATGTTGCATTTTTCAAATTATGCCGTCTAAATTTTTAGCAAATGATTTTTTCCGAATTCAATACTTTACTATTTTTATAAAAATATTAAAGTATTTTTTCAAAAAGCCTTGACAGCGGCTTGGAAACTGTATATACTCAATGCTATATAAATCATATATGACTTGTTAATATTCAGCTGCAGCATCAAATGCAGCCAACACATTTACTGGAGGGATTTCATCATGGCAAACATTCATAAGAGCTTAACCGAGCTGATTGGCAACACACCCCTGTTGGAACTGACCAACTACGAAAAGAAAAACAATTTGAAAGCTAAAATCGTGGCAAAGCTGGAGTACTTCAATCCGGCAGGAAGCGTCAAAGACCGCATTGCACTTGCCATGATTGATGATGCTGAGAAAAAAGGACTGATTAAGCCTGGTTATACACTTATTGAGCCAACCAGCGGCAATACTGGCATTGGTCTGGCAAGCGTTGCTGCAGCCCGCGGTTATCACATTGTCTTGACCATGCCGGAAACCATGAGCGTTGAGCGCCGCAATCTGCTGAAAGCTTACGGTGCAGAACTGGTGCTGACTGACGGTGCCACTGGCATGAAAGGCGCTATCGCAAAAGCAGACGAATTGGCAAAGGTTACACCGAAATCCTTCATTCCGGGGCAGTTTACCAATCCGGCAAACCCGGCAGCACATAAAGCAACCACCGGCCCGGAAATTTGGCGCGACACGGACGGTAAGGTTGACTTCTTCGTGGCTGGCGTCGGCACAGGCGGCACTCTGACTGGCACTGGCTCCTATTTAAAAGAACAAAACCCCAATGTAAAGGTCATTGCTGTCGAACCCGCCACATCTCCTGTACTGAGCAAAGGCCATGCAGGTCCGCACAAGATTCAGGGAATTGGCGCCGGATTTGTGCCAAAGACACTGGATACCTCCATTTATGATGAAGTTATCCCGGTCGAAAATGAACCTTCCTTTGCTATCGGCCGTGAACTGGCCAAGAGTGAAGGACTGCTGGTCGGCATTTCTTCCGGTGCGGCTGTCTGGGCTGCAACGGAGCTGGCAAAACGTCCGGAAAACGAAGGCAAGACCATTGTCGTACTGCTGCCCGACACCGGCGACCGTTATCTTTCCACTGCACTGTTTCAGGATTAATATAGAAGAAGTACATAGAGAAGGAAGCCCCCTATTTCATATAGGAAGGCTTCTTTTTTTCTACCGTCTGAACCAAAAAAGACTGCAGCAAGATGAAAGTCCTGCCGCAGCCCACATATTTAATCGTTTTTTAGCATTTCCTGTATATCCTCAATCTTTATCTGCGCATCGTGCCGCCCAATCTGATAAAGCCGCACAAGCGTTTCCGGATCCTTTTCATAGCGGCTGATATTGATAGGGCTGCTGGGCCGAATGACAATCATCGTACCCGCCTGTTCCTGCCGACGGATGAAAGCAAGTTGCCGATTATACAGATAAGAGCGTGACTGAAGTGTCTCCACAAACTCCGGATATTCATGGTAGCGTGCATTAATAAATGCGTGCGGATAGTCCGCACCGACACGCTTACGGAAAGAATAATCGCGCGTGAGCACAACCACATTGTGATTGTTTCCATCCAGCAAAGAGCGCTCATAGGGAATCGGTGCCGCAATACCTCCGTCCAGATAAGGCCGGTCATTAATCGTTATGATATTGGACAGAAACGGCAGAGAACTGGAAGCCTGCACGGGAAGAAAATGTTCATCCATATCTTCTCTGCCAAAGAAAGTAGCCTGTCCGGTTTTTAAGTCCGTGGCACCCACCATCAGATGAACTTTGGAACTGTTAAAAGTATGTTCATCAAACGGAACCAAATTGTGAAAAAGTTCTCCGAAAATGAAATTGAAACCAAAGAGGGAACCACTCTGCCGCAGATTTTGAATACTGACATAGCGGTTATCCGGAACATAGTTGTAAAAAATTTCTTTATTTCGCTCGTACTGCTCTGAAACATAGCTGAGGGCACAGCAGGCCCCCGCTGACACTGCATACACGGAGGGAAAGTGAATCTGATTTTTCAGCAACTCATCCAGCACCCCGGCTGTATAAGCGCCGCGCATTCCGCCGCCCTCCAGAACCAGACCAACTGACACAGCACATACCTCCTTACCGCTTTCCCTCATTATAAAAGAATTTTCGGTGAATTACAAGGGACAGAAAGCAGCAGTTTTTTTAAGAAATGCTTGACTTTTTTGAAATCGTGAGATATAATAATCAAGCACTGTTGAGGTGTACATAAATGGACGTTTAGCTCAGCTGGCTAGAGCATCCGCTTGACGTGCGGAAGGTCATAGGTTCGAGTCCTATAACGTCCACCATAATAGTGAGCCTTGAAGTATAAATACTTCAAGGCTTTTTTCGTCTGCATGCATACTCGTTACAAAGCTACTATCTATTTTGTTTGGGCATTAGAAGACTGTTCTATCGTAAAAAATGAAAGGATCGCCATTAAGTGAAGAACAAGTATGAAACAGAGTGAAAGCAAGCGAAAACACAAAATGTTAAGGTTGGTTGACAGATTTCAAGGATGAAATGGTAGAAATCTCAGCTAATAAATGGTATTCTCTTTATAGAATTTCATCTTAAGAGGAGAGTAACATGGTTTTTCAAGCGAAACTGACAGCCTTACGCAAGCAGCATGGATGGTCTCAGGAAGGATTAGGAAACCAAGTCGGCGTATCTAGACAAACGGTTTCAAAATGGGAGCTTGGTGAAACAACGCCTGAACTGGAAAAATTAATTCAGCTCGCCGAAATATTTGACCTGTCTATTGATGAATTAACGGGGCATGAAAAGCAAGCGTCTACTAAGGAATGTCGAAATTCTCAAAGGGACTCTGCCTTGTATGCGTGGCACTACGAATACAAAAGCAAAAGAACGATTCGGGGAGTGCCACTTGTTCATATCCACATTGGGAACGGCTTTTGTAAAGCAAAAGGAATTGTCGCTGTGGGAAATATTGCAAAAGGAATTGTGGCAATCGGTGCCGTTTCTTTGGGCGTTGTTTCCATCGGCGCAGTTTCGGTTGGTTTGCTGGCCTTTGGTGCTTTGGCGTTGGCACTGCTTCTTGCAGCAGGAGCAATTTCTGTTGGTGCAGTGGCATTAGGTGGAGTAGCCGTGGGTCTGCTGGCCGTGGGTGGCTATGCTTTGGGACAATATTCGCTTGGTGGATTTGCTGTGGCATCCAGAGTTGCCCTCGGAGGGGTTGCCCATGCACATATTGCGATAGGCGATAAAACAAGCGGAGATATTTTATTTCACATTCATCAGGCACATCTTTCCCAGTACATTCATGAAGCAATTTTGAAAGCATACCCGAATATTTGGAAACCGATTGCCGACCTTTTTAGCACCATCGTGTCTTGAAACACTTGGCTGCGCACAGCCCTTAAATGAAATCTAAAAGTGGAACAGGTGCATAAGCATTCCTGTTCCACTTTTTACATTATGGGATTATGTGGTTTTAAAACTGGTGGTGACTGTTTCTCCGCCGCCGGTAATTGTGATGAAATGAGCACCCGGCGCAATGTCGCTTCCCACCGTCCACGCCCATGCAGCACGGCCATAAGCATCCGTCTGGGCACGCATGGTGGAACCGCTGCCCTTCACACTGCCGCTGTCATAAATCACTTTGACTGTATACTGGGTGTTTGGCTTGCCCTGCACCATAAGCTGTGCGGTCTTCCCATGTGCAGTAACGCCCGGCGCGTGCAAAATGCGAATACCGCTGGAGGTTGCAGAGGAAGCCTGCTGTGCGCCCGAGGAAACGGAACTGCCGCTTGTTTCTCCAGCAAAACGACTTTCCGTACTTTTCATTGTTGCATCCGCGCGGGCGGTGTCCTGCTTCATCCGATCTTCCGCACCTTGTATCCGAGATATCTTGGATGAGGATGGTGTCTGTGCCGCACCTGTCGCCGGAGAGGAAGCCGCAGACGACGGCGCACTAGCAACTGCTTTGCTCGGATGGATGCCGCCGCCAAGCAAATTGGGAAGCTGAGCTGCCAGAGTAACTCCTACCATCAGCACAATGCTGCATGCCAACCCAACAATCGGCACGGTTTTGGGCTTCTGTTGAATGGTGAAAATCAGCAGCACAACCGCGAAACCAACCGCCGCAAGCAGGCCGATAATGGATACCCAGACATCCCAGCTCAAGCTTCCCATTGCACAGCTCCCCTCGATTCCGCAAAATCCGAATCAATCCTAACTATTATAACAGGGAGGCAACAGAAAAGCAAGCTGACCGGGCATCACTCTTTGTGCCATTTCACACCCTGCGGCGTGTCTTCCAGCACGATTCCGCGTGCCTTCAGTTCATCACGAATGCGGTCGGCTTCCGCCCAGTTTTTGTCTTTGCGTGCCTGCGCGCGTTTGGCAATCAGGCCGTCAATTTCAGTCGTTTCATCCCCACCGGCATCTGTTCCCGGCACCGGGCGGCTGTAAAGCAAGCCAAGCACATCGGCAAGTTTGGTAAACAGGTCATAAGCATATTCGCAAAGTTCTTTATCCGGCTGTTTGTCTGCTGAAAGTTCCGTATTGATTGTTTTTGCCATTTCAAACAAAGCTGACAGCGCATTGGCCGTGTTCAGGTCGTCATTCATGGCATTCTCAAAAGCAGTGCGGCTGCCGTCCAGTTTTTCACGCACTGCCGCGTCATTGCTTTTTGTTCCGGCAGGTGCGTTTTTCATGACAAACAGCAGGTTGTCACGACAGTGATACAACCGGTCAAGTGCTGACTTACACTGTCCCATCATTTCCACACTGTAGTTAATCGGCATCCGGTAATGCGCAGAAATCATCAGATAACGAATCGGTTCATAGCCGCATTCCTTTGCAACATCACGCACAGTGAAGAAATTGTGCAGGCTCTTGCTCATCTTTTTGTTATCCACATTGATGTAGCCATTGTGTACCCAATAATGTGCAAACGGCGCACCATTGCAGCACTCACTCTGAGCGATCTCGTTTTCATGGTGCGGGAAAATGAGATCCTGCCCGCCGCAGTGAATATCAATCGTTTTGCCAAGATAACGGCGCACCATGGCAGAGCACTCGATATGCCAGCCGGGCCGGCCGTGTCCCCATGGGGATTCCCAGTAAGGCTCACCCGGCTTGGCACCTTTCCACAGCGCAAAGTCCATGGCATCCTTTTTGATTTCACCGGTGGCAATGCGAGCGCCCGCCTGCAGGTCTTCCAGCGGCTGATGACTCAGCTTGCCATATTCCCTATCTTTCAGTGTGCGAAAATAAACATCTCCATTTTCGGTTGGATAAGCATAGCCTTTTTCAATCAGTGTAGAAATGATTGACTGCATTTCATCGATATTTTCCGTCGCCTTGGGGTGAATCGTTGCCGGGCGGACATTCAGACCGGCGGCATCAATTTTGTATTCTTCGATGTAGCGGCGGCTGACGGTCAGGTAGTCGCTGCCTTCCTCATTTGCCTTATGGATAATCTTATCGTCCACATCCGTGAAATTCTGCACATAAGTTACCTGATACCCCAGGTATTCCATATAACGGCGAAGTACATCAAAGACACAAATCGGCCGTGCGTTGCCAATATGGATATAGTTATAAACGGTTGGTCCGCACGCATAGATTTTGGCCTTCCCCGGCTCCATCGGCACAAATTCTTCTTTTTTGCGTGACAGTGTATTATAAATCTTCATTTCTGCGTCCTCCCGCAGTGCGAATTATTTGATTTCCTGTTTCTGAGCGGCTTTATCCGCTTCCTGTTCGTAACGGTTGTCATCCTCTGTGTTTTTCTTGCAAAGTCCTTTTTCAATGTGTTCCAGCATCACATTCATGCGGCAGAGCTCCTGTGAAACCGGGTCTGCCACATGAACCTGGTCAAGATTATCCGGCCGCACACCGTTAATGCGCACCACTCTGGCAGGCACCCCGACTGCAGTCGCATTGTCCGGCACCGCATCCAGCACCACAGCACCCGCCGCAATCCGTGCATTGTTGCCAATCTTCATCGGCCCGAGAATTTTCGCGCCGGAGCCAACCAGCACATGGTCGCCCAAGGTGGGGTGACGCTTACCTTTGTCTTTGCCGGTTCCACCCAGTGTCACTCCCTGATACAGTGTGCAGTAATCCCCAATCTCAGCAGTTTCGCCAATGACAACACCCATGCCGTGGTCAATAAAAAGGCCTTTGCCAATCTTGGCACCCGGGTGTATCTCAATGCCAGTTTTGTGCCGTGCGCGCTGACTGACCCACCGTGCCAGAAATGGGTGCCCGTGCTCCAGCAGCCAGTGCGCTTTTCGGTAACTGCGCACTGCCTTAAAACCACTGTAGAGGAGAAAAACCTCAAGGCGGCTTCGTGCGGCGGGGTCCCGCTCCATAATCGAATCAATCTCTGCTTTCAGTTTAGGAAACATGATAACACTCCCTATGTTGGCACGCAAGTCCGGAGCGCGAAAAAAGCCTCCGTCCACACAGCACTGTTGGCTGCGCAGACGGAGGCGAAAAAATTCCGCGGTTCCACTCCGGTTTCTTACTCTCAAAGGATAACGGCTCCACCCGTGCGGGGATTCCCCCTCGCCTGCTCCCGGACGCATTCTTCATCGCCTGCTTGTGAAAAGCGCTTTCAGCCACGGACGCTTTCTCTCTGCCACAGTCGGACGATTACTTCTTCCGTTCTCAGCATTTCATACTCTGTAATTCTATTATATGTTCTGTTTACAGGAATGTCAATCTTCCCGCCATTCACTTTGTCTGGTTAATAACGGCTGCGTTCTGGCGGATATAGACTGCCCCGCTGATAACCGTAAACACGCAGGAAATGCCCACCAGCACATTGTTTACCAGCAGTATCACCGGAACCATGCCGGCAGAAAAAACGCCGAATTCCATCAGGCACTGCAGGAGCAGCACCAGAAAGACAGCCGCAATTTGTGACACGGTTTTAGTTTTGCCCCAGTTGTTGGCCGCAATCACTTTGCCGGACTCCACTGCCACCAGACGCAGAGAAGTGACGGCAAACTCGCGCATCATGATAATCAGCACCAACCAGATGTTGCACAAATCCAGCTTGACAAAACAAATCAACGCCGCCAGAATCAGCACTTTATCCGCAAGCGGGTCAAGAAACTGCCCAAAAGTCGTAATCAACCCTTTTGTGCGGGCAATCCTGCCGTCCAGATGGTCTGTATAGGACGCCAGCGCAAACAAAAGCAACGCCCACAGATAATGATGCGGCACCTGCGGCAGAAGCATGAATGCCACAATGACCGGCACCATAATGATACGCGCAGTCGATAATTTATTGGGCAGGTTCATTCCTTATTCCCCCTTCTGCGGACAAAGCTCACCCACAAGGTCGCCGTCCACACAGTCGGTCAGATTCACACGCACAAAGGTGCCCATCACGGGCTTCTTTTCGCCTTTCGGCACGGTAAAGTAAACTTTCCCGTCAATGTCATCCGGTGCCTGCGCGGCGTTACGGCCAAACCAGCATTCCGCATAGCGGTCCCATCCCTCACACAAAACCGTCTGCACTTGCCCAGCCATTGCTTCTCCGGCAGTCTGGGTGCGGTTCATCTGGTCTTCCATGATAAGTTCCATGCGGTGCTGCTTCACATCGTCCTCAATCTGGTTCGGCATCTGTGCCGCCTCGGTACCTTCTTCCTGAGAATATGGGAAACATCCAAGCCGGTCAAATTTTATTTCTTTCACAAATTCGCACAGTTCGGTAAAGTCCTCCTCAGTTTCTCCGGGGAAACCGGTAATCAGTGTGGTGCGCAGAGTAACTCCCGGCACTTTCTCCCGAATATGGGCAAGCAGTGCTGTCAGTTTTTCACGGTTGCCCCAGCGATGCATCGCCGTGAGGATATGCTGGCTGCAGTGCTGCAAAGGCAGGTCAATATAACTCAGCACCTTTGGTTCCGCCGCCATCGTGTCCAGCAGCTCATCGGTCATATAATCCGGATAACAGTAAAGCATCCGAATCCAAGCAAGGCCGTCAATTTTGCACAGGCGGCGCAGTAACTGCGGCAGCATCAGCTTGTGGTCATAGATGTCCCATCCATATTTGGTGGTATCCTGTGCAATCAGAATGATTTCCTTTGCGCCGTTTTTCACCAGTGTGCGCGCTTCCGCTTCAATGCTTTCCATCGTGCGGCTGCGATATCCGCCGCGGATGAATGGAATCGCGCAGTAGCTGCAGCGATTGTCACAGCCCTCCGCAATTTTCAGATAAGCAAAATAGCTTGGTGTGAGCAATCGGCGTTCTCCGCACAGGGGCAGCTTATCTTTCTCCGGAAATGCCTCCGGTTTTGCTCCAGCCAATGCCGCATGGCAAATAATACTGATGTCCGTGTCCGCACCAATACCACACACCGCGTCACATTCCGGAAGCTGCTGCATGAGTTCTGTCTGGTAGCGCTCCGCCATACAACCGGTCACCACAATCGCCTTAATGCGGCCCTCTTTTTTCAGGCGCGCAAGCTCCAATATTTCATTGATACTTTCCTGTTTGGCGCTCTGAATAAAGCCGCAGGTGTTGACGATTGCCACATCTGCAAGGGCAGCATCATCTTTTACCATCCAGCCGTCCTTTTCCAGCCGCGCCAACATCATTTCCCCGTCAACCTGATTCTTGGCACAGCCGAGGCTCACCATTCCCACTGATTCAGTCATTTTGTTCATCCTCATTTATAGAGTATAAGCGCATTGCCGCGCGGATATCGTCGTATCCATATCCCAGCCGCTGCAGAGCTGCCTGCGCGCGCCGTCTTATTTTTTCATCTGATAAATCCCGGTATTTTTTTCGCAGCACCGCATGGATTGCCTCCTGCACATCCGGTTCATAAGTATCCGCCGCCTGCTGTGCAGTTTCCGATTCGATACCTTTTCGGGAAAGTTCCCAGCAGACGCGGCGCTTTGCATAGCCTTTTCGGTAAAGCTCCCGGGCATAACGCTGTGCGAAATCCACATCATCCACTAAACCGAGGTTTTCCATCTTCTGTGCGGCTTCTTCTGCAGCCGGACGGGATACGGTGCGGGCAATCTTGTCTGCCAACTCTTTTTTTGAGTGGCTGCGGCACTCCAGTAGATACAGCGCCTTCTCACTTGCCCGGTGGGTGTCCGACTGCTGCAGCAGCGTGTGCAGCTCCTCATCCGTAATTTCCTGCCCGGTTTTCCATCCGGCCTTCAGCAGAGTTTCCGTGTCGACACTAACCGCGTATTCCCCATCAAAGAATAGGGCCGTCATGCTGTGCCGTCTTGGTTCCATAGCAGAAAGCTCCATCTGCTGCTCCCTTCACTGCTCAGTCGTCATCCGCATCAATATCAATATTGACTTCGCGCTCACGGGTGACCGGCTCCTCCTGCGGTGCTTCTTCTGGCTCCTTCGACTCTACTGCGACAGGCTTCGCAGCACTTGCATGGGGAGAAGAAATCGTTTTTGCATAAAGTTTATCGGCATTGGCGCGCACTTTGGCCTCAATTTCCTGTGCCATCTCCTGATTTTCGGCAAACAGCTTCTTGACATTATCACGTCCCTGACCAAGCCGCTGACCATTATAAGAAAACCATGCACCGCTCTTTTCAATAATATCCAGTTCCACGCCGAGATCAAGGATCTCCCCCACATGGGAAATGCCGTGGCCATACATAATATCAAATTCCGCAGTACGGAAAGGCGGCGCAATCTTATTTTTCACCACTTTGGCGCGTGTGCGGGAACCTACCTGCTCCGTGCCGTCCTTCAGGGTTTCCTTCTTGCGGATGTCCACACGGACAGAAGCATAGAACTTCAGCGCACGGCCACCGGGAGTGACCTCCGGACTTCCATAAATGACACCGACCTTTTCACGCAACTGGTTAATGAAGATGGCGACACAGTTGCTTTTGCTAATGGCACCGGCAAGCTTGCGCAGCGCCTGACTCATCAGCCGTGCCTGCAAACCAACATGGTTGTCGCCCATTTCGCCCTCAATTTCAGCGCGGGGCACCAAAGCGGCAACAGAGTCGATCACAATTACATCAATCGCGCCGGAACGCACCAGCGCCTCCGTAATTTCCAGCGCCTGCTCACCGGTGTCCGGCTGGCTGACCAGAAGGCTGTCCACGTCCACACCCAGTGCGGAAGCGTAAACTGGGTCGAGTGCATGCTCCACATCAATGAAAGCTGCATTGCCGCCCTGTTTCTGCCCCTCTGCTACACAATGCAGTGCCAGTGTTGTTTTACCGGAGCTTTCCGGCCCGAAAATCTCAATAATACGCCCGCGCGGAAAACCGCCGATGCCCAGTGCCAAATCGAGGCTCAGGCTGCCAGTCGGAATGGCTTCAACGTGCATGGCCTCATTCTGGCCCAGACGCATGACAGCGCCTTTGCCAAACTGTTTTTCAATTTTCGCCAGTGCGGTCTTCAGTGCTTCTTCTTTGCTCTTTGCTTCTCCTGCGGCTTTGCTGCCGGCAGATTTTGTTGCAGCCATTTTATTCCTCCTGTTGTCCGGCCAAACGGCGCGGGTGCAGATTGTCTTTGATATGCAAAACAGCAGCCGCATCATTGGTACTTTGGCTGCAGATACTTTATAAGTATACCGTAATCCATGAAAAAAAGCAATATTCTTTTGAACGTATGTTCAAAGCTTTTTCAGGTGAGTTCAGCCCGATTCGCGCCGGTTTCCCCTGCTTTGTCTGCAAGTTACTACTTCTAATATTAAAAATGTTTTCCCACAGTCATAAATTGTGTAAAGCTAACTTTCTTTACACACAAAAGCGCACTGCAAAACTGCCGCAGTGCGCCAAAATATCCTGTATTTCGCTGTTTTTCCGGCAGGTAGGTGAAAAGCAAATGCCTTGCATAGCAGCTTTCTGCAGGAACCTCAATTTTCCAACAGTAATTTACTGTTTTCGCGTGCCGGTCACCACACGATCGAACTGGTTAAAATCTTTTTTCACACGAACAGTCTCCAGACCGGCACGTTCAAACAGCACGGAAACTGCCGCCGCTTGACGTTCCCCTATCTCCACGGCACAGACACCGCCGGGCAGAAGCTGCGGAATCCAAAGTTTAGCGATTGCCCGGTAAAAGAGCAGGCCATCGTCCCCGCCGTCCAGAGCGGTTTTCGGCTCGAAATGCAGTTCCGGCTGCAGTCCTGGAATTTCCCCCGCCTCCACATATGGAGGATTGCACAAAAAGCCGCCAAGTTTTCCACAGGAAGCGGCATCTTCGGTGGAAAATGCGTCTAACTTCAGCGGTGTCACCTGAAGCTGTGCATAAGTGCTACAGTTTTTCCGCAAATACTGCATGGCACCGTCAAATTTTTCGCCGCAGCAGACCTGCAGGTCCGGCCGGAGACTTTTGAGTCCCAGACCGACCGCACCCGTTCCGGCGCAAAGGTCGAGCACGCGTGCCTTCTGTGGCAGCATTTCTGCCGCTGTATTCACCAAAAGCTCCGTCTCTTCCCGCGGACAGAGGACACCATCCCCCACAGCAAGTGCAAGGTTGAGAAACGGCCACTTGCCAAGCAGATACTGCAGCGGTTTGCCTGACGCACGCAGCTCTGCCAGACAGGAAAGTTCCCGCACATCCTGTTCAGCAGCTTCCTCATATCCATGCACAGCCAAACCGGCACGGTCAAGATGAAGTACTTTTCGGCACAGGCAGACCGCATCAAAAGCGGAGCTCTCATTGCCCGCCTGCTGAAGCATCTTCTTCACTTTGAGATAAAGCTGCTGCTTCGTCATACAACAATTCTGTCCTCTCCGTTTTCCGGTATCACCTTCTGCATAGAGGCAATCGCGACCTCTATCATGCTGTCATCCGGTTCCTTCACGGTCAGACGCTGCATCCACAGGCCCGGCGCCGCAATGAAATGTGTCAGCCGGTTATCGTGCCGGCCGCAGTAACGGATAAGCTCATAGCCAAGCCCCATTACAATCGGGATGCACAGAAGTTTGGCAAAAGTGCGGATAAATGGATTGGAGAACGGAATAAAGATTCCCACAAAAACACCAATAATAATCATCAATACCATGAAGCTGGTACCGCAGCGTGGATGGAATCGCCTCTGCTTCCGGACATTCTCCACTGTCAGCGGTAAACCGGCTTCATAACAAAAAATCGTTTTATGCTCCGCGCCATGGTAGCGGAACATCCGGCGAACATCCGACTGAAAACCAATCAGACCTATGTACACAACGAAAATGAACAGACGGAGCACACCCTCAAATGGACTGCGCCATGCAGCCACGTTCGGCCCGGCCGTCTTGAGTATCAAGTTAAACAGTGCTGTCGGCACAAGAAAGAACAAGGCAATCGCCACCAGTACACCAATAACGGCACCGATAGTCATAACAATGTTTCCCAGCTTGTCACCAAAATGGTCATCCAGCCATTTATCGAACTTACTCTCGCTTTCCTCTGCATCTATGTCCGCCATGCCAGATTTTTCCGTCGCCATATTCAGCGCACGGCTGCTCATAATCATGCTGTCAATAAAGGAAGCCACCCCGCGCAGGATAGGCAGATGCAAAACCGGATAGCGATCCCACAGAGGAACATATTTCAGCTCCTCTGCGTCAATGCTTCCTTCCGGTGTGCGCACAGCAACTTCTATTCGCTTCGGGCCGCGCATCAGGATACCTTCAATCAGTGCCTGACCACCGATGGAGGTAATACATTTTTCACTTTGCTGAGTCATCATTCGTTTTCCTTTCTTCTTCCTCCTGCAGATGGTCCCGCAGTTTCTGAATGGTGGGAATCGTAATGGTCACCGCTGTGCCGACACCCTCTTTGCTCTCAATGTCCAGACTGCCGGAATGCAGCGTCATAATCTCATCTGCCAGCGCCAGTCCAATACCGGAGCCGCGCACGGTCTGATTTGCCTTATAAAACTTTTTCTTTACATTTGGCAAGTGCTTTTCCGGAATGCCGCAGCCATCATCACTGATGCATACCTGAATAAAACCGTCCGTTTCCGTCGCCACCACATTGATGGTGCCGCCGCGTTCGGTATATTTTAAGGCATTGTCAAGAATATTCACAAACACCTGACGCAGCCGGTTTACATCACCCAGCACCGGCGAAAGCATTGCCGGTTCCTCATAAAGCAGGAACTTGCCTTCATTTTTGGCACGCTCACTGAACATATAAACCGCTTCACCAAGTTCTGCAAGGATGTCGATGCGGTCCATCGTCAGTGTCATGCGGCCGGACTGCATTCTGGAAAAGTCCAGCAGCTCCTCCACCATGCCGGAAAGGCGCTCGGTTTCCTTAATAATAACATCCATGCCCTTATTGAAGCTTTCCTGATCCAGCCCGCCGCCCTGCAGAGTTTCACCCCAGCCCTTGATAGCTGTAAGCGGTGTGCGCAGCTCATGGGACACGGAAGAAATGAAGTCGTTTTTCATGCGTTCCGCTGTGCCAAGCTCCTGTGCCATATCGTTGATGGTCTTGCACAGGGCACCTACCTCATCATTCTGCACATTGTCGATACGTGCATTAAAGTCACCTTGCGCAATGCGTTTCGCTGTGCTGCCTATTTCAGTAATCGGCGTCAGAATCGTGCGCATGAAATACCGATTGGTGAACGTGACCAGCGCAATGACGAACAGCCCTCCCAAAATCAGCAGCAGTACAATCAGCAGGATTTGGTGGTCGGCAGCGGAGAGGGAAACGACATAGCGGATGCCACCGACAAAATTTCCAGTATCACTGCGCAGCACGCGTGTGACTGCCATGACTTTTTCGCCGCTGGAAAGTTTGCCCGTCCATGTGCCATAGCCACTTTTGCTCTGGGCCGCCTGCGCATAATCCGGCATGAGTTCCTTTTCATCCGGTGCAAAACCAAGGCTGGTATTGATAACCTTGCCGGAGGAATTGAACACCATCAGTTCCATGCTTTCCTTGCTGGGAAAATTCTCCACATACTGACGGGCGGCAGCACTGAATTCATGCGGAGAGTTTCGCCCATAGTTTGCGAAGATGTTGGTCAATTCCTCGCTGCGGGAATCAATGGCAGTATGAATGCCGCTGTAGGTATAACTATGTGCAGCAGCGGAAAGCACCAGAATCAGCACCACCAGAATCAGTACCGCCACACTGAGAGAATTTAGCAGCCACCGGCGGGAAATTTTCCAGGTGTTCCTGCGGCGTTCTTCCTTCACCACTTCCTGCACAGATTTATCTTTCTTTACCTTTTTTATCAGGTTTCCCATTTGTATCCCAGTCCCCAAACCGTAACGATATGCTTCGGATTGCTCGGCTCATCCTCCACCTTCATACGCAGGCGGCGAATGTTGACATCCACAATTTTTTCCTCGCCAACATAAGCTTCCCCCCACACATGGCGCAGGATGGTGCCACGATCCAGTGCTGTGCCGGGATTGCTGAAAAAGTACTCCATAATTTGGAACTCCACCTGTGTCAAATCAATCTGCTTGGCACCTTTCATCAGCGTCCGGCTGCGCAGATTCAGCGCAAACTCGCCAGAGCGGATTTCTTCTGTAAAATTATTTTCATCCCGCATCTGCGCCAGTGCCACACGGCGATAGACAGCATCCACACGCGCCACCAGTTCGCTGGGAGAAAACGGCTTCGTCACATAATCGTCAGCGCCCATCATCAGGCCGCTTACCTTATCCATTTCCTGCGTGCGTGCCGTCAGCAGAATAATGCCAATGGAACCGCTCTGTTTGCGCAGTTCCTTGCACACCGCAAGACCGTCATGCTCGCCGGGCATCATAATGTCCAACACAGCCACATCAAAGTCCCCGCCCTGCTGTGTATAAATTTCCAGCGCCTGATCGCCGTTTTCCGCTTCTGTCACGTCATATCCGGCACGCTTCAGATTTATCACAACAAATTCGCGGATAGCCTGTTCATCTTCCGCCACTAAAATCTTTTTCATTGCTACCTCCGTTTGCTCGCCTACCAACTGCAGGCGTTCTCCGACAAATCATGTATCCGCCGTAATCAGCTGAAAACACTTTTTCGCCACATCAAAAGAGATGGAAAGCGCATTTTTCTGAGTTGGAATAGATACGGCGACAATTAGACTGCCGGAGGACAGCACCTGTCGATAGCCACTGGTCTTTTTGCCGCTGTTCCATTCGCTGTTGGTGAAAATCTGCACCGTCATCAGTGTGCTGCCCACTGTACCTTTATTGGAATCAAAGGCAGAAAAAGTGAGCCGACGCGCGTTCACATCCTGCTTTGTGGTAATCGTATCCTTCCACTTGCCGGGCAGGACAAAGCGATAACCGTCACGCGCGTTGATAATCATGCTGGAAACCTGTGTATAATTTCCCTTGCCGGACTCCAGCCGTGTCCACTGCACCTCATTGCCCACATCGTCTGCGGCAGCACCTGTGTAGCCCGGTAGCCGGGTGACAATCGGGAATTCAAGGATGCCGTCACTGTTGATGTCACCGCTTGCCACTGCCATGTCCCGTATCGTCACATTCTGCTGTGGAGACTGTGGATTATAAAGCGGCGCGCACAGCGTCTTTTTTGTCTTGTCCCAGTAAATCAGTTCCGTCAAAGTGCGGCTGTTGGTCTGCATACAATCCAGCAGCACCCCCAACTGGCCGCGGCTGACACTGCCAGTCAGAAGTCCGGAAAATTTAGCAATACCTGTATCCAGCCGGATGCTGCCCATAAGCTGCAGGGCATCTCCATTCAGCCGGAAAAGGCTCCCGGTGCACTGCTGTTGGCTGTCTGCAGGAATACTTGCAGTAAAAATTTCTTTCTTCCCGTCGCCATCAAAGTCCGCCACAGCAACTTCATTGTAAGTCTGACCAAGTTTCAATTCATTCATTCGGCCATTCTTATAATAAAAGACAGACATCATGCTAGCAGAACCGGCACTGCTGCCCCAACCGACGATTACCTCATCGTAGCCGTCACCATTCAGGTCACCGAAGCAAACACGGTCGACCTGTGCCGCTGGATTGGAAAACGTGCCAATTTCCTTCCATTTGTTGCCCTCTTTGGCACTGAACAGAATATTGACTGCTGTATCGTTTTCCCCGCGCTGGTACAATGCCAGTGCCTCCGGATGGCTATCTCCGCTGAGGTTGTGGCAAATGATGGCCGAGCGGTGTTCCCCAGTGGCAGGATACTTTAATGTGAAGTTTCCACCTGCTTTTGCCTCCAGCAGCGCATAAATATCTGCCCTCTCACCGGTAGGCCTCGGTGGATGCATCAATGCCTGTGCGTCCAGCCCGGTCATAGAACAGCCAGAGAGCAATATGGAAGTCATCACCGCCAGTACGGCTGCCCGCCACTGAAAATGCTTCTTCTGCTGTTTCACACGCTCACCCCTTTAGTATGTATCAGTATAGCATCTTTTGTGCAGATTGAACAGTTCCAAATCTGTTACCGCATACACAGTTATTATAGTGGATACCCGCAGCAGATGCAACTGTTCCGGCTTGCAGAAAATTCCGCTTTCTGTTAAGATTGAAAGATACAGGGAGGAGAAGGTGCCGCAATGAATACAAACTTTGAATGTTACCGGGTTTTCTGCCAAGTGGCAACGCACCACAGCATGACGCTTGCCGCGCAGGCACTGAATATCACCCAGCCGGCTGTCAGCAAATCCATTCTCCGGCTTGAAAAGGCATTGGGGTGCGTCCTGTTTCATCGAACGAAAAGCGGGGTGCAGCTCACCGCTGAGGGGCAGGTCCTTTACCGCTATGCTTCCCATGCCTGTAGCCTGCTTTTGCGGGGGGAAGATCGCGTTCGTAATATGCGTCTGCTGGGCAGCGGCAGTCTGTGCGTGGGCACCTCTGATATGCTCATGCAGTTTTTTCTGCTGCCCTATCTGCAGAAATTTCATCGGCTGTATCCAAACATCCGTATCCGGCTGATAACAGGCAATTCTCCAAAGACAATAGCGGCACTGCAGGAAGGACGCATTGATCTTGGCATTGTGTCTTCTCCATTAAAAAAAGAGGGCTTGAAAGCCGTGCCGCTGTGTAGCATTCATGACATTTTTGTTGCGGGAGAAAGCTTTTCCGCTCTGCGAGGGAAAGTGATCTCTCTGCAGGAACTGATGCATTTCCCGCTTATCTGCTGTTCCCCCGGCACCACCACCCGCCAGTTTCTCGATACCTTTTTCCTGCAGCATCATCTGTTGCTGCACCCGGAATTTGAATTGGAAGCAACCGACATGATTGTCCCCTTTGCGGAAAGCGGACTGGGCATCGGCATTGTGCTCAGTACTCTGGCGGAACACAGTCTGCGCAAAGGCCGGCTTTTTGAAATACACACGAATGAATCACTGCCCGCCCGCCGCATCTGTGTTGTAACTATGCAGGACACACAGCTTTCCTGTGCGGCGCAGTCTTTTCTGGATGGATTGACTGCTGAGAATCTTCTGCCGCAGCAGATATCATCCCCCTCACAAGATTATCAGACAAATTCGTAAAAATACTATTTTTTGTTCACACTTCATACAGAATCAGCGGCTATGATGAAATTGTTCCGAAAGAGACGACAGACAATGACCATTTTCCTCTCTGCCATTGCTATACAATGAATTTTGCGCGCTGCATGATTTACCTTTAACCCCCTCTTGATTACTGCCGGGCACCCCGGGGATGGACGGAATACCGACCCCGAAGTCATGGCAGACTAAAAATCACCCATCTGGTATGGGTTTCAATAAAAAAGCTTCCGCTGGAAATCCCGGCGGAAGCTTTTCTTATTTTTGTATAGACGCAAACTGCGCATTGTAAAGCTGTGCATAAAAACCATTTTGCTGCATCAGTGAGGTGTGTGTTCCCTGCTCCACAATATCACCGTCCCGCAGCACCAGTATCAGGTCCGCATTTCGGATCGTGGAGAGTCGATGCGCAATGACAAAACAAGTGCGTCCCAGCATGATCTTCTTCATGGCATCCTGTAAAAGCTTCTCCAGACGTGTATCCACACTGGAGGTTGCTTCATCCAAAATCAGAATTGGCGGATCGCGCAGCAGTGCCCGTGCAATCGTGAGCAGTTGTTTCTCTCCCTGAGAAATATTGCTGCCTTCCTCATTGATTTTCATGTCATAGCCTTCTGGCAAAGTACGGATAAAGTGATGCACATTTGCTTCTTTTGCGGCTGCCACAATCTCATCCCGGCTGGCATCCAGTCTGCCATAACGCAAATTTTCTGCAATCGTTCCGGAAAACAGCCATGTGTCCTGCAGCACCATGCCGAAAGCAGACCGCAGGTCATCCCGGCGAAAAGTTCGGATATCTTTTCCGTCCACAAGAATTTCTCCGCTGCCAACGTCATAGAATCGAAGCAGCAGGTTAATCAGCGTTGTCTTGCCAGCACCGGTCGGGCCCACAATCGCAACCATCTGCCCCGGTTTCACGTCAAAACTCAGGTCGTGAATCACTTCACCTTCGCCGTAATCAAACCGCACATGGCGGAATGTGACCTCGCCGCATACATTGGCAAGTTCTGCCGGCGGATTTGCTTCCGCAAGTTCATCCGGCTGGCTCAGAAAGTCCGTCACACGCCCCATAGCCGCAAAGGCTGATTGGATCTGACCGGACATCTGGGTTATCTGGGAAATTGGGTCTGACATCTGCCAGATATAGCGGATAAACGCCTGCATGGAACCGACCAAAAGCGTACCCGCCAGCACATAGGTACATCCCAGCGCCGCTGTGGTACCTATAATCAGATAAGTGCCCAGACAAATGAGCGGCGACATGATGGAAGACAGAAACTGCGCACGAAATGCGTGCTTCTGCAGTCTGCCGTTGACCTCCCGAAAATCCTGAATGGCCTTTTTCTGCTTATTGTATAATAATATTTCATTATACCCTGTGTATAATTCTGTCACTCTGCCGTTTAGCTCCCCCACAGCGTCTTGCTGCGCGCGAAACTGCTTCTGGCTGTGCTTCACCACAATGCGGGTAATCAGCAACGCATATGGAATAATAATCAGCGCAATGAGTGCCATGACAACATTGATACGGAACATCATGATAGCTGCAAAGATAACAGAGAGTGCATCGCTTATCAAATCCAGCAGTGTTTGCTGCAGAGAGTTGGAAACCGTGTCCACATCATTGGTAATGCGGCTGAGAATATCCCCATAAGGATGCACGTCAAAATACTGCACTGGCAAGGTATGTACTTTTTTCTGCAAAGCACCGCGCAGATTCTGCATGGAATCCTGGGTGGCATTCGTCACTGTCACCACAGAAATCACGCCGGTAATTGTCTTGACCGCATAAATCACAATCAAGACAATGATGAAGTGCAGCACCACATCATAATGAATGGCGGCACCAACATCCCCGCGGGCAAGTGCCGCCACATCACGGGCAAGCTGGGTAGTAATCTGTCCCTCTGTCATCGGCATCAGCGCAAAGCAAATATTCTGCAGCACAATCATCAGCGCCGCAAGCAGAAACAGCCATTTATAGGGTAATATATACGGAAGCAAAAGGCGCAGAGAGCCTTTCGCTTCTTTTACTTTTATTTTCATGTAAAACTCCTTTGGAAAACTAAGAACAGCGGACATTCGCTCAACCGAAAGCTTGCATTTCTTCCTCTGTGAGCTGAGAGGAGGCAATCTCGTGGTAAACCGGGCAAGTCCTGAGCAGATCTTTATGCGTGCCCATGCCAGCAACACGACCTTCATCCAGCACAACAATGCAGTCCGCATCCATTACGGTGGACACACGCTGTGCAACAATCAGCACAATGGCATTTCCGGTTTCCGCCTTCAAAGCGTGGCGCAGGCTCGCATCCGTGCGAAAATCCAGTGCAGAAAATGAATCGTCAAACACATAAATTTTCGGGTGGCGCACCACTGCACGCGCAATGGACAGCCGCTGGCGCTGACCGCCGGAAGTGTTGGCGGAGTTTTCCTCAATCGGTTCTTCAAAGCCCTGCGGCTTGTCCAGAATAAAGGTGGTTGCTTGTGCCACTTCTGCCGCATGCCTGACTTCCTCGTCCGTAGCGTCCTCCTTACCAAAGCGGATGTTCTCCGCAATGGTGCCATTGAACAAAAATGCTTTCTGCGGAACAAAGCCAACCGCATCCCGCAAAGATGAAAGGCTGAGCTGGCGCAGGTCTGTACCATTGATTTGGATAGAACCACCTGTCACATCATAAAAGCGCGGAATTAAATTGATGAGCGTGCTTTTTCCGGAGCCTGTGCTACCGACAAATGCTATCGTCTGACCTTTTTGAGCCGTAAAAGATACATCTTCCAGCACCGCTTCATCGCCGTCCGGATAAGCAAAATGCACATGGTCAAACTTCAGTTCCTGCACATCATCGCTCAGGCTGACCCCATTTTCCGGTTCTTTCACCAGCGGCTCGGTGTTCAGCACTTCTTCAATTCGTCTGGTGCTGACAGCCGCGCGGGGATACATCATAAAGACACTGCAGAAAAACAGTGTGGCCATCATCGCGTGAAACAGATAATCCATAAACGCCGCAAGCTGGCCAATCTGCAGCGCGCCTGTCCCCAGAAGCTGTGCGCCAAACCAATAAATCAGCAAGCTTGCCACATTCATCACAAGGAAGAAAACAGGCTGTGTCATCATCATCAACATGAACATATTTTTGGAATTATGGGCATATTGCGTATTTTCCTGCGCAAAACGCTCCTCCTCATAAGCATCATTGGTAAATGCACGCACCACACGAATGCCGCTGAGATTTTCGCGCGTAATGCGGTTCATGTTGTCCTGTGACTGCTGCTGCCGCTCACTAATTGGCTTACTCAGCTTGGTCACAATGATGACACCGGCAACAATCGCAGGCACCGTGCAGGCAACAATCATGGACAACCGTGCCGAAGTGCGCAGGATAAGTGCATAACTTGCTGCCAGCATGACCGGTGTCATCAGCGCCGTGCGAAATAATACATTCAGAAAATTCTGCACCTGAAAAGCATCATTGTTTGTGCGGGTAATCATGGAGGAAATGCCGAACTTCCCAAACTCTGTGTGTGAAAAGCTCTGTGCTTTCGTAAACACGTCACTGCGCATATCTGCCGTAATGGAAGATGACAGCCGTGCACAGCAATAACCAAGAAGCACTGTGCCCGCTGTGCCGACCACCGCAATCACAGCCAGCCACTTCCACATTGTTTGGATGTATTCCGGATTGTGTGCCATGACACCTCCATCAATCATTCTGGCCACAATCGTTGGTATGCCAAGTTCCGTCAGTGCAAACCCAAAAACGGAAATGAAATTCAGCAGGAACCATCCTTTGTAATTCTTTAAGTACTTTAAAATAAGCCGCATATTCTCTCCTCTCCGGCTTTTGCGAAGAACCTTTCGTCTGAGTATAGCATAATTGGCA
>JAKVJJ010000008.1 GCA_022487055.1 Oscillospiraceae bacterium
GTATGCCAAGTTCCGTCAGGGCAAACCCGAAAACGGAAATGAAATTCAGCAGGAACCATCCTTTGTAATTCTTTAAGTACTTTAAAATAAGCCGCATATTCTCTCCTCTCCGGCTTTTGCGAAGAACCTTTCGTCTGAGTATAGCATAATTGGCAGGCAGGTTGTCAAGTCAAGGCACTGATACCCCCCTGCTGCTGTATGCAAAAGACCGTTTTTTCTTTACATGTATAAAAATGGTTACATGAATTTGCGAAATTTGTACCTTTCTTTTCTATTAGCGAATTGGTATAATGATGAAAGCAGTTTCAGAAATCATTATAAACGGAGGCTTTTTCACATGGCTACTCTGCTAAACAACCAGATGCTGCACGGCGGCGACTATAACCCCGACCAGTGGCTCGACCGTCCGGACATTCTGAAAAAAGATATTGAACTGATGAAGCAGGCACACGTCAACTGTGTGTCCGTGGGCATTTTCGCTTGGTCAAGCCTTGAGCCGGAGGAGGGGCACTATACCTTCGGCTGGCTGAAAGACGTGATTGACACCCTTTACAGCAACGGAATCTATACGGTACTTGCCACACCAAGCGGTGCCCGCCCTACATGGATGGCACACAAATACCCGGAAGTCCTTCGGGTGGATCAAACGCTGCACCGCAACCATATGGGCGGCCGGCACAATCACTGCTACACCTCTCCCATTTACCGCCAGAAGGTCTGGGAAATGGACAAGCGGCTGGCAGAAGCTTTTGGGAAGCACCCCGGTGTCCTGTTGTGGCATCTTTCCAATGAATACGGCGGTGCTTGTTACTGTCCGCTGTGTCAGGCAGAATTCCGCAGTTGGCTTAAAGAAAAATACGGTACACTGGATGCGCTGAACAAGGCATGGTGGACCGCTTTCTGGAGTCACACCTACACCGACTGGGAACAGGTTGAAGCGCCCGGTCCGCGCGGTGAAGAACTGCTGCACGGCCTGGTGTTGGACTGGCGGCGCTTTGTCACGGCACGCACAGTCGATTTTTGCTCATGGGAAAAACAGGCCGTCCGCGCAGGCGGTTCTGACCTGCCTGTCACCACAAATATGATGGGTTTCTACTATGACCTCGACTATACGAAATTCAAAGATGTCGTTGATATTGTTTCATGGGACAATTACCCCAACTGGCGTGGAGAGGCCAGCGATGTGGACACCGCCATCCACACTGCCGCTACCCATGACCTGATGCGGTGCGTCCAGCATGAACCATTCCTGATGATGGAAAACACACCGAGTCAGGTGAACTGGCACAGTGTCAACCGCCTGAAAGCCCCCGGTATGCACGAACTGGCCTCCCTGCAAGCAGTGGCGCATGGCTCCAATTCCGTGCAGTATTTCCAATGGAGACAGAGCCGCGGCGCTTCTGAAAAATTCCATGGTGCCGTAATCGACCATTACGGGGAAAGTGACACCCGCGTGTTTCAGGAAGTCACCCATGTTGGAGAGCGTCTGGAGGGGCTGTCCGCACTGTGTCATGCCAATGTACAGCCGCAGGTTGCTATTCTCTTTGACCGTGAAAATGAGTGGGCACTGGATGCCGCCTGTGGTCCGCGCAATGGTGCCATGCATTATGAGCAGACCATGGAATCCCATTATCAGGCTTTTTGGCGCATGGGCATCAATGTTGACCTTATCAGCGAAGAGGATGATCTTTCCGATTATCGTCTGGTCATCGCACCAATGCTTTATTTGCACCGTGCCGGTATTGCAGACAAGCTGCGTGATTTTGTAGCAGGAGGCGGCACACTGGTCGGTACTTACTGGAGCGGCCTGGTGGATGAAAATGACCTCTGCTTTGAAGGCCCCACTCCCGGTGGAAATCTGACGGATGTTTACGGTCTGCGCACAGAAGAAATCGACGGCCTGCGCGATGAAGACTGCAATCACATGATTTGGAATGGAAAGACCTATCAGCTGCGGGAACTATGCGAACTTGTGCGACCAAAGGACGCCAAAACGCTTGCCATTTACAGTGACGATTTCTATGCAGGAAAATCGGTGCTGACAGTCAACCGTTTCGGCAAGGGCTATGCCTATTTTCTTGCCTCCCGTGCAGAAGATTCCTTCTATCGTGACTTTTACCGCCTGTTAATTGAGCAAGTCGGCGTCACACCCGTTCTCGGCAAAACGGAGCTGCCAGAAGGTGTCACTGCCAGCAAGCGTACAGCCAAAGATGGCCGTGCCTTTATCATCGTGCAGAATTACACGTCAAAGACCGTTTGCTTCCCGCTGGAAAATCCGCTTACCAATTTGGAAAACGGTCAAGCCGGAGACTCCCTCACCCTGCAGCCTTATGGCGTAATGTTCCTATCCGAATAAATTTACACATTCCCATAAATTGAGCCGTCTGTGGAAAGTCCGCATTTCACAGATGGTTTTTTTGCCTGCCTCTGCCAAAATAAAAAAATACGCCGATTCAGCCAGAAACAACTGAATCGGCGTATTCAAACAATTTGGTTGCGGAGACAGGATTTGAACCTATGACCTTCGGGTTATGAGCCCGACGAGCTACCGGACTGCTCCACTCCGCGATATGATATTGATGCGCTCATCGATAACGCTTATTTATAATATCACATCAAATTACAAATGTCAAGCATTTGTTTCAATTTTTATAAATTGTCGAAAGCTTCCAGAGTTCAACGCTTGATAAAGTATTCCTGATACCAGACAAGGAACATAAAGATGCACCAAATCTGCCGCCAGTTGTCGCGCTTGCCGGAAACATGCTGGTCAAGCATTTTCAGCAGCACATGCGTATTGAAAAACTGCTGTGCGGTTTCGCTGGAAAAAGCCTCCCGCACAATGGAAGCATACTTTTCCTCCCGCAACCACGCGCGTACCGGCACCGGAAATCCAAGCTTCTTTTTCTCTGCTGTCTGCGGCGGAACAAGTTTTGCCGCCGCACCACGCATGGCTATCTTCGTTTGTGCTGCATTCACCTTACACGCGGTTGGAATCCGGCGTGCAAGTTCAAAAACTTTGCGGTCAAGGAACGGTACTCGCAACTCCAGGCTGTTTGCCATGCTCATCTTATCCGCTTTCAGCAGAATGTCACCCACCATCCAAAGATTCAGGTCGCAGAACTGCATCCTTGCCACATCGTCCTGCCCTTTCATCTGGTCAAGATAGATGTGGGAAATGTCAATAGGCCGCACCGTGCCTGTGTAATTGCGCAGAAGCTTCTTCTTGCGGCGTTCGTCCATCAGGTTGGTGTTGCCAATATAGCGCTCCTCCAACGGGACTCCACGCCGCACAAGGAAGTTCACACCGCGTACTGGCGGCAGGCAGTCTGCCACAGCACCGATGGCACGGCGCAGAAACAGCGGCAGGCGATTATACCATGAAACCGTAAACGGTTCTTTATAGGTATTATAGCCGCCGAAAAATTCATCCGCGCCTTCCCCAGACAGACAAACTTTCACCTGCTTGGAGGCCTCGCGGTTTACAAAATACAGTGCCACACTGGCGGCATCTGCCAGCGGTTCATCCATAGAATACTGAATCTTTCCGAGATTTGCCCAGTATTCTTCCGGTGTAACGCAATAGGAATAATTCTTCACGCCGATGGTTTTACTAAATTTCTTTGCAAACTGTGTCTCATCATATTTTTGGTCAGCAAACCCCACAGTGAACGTTTTATCCACATCCGCCAGTGCTGCAATATAACTGGAATCCACACCGGAAGAAAGGAAGCTGCCCACTTCCACATCGGCAATTTTGTGTGCCTCCACACTTTCCTTCATGGCAGCACCAATTTCTTCCTCCCATTCCTGCAGAGACCGGGAGGAGTCCGGCTCGAAGCTTGGCTGCCAATAGCGCTGTGTCGTTACATGGCCGTCTTTAAATTCCAGCCAGTGTGCCGGCATAAGCTTTTTGACACCTTTAAAAAATGTATTTTCACCCGGTGAATACTGATAAGACAGATAAAGCTCTAATTGCCCGGGATTGAGTTCCTTATGAAAATCCGGATGCTCCAAAAAGCTTTTAATTTCACTGCTGAACATCAGTGTACCGGTTTCAGCGTTCTGATAATAATACAGCGGCTTAATACCAAAGTGATCACGCGCACAGAAAAGCACCTGCGCCCGCTTATCCCAAATGGCAAAAGCAAACATTCCACGCAAACGGGAAAGCAAATCTTTCCCCCACTGCTCATAGCCATGCAGCAACACTTCTGTGTCACAATGCGACTGAAAAACATGCCCTGCGGCCACCAGTTCATCCCGCAAACCCTGAAAATTGTAAATTTCCCCATTGAAAACGATAATATAATTACCATCTTCACTATACATAGGCTGTGTCCCGCCTTTCAGGTCAATGATAGACAGGCGCAGATGCCCCAATGCAGCTTTCTCATCAAAATAAGTTCCCCGCCCATCAGGGCCGCGGTGGGCGATTGCATCCATCATTTTCTGCAGTACTATTTTCTGGTCTGCCCGGCTGCCTATAAATCCAACAATTCCACACATGATAACCTTTCCTGTCTGCACTGATTGTCCACAGGCCTCCTGTGAACCAGCACAATTTCCTCATAAATCTTTCCAAACTCTGTTTGCTATTATACGCTGTTTTTCGCTTTTTAAAAGCATATTTCAAGAATATTCAGCAAAGTTCAGGAAAAATTAAGAATTTAAGCCACCGTTTACGAATACTCATAGAAAATTCCCTAAAAAAAGCTGGACTGTTCCCGCAGCCCGGCTTTTCCTATATTCATAATTCGTTAAAAGTAAGTGTCCTGCAGGCAAGTTGCGGTCAGCGCCTGCTCCGGAGTAACGCCTTCCGGTAAATGCAGATCTTCATTTTTCAGCAAAACAATTCTGTCCTCTTGGCCATTCAGAGGGAAACAGTTATCGCTGAATTCTCCGTCACCATCCGTCAGGTCAAGCCAGACGAAAGGTGCAAAACAGTCAGTGTGCAGCGTAATCTGCCAGCCATCTTTCACCGGCTGCACTTTTTTCTGAATCTGCGCTTTCTGCAGTTCCAGATATTTATACGGAACAAACGGTTCTGTTTCGATAGTGTTTTCCAGTCCCGTGCCGCTGAACTCTATCTCAGCAATCACTCTCTCTTTCCTGCCGTGAATCAGCTTTTCATAGTCCCTTTCACCAATGCAGGCAACCGAATACGGAGCCGCGCTGCCCATACAGGTGACTTCATCCAAAAGCTTCCCAGAAAGCGCACGCAAACGAAGTTTCGCCGTATAATTTCCACTCTGTGCTGTTTCATTCTGGATATAGGCACCCACATGCGTCCCTTCCCGCAGCAAACTGCAGGCTGTCGGCGCATAAAACCGCCGTGCCATATAGTGCAGCATCTTATATCTGCCGAAATAATCCACCGCAGACCAGGAAACGACCGGCCAGTTGTCATTGAGCTGCCAAAAAAGGCTGCCCATGCACTGCCCACGCTGACGGCGCCAATGCTCCACACCGTACTTAATTGCCATCCCCTGCAGCACCTGACTGAGATAAATCAGCCCGGACAAAGTGCCCGGATAACGGAAATTCTGAGAAATATATGCCAGAATCGTTCCGTTAGCCGAGCCGTTCTTCTGGTGGCTCTCCATGACTTTGGAAAAAATATTGCGGTCCTTCGGCTCGGTAAAGGCATCAATCGTCTTAACAGACGGGAAAGACTGGAACCCAAATTCCGAACAAAAGCGGAACTTATATTTCCGGTAATCCGTGAAAGGCTTCCGGCCGTGCCAAACATCCCAGTAATGCACGTCTCCGTCTGTTGCCTCATCCGGCCGGTCAAAGCACCCGCCGGAACTTGGCGAAGATGCCCAGTAAAAAGTCTGATGGTCACAGCTCTGCACCGTGCGCGGCAGGATATACTCAAACATTTTGATATAATCCGCACGCAGGGCCGGCGGCTCTTTCTGGAAGTTTTCCCAGTATGCCCATGCCGATTCCATCTCATTGTTGCCGCACCACAGCAGCAGGCAGGCATGGTGGCGCAGGCGCAGAACATTGTCACGCGTTTCCGCAACAATGTTTTCTTCCAGTTCCGGTGTCAGGTCAAAAGTATCGTCCGCAAACATCAAATCCTGCCACACAAGGATGCCGGCACGGTCACACAGGTCGTAAAAATCGTCGGAGGGATAGTAGCCGCCGCCCCAGATGCGCAGACAGTTCATATTTTCCTTGCGCGCATCCTGCACCAGCGCCTTTTGCCGTTCCAGAGTAATAAACGGATAAATTGCATCTTCCGGAATATAATTGGCGCCGCGTGCAAAAATTTTCAATCCATTAACGCACACCGTGAAAGACTTGCCCCATTTATCCGGCTCATGCAACACAGTCAGTGTGCGCAAGCCAACCGAATAAGTATGGGACTCCTCTCTATTTCCGTCGCGAAGCAGACATACCTCAATCTGATACAGTGGCTGCTCTCCATAACCATTCGGCCACCAAAGCTGTGGATGCTGCACATCAAAGCAGAAGCAGGTCTCCTCACCCTGTCGTGCGGTCTCTTTTTGTTCCAGTACACTGCCGTTCGGCGCTGTAAGTTGCACAGCAATACAGTCATTATCCGTCATTTCGGCCGTGTCTGTCTGCGCCTTCACCGTCAAATGCACAATTCCGTTCTCATGTTTCTGCAGAATCTCGGCACCCATCAAACGGGGCGTTGTGCGTGCCTCCAGTGAAATATCCCGCCAGATGCCCATATCCGGTAATTGAATACCCCAGTCCCAGCCAAACATGGACTGTGCCTTACGCAGATAGTGCCCGCCAAACATACTGCCGGCCGGCACAATATGCGTTTCTTTGCCTTTTTCCGGCTTGTAATGCGCAATATATTCCACTGGAGAACGGAAACGAATGAGCAGCTCATTTTCACCGCTGTGCAGCATTTCCCCACATCCCAAGCGATAAGTGCGGTGCATATCCGCTGTTTTAGCAAGCAGGCTGCCATTGACATAAATCTCCGACAATGTGTCCAGTCCCTCACACACCAGTTCCACTTTTTGTTGCTGCAGGAATGATTCATCGAGTGTAACCGTGCGGCGGAACTCGCAGTCATTGCGACACAGTTCCAGCGCCTGTTCCTCATTGCAGCGCCAGTAGGGATTCTCCATCTTATGATGTTTCAGCAAAACCGAAATCATGGAACACGGAACACTGGCGGAAAGCCATTCGTCCTGTGTACAGATACGCATCTGCCAGTTTTCTTTCAGCGTGATTTTTTTCATATAGAAGTTTCCTATTCCAATTCTCATTTTCTGTTCTGATAAAAATAGCCGCAGCACTGTGAAAAGCAAGCAGCACTGCAGCTAGTTTCCATTTAGTTTTCAGGTTGCATACGAAAGGGAAGCGCAGGCAAACCGCTGCCGCCATAAAGCGGTGTTGGACCGTAGCTGTACCATGCGTAACGGGCATATTTTGGCTCCGGCACTTTCGCCGATGTGAGCAGCACACTGCTGCCCTCCACCTCAGGGGAAGCAGGAAAATACTGTCCGTCTTCCCCGGCCACCTCAAATGCGCTTCCAAAGCGGTTGGTACATTCTCCGCGCAAAAGCAGACCGCCCGCGCTGTGGACAAAAGTCAAGCGCAGTCTGCCATCCTCCCGCACGCATCCGGAAAGCGTCGGACTGTCCGACTCTATTGGCTCTCCGTAAACTTTCTGCAAAACCTGCAGTGCCAGCCGAGTACCGACTGTTTGCTTGTCAAGGGGATGTACATTGTCAAATTCACCGCAGTCCAGTGCGGCAGCCATACCTGTACCGCGGACTGTTCTGCAGACTGCTTCCTGCTGTTCACGCAGGAAACACCATGCGCGGCTGTCCGTGCCGCTGTCCCATTCTTCTTTGGAGATGAACACGGGCAACTGCACAAACAGAAACGGCAATGAAAGGTCATGCCAGTCCCTGCGCCACTGGTCAATCAGATACACCATCATTTCCCCGTAATCATGGCAGCGGGGTGCATCTTCCTCTCCCTGATAGTACAAAAATCCACGAATAGTATAAGGAACTACCCGCTGTATCATCGTACAGTAAAGTCCAGCAGGGCGAAAGGGCGATTTTCTTCCGGCAGGCTGTGGCCATGGGCAAGCACCGCACTCTGCGTTCAACACTTCCCATGTGACCTTCGGCTCTTTGGCACGGCGGGCTTTCACTCGCGCATCCCATGCCTGAAATGCCACATTATAGTCTGCCATTTCCTGTGCATACTGCTCATCTGTTTTATCGCCAATCAGTGCCGCATAGTCGTCCAGATATTTCTGCCCGGCAATGGAGCGTGCGAGCTGCCGCTCACTCATCCAGCAGCTTATGGTGGTTCCGCCCCAGTAGCAGTCTAGGATACCGACCGGCACTTTCAGTTCATGCTGCATCTTTTTTGCACAAAAATATGCCACCGCCGAAACATCCGCGCAGTTCTGAGGGGCACAGATTTTCCAGCAGGTCTGCCGCTCCGCATCCAAAAAAGCATCATCTACAAAAGCACGCTTCTGCACATTATAAAAACGTATTTCCGGATTTTCACAGACAGTCAGTTCCTCTTGGCCGTTTCCGCAATTCTGCAGTTCCAGCTCCATATTGCTCTGACCGCCGGCAAGCCAGACCTCGCCAAACAGCACGTCCTGAAAGGCAAGCTCGGTTTCGCCGTCGGTAACTGACAGCACATACGGGCCGCCTGCATCTTGTGCCGGAAGCTCGGCTTGCCATCTGCCGCCGCGCACTTCCGTCTGTGCCTGGCATCCGGCAATAGAAACCGTTATTTTGGTGCCTGTGCGGCCTTCACCAAAGACGCTTACCGGTTTTCCCCGCTGCAAAACCATGTGGTCCGAAAACACCGCCGCACAGCAAATTGTTTTTTTACACATTATTCAGTAATCCACCTTCCGCTTTCAGGATTTCAAGGTTTTTCGCAATCAAGGCACTGCGCTGCTTCACACAGTCAGCGGAGCGGTCAGCGTCCTGCGGCGTATGGAAAACATAATCTGTCAGGCGGTCAAGCGTGGTGGAAGCAACATGGAGACGCGTATCACAGGAAGCATAGTAAATATATACTTCACCGTTGCCGCGGACAATGGCACCATTGGTAAACAAAACGTTGGAAACATCGCCCACACGTTCCTCGTCAAACGGCGCCAGCAAATATCCGCCCGGTTCCGCAATGACTTTCCACGGTTCCTTCAGATCGGTTGCAAAAGCATACAGTACATAGCGCAGACCGGCCGCCGTATTACGGACACCGTGTGCAATGTTAATCCAGCCGCGGTCCGTGCGGATTGGCACAGCACCGGCACCGTTTTTGTCCTCTGTAATTCTGTGGTAATGGCGTGCACTGGTAATTTTTTCTTCATCAATCACCGCGTGGCAGATGTCATTGCAAAGACCAAATCCGATTCCACCGCCGGACCCGGTGCTGATAAATCCATCCATTGGGCGGGTATAGAAAGCATACTTGCCGTCCACAAAGTTTGGCAGAAGCACCACATTGCGCTGCTGCGGTGAATGCAGAGTTGTCAGATTATCCAGACGTTCCCAGTGCTTCAGGTCTTTTGTACGCACAATACCGGCTGCCGCAACTGCTGCCGAAAGGTCATTGGAAGTCTTATCTTTACTTTCAGAACAGAAAATGCCGTAAATCCAACCATCCTCGTGCTTTGTCACGCGCATATCATAAACGTCGGTTTCTTCCGGGCAGGTATCCGGAATCTGCACCGGATAATCCCAGAAGCGGAATCCCTGCACAGGATTGTCGCTCTCCGCCACGCCAAAGAAGGATTTGCGGTCAGTACCCTCAATGCGCGCAACCAGATAGAACTTGCCGTTCATCTCAATCGCACCGGAGTTAAAAGTCGCGTTCACACCAAGACGCTCCATGAAATATGGATTGGCCTTGATATCAAGGTCATATTTCCAGAACAGCGGAATATGTTCCCGCGTCAGAACCGGATGCTGCCAGCGGGTGAAAATTCCGTTGTAGCTGTCCT
The DNA here is from genome assembly GCA_022487055.1 of Oscillospiraceae bacterium. Classification (GTDB taxonomy): domain Bacteria; phylum Bacillota; class Clostridia; order Oscillospirales; family Acutalibacteraceae; genus Caproicibacterium. Next base: position 9,986 of record JAKVJJ010000008.1, read on the forward strand.
TTGGCTCGTTAGGCTGGTTCAGCAGCCGCTCCTGTTTTTCTTTCTGGCAGTAATACTCAGTGTGGAGCATCGATTCCCCTCCTAATGATTTCAAAGCACATGCGTCCATTGTGGTACGGACATTTCCACGGTTCCACGATAGGCTTCTGTGCATCCGGCCGACCGTCATCGTCCACCTGCCAGAACCACTCGGAGCCTTCCCGCGGGTCAACCAGCTTTTCGTTGATGTAAGCCCACACATCCGCTGCGGCCTGCAGGTATTCCGTATGCTCCGGCTTCCTCTGAAATGCATTCAAAAAGCCAAGGACAGACTCTGCCTGCACCCACCAAACACGGGTTTTGTCAATTTTGCCTTCTGTGCATTCATTCCACACAGAATGTTTATGATAAGCACTGCGGTAAATTTCAGCCGCAAGGTCGGAATCCGCAGTCTGCACCTGCCGGTCAAGTTTCTGGTCACCCAACAGACTGCAGCCCCAGTCCAACAGCCATGAAGTTTCAATATCATGGCCATAGGACTGCATATCAATCAAGCTGTTCCAGTCTTTATCAAAGAAAACTTCCTGCCGGTGTTTGTTCGGATTATAAACACATTCCATAAAAATAGAAATAATCCAGCGCATACTTTTGCCAACCCGCGGGTCATGGCTTGCCTCATACAAGCCGCTGTAGCCCTCAAAAACATGAAGGAGTGTGTTCATCGTCTTTTCAGCAACTTTGCCCTCTGCCATCAACGTTTTATTATCAGAAAGTTTTTCATTGGAAATCGGATGAAATTCCCGGTCAAATGCTTCCAGATAGCCTTGATTATCCCGGCAGCGCTCCTCAATCATCTGATAAAGAGACTGCGCATATTTCAGCGCTTCCTGATCTCCGCTTGCACGGTAATAAGCCGAAAATGCATAAATAGCAAATGCCTGATTATAAGTGTGCTTCGTGCTGTCACTGACGGTACCGTCATAATTGACAGACCAATAGATACCCCCGTACTGCCGGTCAATGCAGTGGTCACGCAGGAACGCATAGGCATGTTTCGCGTCATCCAGCAAATCAGCGCGGTGCAGCACCATGGAAGCCGTGGAAAAGAACCACAAAATGCGGCTGTGCAGGATACACCCTTTCACTGCTTTTGCGTCTTTCTTTAAGTCATATCCCATCCATCCGGTGAAACCGCCGTTTTCATTGTCACGCAGTCCCTGCCAGAAAGGAATGAGCTTTTCCGTCAGCATCTGTTCCGCTTCTTTGACAAACATTGTTTTTTCTCCTTTTGGGAAAAGCATTTTACCGCATTCCAAGTTCTGTATCTGTGTCTGTGGTCACGCTGTTTTCTTTAATATAGGAAACCACATTGTCCACTGTGGTGAACGCCATCGCAACATAGGTGTCTGCCGCACCATAGTAAATGGCAATACGACCGGTATCGGCATCACACAGAGTTGCACACGGGAAAGTAACATTCGGTACAAAGCCGCGCTCTTCATACCATTCCTCCGGTGTCAGCAGATAGTTCTGGCAGCGGTACTTTACCTTGGACGGCTCGTCTTTATCCAGAATCGCGCCGCCGATGCTGTAAACATAGCCGTTGCAGGTGCCAGTAACACCATGATAGAATAACAGCCAGCCCTCACTGGTTTCGATTGGGGCAGCACCGCCTCCAATTTTCAGGCTTTCCCACCATTCTGTGCCGCGGCCCATCACATGGCGATGGCAACCCCAGTATTTCATATCCGGGCTTTCACTCAGGAAGATGTCGCCGAATGGTGTGTGGCCGCTGTCACTCGGACGGGAAAGCATCATAAACTTACCATTGATTTTGCGCGGGAACAGCACGGCATTGCGGTTATATGGCAGGAATGGATTTTCAATCCTCGTAAAAGTCTGGAAGTCCTTGGTCTTTGCCATGCCGATAGCCGCGCCATAAAAGTCCTGGCACCAGATAGCGTAATAAGTATCCTCAATTTTAACAAAACGCGGGTCATAAGCATACCGCGGCATGAACTCCTTGCCGTTTTCATCCTTAAACTGAATTTTCTCCGGATTAATGTCCCAGTGGATGCCATCTTTGCTGCGGCCAAAATAGATGAACGGGATACCGTTTATTTGTTCGCCGCGGAACACACCTGCAAACGCGCCATCAACCGGAACCACGGCGCTGTTAAAAATGCGCGCCACGCCCGGCGCCGGATTTCGCTTAACAACCGGATTTTCTGTATAGCGCCACAAAGGAGAATTCAGGTTTCCGGCAGGCTTCTCCTGCCATGGGATATTTGGCAGACTTTCGCCGTAAAGTTTTACTGTATTCATAAACAACCTCCAAAATAAGTATCGATGCGTAATGCCGCAGAGTCCAATCAGCCTTTTACCGAACCGGCTGCAAGGCCGCGATAAATTTGTTTCTGGCAGAGCAAAAATACGATAAGCACCGGCACAATGGTGATGAGCACACCAGAGCAGATGTAATTATACTGGCTGCCCATTGGGCCGGTGAAAGTGTACAGGCAGGTGGAGACCACCTGATACAGCGATTTATCCTGCAGATACAGGTTTGCATTGTAGTATTCGTTGTAAGTACCTACACCCTTCAAAATGAGAACCGTCACAATGGCCGGCTTCAGCAGCGGGAACAGAATTTTAAAGAACACACCGAAGTAGGTGCAGCCATCCAAAATAGCGGATTCATCCAGCGAAACGGACAGATTCTCAAAGAACTGCAGGAAGATATAGATGGAAATAACATCTGTGCCCATCAGCAAAATCATATAGCCTGGCAGGCTGTTGATAAAGTTCAGTGCATACATAATTTTGTATACGGTGACTTGCATTGCCACGCCGGGAATTAATGTGGCAAACAGGAACAGGTTGCGTATTAGGCCGTTTCCCGGAAACTTAAAGCGGTTCAACACAAAAGCCAGCATCGCACTGATAAGGATAGAGCCGGTCAGCACGACCACCAGTACCAGAAGGGAGTTCCAGAAAGCCAAACCCATGTTTGCCTTATTCCATGCAGCGATAAAATTATTGAAATAGCCCCAGTTTTTCGGCATGGTCATAACATTGGTGTTTGCATATTCATCTGCAGTTTTAAAGGATGTAACCACACAGGACCAAATCGGAATGAGCGCCCAGAAAGTCATAAATGCAAGGAATATGTACTCTAATGTGTGCACCAGCACCTTGCGATTTTTCCCGCGGCGGTTGGCAGCTGTAATGTCACTTGGTGCCATAGCTTTTGAATTTGTCATGACAGTCTTCCTCCTTTCCGTGTGTCCTGCGCAGCACGTTTTTTCGCAATGCGGCGTTCACGGTAGGTATGTCCGTTTACGTCCTCATCCAGCAGAAAATGTGTTACGGCCTTTTGCAGCAGCGTAACCAGTATGATGATAACCATCAGCACAACGGCCATGGCAGAAGCCAGACCAACCTGTTGATTCACATGCGCAATGTGATCCATCTTAACGAAGTAGGTAGCCGTGCCGAAAGAGCCGTTGGTAATGACATAAGGCGGCTCGAAAGCGCTGATGGACCCGCTGATAGAAAGAATCAAGTTCAGCACAACAATGGTTTTAATACTGGGCATGGTGATATGCCAGAATTTCTGCCAGGCGTTTGCGCCGTCAATAGCGCCCGCCTCATACACGTCCTCGTCCACCGACATCATGGCACCAATAAATAAGATGATGTTTTGCCCCAAGTATCGCCACACGGAAGTCGCCGACAACATAATGTTGTTGACACGTTCATCGCTTAGCCAATACGGCAGATTGGAAAGCTTGAAGCCAAGCGCTGTCAGCAAGGTATCGAACACAAAGCCGTGGGTGAAGAAAAACTTGAAGATGAAGCCGACCGCGATACCACCAACCAGATAGGGAAAAAACAGTGCTCCCTTAAAGAACGCGGTGTGCTTCAGGCCAGATGTCAAAATGGCCGCCAGCAGCAGTGCCAATGCAATTTGAACCACAGCACCACCGAGGTAAAACAGGCTGAGTTTTAAGGAACCGAGGATGTCATCCTCCGGGATGTCAGTGGGGGTAAAGACGGCAAGATAGTTTTGTAGACCAATCCACTTTACCCGACCGATGTATTTCATTTTGTAAAAACTGAACTGTATCATTTTGGCAAATGGAAGGTAGGTAAACAAGATTAATAGCGTCACAGGGGCGATCATAAACAGGACTGTTACAATCGTCTGCTGTCCCCGAATGCTGCGAAAACGCTGACCCAGCGTTCTCTTATTGTTGTGTTCCATAATAGTTGATTCCCCCTTGTAACAAACAACGGCCGACGCGTTTGGCGCCGACCGTCTGGCAAACGTTAAACCTTATCAGGACTGCTTGACGTCATTAGACTTCTGGGCTGCGGTCCACTTTTTGTTCCATTCTGCAACAATCTGATCCAGGGTTCTGTCTTTCTTTTTAGCGGACTGAACAATACTCATAACATGGTCATTGTCGCTGTTCAAGCTAAGCTTGGAGTCATTGTTCACATCGGTGTACAGATCCTCTTCACCATCCTTAGCAGGAGCGTCTTCAACCATCTTAATATTCTTGAAGTCCGCCAGAGTGGAGGGCAATTCTGCACCCTTCACAACCGGAACTTCTCCTTCACTGTAAGCAAAGTTGGATTTCTCCGTCAGATACTTGATATAGAGCATCGCAGCGGTCTGATTATCTTTGCTGGAGTTTTTGTTGATGCCATAGCAATAATCAGAACCCATGGTCGCATATTGCTGACCGTTCACAGTAATCGGGAAAGGCATATAGCCGATGTCAGCGGCATGCTTGCCGGCTTGCTGCGCTTGAGTAACTGCCCAAGAACCGAGTGCCATCGTGGCAATCTGGCCATTGTTGATTTTAGCCTTACTGCTTTCCCAGTCGGTAGTGGTCGGGTCGTCTTCAGTCAAGCCCTGACTAACCGCCTGATACAGAACGTTGTAAACAGCGTAAGGACCAGTGCCGTCTGCAAACGAGACCTTAGCGAAAGGATCCTTCATTTTGGCCAGCTTCTGGTTCATGAAGTCGCCATCACCGGTTGCACAACCGCCTATGTAAGCATCCCACGCACCCATGGTCCATTTTGCAGCGAAATTCGTGTACAACGGAATTGCCTTTGTCTTTTCTTTAATTGTCTTGAGGTCTGTCAGAAACTCAGTTGGCGTCTTTGGTAAAGCCGTGATGCCTGCATCCTTAAAAACTTTTTTGTTATAAACAATGCCTTGCACATTACCAGTAGAGCTGATGCCGTAAACCTGCTTCTGATAAGATTTGTTGGTAGTGAATTTGTAGGTCTTGCTCAGTGTGTCCACATCGCCAAAGGAAACGAAATGGTCACCCAGCTCTGTGTTCGGCACGGTGGTTGGGATCATGCAAACATCACCCCAGTCCTTTGTGCTCATACGGGTGGTCACATCATCGGCATAGTTGGTAACCGCTTCGTACTTAATGGACACATTTGGATATAGTTTCTGGAAGTCTTTTACATATCCTGCAAACTTTGTGTTGACAATGTCGGTACGGTGGGTCAAAAACTTTAGGTTCGCCTTGATGTCCTTGTCGTCTATGCCCAGCTTCATAGTAGCAAAGCTGGTTCCGTCAGCTGTCTTACTTGCTGCCGTATTGGAAGTACCGGCGCCGGCGCTGGAATTGGGGCTGCCGTTGCCACACGCTGCCATGGACAGCACCATGGCACCCGCGAGCGCAACGCTCATGATTTTGCTAACACTTTTCATTTGGCTACCTCCCATATTTAAGTTAATATACTTGATTAACTTGAATTAATGATATTCCATTTACTTTCCAAAGTCACTACATTATATTGTCTAAAATATTGTAATATTGGCCTTATTCTATAATTGTTATGCAAATTGTACTTTTTCATGAATAATATCTGTTTAATTATTGCAAACAGTGCTCTTAAAAATTAAGTAAATATATATTAATTAATTAGTTTTTCCATCCATACATGTCTTGCTCAGCATTGCTATTTTTCACCAGAGTTGATAATGTGTCGGGGAATATTTAGGTACTGTGCTACCATTACAAATAAAGTAAAGTAAATTTAAGTTGGATAATTTGCTTTGCCGGAACCATTTTTTGTCGTATCAGACTATAATAGATAAGAAATTTATTTTTATTGAACTTTTATGGCAAAGGATGTTTACGCAAAATGGAGCAAATTACTGCACGGCAGCAGCCGACTGCCCCGGAACCTGTGTTCCGCCTCCTCGGCAGCATGAGCGGCACAGTTCCGCACGATATGCTGCTCTCCTGTCCGTTTCGCGGTGCCTTTTCCCTTTATGAAGTAAAAGACACCGCCGCGTTGGAAGAAAGCCGCAGCATTTGGAACTTGGTTCCCGGTAATCTCCTGCTGGTGCTCGCCGGTCAGACCCCGGTGCTGAAAGCTGTCGATACTCCGCTGCATTTTAACCAATTCATCATTGAGGGTGTTCCGCCCACCATATCAGTAAGCGGCTTGGCTGTGCTTTCGCTGGCCACTGATTCTGAGATGCCGGCGCATTTATCCACACTGATGACCGGTCTGGCACAGAACGACGAGACAAATCTGCTGCTGCAAATTGTCCGACTTCTGAAAAAGGATACCTCTCCTATTCTGCCGGAACGTTCTTTGCCCCCCTCTTCCATTCAAACACTGAAATATATTTTGGACACACGTTATGCCGAAAAGCTCACGCTGGATTCACTTTCCAAAGAGTTGCACTGGAACAAATATAAGTTGGACAAAGATTTTAAGCGCTATTATAACTGTTCTCCTTTCGAGTATCTTTTGGATGTGCGGGTGGCAGAAGCCTGCCGATTGCTGCGCAGTACCCGCCGAAGTGTACTGGATATCGGTTTTTCGGTCGGTGTGGAAAACACTTCTTATTTTATACGGCTCTTTCGCAAACGCATTGGAATGTCTCCACTGGCTTACCGCACATGTTTTTTCTCTGCATCAGAAAACCACACAAAAAAAGAAGGCACGGAGCAATAAGTTCCATGCCTTCTTTTTTATATATTACACACCCAATTTATGGCTCCAGCTTTTTCACACTGTCGCGAACAATCAAGTGACCGCTCACGATTTTCATGCCCGTCATTTTGTGTTTATGCCGAATCTGATGCAGCATTCCTTCCACACAGGCACGCGCCATGCCGCCCATATCCACCGCATAAGTGGTAATCTCCGGCATAAAAATTCCGGTCAAGCAGTAATTATCAAACCCAGCAACGGAAATATCATCCGGCACATGCAGCCCGCGTCCTTTCAGTTGGTTAATCAGCTCATAGGCAGTCAAGTCACAGTTACAGACAAAAGCAGTCGGAAGACTTTCCGGCAGCGTAAAGGAAATATTTCCAGATTCGTGACGGTCAGGCAGCACCATTTCCGGTGTAACGGTAATTCCCTGTTCGGACATTGCGCGGCAGTAACCATAATAGCGGTCTGCAATGCTGCTGGTGGCATTGATCGTCCCAACAAAGTGAATGTCACGGTGCCCCATTTTCAGTAAGTAATTCGTAACGATATACATTCCATAGTAGCCGTCTGAAATTACAGAATATCCGCTGCCACAACTGTCATAGGTATCCAAAAACACGGTGGGCACCTGTGTCTTTCCCTGCAGCGTCCGGCAGTATTCGGCGCTGAGCTTCCCCAGCACAATCAGGCCATCTATCTTATTTTCCTGCAGTACACGCGGCAGTGTCAGGTTCTGTTCCATCTCATCAGAGAGCAGCTCCAATATACCGTAATAATCATTGATAAATAAGCGGTTAACAACTTTTTCATACATCTGCCAATAGAAGGATTTGCTGTTGTCATCCACAAAGCAGGCAGACACCAAAATACCGATATTGCCTGTGCCTGACTGCCTGACATGACGTGGTCCTACATTCTGCTGGTAACCCATTTGCTGCGCGGTTTCCTTGATTTTCGCACGAATCTCGTCACTGACCCCGTCTTTATCTGCCAGCGCCTTAGAAACCGTGACAGTGCTCACGCCGACTTTTTGTGCAATATCTGCCATGCGTACCGTCTTTGGCATTTGTGAACCACTCCTCACCCCGGCAGATGAACTTTTTGCGCTGCAATTAATTAATGGTTAGCTAATAAATCTGCCGTTTACTTAATACACCTATTTTACTATAGGAAAAGTAGCATTGTCAATTCATTTTGCGCTAAAATTCCTCTCCTGTGCACAGCAAATCATGGAAAAGTACTTTTTTTATTTGTTTTTTCGATTCAGCACAATCCTTTCGCTGGTAAAGTCTGTCAGAGCAAGCTGCAGGTGCACACCTTTGTGCATCAGCGCTGCACCGGTACAGACTTCACCGCTGCTGGTGTTACAGTATTTCGCCTGCGGATCAAGCCCTTCCAGTCGCAGCCAGCGCGGCTCTGTTTTCGCGTCATAAAGGCGGCGGCAGCAGGTGACGACCACTTGGCTGCCATCACGGGAAATCTGCTGAAAAGCTGCCATGCCTTCCGGTGCGGTCAGGCGGTAAAAATCGCTGTTGAATAATTTCCCCCGCTCTGCTTTATATTCCTGAATCTGTGTACGCACAGTTTCGTGATCCTCAGGGCTAAGTTTGGTCATATCCAGCTCATAGCCGAAACCGCCGCCGAGTGCTGCCACATTTGCGCGGGTGCTGAGCGGAGTACTGCGGCCAACCTGATGATTCGGTGTCGCAGAAACATGGCAGCTCATCACAGATGGCGGATACACCAGAGAAGCACCGCCCTGAATGGACAGGCGCTGAATCGCATCGCTGTCGTCGCTTGTCCAAATCTGAGGGGAATAGTACAGCATACCAGGGTCAAAACGTCCGCCGCCGCTGGCACAGCCCTCCAGCAAAATCTTCGGAAAACGGTCTGTCAGTATCCCCAGAATCCGATAGAGGCCGAGCATATAGCGGTGTGCCAATGCTCCGGCGCTTGCGTCGCTGTCTGCCACCGAACCAATCTCCGTCATATTCCGATTCATATCCCATTTCACATAGGCAATCGGCGCACTGCTGAAAAGTTTGGTCATTGCGTCAATAATGTAGTCCTGCACTTCTTTACGGGATAAATCCAGAATCAGCTGTGTGCGTGTCAGGGTTGCCTTTCGGCCCTGCCGACACAGCACCCAATCCGGATGCTTCCGATAAAGATTGCTGTCCGGAGAAACCATTTCCGGCTCCACCCAAATGCCGAACTGCATTCCGAGCTGATTGATGTCTGCCACCAACTCTGGAAGTGTACATCCCAGTTTGTCTTCCCACGGTTCCCAATCACCCAGAGAAGTGGTATCGTCCAAGCGATGGCCAAACCAGCCATCATCAATAACAAACAGCTCAATCCCCACCTCTGCGGCAGATTTTGCCAATGTGAGCAGTTTGTCACGGTTAAAGTCAAAATAGACGCCTTCCCATGTATTCAGCAGCACCGGACGCGGCCGATCACGCCAATAACCACGGCACAGACGGCTGCGGTAAAGCTGATGGTATGTCCTTGACATTGCTCCGACACCGCGGTCAGAATAGACCAGCACGGCCTCCGGCGTGGAAAAGGATTCACCGGGTCGCAGTGGCCAACGGAAAGAGCGGTCCGACAAACCAATATTGACACGCAGCCGGTCACCGGAATCCACATCCGCTTCTATGCAGAAATTGCCGCTGTAAACCAGACTAAAACCATAAGCTTCACCGGTGGTTTCGGTGCAGTCCTTGGAAACAACAGCGGCAAAGGGATTGTGCTGATGCCCGGAGGCGCCGCGGAAACTCTCGATACGCTGCATGGTGTGCCCCAACGGCAGGCGCTCAGTTGCAAATTCGCGTGCCCAACTGCCGTGCAGGTGGAGAAAATCCATGCGGCTGTCCGGCAACTCTGTGCTGGCGCTCATCACACGCATGATGGACATCCCCATGTCGCTGGTATTGCGCAGCACTGTGCGGCGGATAATCGCGTCACAATCTTCAAAGATCGTATAATAAAGGTCTGCTTCCAGTCCTTTTTCATCCGTCAGCGTCAGAATCAGCGTCTTTGCCTCGCTGTCCTTTTCCGTATAAATGTGCGGCATCCCGGCAAGCTCCGGTTTGCCGTTCACCACACGGTGGGACTGATAGCGCAGGTCGGCAATGTTATCGCCGTCCTCCCACTGAACAGAAAGCGCGGCCGGGCGCAGGTCAGCCATGCCGGCACCGGAATAGCTCAGCGGCACATGGTCAAGCAGCGTCTGCCCATTCTGTGCCGGAAACCATGGAGAATTCTCGCGGTCCCCAATGGCGGCAAGGTCTCCCTCAAAAAGTCCTGCGCCATAATAGAGCTGCACCACCAGTCCTTCAGTCGACACGCCGAGCATATAGCTGCTATTCGGAGTATCCAAGCTGAAAGCATGAGGATAAATTTCGGATTGACTGCATCGTATTGGCATTTCCCATACTCCTCTGCTTTAAAATTTTCACTTTAAGTAATTCCTTACTTAAATGCTGTTCTTCATTAAAACAATTTTCTTTTAGTTTGTCCAGATAATTTCTCACTTTACTGAAAAAATATCCATATTACCAATAAAGTATAATTTTAATCAATATTATGCTATTGACATCCCCCTGCCCACTCTGTAACATTTAATTAATAATTTTAGAAAAACTATATAAATGTGTACTACTAAAGTGGAGGGATTGGAATTGCAAATACAGGAAAATTATGCACAATGGTGCAAACAGGCATGTGAAGATAAAGACATCGCCGCTGAACTGGCAGCAGTAAAAAATCAGCCTGAGGAAATCACCGACCGGTTCTACCGCGACCTTGCTTTCGGCACAGGCGGTCTGCGCGGTGTCATCGGCGCCGGCACCAACCGCATGAATATCTATACTGTCCGCCGTGCCACCCGTGGTTTGGCTCTCTGGCTGACAAAGCAGAAGAAAAATCCCTCTGCCGCCATTTCCTATGACAGCCGCATCAAATCCCGCCTGTTCGCCGAAGAAGCCGCCCGCACCTTTGCAGCCTGCGGTGTCACAGCCTACCTTTACCCCCAGCTCATGCCGACTCCGGCGCTTTCCTTTGCTGTGCGCTCCCTGCATTGCTCCGCCGGCGTCATGGTGACCGCCAGCCACAACCCCGCCAAATACAATGGCTACAAAGCGTATGGCCCAGACGGCTGCCAGATTACCACAAAGGCTGCTGAAGAAATAACCGCCTGCATTGAATCCGTCGGTTATTTTGATGCTCTGCCAGAAAATTCCGGCGCAAAAGTGGAAACTGTCCCCGCCAATGTGGCAGAAGACTTTTATCAGGCCGTACTGGCACAGCGTCTGGAAAAAGAAGTTCCGGCACAGCTGAAAATTGTTTACACACCACTCAACGGCACCGGCTTGGTTCCGGTTACCACTGTGCTGAAGCGCGCCGGCTATACGGACATCACCGTGGTGCCCGCACAGGAAAAGCCGGACGGCAACTTCCCCACCTGCCCATTTCCAAATCCGGAAATTCCGGAAGCACTGGCCGAGGGTATCAAGCTCTGCCGCCAATGCAATGCGGAATTGCTGCTGGCAACAGACCCGGACTGTGACCGCATGGGCATTGCCGTTCATGTTGGAGATGATTACAAGCTGCTTTCCGGCAATGAAGTCGGCGCACTGCTGCTTGACTATGTCTGCCGCCGCCGAATTGCACGGGGCACCCTGCCGAAAAATCCGGTTGCTGTCAAAACCATCGTCACCACAGAGCTTGCCGCCAAAATTGCCGCACACTATGGTGTGGAGCTGCGCAATGTGCTGACCGGATTTAAGTTTATCGGCGAGCAGATTGGCTTCCTTGAAAAAGACGGCCAGGTCAGCCGTTACATTTTCGGCTTTGAAGAGAGTTACGGCTATCTTTCCGGCAGCCATGTGCGCGATAAGGATGCCGTGAATGCCTGCCTGCTGCTGTGCGATATGGCAGCCGACTATAAGGCGCAGGGCAAATCTCTTTATGACGCGGTTGAGGCACTTTACCAACAATACGGTTACTATAAAAACGGCCTGGATTCCTTTGCCTTTGAGGGTGAATCCGGCTTCCACATCATGCAGGATTTGATGACCTATCTGCGCAATAATCCGCTGACGGAACTGTGCGGACACAAAGTCACACTGGTGAAAGACTATCTGCATACCCCCGGCAAACCGGTGCAGTTCCCGTCCCTTCCCAGCAGTGATGTACTGCAGTATGTCATGGATGATGACACCTGCCTGACGGTTCGTCCTTCCGGCACAGAGCCAAAAGTCAAACTTTACTGCGCGGCGGTCGGCAAAACAGAGGAAGCCGCTGATGCTGCCTGTGCAGAGTACCGCAAAGCTGTGTCTGCCATCATCAATGACTTTGGAAAGGGCAGGAACTGATGATGCCGATTGTAAAATTGATTCCGGCCTGCAAGTCCTATCTTTGGGGCGGGCAGCAACTGAAAAAAGCCTATCATAAAAAATTCGACGGCAACGTTCTGGCTGAAACATGGGAGCTTTCCTGCCATCCGGACGGCCCCAGCACAGTGGCAGACGGCCCCTTTGCCGGAAAAACACTAGCGGAGTACTTGAAAGCTGTCCCCACCGCCGCAGGAACTAACTGCGCCCGCTTTGCGGATTTCCCGGTGCTTATCAAACTGATTGACGCACATAGGAATCTCTCCATTCAGGTGCATCCGGACAATGCCTATGCGCTGAAAAATGAGCATCAGTTCGGTAAAACAGAAATGTGGTATATTGTTGACTGCCAACCGGGTGCATTTCTGTATTATGGATTTAAAAAAGAAATCAGCAAAGAAGAATTCAGCAGACGCATTGAGGACGGTACTCTAACAGAAGTGCTGAACGCCGCTCCGGTGCATCCCGGCGATACCTTTTTTATTGAGTCCGGCACAATTCATGCCATCTGCGCCGGCATTGTCATTGCAGAAATTCAGCAAAGTTCCAACGTCACTTACCGCGTATTTGACTACAAGCGCAAGGATAAGGACGGTAAAGAGCGTCAGCTCCACATTCCGCAGGCACTGGCAGTCACCCGCACGGTTCCGCCGCGCACAGACTATCAGTTTGGTGATAAGCTCGGCTTCTGTGATTCCTTTGTTACCGACCTCATGAAACTGGATGGCAATACTGCCGCACAGGGCAAAACCGACGGCAGCAGCTTTCATTCTTTGCTAGTTACACAGGGGGAGGGTACCGTTGTCTGCGGCAGCGAAACCGTTTCTTTCCGGCAAGGCGACAGCCTTTTTGTTCCTGCTGATGCCGGTAAATATACCGTCAGCGGTACCTGCCATGTTGTGCGTACCGCTGTGCCGCCAAAGGACACCTATCTGCCAAGCGGTGACAAAGTTTGAGGAGAAAAACACATGGCAAATTCCTATCGCATTGGTATTGACATCGGCGGCACAGGTATTAAAGCCGGTGTCATTGACACAGAAAATCAAATTGTCGGGCGCGCTTCCCGGCCCACCGGCGCTGACCGGTCATGGCAGGCAGTTGTGCAGGACATCATCGGCGCGGCGCAGGATGCCCTGCAGAATGCCAACCTGACGCAGGAAGCTTGCGTTTCTCTCGGTGCAGGCTGCCCCGGCACGATTGATGCAAAAACCGGCACCGTCGTTTATTCCAATAATCTGCACTGGAAGCAGGTGCCTCTTGCCAAGGGGCTTACCAGCGCATTTCAAATGCCCGTCCATGTGAGCAATGATGCAAACTGCGCCGCACTGGGTGAAGTGTGTGCCGGTGCCGCAAAAGGCTTCCAGAATGCCATTCTGTTTACCCTCGGCACAGGCGTCGGCAGCGGCATCATTTTGGATGGAAAAATTTTTGAGGGCGGCGGCCCGGGCGGGGCAGAGTTCGGCCACACGCTTTTGGTGGAAAACGGTGAGCCATGTACCTGCGGCAGACACGGCTGTCTGGAAAGCTATGCCTCTGCTACGGCACTGATTCGGGATGCCAAACGTGCCGTACAGAAACATCCGGAATCCCTTCTGGCTGCTCTGTGTGAGGGGGACCTTTCCCGCATGGATGGACGCATCCCTTTTCAGGCAGCACGAAAAGGCGACAGCACAGGCAAACAGGTTGTGGATGCTTACATCCGTCATCTGGCAAACGGTATTGTAGATGCAGTCAATATTTTCCGCCCGGAAATGGTGCTGATTTCCGGCGGCATCAGCAAAGAAGGCACGTTCCTGACCAACCCGCTCAATGAGCTGGTCAAAAAAGATGTTTTTGGCGGAGAAGATTCTTTTCTGCCACAAATACGCGCCGCACAGCTTGGCAATGATGCCGGCATGATTGGCGCCGCAAATTTGACCTGATTTTGCCGCAAAACTTACATTACAAGCAAAAATCCCGGGAAACAGTGTAAAACTTGTTTTCCGGGATTTTTAATGGGCAGCGGCAAAAACCAATAATGTCATCACCCTCAGATGCAGTATTTCGCCATATAAGCATCCATCTTGGGCAGAAGTGCCTCATAGCCGCCATGTGTGCTCAGCCACTCGCGGATGTCCCGCACCGTAACCAAGGCGTGCACCTGAATGCCGAACTCCTCCTGCACCTCCATGACGGCCGTTTGTCCGGGATGCTGCCCCACTTCACAGCGATTGACGGAAATGAACATATCTCCGCAGGAAACATCCCCGCAGGCTTTCAATATCGGCATCGTTTCACGCACAGCCGTACCTGCTGTAATAACATCCTCAATAATAATGATGCGGTCGCCGTCCTTTGGCCGATAGCCTACCAGTGAACCGCCTTCACCGTGGTCTTTCGCTTCCTTACGGTTAAAGAAATACGGCTTGTCCACACCATATTGTGTATACAGCGCGCCGGCACAAGCAGTAACCAGCGGAATCCCTTTATAAGCCGGACCAAACATGGCGTCAAAACTGCACCCTGTCTGCTGCACCAATCCGGCATAAAATCCACCAAGTCCGGCAATCTGTGCGCCTGTGCGGTAGTTTCCGGTATTTACGAAGTATGGGGTGCTGCGTCCGCTTTTGGTTACAAAATCACCAAAGCGGAGCACCTCCGCTTCCATCATAAATTCAATGAACTTTCTTTTCTGCTCTGTCAGCATTTTGCCCTCCTGTTTTTCGCTGCGGTATTTTTTCTATTATATCAGCACAGACGCATACAGGCAAGAAAAATACCGACCGGCAACAGGCGGCATGGAAATTACACGGATTTTTTTCCGGCTGCTGCATACGCAACAATCCTGTCCACAAAATGAATATGTTTGTCACAGACATTGACCATGATGCCAACCAGTATGGCAGAAAGGATCGTACCTTCCCGCACACTTTCCACCCGGTGCAGACCAAGCAGGGAAATCACCACAGCTATGGCAACCAGTGTACAGTCAAACACAACTTTCATTTTTGGAAATGGCTTGTGCGACACATCCGCAATCGCCTTGACAGTGCCCTCACCTGCCAGCATGATGACATCTGCCTTCACTTCACAAAAGACACCGATCGCAGTCAAAATGATGCTGAGGAAACACCAGACAAGCTGCATGGCATAATTCGGCACCTGCAGGTCCTTGACCATTGCCAGTGTAATGTCCGTAAAGAAGCCGAACACAAAGGCAATCGGAAGCTGCAAAAGCTGAATCGGCTGATAGTTTTTTCGCAGCAGGGCAATTTGCAGCAAAATAAAGCAAACGTGCATGGCAATCGTAATTTCTCCCATCGTCCATGGTGTCATCAGACTAAGTACATAGGGCGGGCAGGAGATGGGTGAGGTGCCAATCCCTGCTTTGGTGGAAAGTGCCACACCAAAAGCAAGGATGAACAGTCCGGCGGTTAGCACACAATACCGCGCAACATAATTTCTTACTTTTCCCTGATTCGTATTCTTCATCCTCCATTCGCGTAAGAATGATTGTATCGCCTAATTACTGCGCTGTCAATAAATAAAGCTTAATTTTTTCAAATAAATCAAATGATTATTATGGAAAAGTAATAAATTGCTATGTTGTGCTAGACGTTGCTTAAGAAAAGATATACAATTAGAAAACGCAAACGATGAAATGCACAGAAAATTATATCAATTTGTCCGTTAATTTATTATAAGTATAAAAATCTTGTCGCTATTCTCTCCTTCTCCTGCCATGTCCCATTCTGTGGCAATGGACAGGACAGCCCATTTGAAAGGAGGCAAAACCATGAATACTGTATTTTTGAACAGCGTCACCGATATTTTTTCAAAACCAGACGGCACAGAAAGAATTGATCAGGCACTCAGCGGTACCACTGCACGCGTTCTGCAGCAAAGTAACGGTTGGTTTAACGTGGAAACCTGTTACGGTTACTGCGGCTGGGTGCAAAAGTCACGTCTGCGCCAGGTTGCCCGTCAAACCACTTGGGATTCGTCCCCCAAAATGGTTGTCCAGCAGTCCTCGGCAGATGTGCTGACACACACACATGTACAGAGTACCTGCCTGACCACACTGGTGCGCGGATGCATCGTGGGACTGCTCAGCAAAGAAGTCACAAGCGGCTGGCTGCACATCTGCCTGCCAAACGGAGAGGCAGGATGGCTGCCGGAATGTTTTTTAAAGCCATTTCCGTCTTTTGAGGGAATTGCAGAGATGGAAATGCGCCGGCGTATCCTGCAGGCCGCCATTTCCTATCTTGGCACACAGTACCGTTGGGGTGGCAAAAGCCCCTTTGGCATTGATTGTTCCGGTTTAACACAAATGGCTTATACGCTGAGCGGCATCAACATTTGGCGGGATGCTGTCATTCAGCCCGGTTATCCCATACATGAAATTCCAAAAGAAGATTTGCAACCCGCTGACCTGCTGTTTTTTGCGGGCCATGTGGCAATCTATCTTGGCAATCACAAATACATTCATTCCACCGGCCATGTCGGCAGCAACTGTGTCACCATCAACAGTTTGGACTCCAAAAGTGCGGTTTACCGTGAAGATTTAGCAGATGGGCTGACCGCAGTCGGCAGCGCATTTCCGCTGAAAAAAGAAGATGCCTTCTCCATTATTTAAAACTGAATTCAGATAAAAAAGGAACCGGAAACGGTTCTTTTTCTTTTGCAGTTCTATTATCCAATACGGCAGTTTCGGATTTGCTCCACCAGCCACAGGCGAAATGCTTCCGCATTCACCTGCGTACAAATAAGAGCATTCGGGTGGTCAGAAACAAAGTCCATCACACTGCATCCGGCAGTCAGCGGACTTGCAGTTTCAATTTCCACATAAGCAGGCTTTGTCTGAAAAAGTTCCGGTTTCAGCAAATAAGCCGCCGCACAGGAGTCATACATCTGCAGACCCTGTTCCATGCTGCCAGCACGATACTGATGAAACAGGCAGTATATCATGCCGCCGACACCGCCCATTTTCCGGAGCTGTTCGCTGTCCTGCGGCAGGATGGCCGCCTGCAGACCGACATCCAACGGAGCAACTGTAATTGGTACGCCGCTGCGAAACACAATTTCCGCCGCCTCCGGGTCCACTGTGATATTAAACTCTCCCATCACAGTCAGGTTGCCGCGGCCGGTGGAAGCGCCCATCATCACAATTTCCCGAATATGCGGCTTTACTTCCGGGAAAGTTTTCAGCAGCAGTGCCACATTGGTCAACGGTGCAATCGTCATGAGCGTGACCGGCTCCGGGCTTTCCAACAGCACCCGGCGCATTGCACACACCGCGTTTTCCTTCAACAGAAGCCTGTCATCCGGCGCCGGAAAATCATATCCGGCAAGGCCGCTCTCCCCGTGAATTTCACTGGCATCGACAGCAGGCCGCAGCAGAGGTTCCGGTGCCCCCGCCGCCACCGGAACTTCTTTCCGGTAAAAGGCAAGCAGTTTCAGCACATTTTTCGTCACTTTGGGCAAAGAAACATTACCAGACACCGTAGTAATCAGCCGCACATCCAACTGCTCACTGAAAAGTGCAAGCGCCAGCGCAACTGCATCATCAATACCGGGGTCTGTGTCAATCATCAGAGGACGCTTTTTCATATTCTGCTTTCCTCCTGTTCCGGGGGAAGTTCCTCCCGCGTCGGAATAGACTGCTGAGCACCCGCTTTGGAAACCGCCGCCGCTGAAGCCCGTGTGGCAAAGTGCATTGCCGTCTGCATATCCGTGCCCCGCACTAGTTCCGCCGCCAGACCACCGATAAACGTATCTCCCGCACCGGTGGTATCCACCACTTGCTTCACCGGATAGCTGGGTACAAAACAAGTTCCCTGCTCCCCCAGATACATGCTGCCCTTTGCACCCAAAGTAATGACAACATTCCGGCAGCCAAGCGTGTGCAGTTTTACAAATGCTTCTCTGCACTCCGCTTCATTTTCCGGACAAATACCGGTTTGAAATGCACACTCGGTTTCATTGACCACCAGAAGGTCGGTGGATTTCAGCACTTCCTGCGGAATCTCATGCGCCGGTGCCGGATTGAATATGGTATAAAGTCCGCGTTTCTTTGCTGCACAAATGCTCTGCCGCACCGTATTCAAATTGCACTCATACTGCGTAATGAAAAGGTCGCCGGACGTAGCATGCCTGTCCAGTTCCGCCGCCACTTCATCGGCGGTCATCGTTAGGTTCGCCCCGCCGCTCACAATGATACAGTTTTCACTTCCTGTGCGAGTAATTACCGCCACACCGGTGCTCTGCTTTCCACGGCGCACCAGTGTGCAGTCCACACCGCTCTGTGTCAGTGTGTGTACCAATTCCTCGCCAAAAGCATCCTGCCCCACGCTTCCCAGCATCAGCGTTTGCGCGCCCAGTCTTGCTGCCGCCGTTGCCTGATTCCCGCCTTTTCCGCCGGGATTGGTGAAAAAATCCTGTCCCTGCACAGTTTCTCCGGCCTGCGGTGCCTTGGTACAGGAAATACACAAATCCATATTCATGCTGCCAAAAACTATTACCTTTTTCACTACAAAATTCCCCTGCCTTCCTGTATCAGACTACCACCGGCAACCGCCGTGGTCAAGCGTTTTCGTTTCACTGCTTTTGTAATTTGCAATTTAATAAATATATTAAAATATATTGACAAATATAATAAACAGTTATAATATATGTTTATTATATAAGGTTGGAAAATTTCTTGGAGGGGGCAAGCCATGCACCATAATGATGTGTCCATTACAGAACTGAGGCAAGGATTTGCAGAGGAAGCAGACGGCACACTCGTCTGTCTTTCCTGTGGCAAATGCTTTCCGGCAGGTGAAGTTTTTCCATATGAAGGCCGCTTTTTGACCGCCGCAAAAGCAATGCGTCTGCATCTGCAGGAAAGACATCCGCAGCGCTTTGCAGAATTTCTCAGCGAAAATGCTCGCTATCTGTCTTTGACAGAAAATCAGAAGAAGCTTCTGCTGCTTTTTCATGCGGGTATTTCAGACAGTGAAATTGCGAAAAAGCTCGGAATTTCCCCATCTACCGTGCGACATCAACGCTTCATGTTCCGTGAAAAAGCGAAAGCGGCGAAACTCTATCTCGCTGCATGGAAAATGACAGAAGAACAAAAATCAGAGCAGCCGGCAGAGCTGCTGCCGGTACACAAGGGGGCAACCATGGTGGACAACCGCTATGAAATCACAGAAGAAGAATATCAAAAAATTTTAGGAAATGTTTTTGAGAGCCAGAAACCACTGAAGCTGAAAGTCTTTTCCTCTAAAGAAAAGAAAAAAATCGTCACGCTCCGCCGCTTGGCAGAGGAATTTGAACCGGGACGCAAATATACTGAGAAAGAAGTCAACCAAATTCTTGGCAGCGTCTATGAGGATTATGCGATTCTGCGGCGGTATCTGATTGAATACGGCTATATGGACCGCACAAAAGACTGCAGCGCCTACTGGCGAAAATAATTTAAAAAACCGGCATCTTGTGTGACGCCGGTTTTTTAATTGCTTATTCTTTTTTCTGATTCACATCCGCACAGGAATCCCGCACCACCAAACTGGGTGTAATGAGCTGCTTTTTTGGAATATCGCGATGCTCCACCGCGCCAATCGCCGTATCCACCAGCTTTTCGCCAAACAATTTATAGTTATAATCTATCGTAGTCAGCTTAGGCGCGGAAATTTCCGACAAAAACGTGTTGTCGAAACTGATCACGGATATGTCCTGCGGAATACGGACGCCGCGTTCGGCAGCCGCTTTCAGTGCACCCACTGCTGTAAAATCATTGACCGCAATGACCGCCGTGGGAACAATATCCAAATCCAGTAGGCGATTCATACAGCGATAACCTGATTTCTCAGAGTAGCTGCCCTCCTGCAGATAATCATCCCGAAAAACAAGGTCATTTTTCCCCATCAGGTAAATATACTGCCGCCACTTCTCATAAGTCGATTCTTTCCTATTTTCGCCGCCAATCATGGCAATACGGCGATGCCCTAATGATACCAGATAATCTATGATAATCTTCATGCCTTTTGTGTCGTCAATATTCAGGCAGTAACAGTCTGTGCCATCCAACTTACCGGTCGTAATAAAAGGAATTGTCCGGCTGACGCGGTTAACATGAGCCGCATATTGTGTATCCGTAACCAAGTCATCCACCCGGCAGCCTGCCTGAATGATAGCGTCCACCCGCTGCTCATAGAGTTTTTCCAGATTGCTGTCTTCCAGTGCGTTGTCATTCAGCACATTACACAGCATCACGGTGTAGCCACGCCGGTTGGCTGCCTTCTCACACTCCACCGCCAAAGCGGCAAAATATGGGTTGCGAATATCCGCGACCAGCAGGCCGAGTATATGCGTGTGGGTATTGCTCAGGCTCTTTGCCAGTGCATTGGGGCGGAATTCATATTTTTGTATCAGGTGCTCCACTGCCCGCCGCTTAGACTCACTCACACCAGCACTTTTGGTCATTACTCGTGAAACAGTGGCTGGAGATACCCCCGCTTCACTGGCAATATCATAAATGGTGATTGACTTTCCCGGTTTTTTGCTATCCATATTGTCCCTCCTTCTTTTTATCATAGCAGTGCTTATGCAATGGGTTTCATCGGTTAAAAAAGAAAAATATGTCACCTGTTTTTTACAATTCAGCCATTCTATGATACACATAAGTGAGTGAATTGGCAAGGACTTTTTCTGTATGAATACTTTTTTGTATATTATAACGAAATTTGATATGTCTTCTTTTTTGCATCCGATTTCATGATATACTATGGAAGATGAAGGCACAGCCTGATTTCTTGTCTGAAAGGCCGTGCCAATACAGACAGGGGGAAATATTCATGCTGGACCAAAAAGGGTTTGACCTGTGGGCCGACCAATATGACGAAGCTGTAAAAGAATCTGAAGGTGCCAATGAGTACCCGTTTGCAGGCTACAGAAAAGTGCTGAACACCATTTACGGTACCATCCGCCAACAAAAAAACAATGCTGCTGTGCTGGACATCGGCTTCGGCACCGGCACCCTGAGCAAAAAGCTCTATGATGACGGCTACCACATTTCCGGCATGGATTTTTCCGCCGAGATGATTCGCATTGCTCGGCCGAAAATGCCGGATGCCAAACTGGTGCAGTATGATTTTGCAAACGGTCTGGCACCAGATTTTGCAAAGAGCCGTTTCGACTTTATCACCATCACTTATGCTCTGCACCATATGCCGGATGAAAAGAAAGTGCCTTTCCTGCAGGAACTGCGCAAACACCTGAACCCAGGCGGAAAAATCCTGATTGGAGACATTTCCTTCCGCACCCAGGCTGACCGTGATGCCTGCCGCAAAGTTTCCGGAGAGCAGTGGGATGACGCAGAATATTACATCATTTTTGAGAAACTTGCGCCGCAGCTCCCTGATGCACAGTTTACACCCATTTCTTTCTGTGCTGGAATTACGGAAATTGACAAATAATATGCAAGAAATCAAAGAATGGACAGAGTGCCAAAACAGGTGCTCTGTCCATCCTTTTTATGCGCGCATCTTTGCAGCCAGAGCTACCCAGCCGCGTTCCTCTTTGCGCTGTAAAATTTCAAAACGCTGTTTCACAACATCCAGCACATCCCGTTCCCGCTCATCAATAATGCCGCTCATTAGATAAACAGCGCCCGGCTTTAAAAACTGCTCCACATCTTTTGTCAGAGCAATGACCACGTCGGCAACAATATTTGCCACCACAATGTCATATGTGCCGGTGACTTTCTCCGTCAGGCTGCCGCAAATGCCGGTGAAACGGTCACCAACATGATTGCGTTCCGCATTTTGGGTTGCAGTCTTAACCGCCAACTCATCAATATCCACGCCGACAGCTTTCCCAGCGCCAAGCAGCAGTGCCGCCACACTCAGGATTCCGCTCCCGCAGCCAACATCCAGCACTTCTGCACCGGAACTGACGTACTGTTCCAGCATCTCCATGCACAGGCGTGTAGTTTCATGGGTACCGGTGCCAAAAGCCAAACCCGGCTCCAGATGCAGCACCGTGCGGCCTTGCGTATCCGCCAGTTTCTCCCAAGACGGCTGAATCATCAGCTTTTCACCGACCGGCATTGGATGAAAATATTTCTTCCAGTTGTTAATCCAGTCCTCCATTTTGCAGGAGGATTCGCCGATAAAATTATCGATGCCTGCCGCGGTAAGATGCTCTGTCAGGAATGCCACCGCCTCCGTAGGGTTTTCCTCCGGCTCAATGTAAACATGAATAATCGTGTGAGTACGATCTTTCTTTAACAGCTCCTCATCGATTAAATCGATATGGGCAATCTCCCACGCGCCTTCCTCCAAATCCGAATAGTCCTCAATATAAATGCCATATGGCACCACCATCTGTGCGATGGCTTCTGCCTGTTCACTGTCTTTCTGTGCAACGGTAATGGTAACGTCTGTCCAATCCATGTTTTTTCTCCTGTTTATTGTTTCTCCCGTTCCAGCCACTGCTCTCTGGTAATCCGGCTGACGTGCAGGGTAACGGTCGTATGCATCGCAGTACAAGGCACATTTTCTTGTGTGTACTGATACTGAAAGCCGCACTTTTCCTGCACGCGGTGTGACTTTTCATTGCCATCAAAATAGTCGCACCAAATATTTTTCAGCTTCTTGTCTTCAAATCCATACCGCAGCATTTCCCGCACCGCTTCCGGAATCAAGCCGCGCCCCCAGTAAGGGACACCAATCCAGTAACCGATTTCGCCTTCATCATCCGGAATTGAGAGGTTGCTCTGTTCGCCAATCATCAGCCCAATGCTGCCAACAGCGCCCGCTTCCCCTTTTGGTACAACCGCAAAGGTGCCCTTCGCAGAAAGGATGTCCCGAATCACACGCCGGCTGTCCTCCACACTGGTGTGAACCGGCCAACCCGCCGCCGGGCCGACTTTCGGGTTTTTGGAGTAGCGATAAAGGCTTTCCGCATCTGTGTCCCGCCATGGCCGCAGGATCAGGCGTGCTGTTTCCAATTTGATAGGTTCCATAGATGTCCCTCCCAAGTATTTCTAACTAGTTTAACACGCCGGAAAGGGGGTTTCAAGGTTTTACATTTTACAGCACTGCAAAATTTTGTGCAATCAGCGCTACACCGGAAAGTGCCAGCAGCAGAATGACGGATAACTTCACAATTTTTTCCGACACGATACTGGAAAGCTTCATGCCGATGAAAAGTCCAATCGCCATGAAGGGCAGCAGTATCAGCGCCCTTTTCAGTATTGCAAAGGTTAGAATGCCGGAAACACAGTAGACAATCAGGCGAAAGACATTTTCCACACAGAAAACAATGCCGAGATTTGCCTTAAAAGTCTGGGTATCGTCGGTCAGGCGCCCCACATAAGCCGCCAGCAAAACTCCAATGCCAAAAAGGCCGCACATCACGCCGGAACAGACACCAATAGCCCCCATTAGGATCGGATTCGGCTTTTTCTTCTGGTTTGAACGTTCCCGCAAGAACATTTCCAGTGCCAGTGCAACTACCACAAATCCAAAGATGACCTTGATGACACGGACGTCTCCCAGTTTCAAGAAAATTGCTCCGGGCAGGCAACCGAGCATGACCATCAGGGACAGCGGCAGCCAAATTTTCGTGGAAAGTCCCTTACGGTTTTGACAGGCCAGCGCAATATTTGAAGGAAATCCCACCAACAGCTCCAGCGGAGAAATATTGACATTGCTGGCCGCAAAACTCATTATCGTGCTAAAGACCAATGTATTGCCAAATCCGCACATTCCTTTTACCAAATAGGCGCAGATGTCAGCCGCGAACATTAAAAAAAGGCTCATAAGTTCCTCCAATGCAAAATTTTCTGCTAAATCAGCAGATAAACGCACAAAAATGATTTTATCATTTTGCCTGTCTTTTTTCAATATAAATACAGGAAGGGTGTCCGGCAAAAGGGGAGGCAGACAGATGAACCGAAGCAGCTTTATCCGCAGCACATTTTGGCTGACGATGGAAAGCACAGCCCTGCGGCTCTCCGGCATCTGGTTCAAAGGCTGGGTGTGCGGCACGCTCGGCGATGTTCAGATGGGAATTTATCAGCTCATCTTTTCGGTATTTTCACTCGGTGTAGTGGTGTCTGCCGCCGGCGCGAATTTTGCTGCCACCCGCCTAACGGCCGAACATGGGGCAAATCGGCACACCCTGCGCCGCTGTCTAATGCTGAGTCTAGGGGTCAGTTTTGCCGCTGGTGTGGCGCTGTATTTCGGCGCTCCTCTGCTGGCACCCACATTGGGCGGCACCACACCTCTGCGGGTACTAATTCCCGGTCTGCCGTGCATTGCCGCCGCTGCCACCCTGAAAGGCTGTTTTATTGCAGAGGGGCACACCGGCGCCCCCATGACTGCGGAACTTCTGGAACAGGCGGCCGGCATTGCGCTGAGCATTCTGCTGGTACACCGCATCGGTAATCCACTCACCGCGCTGATGCTCGCCTCCACACTCTCTGAGATGGCCTCCTGTATTTTCATGGTGGCTGCCTATCACCGGTGCTATATCCGTAAAAAATCCGCCTCCATGTCTCCTCCGGTGCCGTGGACAGAGCCGATACGAATCGGCGGCCCGGTTATCGGTGGCAGCGGACTGCGGGCACTGCTTTTTTCTGTTGAAAATTTGCTCATTCCACAGGGACTTGCAGTACAGTGCGGAGAATCCGGCGCACTGGCACAATATGGCATGATACACGGTATGGTTATGCCACTGCTGCAGTTTCCGAATGCCTTGCTCTTTGCTGCCATCACGCTGCTTGTCCCGGAGCTTGCCCGCTGCTATGCCGGTCATCTGCGCACGCGCATTCGGTTGGTGGCGGGCACAGCTTTCCGCATGACACTGTGCTTCTCCTTCGCGGCGGCCGCCTTCATTGCCGCTTTTTCCATACCGCTGTGTCATCTGTTTTATGGCAGCACAGAGGGCGCATGGCTGCTGCGTATGATGGCACCGCTCATTCCGCTGATGTATCTGGACAGCGTAGTGGACGGAATGCTGAAAGGGCTCGACCAGCAAGCCTATTCCCTTTTTTACAACATTGTCGACGCCTGCCTGCGTGTGGCATGGTGTGCGTTCATCCTGCCCCACCTTGGCCTGATGGGTTATGTACTGCTTTTGTTCCTCAGCGAAATTTTTAATGCGACCCTCAGCATTTCCCGCTTGCTGAAAGTTGCCGAAGTGGAAATCACGCCGGTGTGGGTAATTCTGCCTGCCTGCGGTGCCGTCGTTCTTTATGCCCTGTTCACCCTGCTGATGCCATAAAAAGCCACCGGAAGAAATTCCTCCGGCGGCCCTTTTAGAATGAATAAATAAAAAACAGAGTGAAGAAATTGAATAGGATCAGCCGCTTCTGCAGCCTCTCCAACTTATAAACAATTTAATTGCAGATGCGATAGCCCGCCGCAATGATGGCAGAACGAATCTGGTTGATGTGCTCCCAGTTGCGTGTTTCCATGCGGATGCGCAGATAGCAGCCGGACACATCGGAATTTTCATCCGCCCGGTCATGAAACACACTGACCACATTACCACCGAGGTCCGCAATAATGGCGGAAATCTCCTTCAATTCGCCCGGGCGATCCATCAGGCTGATGGTCAGTTCCGTATTTCTGCCAGCCTTCAGCAGACCGCGACTAATGACTTTGCTGAGAATTGTCACATCAATATTGCCGCCGGAAAGCACACAGGCAACCTTTTTGCCTTTCAGATCAAGCTTGTCCGCCATTACTGCCGCCACAGAAACCGCACCGGCACCTTCCGTAATCAATTTGTGCTGTTCAATCAGTGCCAGCACCGCTGCGGCCGTTTCGTCCTCGGAAACCGTCACCACACCGTCCACATACTTTTTGCAGAGCTGATAGGTCAGGTCACCGGGGCACTTCACCGCTATGCCATCTGCAAAAGTATGTACCTGCTTGAGTTCCTCCGGCTTGCCGTCTTTCAGTGACTGCAACATGCTGGGAGCACCCTCCGCCTGCACACCGTAAACTTTGCAGCTCGGATTAAGAGACTTCACGGTGAAAGCAATGCCTGCAAGCAGACCGCCGCCACCGACCGGCACCACCACGGCATCCATATCCGGCAGCTGCTCCAGCAGTTCCAAGCCAATGGTCCCCTGGCCGGCAATAACATCCGGGTCATCAAAGGGGTGAATCAGCACACGGCCGCTTTCTTTCTGCAGCTCCACCGCTTTATTATGAGCATCATCATACACACCGGGGACCAGGCAAACTTTTGCGCCATAGCTCTTGGTCGCTTCCACTTTGCTGATAGGTGCTGTTGCGGGAATGCAAATAACCGCGTCAATGCCGTTGCGGGCAGCCGCCAGTGCCACACCCTGCGCATGGTTTCCGGCAGAACAGGCAATGACACCCTTTTTCTTCTCTTCCTCGGTGAGCTGGCTGATTTTGTAATAAGCGCCACGGACTTTAAAGGAACCGGTGACTTGCAGATTTTCTGTCTTGAGATAAACCTGACAGTCATCAGAGAGCTTCGGTGCAGGAATCAGGTCGGTTCTGCGTGCAACTTCTTTCAAAACAAATGCGGCATGATAAACTTTGTCAAGCGTCAGCATGGATAATACCCTCTTTCAATCTTATCTTTTTGAATACCCTTAAATCTGGAAATATAAAATATTCTCTTTAATAACAGAGTTCTTCATTTCGTCCTGTCGCTGTGCAGCAATTTTGCCGCCCATATGCTGATAAAATCCTATTGAAGGATTGCCGTCAAGACAGTTTAAAATCATAGATGAAAAGTGCTGTTCCCGAAGCGCCTGTACGCCTGCCGCAAAAAGGCGCTTGCCCAGCCCGGTTTCTTGAAAACCTTTCAGGACATACAGCGCAATGATTTCGCCGGAATCCGGAAAATCATCATTTCGGGAAGCCGCATAAGCACAAAAGCCAACAATCGTGTTTCCTTCCGCGGCAGCTACAATGTAATTCTCTTTTTCTGCAATACTTTTACGAAAGCGTTCTGCTGTTTCCTTTAAGCCAGAAATTCGTTTTTTCAGAATCGAGTCTGGCAGCAGGCCCGTATAAGTGGTCTGCCAAGTATACACACAGACAATGGCAATCCCAAGAGCATCGTCAGGCACCGCTTTGCGAATGGTAATCATCAGGGCTGCATCTCCTTTATTTCTGCATCGCCATCGCACCGGTGCGCAGAATTTTCAGCACACCATAGGGTTGGGCAAGCTCAATAAAGGAATTGATGGTTGCCGCATCGCCCGTCAGTTCCAGAATCATGGAATCCGGCTCCACATCAAGGATATTGGCACGGAAAACATTCGCCAGCTCCACCAGTTTTTCACTGATCTGCGGTGTGCGGTTGACTTTCATCAGCAAATGTTCCCGGATAACCGCCTTATCCCGCTGCAGAACCGTAACTTCCTCCACATCCACCAGCTTGCTCACCTGTTTGTCAACTTGCCGGATAATACGGTCATCGCCGGAAACAACAATTAAAATACGGGAATAGTCTGTGTCCTCCGTCTGGCAGGCAACAATCGAAAGGATGTTGTAGCATCTGCGGCTGAAAAGTCCGGAAATACGCAGCAGCACACCGGGATTGTTCCGCGCAAGAATGGACAGGACATATTCTTTTTCAGTCTTATCATCATACATCGAAGTGCTCTCCTTTCCGCAGATTCACATTTCCAGCATGGGGTCTTCCACACTGGCGCCCGCCGGAACCATTGGCAGAACGTTCACGTCTTTGTCAATCCAGCAATCCACCAGCACCGGTGCGTGCAGGGCAAGTGCCTTTCGCAGAACCGGTTCAATCTCCTCTTTGGTGCGGATGCGGTAGGCCTTCACACCAAAAGCTTCCGCCAACTTACAGAAATCGGTGTTGGTGTCCAATGTTGTCTGGGAAAAGCGGCTGTCATAAAAGAGCTTCTGCCACTGCCGCACCATACCCAGCACGGAATTATTAAACAGCAGTTCCACCACCGGCAGATGATAATGTGCCGCTGTGGCAAGTTCGTTGCAGTTCATGTGCAGTCCGCCGTCGCCCGCAACATTGATGACACGCTTCTGCGGATTGGCAATCTGCGCACCCATTGCTGCGCCGAGTCCATAGCCCATGGTGCCCAATCCGCCGGAAGTGAGGAACTGGCGCGGCCGGCGGAATTTGTAAAACTGTGCCGTCCACATCTGGTGCTGCCCGACTTCTGTGGTAAGAATAGCATCGGAATCTGTCAGTCTGTCCAGTGTTTCCAGCACATCTTTCGGCAGAACACCTTCCTTTGCGGTCTGTGTCAGGGGGTATTCTTTCTGCCACGCATGTATTTTGGCCATCCACTGCGCATGGTCTTTCTGTGGAAAAAGTGACAGTAAGGTTTTCAGCACCTGCCGCGCGTCTCCCTCCAGACGCAGGTCCACATCGATGTTCTTATTAAACTCCGCCGCATCAATGTCAATCTGCAGGATTTGGCAGTGGCGGGCAAATAACCCGGCGTTGCACAGCACCCGGTCAGAAAAGCGTGTGCCCACCGCCACAAACAGATCACAATTTTTAATTGCTTCCGCGCTGGTTTTTGTGCCGTGCATTCCAAGCATTCCCATAAAACGCGAATCGTGCGCGTCAAAGGCGCCCTGCGCCATTAAGGAAGCGCTGACCGGTGCGTCCAGCTTTTCGGCAAAAGCGGCTGCCTCTTTGTCCGCACCGGAAGCCACCACACCGCCGCCAAGATACAAAAACGGTCTTTTGCTGCCGTTAAGCAGTTCGGCTGCACGCTGCAGATATTCGTCTTTCGGATACGGCACCGGGAAAAACGGCAGCGGTTCTTTCTTCTGATATTCATATTTTTTTGCCGTCACATCTTTTGGAATGTCCACCAGCACCGGACCGGGCCTGCCGGACTGTGCAATCTGAAACGCCTGCCGCAGCGTATCTGCCAAGTCTTCAATATGTTTCACAAGGAAATTATGCTTTGTCACTGGCATTGTAATTCCGGTAATATCCACTTCTTGAAAAGAATCCAGTCCCAGCAAATCGACATTCACATTGCCGGTAATCGCAACAACCGGCACGCTGTCCATATAAGCCGTAGCAATGCCCGTGACAAGATTGGTGGCACCAGGGCCGGAAGTGGCAATGCATACACCGGCCTTTCCTGTGGAGCGGGCATAACCATCAGCCGCGTGAGCTGCCCCCTGCTCGTGTGCTGTGCGGATATGATTGATTCTGTCACGGTATTCATACAGTGCGTCATAAATATTCAGCACGGCTCCGCCCGGATAGCCAAATACCGTATCGACCTTCTGCTCCAGAAGGCACTCCATGATAATCTGTGCGCCTGTCAGTAACATCTGTACTCCACCAGTCCTTTCATTTCCATACAAAACCAAGCCAGATAAAAAAATCCCGCCTCTGATTTCAAACTTCAGAGGCGGGAGAATTTACTACTTCCGCGGTACCACTCTGCTTTGCCGCAAACACGGCCTCATGCACATCCAACAATGTGCTTTCCGATAACGGGGATAACCGGGCTTGCTTACTCGCTTGCTGTGCTTTCAGCCGCCTGCTCCGGGGTGATTCGCCACAGATTCCCTTTGCTGCCTCGCACCAACCGGCAGCTCTCTGAAAGGAAGTTCTCTGCGGACTGTCCCCATCTTTGCATTTGCAGAAGATTTAACTTTGCATACATTTTACCTGATTAAATTGGAAATGTCAAATACCAAATCAGCAATAATTTCTCAGATTTTTGCTGAAAATTTATGGAAATGTTACATTTCCGGAATCACTGGTTACAGTTCCACAGAAATGATTGACAGGTTTTTCCTGTTATGATATTGTTAAACAAAAGAAAAGATAGGAAAGTTTAATTAATTTTTTTGCTATAGAAAGAAGGCAAAGCCATGCGGAAACATTCAACAAGACTTGCGGCCATCCTCTGTATAGTGTTTGGTACTATCCTGCTATCTTCCTGCTCTGGCACTCCGCCCCGCTCTGTGGCAAAGCATGCGGAACCAGCTCCCTCCGTACTGCTTGTCCGGCTGACACAAAAGGTACCGTTTTCCGGACATCTCAAGCCGCTTAGCCGGACCAGTGCTTTTCAATATTATGGCATCCCGGAAGAAAAATCTGTATCCATCGCCGCAGCTGCCAGCGACAACACTCCGGAAAATGCCGCGGTATGGCTGACACCCTCTGGCGCAACCGCCCGCAGAATCGCTTATCTGACCGGGAAGCACTACTCCAGTCAGCGTGACAGCTATGAAGGATGCCATGAAACACAGGCCTGCAAGCTAGATAGTGCTGTGGTGCTGCAAAACGGCCGATATGTTTTCTGCTGTGTTTCCGCTGACAACCGCAAGGCACGGCTCACCGTCAGCCATCTTGCGCACCATCTGCCGCGCTGAGTCACAGACCGATTCATCGTATAAAAAAACACAGGTTCCGCCGCTTTTATGGCAGCAGAGCCTGTGCTTTCTATTATTTTTAACTTAAAATCAGTCCAGAGCCTTATCAGCAACTTCTTTATTGACACGGAAAACAAAATCTGCAAGGGACATGGAGCCAAGGTCTCCTGCTTTGCGGTGACGCACGGAAATCATGCCGCTCTCCGCTTCTTTATCGCCAATGACCAACATATAAGGTGTTTTCTGGAGCTGTGCTTCACGAATCTTAAAGCCAATTTTCTCATTGCGGTCATCCACTTCCACACGGACACCGGCAGCATCCAACTGGTCGCACAGCTTGTGTGCATACTCCTGATGGCGCTCGGCAATCGGTAGAATCTGCACCTGCACCGGAGAAAGCCAGAGTGGGAAAGCACCGGCAAAATGCTCGATAAGAATACCGATAAAGCGTTCGATGGAACCAAAGACCACACGATGCAGCATAATCGGACGATGCTTCTGTCCATCCGCACCAGTGTACTCCAGCTCAAAGCGTTCCGGAAGCTGGAAGTCAAGCTGAATGGTACCACACTGCCATGTACGGCCCAGGCAGTCGCGCAGATGGAAGTCCAGTTTCGGGCCATAGAACGCGCCGTCGCCCTCATTGACTTCATAGCTGTAACCAAGCTCTGTAACTGCGTCACGCAAAATCTGTGTTGCGTTGTCCCATGTTTCCTTGTCGCCCATGTGGTCTTCCGGCATCGTGGAAAGCTCAATGAAATACGGGAAACCGAAAGTCTTGTAGACGCTGTCAATCAGACGGACGACACCCTGAATTTCACTCTTCATCTGGTCTGGTGTCATAAAAATGTGTGCATCGTCCTGATGGAAGCAGCGCACACGCATCAAACCATGCAGTGCACCGGAAAGCTCATGGCGGTGAACCAGTCCGACTTCACCAAGGCGCATCGGCAAGTCTTTATAGGAACGTGGCTTGAAATTATAAACCAACATTCCGCCCGGGCAGTTCATTGGCTTAATGGCATAGTCTTCGCCATCAATCACAGTTGTGTACATATTCTCTTTGTAATGTGCCCAGTGGCCGCTGCGCTCCCAGAGCTTGCGGCTGAGGATAACCGGTGTGGAAATTTCCTGATAGCCGGCCTTCTTATGCACATCACGCCAGTAATCCATCAGCAGATTCTGCAAAATCATTCCCTTTGGCAGGAAGAACGGGAAGCCGGGGCCTTCTTCCATAATGGTGAACAGACCGAGATCGCGGCCGAGTTTGCGGTGGTCGCGCTTCTTGGCTTCTTCCAGCATGGCGACATGGTGCTCAAGGTCGGCAGCTTTCGGGAAAGAAATGCCATAGACACGCTGCAGCATTTTGTTGTTGGCATCCGCACGCCAGTAAGCGCCGGTGCAGTTGGTCAGCTTCACTGCCTTGACACGGCCAGTGCTCATCAGATGCGGGCCTGCGCACAGGTCGATGTAATCTCCCTGCTTATAGAATGTAATCTTTTCGCCTTTGCTGCTGTGCTCTTTGATCAGCTCGACTTTGTAGTCCTGTTTTGCGTCCTGCATCATCTTCAGTGCTTCATCCGGAGAAACTTCCACACGCTCCAGCGGAATATCCGCCTTGATGATTTTCTTCATTTCCGCCTCAATAGCGGTCAAGTCTTCCGGCGTTAACGTGCGCGGCAGGTCAAAATCATAATAAAAGCCATTTTCGATTGCCGGGCCGATGGCAAACTTGGCATCCGGGAACAGATGCTGCACAGCCTGCGCCATAATGTGGGAAGTGGTGTGCCAGTAAGCCTTCTTGCCTTCCTCATTATCAAAGGTAAGAATTTCCAGGGTGCAGTCCTTTGTCAGCGGTGTGCGCAGGTCAACAACCTTGTCGTCCACACGTCCGGCGCAGGCTGCCTTATAAAGCCCCATGCCGATACTTTTTGCCACTTCCGCTACTGTTGTGCCGGATTCATATTCCCGCACGTCACTTTTTAAGGTAACCTTTATCACAAAAATCTCTCCTTTACAAACATCTGTGCAAATCTGTTTATATATATATATAAAATATGGATAACAAATGAAAACAAACCGAAAAACAAAAAACGTCTTGCCCCAAAAGCTGGGGCAAGACGTCAATTATCTCGCGGTTCCACCCAGATTACACCCGAAAGTGCATCTCATGTAGCCGATAACGGGGCCAAACCGGCGTGCTTCTTCGGCACACACTCAGAGGTGGTAGCGGATGCGTTTCTCTGCCACGGATGCTTTCAGCCAATGACACCCGCTCTCTGCTGCAGGGGAAGCGCGGCTTCCTCGTCAACATTTTCTATTGTTGAATTGCTTGTATCATAGCACGTCCCCTCCGTCTTGTCAATGGGAGCCGCACGCTTTTTCGCCACGTTTTTCCTCTTTTTTTTCTGCTCTGAAACCTGTATTTTAACGTTTCAAAAGCAGATGCAGGAAATCTGTTTAAAATATGCATACGTCCTTGACATTTGCCCTATAAACGTTATACAATTATCAGTAAGATGCTTTATTATGCATTTTCGGGTGGGAACCCGGTTCTACCATTTCACTTAAATGAATTTTAAATCGTATGCAGCCCCCCGCAGAATCCTGCGCTGACGCGGTTGCACAAGTCCACTGGAAGCACCTGTTTTGCTCCAGCAGATGAAATATAGATTAGCAAACACAACGCCGGGCTTCTCTGCCCAGCACACGAATGGGACGATTTTGCTTTGTCTTCCCCTGCAATTTTACTGTTGAATATGTTGATTATATAAAAATCTGTATGCCGCACAGAATAGGGCCTCCGGGACAGAGGAGGTGCTCAAAATTTGAATCCTGTCATCGTCATTGTTTTATGTATTATCTGTCTTGCAGCAGGCATTGCCGCCGGTTTCTTTGCCGGTGAGCGTCATCGCAAGCAGACTGCCGAGCTCGCCATCGGTTCTGCCGAAGAGGAAGCCCGGCGCATTGTCAATGAGGCACTGAAAAATGCCGAGGCAAAAAAGAAAGAAACTGTCCTTGAGGGAAAAGATGAACTTCATCGCCTGCGCACTGAGGCAGACCATGAAATTAACGACCGCCGCAAAGAGATGCAGCGGCAGGAACGCAGAGTCCAGCAAAAGGAAGAAAACCTGGACAAAAAGATGGAGAGTCTGGAGAATAAGGAAGAAAAGCTGTCTAAAAAGGACAAGCAGGCGGACGACCGTCTGGCTGAGGCGGAAAACGTCAAGAAGAAACAGCTTGAAACTTTGGAACGTATCTCTGGCTTTACCGCAGAGCAAGCGAAGGAATACCTGCTGAAAGAATTTGAAAGCGACATCCAGCACGAAAAGGCTGTGAAACTGCGTGACCTGGAAGAGCAGACCAAGGATGAAGCCGACAATTCCGCCCGTGAAATCATCTCCATGGCAATTCAACGTTGTGCGGCAGACCATGTTTCTGAAGCAACCATTTCAGTGGTTCCGCTGCCGAATGACGAGATGAAAGGCCGCATCATCGGTCGTGAGGGACGCAATATCCGTGCCATCGAAACCCTGACCGGTGTTGACCTGATTATCGACGACACACCGGAAGCCATCACCATTTCCAGCTTTGAGCCGGTGCGCCGTGAAATCGCCCGTGTGGCACTGGAAAAGCTGATTGCTGATGGGCGCATTCATCCCGCGCGCATTGAGGAAACTGTGGAAAAAGCCCGCCGGGAAGTGGACGCAAGTATCAAGCAGGCAGGCGAAAACGCTATTTTGCAGGCAGGTGTCACCGGTATCCATCCGGAGCTTGTCAAGCTACTCGGCCGCTTAAAATATCGCACCAGTTATGGCCAGAACGTACTGGATCATTCCTTGGAAGTCGCCTCGATTTCAGGAATTATGGCTTCAGAACTTGGGTTGGACCCCACCATGGCACGCCGTGCCGGCTTGCTGCATGATATTGGCAAAGCGCTTGACCATGAAATCGAAGGTTCTCATGTTGACATTGGCGTCGATGTGGCGCGCAAGTACAAAGAAAGTGAAGCAGTTGTCCATGCGATTGCTGCTCATCATAATGACATTGAGCCAAAAACTGTCATTG
This sequence comes from Oscillospiraceae bacterium, assembly GCA_022487055.1. Classification (GTDB taxonomy): domain Bacteria; phylum Bacillota; class Clostridia; order Oscillospirales; family Acutalibacteraceae; genus Caproicibacterium. Next base: position 44,784 of record JAKVJJ010000008.1, read on the forward strand.
CCTGTCTGGTTCAGGCAGCCGATGCCATCAGTGCCGCTCGTCCGGGCGCACGCCGTGAAAACGTGGAAAATTACATCAAGCGTTTGGAGAAACTTGAAGAAGTTGCTTCCAGCTTTGAAGGCGTGGAGCGTTGCTATGCAATTCAGGCAGGACGTGAAATCCGCGTAATTGTCAAACCGGAAGTCATTACAGACGACAAGATGACACTGCTGGCGCATGACATTTGCCGTAAAATTGAATCTGACCTTGAATATCCCGGTCAGATTAAGGTGAATATCATTCGTGAGAGCCGCGCAACCGACTTCGCAAAATAAAAATGAATGTTACTGCCGCACGCACTGAAAAGTGTTACAAGCGGCAGTTTTCTTTTTGCTATATTTGGAAGGAGAAATAATACAATGAATATACTCGCAATCGGAGATGTGGTGGGCAGCATCGGGTGTCGGTTCCTGCGGGAAAAGCTGCCGCCGCTCAAAAAAGTCAAGGGAATTGATTTGGTAATTGCCAATGGGGAAAACAGTGCCGATGGCAACGGTGTGACTCCCTCCTCCGTGCGGTTTTTGCTGGACAGCGGCGTTGATGTCATTACCACTGGAAACCATAGCTTTCGCCGAAAGGAAAGCTATGACACTTATGATGAATGCGAGCAGCTTTTGCGCCCCGCCAACTTTCCCAGTGGCGCACCGGGACGCGGATTTATGATTTATGACATGGGACGCACACAAGTGGGCATTCTAAACTTGATGGGAACGGTTTACATGGACCCGCTGGACAACCCCTTTTTCACTGCGGACTCGCTGCTTCAGGATACGCCTAAAATCACACTGGTTGATTTTCATGCGGAGGCAACCGGCGAAAAGCGCAGCATGGGATTTTACCTCGACGGCCGGGTAAGCGCTTTGTGGGGCACACACACACATGTGCAGACCGCCGATGCCTGCCTGCTGCCAAAAGGAACCGGCTATATTTCCGACCTGGGCATGACCGGTACCATCAACTCCGTACTTGGCGTGCAGCCGGAACTGACTATCCACAAAATGAAATATCAGATGCCTGTACGCTTCGACCTGGTGCAGGACAGTCCCTGCAAAATGGGCTGCTGCCTGTTTGACATTGATGACAAAACAGGCCGCTGCCGGAGTGCAGAGGCGTTGGAACTGCGGTAAGACGGGCTTTTCCCGCTGTTTGCCAGAGCAGGAACTTTCAGTTGAATCTATATAAAAACTATGCTATACTGTTACTAAAAAATAGGAATCAGCAACCCTGCCGAACTCCGCAGGTGTTTGTTACAAATAAAGTATCCAAAGGAGCTTGTTTTATATGATAAACGGAACAGATTTGCGAAATGCGATGATTTCCGGCGCGAATAATATCGCCAAGCACCGGAGCAGCATCGATAAATTAAATATTTTTCCTGTGCCGGACGGCGACACTGGCACCAATATGTCCATGACCATGGCAAATGCCTCGGCAGAACTGCAGAAAGAAGACGGCGGCACAGTTGCAGAGGCTGCGCATATTGCCGCCTCCGGACTTCTGCGCGGTGCCCGTGGTAATTCCGGTGTAATCCTTTCCCTGCTGTTCCGCGGCTTCTCCGAGGGTGTCAAGGACAAGGAAACTATCTCCGGCAGTGACTTGGCAAAAGCACTCAGTGTCGGGGTGGAAGCTGCTTATAAGGCAGTTATGAAGCCGACCGAAGGCACCATCCTCACCGTTTCCCGTGTGGCCAGCGAAAAAGGTCAGGCTGCTTCAGAAATTGATGACGATGCTGTGTACGTTTGGAGTGCCATCTGCCAGGGTGCCGAGGAAGCATTAGCAGAAACTCCGGAACAGCTTCCTGTGCTGAAAAAAGCCGGTGTGGTGGATGCTGGTGGACAAGGCCTGTGCTGTATCTTTGAGGGCATGATGAGTGTTTTCCGTGACGGTGTCATCCTGCAGAACGATAGCAATGAGGAAATTGTCGCCGACCTCACCAGTGAGGACTCCTTTGCCAGTGCTGCCGCCGAATTTGACACAGATATTCACTTCACTTACTGCACCGAGTTTATTGTCAGCCGTGAAAAAGAGCCGGCCAAGGATCCGGAGGAACTGCGCCGTTATCTGCAAACGATTGGCGACTGCGTGGTAGTGGTCGCTGATGATGACATCATTAAGACACACGTGCACACAGAAGCACCAAACTGTGCACTGGAGGCCGCGCTGACTTATGGCCAGCTCCTGACTGTGAAAATTGACAACATGAAAGAGCAGCATCGCCGCGCCAAAGAAGCAAACGACGCCGCCAAAGCAAAAGCCGAAAAGGAAGCACTGAAGCCTGCAGAGCCAACAGAAGATGTCGGATTTGTGGCGGTTGCTGCCGGTGACGGACTGAAAACTCTGTTTAAAGACCTCGGCTGCAGCTATGTGGTCAGCGGCGGCCAAACGATGAATCCGAGCACAGAGGATATTATGAAAGCCGTACTGGCCACGCCGGCTAAGACGGTGCTGGTGTTACCCAACAATAAAAATATTACCATGGCGGCTGAGCAGGTGATTCCGCTGGTGAAAGACCGCAAAGTGATGGTGTTACCCACCCGCACCATTCCACAGGGGCTGTCTGCTATGCTGGCTTATGACCCGGATATAACCTGTGAAGCAAACGCAGTGAAAATGGTGGAATCCGCCGGGAATGTTTCAACCGGCACGGTCACCTATGCAGCGCGCGACAGTGAATTCGGCGGCCACCGAATTAAGGAAGGCGACATTCTCGGATTGGTGAACGGCAAGTTGACACTGATTGAAAAAGATATTGTGCACACTTGCTCCAAACTGACGCGCTCTATGGTTGACCGCTCCACAGCGTTCATCACGATTATTTATGGCGCCGATATCACAGAGGAACAGGCAAATGATGCTTTTAGCCGCATTAAATCCAAGGTTGCCTCTGACATTGAGATTACATTGGTCAACGGCGGTCAGCCAATTCATTATTTCCTGATTTCGGTGGAATAATGGCCTCTTTATTTGCAAAACCGATTACAGAATTGACAGGCGTCGGCAGCAGACGTGCGGAACTTTTTCGGAAGCTCGGCGCGCCCACTGTCGGCGCTTTGCTGCGCCTGTACCCGCGTGCTTATGAGGATTGGAGTAACCCATGCACCGTGGCAGAAGCACCCGCCGACACCCCCTGCGCCGTGCGTGCCGTGGTGGAGAGCGTGGGTGCGCCGGTCTTTGCGCACTCCGGCATCATGCTGACTCATGTGCAGACGGCAGATGATACCGGAGCCCCATTGGAACTGACTTTTTTTAATAATCAATATATTCAGAATTTGCTGCAAAGTGGCACCTGCTATATTTTATATGGCAAAGTAACCTACAGCCATGGAAAATATCAGATGGCATCTCCGGTTTTTGCAAAGGAAGGGCAGTGCTCTGGACTTCGGCCAATCTATCCCCAGACAAAAGGATTGTCCAGCCGAATCATTGCTGCATCTGTGCGGGAAGCACTGCACCTGCTGCCGGACATCCTGCGTGACCCCATTCCACAGAACCTGCGGCAGGAATACAGCTTATGTGAACTTCGTTATGCACTGGAGAATATTCACTTCCCACAGGATATGGAAAGCATGGAGGTTGCCCGGCGGCGACTCGCCTTTGAGGAACTTCTGGTGCTGCAGCTCGGTCTGCTCTCCATGAAAAGCCGCGCCCGTGAAAAAAGCAGTTTTCTGGTTTCACACAGTTATCTGGAGGAATTCTGGAAGCTGCTGCCGTTTGCTCCTACCCATGCACAAAAGCGTGCCGCCGAGGAAGCCGTTCAGGATATGCAGAGTGGCTATCCCATGAACCGGCTGATTCAGGGGGATGTTGGCAGCGGAAAAACAGCGGTTGCCGCCGCCTGCTGTCACACAGCAATTCAAAACAGAATGCAGGCTGTCCTGATGGCACCGACGGATATTTTAGCACACCAGCATTTCCTGTCCCTGACAGAGATGCTCAAACCCGCCGGGATTTCCGTCGGGCTGCTAACCGGCTCCCTGAAAGCAAAAGAGAAAGCCGCTGTGAAAGCCGGTGCTGCTGACGGAAGCATTCAGCTTCTGGTTGGCACACACGCGCTGCTCACACCGGATGTGCAGTTTCAAAATCTGGGGCTGGTAATTACGGATGAGCAGCACCGCTTCGGTGTAAATCAGCGTGCTGCACTATCTGAAAAATCAGAGGGCACCCATGTACTGGTCATGAGCGCCACGCCGATTCCGCGCACCTTGGCACTGATGATTTACGGCGACCTCGATATTTCCGTCATTGATGAGCTTCCCCCCGGCCGGCAGGAAATCCAGACTTTCTGCATTGACAGCAGCAAACAGAAACGCGCACTTCGATTCGTACAGAAGCACGTCCATGAGGGACGGCAGGCCTATATCATTTGCCCCGCGATTGACGGTGGTAGCGACAAGGCCAGCGTGGCGGAATACACCCGGTATCTGCAGGGGGTGCTTCCGGACTGCCGCATTGGTTCCCTGCACGGACGCATGAAGGCAAAAGAAAAGGCCGGCATCATGGCTGCTTTCTCTGCTGGTGAAATTGATATTCTGGTTTCCACCACGGTGGTGGAAGTGGGTGTGGATGTACCGAACGCAGTGGATATGTTGATTGAAAATGCTGAGCAATACGGTTTGTCCCAGCTTCATCAGCTCCGCGGCAGAGTCGGGCGGGGAACCTGTCAGAGCTACTGTATTCTAATTACAGATGCACAGAATGACGACGCGCGCGCCCGCATGGAAGTCATGTGCGAAACTTCGGACGGCTTTAAAATTGCCGAGCATGACCTGAAGCTGCGCGGTCCCGGTGACTTTTTCGGACAGAGACAGCATGGCCTGCCGGAATTGAAAATTGCCGATATGAACAGTGACCTTGCAGTGTTAAAAGATGCCCAAATGGTAGCAAAGGAAATGCTGCGACAAGACACGACACTGGAAGCACCTGAGCATCGCGGCCTGCGGGCAGAAGTACGCCAGCTTTTTCGAAATTCCAGTGAAATATAAAGGCAGGCTCCGTTTTTCGGATAAAAGCACTGCTTTTAAAATTTTATGAGGCAAATTATGGAAACAGATAGTCCCGGCACATTTAAAAAAGTTTTAAAACTTTTGGAGTTTCACGCTTTCCTTGGAGGGCTTGTTTTTTATGCTCCGGTGGCTTTGCTTATCAGAACAGAACGCGGTATCACAATTCCTCAGTTCTTTATCCTGGAGGCAATTTTATTTTCGTCGATTTTCTTAGGAGAAATTCCCGCCGGATGGGTAACAGATAGAATCGGCTATAAAAAATCTCTTTTTCTAGCGAGTATCGTTCTGTTTTTCGCCCGTGTCGTTCTGATTTTCGCTGGGAATTTTCCTGCATTTTTGCTGGAAGCAATTTTGGAGGGAATTTCATCCTGCTTTGTTTCCGGAACACAGGAAGCCTATATGTATTCCTTCTGGAGCAAGGAAGACTACACGGTTAAATTAGGAAAAATTTCAAATTACGGCACGGCAGGTTTTATGCTCTCCACGATTTCCTATATGTTTCTAATGCATTGGTTTGGTCTAACCGGTCTGATTGTCGCAACCAGTATCGCCAGTGCTTTTGCAATCGCAGTTGTTGCTTCTCTGCCGCCCGAACCGCATCACACACAACATTCAGAATCGGCATCCGTGCTTCCGCTGCGTGAAGTACTGCATCGGGTGAAGCAAATTCTGAAAACAAGTTCCCTATTCTATATTGTTGGAAATAGTCTTTTGGCCATTTCCATGCTTGTCACAAACTTCTTCTATATCATTAAGGTAACGCGTGCCGGTTTGCCGGAAGAAACGATGACCGCCGTGATTCTTGGCTACTCATTCGTATCTCTACTCTGTCCGACGATTGTAAAGCATTTTCAGCAAATCCACTATCAACACACCATTTTAATCTATCTTGCCGGGGGTGCGGCGTTTTTCCTCGGACTCTTTTTCAGTGACGGTTGGGTTGCTGTTGCTTTAATGATTCTTGGCCCGCTTGTCTTGGACATTCCGGCTTTTCTGCTCAGTGAACTTATGAATGAAAATGTGGACGAACGCAATTTGGGTGACAGCCGCGCGACGGTACTTTCTGTGTATAGTCTCGGCTGTGATGCGCTGGAAATCATTTTTCTGTTTATTTCCGCCGCCGTCAGCGGTCAGGAGGGCAACACCGCCTTCCTTATCGTAGCAGTTGCATATATGATCGTTACAATTCTATTTACATTGGATTTCCGAAAGCATAACGGTGAACCCTGCAAAAGTGCGGACAACATACCATAAAATTCACGCAAAAAAGCTGCCATATGCCGGCAGCTTTTTTGACAATATCACGAACAGAAACCCATATGAAAGCAACGATTATGCGGCAGTACGGATGAATAATCATGCAATCTGCCGTCTTTCCCATACATCAGGAGGTCACCAGCTTCACATTGCTGGTACCATCCGGCAAACGGGAAACGACAAGCTGTTGCTGTATGACACTCTGCAGCTCTGTCACATGGGAAATGATTCCGACTGTCCTGCCGGATTTCTGCAGACGAAGCAGGGCCGACATGGCTGTATCCAGTGTTTCCTGGTCAAGCGAACCGAAGCCCTCATCGATAAAGAGCGCATCCAACCGCACCGCACCGGAATAACTTTGCACCGTATCGGAAAGACCGAACGCAAGGGAGAGAGAGGCTAAGAATAACTCACCGCCGGAAAGCGTGTCCACATTTCTCTCCTTTCCGGACGCGGCATCCAGCACCGCCAAATCCAATCCGCCCAGTGCGTTTCCTCCGGCAGGCGTTTTGCTGCGCAGAAGCCGGTATCTGCCGCCGGAAAGTTCCGAAAAGAACACATTGCCGCGCGCCAGAATATCGTCCAGCATCACTCCCAAAACGAACTGCTGAATTGGCACCTTTTGCTGTGTTTTGCCGGAAAGCAGGTCGGAAAGTCGGCGCGCTTCCTCATACTGTGTGTGCAACACTGCACCAGCCTGCTCTGCATCCCGAAGCTGCGTCAACGATTTCTGGGCATTCTGCAGACTTGCCCGCGCATGACCGGCCTGCTCCGCCAATACACCCGCCTTCTGCTGGGCAGTATCCCTCTGCCGCCGTGCAACTTTTTCATCCGGACGTTCCGTGTCCTGCGGCACATTGGGCTGTGCACGGTATTCCGTCAGTGTCAGATGATAAGCGGCCTCTGCTTTGTTGCAGTCCTCCTCCGCTTTGCTGTGCGCTTCCGTGGCGGCGGCTTCCCTGCTGTGCGCATTTTCGGCAGCACTGCGCAGAGCGGTCTCCTGTTTCGTCTGCTGAGCGGCCTCCTGCCGAAGCTGCCGCACAGTCTGTTCCAGTTCTGCCAAAGTCACACTCCCCTGCATTTGCACGGAAATTGTCTGCTCTTTGGCAAGATTTGCAGACAGTCGGCTAGTCAACTCTGTAATACGATTCCGGCAGGTTTCCGCTTCCTGTTCCGCTTTTTTGCGCCCGTCCTCCAATTCCTTCAAACGGCTGTTATACCGTTTCAGCTTTCTGCTGTCCTCATCCAATTTCGCCTGAAGCTGCTGCCCCCGGACAGAGGGCTGTGCCGGATGTGGATGCTGCACGGAACCACACACCGGACAGGGACATCCGTCTGTCAGTTCTGCCGCTACCAGTGCAGCGGCATGGCTCTTTGCTTCCTGAATGATTTCATCATTCAGTGCCGTTATATCCTGATTCAGCGCCTGCAGGCATTTGGTTCCCGTCTGCCAGTGTTCCTGCGCTGCCTGCTGTGTCTGCTGTGCCTGCTGTAGCTGAGTCTGGCTCTGCTGCAGTGCCTTTTTATCAGAAACAATTTGTCTGTGCAGAGCATCCAACTCTCTCGCAGCATTCAGCGCACTCTGCCGGGTGGCCGCCTGCTCACCAAGCTCTTTTGCACGGGCACGGCATTCCTCAGCGTGCGGCAGCTCCGCCTGTGCTTTGGCACTTTCAGCACTGGTTGCTTTGGCACGTTCTACCGCGGCCATCAGCGCTTTTTTTGCCTGCTGCATCCGGTCAAAGGCATCTGCCGCACGCACGGCGCTGTCATAAATACCGTTGCATCGACTCAGCGTCGCCTGCGCTGCCGTTAGGGAGGTTTTCAGGGCAGCCGCCTCCTCTGTCAGGTGTGTGCATTTCTGCTCCAGTTCCGGCAAATCCCGCACTGCTTCACGAGCCAACACAGAATTCCGTTCCGCGTCATTTTGTCCTGTCTTTTCCGTCAGGTCAGACGCATAACTGCGCACCCGCTTCATCAGCCGTTCCCAGCGCTCTGTGGCAAACAATGTCTGCAGCAAAGCCGCCTTTTCCGTGGAAGTTGCCAGCAGAAGTTTCAGAAAATCACCCTGCGGCAGGACAACTACCTGTGAAAACTGTTTGCAGGTTAATCCAAGAAGCTGCTCTGCCTGCCGTGTTACCGGCTGAGCGGAACCACTGCATAAAAGTTCCCACTCCCCTTGCGGATTTTTCCGGTAACATTCATGCGTTTCCCGTTCCCGCACCGCATCCGTTCGTTTTGAATAATACTCCTGCAGGCTGCGAAACCATTTATATTCCGCACCACAATAAGCAAATTCGAATTCCACCAGCGTTTCATCTTCCAATTTGGCGGAAAGGCTGCGCATTTCCTTCCATTTGCGTAGTTCTCCGGTTGAGCTGCAGTAAAGTGCAAAGCACATGGCATCCAAAATGGTGGTCTTGCCACCGCCCGTCGCGCCGGTAATTAAAAACAGCGGATGTTCCCCAAATTGTGTAAAATCAATTTTGGTCTCATGCAGATAGGAGCCAAATGCTTTCATGCGCAGGCGCAGCGGTTTCATGCTTCTTCCTCCTCTTTCATCATTTTGTGGAACAAAGCCAGATCCTCTTTCGTCGGTTCTGTTCCACAGACCTGCTTTAAGAAAGCAGAAAAGACCTGTTCATCGCTCACCCGGTGCTGCCGCATCTCCCGCCGGAAGCTATCGTCTTCCTCATTGCCGCCGAAAAGCAAAAATTCGCTGGAAACGCCCAGCAGGTTCGGATAATAAGGACTGAGGCGGTCAACCGGCTGATAAATCGGACACGCATCCGTCAGCTTTGCCAGCAGATAATCGTCGCTGGGGTGCATCTGCGCATTTGCAAGCAGTTCCTCAAATTTTCCGGTCAGCACCCGAACATCGTGCGGCGGCTGAATGGGCAGCAGTTCCGTTTGAACATCCTCTGCATTCACAGTCACCATAACCGCACTTTTTTTCTGTCCGGCTTCATCAAAACTGTACTTCAGCGGCGAACCGGAATAGCGCCCACATCCGGCTTTCTGTGCGCCGTGCAGATGCCCAAGCGCCACATAATCAAACGGTGCAAAGCAGTCCAGCCCAACCTGACTGCTGCCGCCGACAAATGCGGGGCTCTCGCTGGCACCCACTTGTCCGCCTGCTGCAAAACAATGTGTGACCAAAATATTCTTCACTGCCGGATTCGGCTTCACTTGTGCCAGCAGTGCCCGAAATGCCTCATCCATCGTTCGGGGACCGTTCTCCTCTTGATGCAGTGTCTCTCTGGCAGTGGCAGCATCGCAAAAGGGCAGCAGATAGAAGCAGAGCGCGCCGTCTTTAGTGGAAATCGTATAGGGATTCAGCAAATCCTCCGGTTTTGTCGCCAGCACCACTCCTTGTTTTCTCAGCAAAGCGGTGCCAAGGGACATTCTCTGCGCACTGTCATGGTTGCCGGTGACAGCTATCAGCGGGATTTCAAGCTGTGCAAGTTGATTTAAGAAGGCATTAAAAAGCACCACTGCTTCCACCGGAGGCACCTGCCGGTCAAAGATATCCCCCGCCACCACCAGTGCATCCGGCCTTTCACACTCCAGCAGCGGCAAAAGCCATTGCTGAAGAAACCACGTCTGCTCTTCCATCATGCTGCGCCCATAAAGCGCTTTGCCAAGGTGCCAGTCGGCTGTATGCAGAAATTTCATCGTGCACTCCTTCTCTGCTCCCCGGCATCCGCACAAAAAAAGCAGTGGTTTCCGTCTTTCTTTTTCAGCAGATTGCTGGTATACTGGAGTAGACATAATTTTTAATACAAAATACCGAATTCGATTTCGGTTTCTATTTTAACATAGCGGAGGAAACATTTCCATGAAAAAGCATTTTTTCGCTTTACTCTTGGCATTCACTGTGGCACTATCCGGATGTCTGCCTGTCCACGCAGCCGCCTCCGGTGCTGCTTCTCAAGCCTCATCTCTTGCCAGTCAGCCCGTCATGTCAGCTCAGGGCGGCAGCCTTTTTAAGCCGGACTTTACACTGAATTCCAAAGCAGCAGAACTGGTCAATCTGGACACGGACACCACTGTCTTTTCACAGAATGCTGACCAACGAATGTATCCGGCATCCACAACCAAAATTATGACTTTTATCATCGTAATGGAGCATGTTAAAAATGTGGATAAGGAAACTGCCACTTACTCTGAAAAAGAAAAGAAAATGATAGACGGCACCGGCAGTTCCAATGCCGGCATAAAGTTGGGTGAAAAATTCAGCATTCATCAGCTTCTGTATGCCATGATGGTTCCTTCCGGCAATGACGCCGCTTTGATGCTGGCAGACCATGTCGGCGGCGGTGACATCAACAAATTTGTCGATATGATGAATCAGAAAGCCAAGGCGCTTGGCTGTACGGGCACACATTTTGTTAATCCAAACGGTCTGCATGACCCCAACCACTATACCACCGCGCATGACCTTTCCCTGATTGCTAAATATGCACTGACGTTAAATTACTTCATTGAAGTAACCAACACAACCGTTTATAATCTGACACCGCTGAATATGCCCAATACTACCCGGCAGCTCACCACAACCAATTATATGATTGACCGCGGTGCACAGGGCGGATATTACTATAATCCTTATGTGAAAGGCATTAAGACTGGCCACACAGATGAATCTGGCCGCTGTCTGGTTTCCACGGCGGTATTTGGCGGGCGCACGTACCTGTGTGTACTGATGGGTGCCTCCACCAAAACCGCTGAATTTGGTGAAATGATTGATACCACAAAACTTTATCGCTGGATATACAGCAACTTTAATCTGGTGCAAATTGCCGCGGCAAATAAGCCAATGTGGGAAGTACCGCTGAAGTACGCATGGAATCGTGATTCAATTGTCCTCTGCCCGGAAAATGACGTAACTGCCGTTCTGCCGGAAGGTGTGAGTGCAAACAGTGTGGAGGTTACACCAAATGTACCCGCCGCAGTGGAAGCCCCCGTGCAAAAAGGGCAGGTCGTCGGCACGGCTACCCTGACCTATGCAAAGCAAAAACTTGCCACGGTGCGGCTGGTTGCCAACGAAACGGTTAACCGCAGTGAACTGGTGCATTCCGCCAACACAGCAAAAGAAATTGTCACTGCGCCATGGTTCATTGCCATTGCAGTCGTGATTATTATACTTCTTGCGGTTTATGTGGTATTGGCACTTTTTTATAATCGTCGAAAACAAAATATGCGCCGTGTAAAGAAGTACAGGCGCTTTTAAGTAAACAGCCAAAAGGCAGCCGAGATATTTTTTCGGCTGCCTTTTATACAAATATGCATACAAAAAAGGACACCCCAATGGGATGCCCTTTTATTTTCAGAGGTGAAACTTACTTCAGTTCGACTTCTGCGCCTGCGTCAACCAGTTTCTTCTGCAGAGCATCAGCGTCGTCCTTGGAGAGGCCTTCCTTGATAGCCTTCGGTGCGCCATCGACCAAAGCCTTTGCTTCCTTCAGGCCCAGACCAGTTGCATCGCGGACAATCTTGATAACCGGAATCTTGTTGCCGCCAGCGGACTTCAAGACGACATCAAAAGCGGTCTTTTCCTCAGCAACCGGAGCAGCAGCCGGAGCAGCAGCAACAGCAACAGGAGCAGCAGCGGACACACCGAACTCGTCCTCCAGTGCCTTAACCAATTCGGACAGCTCCAGCACGGACAGAGCTTTTACATCTTCAACGAGCTTTTCAACTTTCTCAGACATATTTGTTACCTCCAAATCAAATCATTCAAATTCATTTTTATGACCAAAAACCGGGATTTTACGCCTGTACAGCAGACTGCTTCTCAGCAATCGCATTAAGCGCAACTACCAAACCTTTGATGGTACCGTTCAGCACAGTGACCAAGCCGGTAATGGGAGCATTCAAGCCGCTCAGAACCTGAGCAACCAGAACCTCTTTGCTCGGCAGTTTTGCAAGGCTGTCAATGGATGTAGCATCCACAGCAGCACCGTCGAGGAAGCCGCCCTTAATCTTAAATGTGTCGTTGCTTTTGGCATAGCCTGCCAAAACCTTAGCAGCGCTCACATAATCCGCGCCTGTGGCAATGGCAGTAGCACCCTCTAGCAGAGAGTCAAGGCCCTCCACTCCAGCATCAGCCAGTGCACGCTTCAGCAGGGTATTCTTAACAACTTTGTAAGAATCACCGCCATCACGCATTTCCTTACGCAGCTTTGTGTCATCTGCAACGGAAATTCCCTCGTAATCAACCAGAATACCGACATTGGCACTCTTGATTTCATCCGCAAGGGCAACAACTGCCTTTTTCTTTTCGTCTAAAATCTTCTTGCTTGGCAAATGGTTTCACCTCCATTGAACCGATTGTACCCAATTACAACAAAAAGCCTTTCCCGCATAAACCGCAGGAAAGGCAAAAGTAAGCACTCTTTAAAGTGAAGCTCTTGCTTTCCTCGGCAGGCGGGAGAATCCCTTTGCGCAACTTGCACCTGCTGTCTTAGGACAGCATATATACTATAACATACAGCAAACTGCATGTCAAGCGCCCTGTAAAAAATCAGGCGCCAAATTTGTTTGTGTTCACATGGACGCCGGGGCCCATGGTCGCTGCAACAACGCAGGAACGGATATACTGGCCCTTTGCTGCTGCCGGCTTTGCCTTTGCGATTGCTTCCATCAAAGTATTGAAGTTCTCAGTGAGCTTCTCATCGCCAAAGGAAACACGGCCGATAATACAGTGGATGATGTTGGATTTATCAAGACGATACTCAATCTTACCGGCTTTTGCTTCCTTCACAGCCTTGCCCATTTCACGGGTAACTGTGCCAGCCTTCGGGTTAGGCATCAGGCCGCGAGGCCCGAGAATTTTACCCAAACGGCCAACAACACCCATCATGTCAGGGGTGGTGATGACAACATCGAAGTCCATCCAGCCGGACTGAATCTTCTGTGCCATGTCTTCTGCACCGACAAAGTCCGCACCGGCCTCCTGGGCCTCTTTTGCGGCGTCACCCTTGCAGATTGCCAGCACACGCACTTTTTTGCCAGTGCCGTTTGGCAGCACCAGAGCGCCACGAACCTGCTGGTCTGCATGGCGGCTGTCAACACCCAGTCTTACATGGATTTCGACAGTTTCATCGAATTTAGCTGTGCCGGTCTTTATGACAAGGCCCAGCGCTTCTTGTGGATCATAAGATTTGGAACGGTCGAGCAGCTTCGCGCCGTCGACGTATTTTTTACCATGTTTCATTGGTTATCCTCCCTGTAAAGTGGTAAATACGGATGATTAGTTCCTCCCACCACGGGTAACGTCAGTCAGCGACTTCGATACCCATGCTGCGGGCAGTACCAGCAATCATGCTCATAGCAGATTCCACGGTAGCAGCATTCAGGTCGGGCATCTTCTGCTCAGCAATTTGTTTGACCTGTTCCTTGGTGATTTTTGCAACCTTGGTCTTATTCGGTTCACCGGAAGCCTTATCAATACCACAGGCCTTTTTAATCAGGACAGCAGCAGGCGGGGTCTTGGTGATGAATGTGAAGGAGCGGTCTGCATAGACCGTGATGATGACAGGAATGATAAGCCCTGCATCCTTCTTCGTGCGTTCATTAAATTCCTTTGTGAACGCCATGATATTTACACCGTGCTGACCGAGAGCCGGTCCAACAGGTGGTGCCGGGGTTGCCTTGCCGGCAGGTATCTGGAGCTTAATATAACCAGTAACCTTCTGAGCCATTGTAATTGCACCTCCAAAATTTGTGGTAAAAGCGGAGCACACCGGGAAGCAGAATTTGGTGTGCTCCTCCCACGGGGGCTAATGCCCCCTTATCCAGCGGTTGCCCGCGGAATGTTCCTTTTTTGTGCCGGGTGTGACCTTTGGCAGTGGATCACTCCATTGGTTCTGCCTGATCCAACTCCAGCTCCACAGGAGTTTCACGGCCAAACATATTGATGGTGACACGAACGCGGTCTTTCTCCAAATCGATGTTCTCCACTGTGCCGACAAAGCCGTCAAACGGCCCGTCCACGATATTGACGGAGTCACCCACCTGATAGGAAACCTCCACGCTCTTTTTCTCCACACCGAGCTTCTGCACTTCCTCATCGGTCAGCGGCAGAGGCTTGGTGTTGTCCGGGCCGACAAATCCGGTGCAGCCGCGGATATTTCGCACGACATACCAGGATTCATTGGTCAACACCATCTTTACAAACACATAGCCAGGGAAAATTTTTCGCTCGACTTCACGTGTTTTGTTGTCCTTCACTTCTGTGACTTTCTCTGTCGGAACCAAAATATCCGGGATTAAATCCTGCATACTGCGGTTTTCAACTGTCTTGGCCAAGGTTGAAGCAACCTTGTTTTCATAGCCGGAGTAGGTATGCACAACATACCAACGTGCTTCTTCAGCCATTGTCATACCTCACTTCTTTCATCATACTGCGACATTCATAAACTGATGCAGCAGATGTGTGAACGCCTCATCCAAGCCGAACACACATACACCCACAACCGCAATCATCATGACAACCACACCCACGTTTTTCCATACATCGTGCGGGGTAGGCCAGACAATCTTTTTGACTTCAGCTTTCAGGTCATGAAAGAAGCGGGAAATCTTCTGGGATTTCTTCTCTTTTTTCTCAGCCTTATTCACGTCTTTTGCGGCAGTCTTGTCGGACATTTTGTCAGCTTTCTTAGCGGCTTTTTCGCCGTCCGGCGTTTTGGCACCAGACTTCTTGACCTTATCAGCCATCTGCTGTCCCTCCGTCCGAATTACTTGGTTTCTCTATGCAGGGTATGCTTTTTGCAGAACCTGCAGT
>JAKVJJ010000009.1 GCA_022487055.1 Oscillospiraceae bacterium
TGTCTGTTACCGAATATGGAATGTTTCTTGGCATTGAAAGCGGTGCCTCTGTGCTCGCTATGCTGATCCTTTCTGCGATACATATTAAGCCCAAAAATCGGTTTCGGGTTATGTCGGTCAGCATTGTTCTGTCTGCAATTTTTGGCATCATTACCATGCTGATGCACGGATTTATTCTTTGCTCTGTATTTGATTCCCTGAGCATGTTTACAAATGTCATATTTAATATGATTACTTCTTCCGCGCTGCTGCTGATGTTGGATGAGCGTTACCGCGGCAAATCGCTTGGAATTTTGTCTGCGATTGCGCAGGGCGGTGTTGCCATTTCCATGCTGCTGTACGGTGCTTTCAGCTCTATTGTAAATGTGCAGATTGTCGCACTGGTTGGTATAATATTGATGATTATCCCGGGCGTGATTTATCTGCGCAATCGTTCCTTGCACTCAATTTTGGAAGCGGAAGAACCGGATTTGGATGTCGCTGACAGTCATCCGGAAGTTTCTGTGGAAATTTCGGCAGAATCTGCAGAGTCGGACGCTCCGCAGGCCAATACCTAATTCATGATTCAAAAAATCCTTCACCTGATTTTTTCAGATGAAGGATTTTTGTCGTTACTTTGTCTTTTTGTTGGAAGCAGTCCGTATGTCACAGTAACTGATAAGCTTGCAGCCTTTTTGCGCAATCAAGTCTTTGGTGCCCTGCTGACTTCTCGGTTCCTCACCGCCTGCGGAACAGAAAAACAGAGAAACTTCTTTATCGCGCGGCAGCAAATGAAGGATGGCATTAAAAGCCGGGGCAGGAAACCCGGCCCAGATGGGACAGCCGATGAAGATACGGTCATAAACGGACAGATCACACTTCAGCGGCTGTATGGCGGATGCTTTGCGTTGCATTGCCTGTGGACAGCCGGAAAAGACTGCTGACAAGGGATTGCGCTTTTTCAGCTCCTGTACTTCACAGAGCTCCGCATTCTCTTCTTGGGCAATCCGTTCTGCTTCTGCCTTGGTATTTCCACCCAAAGAATAATACAAAACAATTGTTTTCATAAGCTTTTCCTTCTTTATGTGAGAGAAATAATTTAGTCCGCATTGAAAACACAAATGCCAATCAGGCCGGGGCCAGTGTGCACGGCCAGTGACGCGGTGATTTGCTTGTCCACGACTCGTTCAGCATTTGGAAACATTTCAGAAAGTTGCTTGCGCACATGGGCGGCTTCTTCTTCGGCGTCGCCGTTCATCAGCGCAAGCCACAGTTTCCCTTTTGGTTCATGTTTCTGCACGGTCTCCAAAAGGCGCTGCATGCCATTTTTCTTGCCACGCATCATTGCTACAGTATAATAGATGCCTTCTTCATTGCAGGAAATGACGGGCTTAATGTTCAGTACCTTGCCAATCAGTCCGGTGATTTTGCCGATTCTGCCGCCTGCCCGCAGATAATCCAGCGTGTCCATGTAAAAGAAAACTTTGCATTCTTTCGTTTTACGCTGCAGCCCGGCGGTGATTTGCTCAAAGCTCATACCGGCAGCAACGGCACGAGCAGCCCAAAGTGCAAACATGCCTGTGCCGATGGAAATGCTTTTGCTGTCAAAAGTAAAGGTTTGCATATCGTGAAATTCACCCAGAGCGGTTTTCACTGTATTGTAAGTGCCGCTTAGCCCGCTGGAGATGCATACGGCAATCAACTTGCTGTAACCCTGTGCCCGAATCTGCTCCACTGCGTCCTTGACTTCGAGCAGATTTGGGGTGGAAGTTTTGGGAATTTCCTGTGGAAAACGGCTATAGACTGTCTGTGGGGGGAGACTGCCATCCTCATAGACTTCATTCCCATAGACGATACGCAGATTCATGGTCCATATTCCGTACTTCTTTTTCAGCTCCTCCGGCAAGTCGCTGCCAGAGTCGACCAGAATTGCAATTTTTTCTGCCATAATTTTTCCCCACATTATATTATATAGTTTTGAAAACTATATAACATTGTATTCCTTCAAGAATTATCTGTCAACTGCTTCTTTATAAACAAATAGTAAATTCCAGTGTCTTTCTTTTATTGTGAGCAGTTTCTATGGAAACATGACAAAAAATTGAAAAAAACACTGCTAATTATTTGGCAGCAGGATGAAGATGAATTCTATTTTTATTAGGAGGGGATATAGCTTTGTCCGCGGTATTTGGAAAGGAATACTGCCAGCAGACTGCCAATCTGGCTGAAAGCTTTTCGGCGGTCCTGCGACCAGCTTTCGTGCAGGGAACTTTCCAGCACAAGCAGACCGGATGGAGTGTCACAATCCATCATCAGGCACTCCATCATTCCGGCAATTTTCCGTTCCTGCATTTCTTGGCGCAGAGCTGGAGCGCACATCGTCGTTTCATCGGCACACAGCAGGTCTTCTTTGCCCAGTGCCGCATAATAGGTATGCAGGGTATGGATCAGCCCTGCGTTGCTTTCCACCGGAAACGCCGATACATTTCGTGCGTCCCAGCTAAAAGCAATGCGAAGCTTCTTGCCTTTGTCCAGTGTGCAAACATACAGATAACTGGCATAAAACCAGGTACTCATATATTCCAACACATGAGTAATTGCATAGGGGGTGTCAGGGGTACTGTTCAGTACATGAAACGCTTCCTGTAAAAGCTGTCCGCTGTCTGCATACAAATGTGTGGTTTGGGCAGGGCGCAGAGTTTCCTCCGCATCCAGACAGCATGCACCCTCCGGCAAACATGCGGAAGAATAAAAGGCAGCTTCTGCACGGCCGCCTCTCTTGACATTATAAAGGGCACGGTCAGCGAAACGGTACAAATCCGAAAAAGTTTGGGCATCCTCTGGGTAACAGGCGATGCCAACACTGCAGGTCATGCACTGCTCGCTGCCGTCAAGCTCAATATGCTGCATTTCCTGCAGCAACTGGTGCGCTTTTTTCAAGGCGGTTTTTCGTCCGATTTTCGACACAAAAATGAGGAATTCATCGCCGCCGATTCGGCCGGTTACATCAGAGGAACGGAAAATGTGTCGGATGGCATTTGCAGTGTCAGTAAGAACGGCATCCCCACGCAGATGACCATAGCGGTCGTTAACGGTTTTAAAGTGGTCAAGGTCCAAAATCATCAATGCACAGCAGTCTGCTCCAACTGTTTTTAACTGGGCTGTTACTTGCATCTCCGTGGCATTTTTGTTCAGCAGTCCGGTCAGGGCATCCTGCTGCACCTGTTCCATCAGACTGAGCTGCTGCTCCTTTTCTTTGGAGATGTCCGTAATGACGCCCACCGCACGCAGTGGCCGTCCACTGCGGCTGTATTGAATGGAGGCACGCACACGGCACCAGAAGTGCTTTCCCTCCCGGCTGATGAAACGTGTTTCAAAGTCAACAGGGCCTTTACCGGCGGACAGCTTCTTCATTTCCGACCGGAACTGTTCCAAATCCTGCTGTGGAATAAAGCGGGGACACTTAATAGACTGTGCGGCATGAGCCTGCACGGTTTGATAGCCGAACTTTTCTTCCCAACTGGAGGAGAAACAAATGGAATCATAAGCAAAATTCCACTCAAAGATAATGTCCGCCGTTTGCCTGCTGACAATTTGATAACGCTCCAAATTCAGCCGGAGTTGATTGCTCTGTTCTTTTTGTTCTGTGGCATCCGTCAGGATACACAAGTACAGTGGGCAATCGTCCTCTCCTGTTATCTGCTTGTGATGCTCTAAAATCCAGCGGATGGCGTTTTTGCAGGTGACGCGGTATTCCAGCTCTAAGGTGTCCGGATTTTTTAGGGTTTTCAGCACATAGTGCCGGTCAATGTGAGAAATCATTTCCATGTAATGCGAATGGAAACAATTTTTGATGGTGTCTGCGGTATAGCCGGTCATTTTTAAAAAGCTGCTGCTCATGTAAACAATCGTTCGTTCCTTATCCAGCTTACAGAGCAGAGTCCCACCGGGAATGTTTTCCAGAACTTTAAAGAACTGCTGACTGCGGTTCTTTAATTTGCGAGCGGCAAGATGCATTTCATCTTGGCTAATATTTGGGCAGGACAAATGCAAATGTACAAGTTCTAACTTTCCTCCGCTTTTTTTGAACATGGCCGTCACACGATTGTAGACATCGGCAGTCACCGGATTTTTCGCCGCGGCAGAGATAGTTCCTGCTACAAGGCATAAAGAATCTGTCAGTGCTTGTGCCTTTAAGTCAAAGTTACTGATGTGAAATTGCTCAACTCCGGTGGCAGCATTCTGTTTCAGCGCCTGCTTTAGTTCTTCCGGCGAATGGTAATATTCGTTTTCCCTTATACCGATAATGGTTGTGTCCGGTCCCATGCAAGTGAACAGAGAATCCAGATCTCCCTGCTCAAAATACGCTTTAGCAGTGCTGCGGACAAGCTGAAGCACTTCATTTTCCAATACCATGGATTCTCCTCCCGATATCCGAACCAATGGACTCAGGTTAAAGAATAAATAAATTGCTTTAATTATTCACGCACAACAAACTTTAAGAAACAACATATATATTCATCATATCATTATGATCAGGGATAATCAATAATAATCTGTAAATAATGCCATGTATTGTTCGACAAGATTTGCAAAATTGCCCAAAAAAATAAATAGAAAATCAAATCTAACTAATTTTCTATTTATTAAAATTAAATAATTATCTATTTATAGATTGTTGCCAAGGACAGCCCGCACAGCATAATGTTTCTTATTTGGCTCGTAGGGAATCAGGCACCCGGCAACGGTTTTTCCGTCTACTGTCAGTTCCGCGACACCTTTTTGCACACCGTGTGGATTCTCAACTGTGATTTCATATTCAGCACCGCGGTACAGACGCTTTACAGTGAACCCGGAGCAGTCATGCGGGATGCATGGATTTATCTGCAGACCATCCAACGTAGGCTGAATTCCAAGCAAGTATTGGCTGACATCCGCAAAAGTCCAGGCTGCTGTTCCAGTGAGCCAGCTGTTTTTGGCTTCTCCAAAGGACGGTGCGTCCTTGCCGGCAACCATCTGACTGTAAACATAAGGTTCTGTGCGGTGAATTTCACTGATGTTTTCAATATATGCCGGGCAGGTTTTGCGGTAGACTTCAAAAGCACGGTCACCATGCCCTGCCACTGCTTCTGCGCAACTTATCCACGGATTGTTGTGACAGAAAATTCCGGCGTTTTCCTTGTAACCTGGCGGATAACTGGAAATTTCACCGAGGTTCAGCCGATAAGTGGTGTAAGCAGGCTGCAGCAGGAGAATGCCGTACTTGGTGTCCAGCCGTTCCTGCACACTCTTGAGCGCGCGGTCAGCCAGACCTTCTTTCAGTCCGATGCCGGCCATAACGCACATTCCCTGCGGCTCAATGAAAATCTGACCTTCATCGCAGATATGACTGCCAACCGGTTTACTGAAAGCATCATAGGCGCGGACAAACCATTCACCGTCCCAGCCAGCGGTCATTACGGCTTTACGCATCTGTTCAACTTCCGCACGTACCTGCTGCGCTTCCTCTTTCAGGTCGCAGTGTTCACAGATGTCAGCGTATTCTGTGCCGTATTTGACGTACATTCCGCCGATAAAGACGCTTTCCGCTTTTCCGCTTTCCATATTGGAGCAGGTCTGGAAGCTTTCGCCCGGTTCAGAGGAGAAACAGTTCAGATTCAAACAGTCATTCCAGTCTGCGCGGCCAATCAGGGGTAGACCATGTGGGCCTTTGTGTGTGCGGGAGTAGCCAAAGCTGCGGCGCAGATGTTCCATAAGCGGCTGCGCTTTACTTTCGTCATTGTCGAATGCGACCGGTTCTTTTAAAATAGAGAAGTCACCGGTTTCCCGTAGATAGGCACTTGTGCCCGCAATCAACCACAGCGGGTCATCATTGAAACCGCTGCCGATATCTGCATTGCCCTTTTTGGTCAGCGGCTGATACTGGTGATAAGAGCTGCCGTCCTCAAATTGTGTGGCGGCAATGTCCAGAATGCGCTGGCGGGAACGTTCCGGCACCATATGTACAATTCCGAGCAAATCCTGGCAGGAATCGCGGAATCCCATGCCCCGCCCGGTGCCGCTTTCAAAGTAGCTGGCGCTCCGGCTGAGGTTAAAGGTAATCATGCACTGATACTGGTTCCAGATATTTGCCATGCGGTCAAGCTTTTTGTCGGGGGATGTGACGGAGAAGCGGGAGAGCAGTGCATCCCAGTAGTCGTGCAGTTCCTGCAGGGCAGAATCCACTTGGCGGTCTGTGCGGTATTTTTCCATCAGGGCAAGGGCACGGTCTTTCTTAATGATGCCGGGTGCTTCCCACTTGTCGTCCGCCGGATTTTCCACATAACCAAGCACAAAAATATAGCTGACGCTCTGGCCGGGATGCAGCACGGCTTTCAGATGATGGCTGCCGATTGGTTGCCAGCCATGCGCAATGCTGTTGCCGGATTTGTTTTCCAACACGGCACGCGGTTCCCTGTAATCACAGTCCGCACCGCAGAAACTGTCGCGGCTGGTATCAAAGCCGCAGACGGGTGCATTGACAGTATAAAAGGCGAAATGATGGCGGCGTTCACGGTACTCAGTTTTATGATAGATTGTGCTGTCAATAACCTCCACTTCGCCGGTGCTGAAGTTTCGCTGGAAGTTGTTGGCGTCGTCCACGGCGTTCCAGAGGCAGAACTCCACCAGACTGAAAATATCGAGCTGCTTTTCGGTATCGGTGGTGTTGGTTAGAGTCAGCCGGTTTATTTCACAATTATCATTGACCGGGACAAAGCATTCCAAAGATGCCTGCACACCATTTTTGCTGCTCTCTAAAATAGTATAGCCGAGGCCATGGCGGCAGCGGTAGGAATCAAGGTCAGTTTTCATGGGTTTCCAGCCGGGATTCCAGATGGTGTTGCCGTCCTTTATATAATAGTAACGGCCGATGCTATCCATTGGGCAGTCATTATAGCGGTAGCGGGTGATGCGGCGCAGCTTGGCATCCTGGTAAAAACAGTAGCCTCCTGCCGTATTGGAAATCAGGGAGAAAAACTCGCGGGTGCCCAGGTAATTAATCCATGGCAGAGGGGTGCATGGAGTGGTAATAACATATTCTTTGTTCTGGTCGTCAAAATGTCCGAATTGCATGATGACGCTCCTTTCAGGTGAATTCTCTTAACGAAAACGTTTACGTAAACAAGCAAAGTGCGATGCACAGACTTACAATACAACATTCCATCTTTCAATGCAATACACATTTTCACTTTTGGAGAAAGTGTACAATATTTATGAAGAATGATTGGACAAGGCCTGAAAAGGCGAAAAATGAATTTTATAAAACGTTTTCGGGAATATATCTGATTTTTGCACATAAAAAATGGAATATATGACTCACTTTGCTGGAATAAAGATAATTTGATAATTTGCATCGAATAAATTGCATAAATTTCACAGCTAATAATAAAAATTTTATTTTTTATTTAAAATATATTGCATTTTCTGGAAGAATGCGCTATATTAAACTTGTGAAAACGTTTTAGAAGTTTTTCACGCACGAACCCGCCGATGTGATACAATATCTTTGTGAAAACATTTTCATGCCGGCTTGGAGGAATCAAATGGCATCTTTAAAAGATATTGCAAACGAATGCGGCGTTTCAGTTGCGACAGTCAGCAAGGTACTCAACGGACACAAGGAAATCAGCGGCACCACAGCACAGCGTGTCATGGCAACAGCCAAGGAACTTGGTTATATGCCAAACAGCGCCGCCCGTGCCCTGAAAACGAACCGTACATATAATCTTGGGGTTTTGTTTGTTGATGACACCAAAAGCGGACTGACGCATGAGTACTTCTCCACTGTGCTGGACAGCTTCAAAGTTGAGGCGGAAAAGAATGGATACGACATCACGTTTATCAATCACAACATTGGCAGCAGAAACGCCACTTATCTGGAACATTGCCGCTACCGTTGTGTGGACGGCGTCATGATTGCTTGTGTCAATTTCTTTGATCCGCAGGTCATTGAGCTGGTTCACAGCGATATTCCTGTTGTCACCATCGACTACACATTTGACAACCACATTTCCGTGATTTCCGACAATGTCAGCGGAATGCAGGATTTGGTACAGTATGTTTACTCCATGGGTCACCGGCGTGTTGCCTTTATCCACGGCGAAAACACCAGCGTGACCGCCAGCCGCCTTACAAGTTACTATAAAACTTGCATGGAGCTGGGCATCAGTCCGCCGGATGACTACGTCCAAGCGGCTCTGTACCATGACACGCGAGTAACTGCGCGCTGTACAAAGGCTCTCATCAGCCTGCCGGAACCACCCACCTGTATTCTGTTCCCGGATGACTATTCCTATATTGGCGGAGCGAATGTCTTGCGGGAAGCCGGGTTGCGGGTACCGGAGGACATCTCCGTTGCAGGGTACGATGGCATTCACATTCTGCAGGCGCTCAGTCCGCGGCTGACAACATTGAAGCAGGATACGGATTCTTTGGGAAGAATCGCTGCACAAAAGCTGGTGGAGCTGATTGAGTATCCCAAAATCACACTGCCGGGTACCACGATTGTGAAGGGCAGCCTGCTGGAGGGGGACACGATTATGCGTATCGGCGAATAGAAATTCGCTGAACGAATACTGATTTTTAGTCTGTAAAAATCAAAGGAGGAACGTTGTATGAAAGGTACTATGAAAAAGTGGACTGCAGCCGCTCTGGCCGCCGCAATGGCGGTTTCTATGGTGGGCTGCGGAGGAGGAAACAGCGGCAACTCTCAGGCAAGTACGGCATCAAATGCAAAAAGCGATGCTGCCTCTACCCAGAGCACAGCGGCGGGTACCTCAAAAGAGGGCAAGACCCTAAATATCTGGTGCTGGAATGATGAGTTTCAGGGTCAGTTCAACAAATTCTATCCGAATGTTAAGGAAGTAGCGAAGGATAAGTCTACCACAACCTTAAAGGATGGCACGGTTGTCAAGTGGACCATTAACCCGAACGACAACAACAACTATCAGAACAAACTGGACGCGGCGTTGCAGGCACAGGATTCCGCAAAGCAGGACGACAAAATTGATATGTTCTTGGTAGAAGCTGACTATGCACTGAAATATGTGGACAGCGATTATACATTGGATATCAAGAAAGATATTGGTCTGACAGATGATGACCTTTCCAATCAGTACAAATATACAAAGGATATTGTCACCGATAAAAAAGGCGTGCAGAAAGGTACTTCATGGCAGGCAACACCGGGCCTGTTTGCATACCGTCGCTCCATTGCAAAGAGCGTTCTGGGCACAGATGACCCGGAAAAGGTGCAGGCACAGCTTGCTGACTGGGATAAATTCAACAGCGTTGCAGCCAAGGCACATGACAAGGGCTACAAGATGCTTTCCGGTTATGACGATAGCTACCGTGTGTTCTCCAACAATGTTTCCGCTCCTTGGGTAAACGGCACAACCGTCACAGTTGACCCTAACCTGATGAACTGGGTGAAACAGACAAAGGAGTATACAGACAAAGGCTACAACAACAAGACGGCCCTTTGGGATGACAAGTGGCAGTCTGACCAAGGCCCTGCCGGCAAGGTCTTTGGTTTCTTCTATTCCACATGGGGCATTAACTTTACATTGGTCGGCAACTCCCTCAAGACACCAGTTAAAGAAGGCGGCAAAGAGGAAGTCGGCAACGGCATCTATGGTGATTATGCAGTCTGCAAAGGGCCGCAGAACTACTATTGGGGCGGCACATGGATGTGCGCAGCTAAGGGCACGGACAATGCCGGCACGATTAAAGACATTATGAAGTCCCTGACCTGCAACAAGGACATTATGAAGAGCATTACGGAAAAGACACAGGATTACACCAACCATCAGGCCGCAATGCAGGAAATTGCAAACAGTGATTTCAAGTCCAAGTTCCTCGGTGGTCAGAACCATATCAAGCTGTTCTCTGAAGTTGCACCGAAGATCGATATGAGCAAGACCGGTATTTATGATCAGGGCATGAATGAAGGTTTCCAGAATGCTTTCAAGGATTATTTCACCGGCAATGCTGATGTAGCAAAGGCAAAAGCAAACTTCGAAAAGACTGTCAAGGAAAAGTATCCGGAATTGACAGACGTCAAGTGGCCGACCACCTGATGATATGCTGAAAATTCAATAGATTCAGGAAAATGCACGGCCGCGGGTCTGGTCGATTTATCCGGACTGTGACCGTGCTTTTTTTATCCGAACGAGAGGGGTCTTTCACATGAGTACCGGACGTCCGCCCAAAAAAGGCAAGCACATCAGCTACGCAAAATGGGGATACATATTTATTGCGCCATTCTTTGTTGTGTTTCTCATTTTTCAGCTTGTGCCACTTGGCTCCACTATTTATTACAGTTTCTTTCAGTATTTCCGCTCTGGGCTGCGGATTATCGGGCCGAGTTTTGTCGGAATGAAAAACTATATCAGTTTGTTTCAAACGGACTTGCCCAAATATTTTGGCAACACCATGCTGATGTGGGTGGCCGGTTTTGTGCCGCAGATACTGGTGGCGCTACTGTTGGCGTGCTGGTTTACCAATGAGCGGCTTAACTTGAAAGGGCAGCGTTTCTTTAAAACAGTCATTTATATGCCGAACCTAATTATGGCTTCCGCATTCGCCATGCTGTTCTTTACCCTGTTTTCCGACAATGGGCCGGTAAACGCATCTCTTGTTTCCATGGGCATTCTCAAGCAGCCGTTTCAGTTCTTGTCAAATGTTTCCGGCGCACGCGGATTGGTTGCCTTCATGAACTTCCTCATGTGGTTTGGCAACACCACTATTGTGCTGATGGCGGCGATTATGGGTGTGGATCCGGGGTTATATGAAGCTGCAGAAATAGATGGCGCGTCCTCTATGCAGATGTTTTGGAAAATCACGATTCCTCTTATCCAGCCGATTATGGTTTATGTGCTCATCACTTCCTTGATTGGCGGCCTGCAGATGTTTGATGTGCCGCAGATTTTGACAAACGGCCAAGGTGAACCTGACCGCTGCACCACCACCATGATTATGTACTTGAACAACCATATGTACAGTAAGAACTATGGCATGGCGGGTGCAGTTTCCACAGTACTGTTCGTCATGTGCGCAGTGCTGTGCCTGTTGGTTTATGCTTCTCTTACCAATGACAATGATTCTGCCCGCAAAGTTCGGAAAGGAAGTGCGAAATCATGAGCAAAGCTCCAGAAACAAATCAGACGAAAGGCAGCAAAGGTAAGCTAACTGCGGCCAGAATCGGCTGCTACATTGTGCTTGCGATTGTCTGCTTCCTGTGCTTGTTCTTCTTCTATATGCTGATTATCAATTCCTCGCGCAATACATTTCAGATTCAACAGGGCTTTTCTTTCCTCCCAGGATTGTCCTTTGGAACGAACCTGAATAATACACTGAATGATGCCAATATTCCGGTAGTCAGCGGTATCTGCAACAGCCTCATTGTTTCTGCATTGAGTGCTGTACTGGCTACTTATTTTTCAGCAATGACGGCTTATGGCATTCATGCCTATGTTTTTAAGTTTAAGCGTACCGCTTTTGCACTGATTCTGCTGATTATGACTATGCCGACACAAATTTCCGCTGTTGGCTTTGTGAATGAAATGCAGGCTATGGGGCTGAAAGATTCTCTGATTCCGCTGTTCCTGCCCGCAATCGCCTCTCCGGTTGTGTTCTTCTTTATGAAGCAGTATATGGACAGCAATCTGCCCATGGAAATAGTGGAAGCGGCCAGAATTGACGGCAGCGGTGAATTTCACACATTCAACACCATTGTGCTTCCGATTATGAAGCCGGCCGTGGCGGTGCAGATGATTTTCACATTTGTCGGTGCATGGAACAATTACTTTATCCCTGCATTGCTGCTGGACAGTGCCAACAAAAAGACGCTGCCGATTCTGATTGCACAGCTTCGTGGTGCTGACTTCCTAAAATTCGATATGGGCAAAGTTTATATGCTCATCAACATTGCGATTGTCCCTGTTATTATTGTTTACCTTTTCCTTTCCAAATACATTGTCGGCGGTGTTGCACTTGGCGGTGTAAAGGGTTAAATTTGTTTTCCTCCTATTTATAAAAGAAGTAGTCCGGCATTTCCCACGCAGATGTGGAGATACCGGACTACTTCTTTTTTATGTAAACAGACGGCTTTATATTTTGGCTTTCTTATAAATACTTTCAAACTTTGCATTCATAATGTGGAAAGGCTTCTTCAGAGTGGAGACCAGCAGATAGGCAATGATAAAGAACACCATTGCCTTTTCATTTGCATAGACGTGCGCCCAGGTTGGGCCGGAAATCGCCTCGCGGAAATATTCGATGGCATAAGAGAAAGGCCACAGCGGGGCAAGCTTCCCAAAAATCTGCGGGTTTGTCACAATAGGATAGATACCGCCGGCACCTGCTATCTGGAATACCATCATAATCACCGCAGCCGCTTTACCAACATTGCCGAGCAGCGCGACCAGAGTAAAGATAATGACGGTGAATGTTACGGAAGTCAACAGGCTGACCTCCAGCATCAGTTTTTGGTCAGCTGGGTGGACACCAACCACATAGATGTCACCAAGAGTGATAATGATGGACTGGACCAGTGAAATACACAGGAATATTAGCATCTTGCCAAAATATTTCTGCGTCAGGTTCAGTTTCCAGCCGTTGATTTCATCCGGTTCATATTGAACTGTCAGCAGTGCGCAGGCCAGCAAAGCGCCAATCCAGATGGCGAGAACCGTATAGAAAGGAGCAACACCAAGACCAAAAGTGTTGGCATGATAATAGTCGACTTCTTTAACGGTGACAGGGGAGGAGATGAAGTCGGCAATTTCTTCTGGATGGTTTTCAATTAAGTCGCTGGCATAAGCGAGGTCTTTGTCTGTAATGGAATTTACTTTGTTATACAGAGTGTTTAGACCCGCCTGCATGGAGGTCAACTTGTTGTTCAGGTCTTTTGTTTGGCTGGAAGTCATTTCTCCGCGGGCAGTGTTAAAGGCGGCAAGGGCATTGAGCTGCGGCAAAATTGTTTGTGTGAGCTGCACCAGATTTCCAGTGTCCACTGCCTGCAGAGTCAGACTGCTGACAATGCCGTTCAGCACCGGTTTGGCGTCTGTGTTGATTTGACTGGAAAGTGTGGTCATTTTGGTGGATATGCTGCTGCTCAGGCCGGAAAGCGCTTTTAGTGCGGCGGCGGAGGATTTCTTGGAAGTGTCCGCGGAAAGAACCGGAATCTGTGCATTCAGGGCGGCTCGCTCATTCAGCACAATACGGTCAATATACTGCAGAGTATCTGCCACCAGAGAAAGCTGCTGCAGGTCATAGCTTTGCTGCAGGGCATGGAGCGTCTTAATATCGGACTGAAGCAGGGCATCCAGTGTGCTGCAGACGGTGGCACTGTGCTGCATCAAAGTGATGGTGTCTGCGGAGACGCTGTTTCCATTTGCCTGCTGTAAAAGGGCAATCATCTGTTGATTTTGGCTGTCCAGTTTGCTGAGCTGCTGTGCATCTGTGTTCAGATTGTCCAGCATGGAATTGGCCATGGTTTGGGTATTCAGCAGCAGACTTTTGTCCGCGTCCAGCATACTCTGCAGATTATTTATCTGGGAATCCAGCTTTGGAATCAGTGTGGTACTCTTATTCAGATATTTTCGGAAGCCCTCTGCGTCGGTATTGGCACTGGCGGTATATTTTTTCAAAGAAGTGATGGTATCATTCGCCTGCAGCAGGGTGTTTTTCATTTCCTGCATGGTGGGCACAGTCATATGTGTGTCCTTCATTTCTGCTTTCACGGTGCTGATGACTTCCGTTGTGACTGTTTTAACAAAATTCTGCTTGACATTTTCTGCCAACTTGACCTTTGCTGCATCCGTAATTTTTGTGGCAATGGAGTTGAGCTTTTGATTTACGCGGTAAGTAATGGCCGGCTTTTGTGGGGTGGAGGTGGTGAGGGTGAGCAGTCGGGAGGAGAAATTATTGGGAATCTCAATGAGCGCGTAATATTTGCCCTCGTTAAGGCCGTAGTTTGCCTGCCACTCATCCACAAACTCCCAACCAATAGATTTGTTCTTCTTCAGCTCTTTTACAATTTCGGTGCCGACATTGACAACTTTTCCGTTATAGACAGCACCTTGGTCGTTGCTGACAATGGCCACAGGCAGATTGCCGGTATTGGCGTAAGGATCCCATGAAGCGTAAATGTTAATC
This sequence comes from Oscillospiraceae bacterium, assembly GCA_022487055.1. Taxonomy (GTDB): domain Bacteria; phylum Bacillota; class Clostridia; order Oscillospirales; family Acutalibacteraceae; genus Caproicibacterium. The sequence continues at coordinate 14,179 of JAKVJJ010000009.1, forward strand.
CATGCGTAAAGGGAGGGTAAAAATGCCAACCCGAGAATAATGCAGGTGGTGGCAAAATTTTTAAAGATGGTTTTGACATCATGGAAAAAAATCAGAAATATCGGATGGAAGGCAACATGAACGGCATGAAAGGGCTTTTTCAGAATCCTTAAAAGAGCAGAAAAGAAATTTTTCATGTTCATTCTCCTAACCCGGATTTCTGAAAATCAACTTCAAATTTATGGAAGGTCCTGTTAAGCGGAATCAGCGTGAAGTATCCGCCGAATAAGAACAGCAGGCCGAAGATTGTCAGCCCCACTACATCGCCGGTGACTGTACTAGCCAGCGAACCGGCAATGGCCTCCCGCATACCGCTGAGCGTATAAGTAAATGGGAACAGCGGCTGCAGTACACGGAAAATGGGAGGGTCGACCTGCACCGGATAGGAACCGCCGGCGCCCGCTATCTGCATAATCAGATAGATAATGGAGAGCGCTTTGCCGAAGTTACCAAGTGTTGCCATCAAGGTATAGGTGATGATGGAAAACACCAGTGAAGAAAAAACGCTGAAGAAAATGAACATTGCCGGATGCAGCACATAGATTTTCAAATAGACAATATCGCCGACTGAAACAATCATTCCCTGCACAGCGGCGAATGTAGCAAACAGCAGCATTTTACCAAAATATTTTTCCCGCATGGTTATCTTTTCAATGCCGTCAAACCATGCGACTTCCGGTTTTAGCACAGAGTTCAGGATCAGGCAGCCAACCCAAAGTGCCAGAGTGGTGTAAAGAGGAGTCATTCCAGTGCCGTAATTCGGGATGGGATAGATGGCTTCCTCCTGAATATCAAATGGTTCCGCCACATAATTGCCAATCAGTTTCGGGTTATTCTGCATGATAGCAATGAGGGTAGAGATACTTTCATTTCCGGTGGTATCCAGCTTGCCGCCAAGGGCGCTGATGACGCTTTTAAACTGTGTCAGTTTTTCGTAAAGCCCGTTGGAGAAGCTGGCGGAGAGTTGGGCACCCTGCTGCGCGTTTTTCAGCATCGTGGAAATCTGGGTGCTCAGTTCCTTGGCACTCTGGATGAGGTCATTGGTGCCTGCAATCGTTTTGCTCAGGCCGGTGCTGATTTTTTTGAGGTCGCTTTTGACATTGGAATTGTAAAGCGCAAGGGAAGTAGTCAAATGTTCCACAATATTGCCGCAGCAGGTGCTAAGCTGATTGGCGGTTTCCCTGGAGATAGCTGTGCCGCTGTGAAGTTGGTTGCTGAGGGTGCCAAGGTTGCCCTGCAGGGTGGCAATGTCCGGTTTAACGGCCTGCAGGGCAGAAATGAGTGCATTTACCTGCTGTGTCTGAGCAGCAAACGTTTGTGTTCGGAATTTCTGCAGGTCTGACAGTGCCCGGTCAATCGTGGAAATGGCATTTTTTATTTTTATCTGTGCCCCTGCAATATTGGAATTCAGGGTAACGAAAGCATTGTCCACTTTGGGTTGCGTTGCAAGAAGGTTATCCATTTCAGTGGAAACCACGGTGGTGATGTGTGCGTCCTGAATGGATTTGAGGGACTTCAGAATGGATTTCAGTGTAGCGCTTTCCGGAAAGGTGGTACTCAGCTCTGTCACAGCAGTGATAGCATCATTCAGCGCCGTGTCCATTTGCTGCATCAGCACCTTAGTTTGCGCAAAGAGTGTCTGCAGGGACTGATAAGTCTGGTCGGTGGTTGTATGTACTGTGTCAACCCCTTTTTGCAGCTTGGTCAGCCCGTCCTGCAGGCTTTGCAAAGCTGACCGGAGCTGCTTGAGAGAGGCAATGGCAGAATCCATGTCTGAAGCATAGTCATAGTCTCTGCATTTTTCCAAAAATGTGATGGTGGAGTCGACGGTACTGTTTAAGGAACCGAGCTGCACACTGAGAACCGGAACAATCGTATCGACTTTTTCATCTGCGGTATTGGTTGCGGCATCGTTCAGGGAAAGAAACAGGGAACGGATTTTTTCACCTGAGGACTTTGCATATTCCAAATTGGCGCTGATGCTTTTGGTGGATAAATCCATTGTCTTTTGCATGGTGGAAAGTGACTGTTGACTGTTGACATTGGATTTAGCTAAGGAATCCAGACTGCTTTGCACAGCCGGCATGGAGCTATTTAAATTGGAAAGCAGTTCGCTCAGGCTGGTGGAGTTGGAGCTGACTGTCTGCAATGTGCCGGTGATGGTTTCCATATTGCGGTTGAGGGAAATAATAGCGTCCTTTGTTTTCAGAATGCTGCCCTCATTTTGGCTGGCAGAATTGCCAACGGAATTTACCGCTTTATAGGCGAGCTCATTCACTGTGGAAACAAATTCACTCTTGACCTGCTGTACAACGGTACTGCTGACCGTTGAGGTGATTTTGTTGGCAACGGCATTTGCTTTGGTGTCCGCTTTATAAATAATTTGGGGTTTGTGCGGTTTGTCGGAAAGAACAGAGAGCAGATTGGAGGAAAAGTCGGAGGGAATTTCAATGGAAGCGTAATAGGTGCTGTCAATCAGCCCCATGTCCGCCTCCTTAGAGGTCGTAAACACCCATTTCACTTTTTTGTTTTTTTTCAGTTCGGTCACAATTTGCTGGCCGACGTTAACCGAAGTTCCTCTGAAGGAAGCCTCTTTGTCATTATTAACCACAGCCACCGGCAGATCCTGCAGATTATTATAAAGGTCCCAGCATGCCTGTACATTTATCCATGCGTATAATGAGGGAATCGCGCAGATGCCCAATATCACAAGAATGGCAACGGGATTGCGCAGGATGCGGTACCAGTCCTTACGATAAACTTTGCTGATATGGTGAAAATTCATTTTATCTGTCCCTTCCGTAAACATAGGCCGGCAGAAGCAGCACGTATCATTCTGTAAATTAAAAAGCAATTACTTAAAAGAATATCTTATCTTTTTCGGCGATATGTGAATTTCAAAGACGGAATTTATAAATAAACTATGAACTGGATAGACAGCATACACCGAGTGTCAAAAAAACAGCCGCACAGCCAAGCTGAAAAAGCAGCATCGGCTGTGCGGCAGGATTAAATTAAGTTCAGTTTCATGGCAATTCCAAGAAAACAGACAAGCACTGCAACTGTAAAAATAACCATATGCGCAATCCGCTCTTGCTTGGTTTCCCGATTATGAGAAGACATCTTTAAAATCTCCTTCATCTATTTTCATTATTATAACATATAACCCTTCTTTCAGCAAGGAGCGGCTTGCTCTTTCCCAACAAAAGAAGTAAGATAAATGCAGACCAGAAAGAGGGAATTTGATGGATCAGATTGCACAGCTTCAGCAGATGCTGAATCAAAGCCGCCAGGTGGTTTTCTTTGGCGGAGCAGGTGTTTCCACCGAAAGCGGAATTCCGGATTTTCGCAGTACGGATGGGTTGTATCATCAGAAATATCCATTCCCGCCGGAAACGATGTTGAGCCATACCTTTTATCGGCAGCATCCGGAGGAATTTTTCGCATTTTACCGGGACAAAATGCTGTATCCGCAGGCCAAACCAAACGCTGCCCACAGAAAGCTGGCAGAGCTGGAGCAGGCAGGAAAACTTACTGCAGTTGTTACACAGAATATCGACGGACTGCATCAGGCGGCGGGCAGTCAAAAGGTTTTTGAGCTGCACGGCAGTGTTCTGCGCAATTATTGTGAACGCTGCGGCAAATTTTATCCGGCGGAGACCATCCTGAGCAGTAGCGGAGTACCGCACTGCTCCTGCGGCGGAATCATTAAACCGGATGTTGTGTTGTATGAGGAAGGTCTTAATCAGGATGTCATGGAAGGAGCCGTTCGTGCGATCATGGACGCGGATATGCTGATCATTGCGGGCACTTCACTGGTGGTTTATCCGGCGGCCGGGTTGATTCGGTATTACCGTGGAAACCGGCTGGTGCTCATCAATAAATCTGCTACACCTGCAGATGCAGCGGCAAATTTAGTGCTGCATGAACCGGTTGGCAAAGTGCTTGCACAGCTCCACGCCTGATTATGAAACTGATTGACAACGAAAAAGCGGCCGAACAAATTCAGTCTGCCTCCGGGAAGCGTGTTTGCCGCTGTATCCGCAAAAATTACCGAAAATTTTCCGTATATCAGATTGCATAAAAAAACTGCTCCGTGGGGGATTGAACACCCGCCGGAGCAGTTTTTTGCAGGGGAAATTACTTCATTTTGAAAGTCTTGCACTTTGTTTCTGTTTTGCAGGAAGCATCACTGCAGCCACCGACTTCGATGTTTTCGGCGTTGCAGCAGCCGCTCTCATTGTAAGTGCAGTTGTCTGCCTGACAGTGAATCTGCAGGCGCTGATTCGGTGTGGAACAACCGCAGCTGTTTTCTGCGCTGCCGGAACTGCGCTTCTGGAAATCAGAACAGCAGGTCTGGTCACAGTCGCAGGCGGCTTTGCCACCGACTTCAATGTCAGGACGGCAGCAGGAGTTTTCGCTGTTATTGATACAGTTAGAAATAGAGCATCCCAGTTTTGTCATTTTGTCATACACCTCTTTTAATTCTTTGGTATGACAAGTAGAATGCACAGAAATCGTTAAATTATGTGCGGCGAATTTTCAGCATTGCTGACCAAATTTTGCCCGCCGCATCATATTTGCTCATCTGCGGCAGTTCCTCGGCGCCACTTGGCGTAATCAGTGTGAGCACATTGGTGTCGGTGCCGAATCCTGCACCTTTTACCTTCAGATTATTGGCCGCAATCAGGTCAGCATTTTTCTTTGTCAGTTTTTTCCTTGAATTTTCAAGCAGACTGCGGGTTTCCATGGAAAAACCGCAGATAAGCTGTCCAGGACGTTTTTGTGCGCCGACGGTTTGCAGGATGTCCTGTGTTGGGACAAGCGGAATGGCGGAAAGCCCGCCGGATTCTTTTTTGATTTTGTCCGAAGCAACTTTTGCGGGACGACAGTCAGCAACCGCAGCCGCAAAGGCAAACAGATTCTGCTCTGGAGCCGCTTGGGTGACCGCGTCAAACATTTCGGCGGCCGAGCAAACCGGCACGGCTTTGACAAAAGGCGGCAAGGGTAAAGTTGACGGCCCTGTGACCAGTGTTACTTCTGCACCGCGGCGGGAAGCATTGCGGGCAAGTTCATAGCCCATCCTGCCGGTGGAATGGTTTGTCAGGAAGCGCACCGGGTCTAGTGCTTCCTGTGTGGGGCCGGCCGTGACCAGCACGCGCAGCCCTGCCATATCTTTCTTTTCCGCAAGCTGCTGCAGGACATATTCCATCAACAAGGCAGGTTCCGGAAATTTGCCTGCACCCGTGTCACCACACGCAAGCCGCCCGCAGGCAGGCTCAATGACTGTCCATCCATAATGACGGAGTTTGGCAAGATTGTCCTGTGTGACGGGATTTTCATACATTGCTGTATTCATGGCGGGTGCAATCATTTTCGGGCAGCGGCAGGCCAGCACAGTGGTGGTCAGCATATCGTCGGCAAGGCCATTGGCCAGCTTTGCAATCACATTGGCTGTGGCAGGCGCAATTAAAACCAAATCCGCCTGTTTGGCAAGGGCAATATGTTCCACACTGTACTGAAAATTGCGGTCAAAAGTGTCAACCACACATTTTTGTCCGGTCACTCCCTCAAAAGTGACCGGTGTGACAAACTGTGCGCCGCTTTTGGTCAGTAACGTATGCACAGCGGCCCCCTGCTGCGTCAGTTTGCTGGCGAGCGCAGCAGCTTTATAGGCGGCGATGCTGCCGGAAACACCAAGGAGAATCGTTTTGTTTTTTAAAAGCATATAAATTCCCTCTTTTCGGAGAAGATAAATCGAAATCGAGCTGTTGATAAAATTATAGCACAGAATATTGTGTGCTGCTGACTTCAGAGAATGTTTTCTTTTTCTGCAAATTCTGATATAATAGGGAAGTTCCAAAAAATTGCGCTGCATCTTATCATAAGAGCGGCAGCAGGAGGCATTTAAAATTGAAAAAGAACGCGAAGTACTACAAGTTCACTCTGATGGCATTGTTTGCTGCCATCACGCTCATCATGGGATTGACCCCGCTGGGCTATATCCCGCTGCCCTTCATCAAGCTGACCATTATCCACATTCCGGTCATCCTGGGTTCGGTGCTGCTTGGTCCGCAGTACGGCGCTGCGCTGGGAGGGCTGTTTGGGTTGACGAGTCTCATTACCAATACGATGATGCCCGCAGTTACATCTTTTACATTTTCACCGTTTATTCCGGTACCAGGTTCCACACAAGGTACACCGGTGGCACTGCTCATTTGTTTCCTGCCGCGCATCCTAGTGGGCATTTTCCCATATTATGTTTTCCGCGGCATGGAGAAAATGCTGAAAGGAAAAGACAAGCACGTTGCGGCTTTGGCGGTGAGCGGTGTGGCAGGAGCATTGACTAACACCATCTTTGTAATGGGCCTTATTTATTTCCTGTTTCGTGACGCTTATGCGGCAGTCAAGGGAATTGCACCGGATACGGTTTCCAGTGTCATTATGGGGATTGTCGGTTTTAACGGCGTGATTGAAGCAATCGCTGCAGGTATTATTGTGGCGGCACTGGGCAAGGTTCTGCTTCACTTTGTGGAAGAAAAATCAGCCCGGCGGTCTGCTGTCTGACAAAACATAAATTCAGCGCACAGCGGAACATAGCGTCCGTGTGCGCTTTTCTTTCGAGAAGGAGCTGGGTTCTGTTGATTATTGCAATCGATGTGGGAAATACGAATATTGTTCTTGGCTGTCTGGATGATGCGCGCCTTTATTTTACGGCGCGGCTCTCCACCGATGCCAAAAAGACCAGTGATGAATACGCGCTGATGATACGCAACTTGTTCCATCTGCACGGCATTGATCGGCATGGGGTGGAGGGCGCGATTATTTCCTCTGTGGTGCCGGCACTTTCTGTTCCGCTGCAGGAGGCTGTGCGACTGGTTACGGGGCAGACAGCGCTGATAGTCGGCGCCGGTGTCAAAACCGGATTGAATATTCAAATGGACAACCCTGCCACGCTTGGTGCAGACCTTGTGGTGGATGCGGTTGCTGCCAGTGCAGAATACCCGAAACCAATTTTTGTTTTTGATATGGGCACTGCGACAACGCTCTCGGTCATTGATGAAAAGGGCAGCTATGTCGGCGGCATGATTATCCCTGGTCCGATTGTTTCCATGGACGCTCTTTCCACCAAGGCAAGTCAGCTTTCCCGTATCGATTTGGAAACTCCGGAAAAAATCATCGGAAAGAATACAAAAGACTGTATGCGTTCCGGTGCGGTGTATGGCCATGCCGCTATGATTGACGGCATTATTGACCGTGCGCAGGAGGAACTTGGATTTCAGGCAACCGTGGTGGCAACCGGCGGCGTGGCACCTGTTATTGTGTCCCAATGCAAACATAAAATTATATTGGATGATGCCCTGATGCTGAAAGGACTGCTGATTCTGTACCACAAAAATGTGAAGAAATAACAGTAAAAACGGTCTGCAGTTTGAATTTCTGCAGACCGTTTTTTAATATTCTGTCCGATTGTCCAGCACACGGTGCACGAGATAACAAATAGCTGCGGCAGCAATTATGATAAAAATATTGCAGGCGAAAAGCGTGGCTTTTACATAAACACTAAGCAGCAGGATTCCGCTGAAAATCAGGAATAGAACCAGCCAGCGAAGGAAGAAAAGCCGGACCTTGTGCTGGGGTTTTGCCTTTGTTTTCAATGCGGTTTTGCAGATGTACATGACAATGCCATAGGCTGCCCCAACCGTAACGGCAAACAGCAAAATACTGGAGACCTCAAATTGATAGAGCAGCGGATTTTTATGCTGTATGAGGTTGGTGACAACTTGTGTACCGGCGGTTGCCAATAATGTGATGGTGACACCCATCAAGCATATAGAAGCAGTGTTTATGACTTTATCCCGCAATGTAACCGGTGGAAAATTGGCTATAATCTCATCACAGACACCCTGATAATCACCACCGAAAATTTCCTCAATGGATTCTCCGCGCTGCTCACCCGATAGCGTTATTTCGAGCAAGTCCCGGCGCACCTGCTCCTGCTGATACATGGTGAGATTAGAGGCGCGCAGATAGACAATCATATCGGTGTAGGCTTCATTGTCTGCCTTGCAAATTTTCTTTTCCGCTTCTTCACTTTGCTTTTGCAGTGCATGAATTTTCTTTTTGTCAGCCATGAGAATTTTCTCCTATCAAATGGTTTACAGCGGTGGACAGCTCCAGCCAGTCCTTCTGAAACTGCGCCAATTCTTCTTTCCCAGTATTGGTCAGGGAATAATACTTTCTGGCGGGGCCGGTATCAGAGGCTTTTAAAGTTGCGCAGATACATCCGTTTTTGGTCAGACGCAGCAGCAGGGGATAAATAGTGCCCTCTGCAATGTTGCCGAAGCCCATCTGTCGTAGTTTCTGAGAAATTTCGTATCCGTAGGTTTCCTCCCGCGAAATCACGGTCAGGATGCAGCCCCCGAGGATGCCTTTGAGCATTTGCGACGGAATCATGCGGTCACCTCTGTGTCTGAAAAGTTTGTACTTTGCATTACAAGGTACTGCTATATTGTATTGCAAAATAGCAGATTTGTCAACAGATTCGCATAAAAAAATAAAAGCCCTGTTTTGTAACAGAGCTTTTACTGCTTTCAGGCTACATAGTGTGCCTGTATTTATTGCTTCCGCAGGCTGCTGCCTTGCGGAGAAACAATCTTATAATATGTGCGTGTGGTCAGCAGATAAACGAGGATATAGACCAGCGCAAAGACCGCCACAGTGCAGACCGTGCAAAGTGCAAAGAGCGGTACATTGGTTAAGTACATGCACCGCAGGAGCAGTGTCATATATTTGAATGCTGCCAGCATATGCAGCACTGCCACAATGAGCGGCAGGAAAAACACAATGAGCACCTGGCTGTGAATGGACTTTTTTACCTCAGTCTGACTCATGCCGACTTTCTGCATAATTTGAAAGCGCTCGGCATCGTCATAACCTTCGGAAATCTGCTTGTAGTAAATGATAAGCACGGTTGCCATCAGGAACAGAATGGACAGGAACAGGCCAAGAAACAGCAGTCCGCCGTACATTTCGCGAAAATCCTTTTCGCCGCTCTGACGGTTGGCCACACTGTAGCTGTAGCCGTGACTATTTGTTTCGTCATTGGCAACTGACTGGATGACTGTTCCGACACTTTTTTCAATGGCCTTGGTAAATGCCATTTTTTCTGTGTCTGTGCCGTTCGTATCAAAGAAATAAGAATAGGAATAAGCGGTGATACGCGGTTCATCCAGTGCTTTCAGTGCTTTTTGAAATGCCTGCTGAATTTTATCCAGCGTCTGATTGTCCTTTACGACCACAATATGGGTGTTCATAATGGAAGACCCGCCTTTTCCCAGCGGAGAACATTCCAATGTTGCAGCCCTCCTGTAGGTTTCACCGAAAATGGAGAAAGTATCGGGCAGGGCAGGCTTTGAAAAATCATAGACTGCTGTTTCGCCGTCCTTTAAAGCAAGTGCCCGGTTGGTGACGGCTGCATAATCCTCTGCGGATATAAACTCCAGACTGGTGTCACAGGAGGAAAAGAACTGATCCATGTTGCTTGGCATATTGAATTGATTCCCCGCAGAAGCGGCAGAAACGGAAAGATAACGAATGACATGTTCATTTCTAATCGTGTGGCCGTCTGCATTTTCTTTTAAACTCTTTTGTATAACCGGCATTGTACTTTTTTGGGGCATTTGCAGGGTGACGCAAAAATCATGCGGATATTCCTGACTGATGATGTCATTCACATTGGCGTTGAGGGACACGGTGGAGGAAATCATCACAATGACCATCGTTGCCAGCACACAAATGCTGGCCAGTCCGGCGGCATTTTGCTTCATGCGGTACAGCAGGCCGGAAACTGCCGTGAAATGGTTCGTTTTATAATAGAATCGTTTATTCTTTTTCAGCAGTTTCAGCAAGGCAACTGTGCCAGCAATAAACAGAAAATAGGTGCCGATGATGACCAGAATGACGGCTACAAAAAAATATTTGAGGGCGGCGATTGGATTGCTGACGGTTTGCGCAATGTAGTAGCCGATGCCAGTGAGCACCAGACCGAGAATGGCGAGAAACCAGTTTGCTTTCGGTTCTTTTTCACCGACATTACCGCCGCGGAGGAGTTCCACCGGATGGGAGAGATGTACTTTGAAACTGTTGAGCAGAAGCAGAAATAGGAAAATACCCGCAAACAGAGCCAAAGTCAGCGTCATGCCCTGAAAATCGACATAAAAGCTCAGAGCATTTCTATCGCCGATTAGTTTGCAGAGAAGGAGCAGAAACAGTTTGCTCAGCAGGATGCCGCCGCCGAAACCGCATGCCATAGTTATCAGATAGGAATAAACGGTTTCCCAGCCGAAAATGCGGGCAATGTGCCGTTTTTCCATGCCGAGGACATTATACAGGCCAATTTCCTTTTGGCGGCGCTTCATCAGGAAACTATTAATATACAGCATAATAATCACGGCAAAAATGCCAATGATGATGCGGCCTAAACCGAGAATATACTTTTGGTTTGGATGAGAAAGGATGGCGGGGTTGTTTTCCAGAAAGTTCATAATGTAAAACATTGCCGCGGTCATGGAGCTTGCAATCAGATACGGGATATAAAACTTGCTGTTTTTGCTCAGGTTTTGTGCGGCAAGCTTCATGTAAAAGCCTTTACGCATTCTTTTCACCGCCCGTTGCAATCAGAGTCAGGGTGTCGGAAATCTTGACAAACATTTCTTCCTCCGTGGATTCTCCGCGGTAAATTTGATGATAGACTTCTCCGTCACGGATAAAGAGTACCCGGCGGGCATGGCTGGCAGCATTCACGCTGTGTGTGACCATCACCACGGTCTGACCTTTGGTATTCAGCTTGTCAAAGATTTTCAGCAGGTCATCAGCAGAGTGGGAATCCAACGCGCCGGTCGGCTCATCTGCCAACAGAAGCTTTGGCTCGGTGATAATGGCCCGCGCAACCGCTGCCCGCTGCTTTTGCCCGCCGGAAACTTCATATGGATATTTTTGCAGAATATCGGAAATTCCAAGCTCCGCCGAAATGGGTTCCAGTTTCTCCTTCATTTCGGGGTAGGTTTTGCCCGCGAGTACCAGAGGCAGGAAAATATTATCCTGCAAATTAAAGGTGTCCAGCAGGTTAAAGTCCTGAAAGACAAAGCCGAGATTGCTTCGGCGAAAAGCGGACAGGTCTTTTTCCTTCAGGTCTGAAAGATTTTTGCCGTCCACAGTGACCCGGCCGGATGTGGGGGAATCCAGTGCCGCAAGGATATTCAGCAGAGTGGTCTTGCCGCTGCCGCTTTCACCCATGATGGCGACATACTCGCCTTGTTCCGCAGAGAAAGTTACATTCCGCAGGGCCTGCACCTGTGTGCCGCCCAGCCGGGTTGTGTAAATTTTTTTCAGGTTGCTGACTTCTAAGATTGCCATTGATTTTCGGCCTCCTGTTTGTTGATGCACCAAGTATAACAGAAAGGGGAAATGCGCTGCCATCGATGCGGCTTACATTTCCCCATAGAACCTTACATTTTTGTAAGGTACAATTATTCAAATCTCATATTTCGGCTGTTCAATCCGATTTTTACTTTTGTGCCCTGTCCCACAGCGGAAGTAATGGCAAATGTGTGAGAGAGCTTGTCCAGTGTGCGGCGGCACAGATAAAGCCCAAGGCCGGTGGACTTTTTGTCCGTGCGGCCATTGTAGCCGGTGAAGCCCTTCTGACCGATGCGCGGCAGGTCTTCCGGTGCGATGCCGATACCGGTATCCGCAATTACCAGTGTGACGCCGTTTTCCAGATAAATATCCACACTGCCGCCGGCGTGCGTGTATTTCATGGAATTAGAAAGAATCTGCTCAATAACAAATAGCAGCCATTTTTCATCTGTGAGCACAGAAAATCCGGTTGGTGTAAAGTGCAGATGAATTTTCCGCCGGATAAAGAGCGGCGCATATTTGTGAATGGCTTGCCGCACGATATTGTCCAGCTCATAATGTTTCAGCACAAAGTCGGTGGTGTCACTGCTCAGTCGGCTATAGGACAGCACCATCTGCACATATTCTTCAATTTTAAATAGGGAATCCTGAAGTGCCGCGCAGTTTTCACTGTCATCTGCCTGCAGAAGAATATGCATGGCAGCAATCGGCGTTTTAATCTGATGCGCCCACATGGTGCAGTAATTCATCATTTCTGTTTGGAATCGGTCACAGTTCGTTGCGAGCTGTGCGGTATATTGATACAGAGCTGTCAGAAGCTGCTGATAGTCCTGCTCCATCAGCGTTTGTGCGGGGGGCAGGCCGCCCAGCCCAAATTGAATTTCCCTTGTCAGGCTGAGCAGAAGCTTGTGCTTCCGGAAAAAGTGCAGGAAGTCAATGCCTGCCCAGACTGCTGCCACACACAGGGAAAGCAGAGAAGCATATCCGACCGCCGTCAGCGGGAGGCCATACAGCGCAAACACCGCACAGAAAATCAGGGAAGCCGACAGAATGAGCAACAGAGATTTGTGATGCATTTTTAGGTAAGCCATCAGTAATTTCATTGCGCCACCATATACCCGGTGCCTTTTCGGGTAATGATAAAGTCAAAAAGCCCAATGGATTCCAGCTTTCGGCGCAGGCGGTTGATGTTGACCGTCAGCGTGTTTTCATCCACATAACTGTCCGTTTCCCACAGGCGGGTCATCAGGTCGTCACGGCGCACAGCTTTGCCGCGGCTTTCCAGCAGCGTCTGCAGAATGCGGAATTCATTTTTTGTCAGTTCCACTTTATGCTGCTGATAGGTTATGGTTTCGTCCGAGAGGTTCAGCACGGCACCGTGATGTTCTATCAGATTGGCCGGAACACCGAAATGATAAGTGCGCCGGAGCATTGCCTGCACTTTGGCTGTCAGCACTGTCAGGTCAAAGGGCTTTGCAATGAAATCGTCGCCGCCCATGTTGACCGCCATGACGATGTTCATATTGTCGGAAGCGGAGGAGAGAAAGATAATCGGCACTTTTGAAATGCGGCGAATTTCCTCACACCAGTGATAACCATTATAGAACGGCAGAGAAATGTCCATCAGTACCAGATGCGGGCTGAATGCGGCGAATTCGGCGGTTACTTCGTGAAAATCCTGCACAGTGGCTGTCTGCATTCCCCACGAATCCAGATACTTTGCCACGGAGGAAGCAATAATGGAGTCGTCCTCTACAATCATTATCTTATACATAGAAACGCTCCTTTCCACCGGACGCTTGTCTTTTATTATAACATAGCCGCCTTAAAAAATCAGCTGCAGCGTCGGAAACTTCAAAATGTATATACAATTTCACATAGAAATGAAAATTCGTTCCGAAAAAGTATTGACAAATTAGCTTCTTGGGAATATGCTTAACTTAAAAAGCCGCAGAATTTATAAAAATTACATGGCAATGATGTGAATATTCCGTGTTTTTGTTTGCTCGCTTTTTTTTGCGGGAACTCATCCGTACAACTTCCGCAAACAAGGAGCCGGCCGCGGCTAATAGAAATATCTATAGAAAGAGACTGATTGTAAATGACGAAAGGAACACAGGAGTGCGCTTGCGTGGAAAAGCAGCCTTTGACCGAGGAATACCTCGAAAAAATGAATGCTTACTGGCGGGCTGCCAATTATCTGGGTGCAGGCCAGCTTTATCTGCTGGATAACCCGCTGCTCCGCCGTCCGCTCACCATGGCTGATGTTAAGAAAAAGATTGTCGGCCACTGGGGCACGGTGCCGGGGCAGAACTTTGTCTATGTCCATTTGAATCGTGTGATTAAAAAGTATGACCTGGATATGGTCTTGATTTCCGGCCCGGGCCACGGAGGAAACTTCTTTGTTGCCAATACGTACCTTGAGGGCACTTACAGCGAAGTTTATCCGAACATCAGCCGTGATGAGGAAGGCATGAAGAAGCTCTTTAAGCAGTTCTCCTTCCCGGGCGGTATTTCCAGCCATGTGGCGCCGGAAACTCCCGGTTCCATCAATGAAGGCGGCGAGCTTGGCTATTCCATTGCTCATGCGTTTGGTTCCGTGTTTGATAACCCTGACCTTATCACAGCCTGCACGGTGGGTGACGGCGAAGCAGAAACCGGCCCGCTGGCAACAAGCTGGCAGTCCAATAAATTCCTCAACCCGATTACAGACGGTGCTGTGCTGCCGATTCTGCACCTGAACGGCTATAAAATCAGCAACCCGACCATCTTCTCCCGGATGTCCCATGAGGAAGTCGAAGACTTCTTTAAGGGCTGTGGTTGGAAGCCATATTTCGTTGAGGGCGATGACCCGATGACGATGCACCGCAAGATGGCTGAAACGATGGATACGGTTATTGAGGAAATCAAGGCAATCCAGAAGCACGCACGCGAAACTGGTGACACCACCCGTCCGCGCTGGCCGATGATTGTCCTGCGTACCCCGAAGGGCTGGACTGGACCGAAAGTGGTTGACGGCAAGCAGATTGAGGGGACTTTCCGTGCGCATCAGGTGCCCATGACCATGGAGAAGCCGGAGCATCTGCAGCAGCTCAGCGAATGGCTGCACAGTTATCATCCGGAGGAGCTGTTTGATGAGAACGGCACACTGATTCCGGAACTGCAGGCATTGGCACCAACCGGTGACCACCGTATCGGTTCCAACCCGCACGCAAACGGTGGCAAGCTGCTGCGCGACCTGCGTCTGCCTGACTTCCGTGATTATGCCGTGGACGTTCCGGCACCGGGCAGCGTGGAAAAGCAGGACATGATTGAGCTTGGCGGATTTGTTCGCGATATTTTCAAGCTGAACAAAGAAAGCCGCAATTTCCGTATCTTTGGGCCGGATGAAACCATGTCCAACCGCCTGAATAAAGTCTTTGAAGCAACGAACCGTGACTGGAACGCAAAGCGTCTGGACAACGATGAATTCCTTGCTTCTGATGGCCGCGTGATGGATTCCATGCTCAGTGAGCATATGTGTGAGGGTTGGCTGGAAGGCTATCTGCTGACCGGCCGCCATGGCTTCTTTGCAAGCTATGAGGCATTTATCCGCATTGTGGACAGCATGGTTTCCCAGCACGCAAAGTGGCTCAAGGTTTGCAATCAGCTGCCGTGGCGCCGCCCGATTTCCTCTCTGAACCTGATCTTGACTTCCAATGTTTGGCAGCAGGATCACAATGGCTTCACGCATCAGGATCCGGGCTTCCTCGACCACATCGCAAACAAGAAGGCAGATGTCGTACGCCTTTATCTGCCTCCGGATACCAACTGCCTGTTGTCTGTATTTGACCACTGCATCCGCAGCAAGAACTATGTGAATGTCATGGTCACTTCCAAGCATCCTCGTCCGCAGTGGCTGACCATGGAGCAGGCTGTGAAACACTGCACCCAGGGCATCGGCATCTGGGAATGGGCAAGCAATGACCAAGGCTCTGAGCCAGACGTTGTGATGGCTTGCTGTGGTGACACACCGACACTGGAAACACTGGCTGCTGTCACAATCCTGCGCGACAACCTGCCGGAACTGAAGATTCGTGTGATCAATGTTGTTGATCTGATGAAGCTTCAGCCGCAGAGCAAGCATCCGCATGGTCTTTCTGATGTGGACTATGATGCGTTGTTTACAACAGACAAGCCGATTATCTTTGCTTTCCATGGCTATCCGACTTTGGTGCATGAGCTGACCTATCACCGCCATAACCGCAATCTGCATGTTTGTGGCTATCAGGAGGAAGGCACCATCACCACGCCGTTTGATATGCGTGTGCAGAACAAGATTGACCGCTTTCATCTGGTGAAGGATGTCGTCGAGCGTCTGCCACAGCTTGGCAACCGCGGTGCTTATTTGCTGCAGAAGATGAACGATACACTGGTTGCACATAAACAGTATATCTCCACTTATGGACAGGATTTGCCAGAAGTCTGCGACTGGAAATGGCACACACCGGACCAGAAAGACTAAGTATTCCTGACTCCTTTTTGATTACACAATTTACCTTTCATATAAAAATGCCCTGCTCTGCCATTGTGCGGAACAGGGCATTGCCTTTTTTGGGAGAAGCAGTTACAATAGACTTTAGCAGAGGAAATAAGCAAAGCAAAGGAGCCTGCGGAAATGAAACTTGGATTTATCGGATGTGGAAATATGGCAAAGGCCATGATTTCCGGTATCATTAAAAACGGTGTCTGCAGTGCGGAAGATATTATTGTTTCCGCTAAAACAGAGGCGACTCTCCAAAAGGCACAAGCGGAATATGGTGTGCATACGGCAAAAGCGAATGCGGAAGTTGCGAAGGCTTCTGATGCGTTTGTGCTGGCAGTCAAACCGCAGTTTTATGCGGAAGTGATTGCTGAGATTCGAGACAGTGTCCGGCCGGAGCAGCTTGTGATTACGATTGCCCCGGGCAAGACGCTGGCATGGCTTTCAGAACAGTTCGGCAGACCGGTACAGCTTGTGCGCACCATGCCGAATACGCCCGCTATGGTTGGGGAGGGCATCACGGCGGTCTGCTGCAGCGATGACTTGCCGCAGAAAACACTGGACTGTGCGCTGAAGATTCTTCGCAGTTTTGGCAAAGCAGAAGTTGTGCCGGAGCGGCTGATGGATGCGGTGGTGTCGGTCAGCGGCAGCTCCCCAGCATTTGTCTTTATGTTTATTGAGGCAATGGCAGATGCGGCTGTGGCAGACGGAATGCCGCGGAAGCAGGCATACACTTTTGCGGCGCAGGCAGTACTGGGCAGCGCAAAGATGGTGCTGGAAACCGGCAGACATCCGGCGGAACTGAAAGATATGGTCTGTTCTCCGGCAGGCACGACGATTGAAGCGGTGCGTGTTCTTGAGGAAACTGGTTTTCGCGGCAGCGTGATGGCCGCCATGAAAGCCTGCACAGATAAGGCAAAATCAGTGTGACAACAAAAGAAGGGCTGTGGAGAAATTTCTCCGCAGCCCTTCTTTTACCTTTATTCTGATTTCCATTCATAAATCGCGGTGATTCGCGGAATATATTCATGGAAGCAGATATTTTTATTTTCCGGTGAAACCAAAAAATGTCCGCTAACCCGGTAGACACCGTCTTTATAAACGGAGTTGGCCTGTCTGGCAGTACCGCAGGCACCGCAGTTTTCACAGGTGGCGGCATCCGGATTCTCAAATTCCACCCACACCAGAGTGCCATCCGCTCCGGACAGCCCATTGAGTTTTTTACCTTTCATTGTGCAAGTCCTTCTTTCTTGTTTTCTGCAGCTTTTTCTGTGATGGTGCGCACACTGCCGCGCTCAACCAGATATGTGGGCAGGTGAATATTTCGCTGTTTCGGCGGATGCCCCTGCATGATGTCTAGGAGCAGTTCTACTGCCAGCCGGCCTTTTTCTGCTGGTTCCTGGTGCATGGTAGTTAGCGGCGGGCGGGTATTCTGTGCCAGTATATTATCATCAAAACCAACGACGGAAAGGTCTTCCGGTATGCGCACACCGTTATCCTGTAAATAATTCATGGCAAGCATCGCATAATAATCAGAGGCAAAGAAAACAGCCGTGAAATCATTTCGTCGGCGGAGCAGTTCTGCCGGTGCTTTAATTTTATCCTCATGAGAACAGGAGATCAGCCAATCTTTTTCACAGTGGATACCATGCTCCTCTAACGCGGCTTTATAGCCCAGATAGCGCTCATGGTCAACGCTGACGAGGTTATCTGAGGAAAAGGCAATGCGTTTGTGCCCGTGTGCAATCAGGTAAGAGGCCATCTGGTAGCCGCCGGAGCGGTCTTCCAGCCCGATATTTGCATAATCTGTTCTGCCGTCGAAATAAGAATCGACGAAAATCACAGGTTTATGCGTAACTTCTTCAATCCGGAACCACTGTTCCTTGTGCATGCTGCAGATGATAAGCCCCTCTACATTCCACGAAAGGGCAAGCTGAATGGCTTCATCCTCCGCATTGGTGACGTGAACCATCATGTAAAACTGCCGCTCCTCAATGGCAGCGGCAATCGCACCGACCAGCTCGCCGTTAAATGGGTCCGCCAGTGCCTGTGCGCCGCTGCCTTTTTCAAAGCAGAGGATCACGCCGATAATATGTGTTTGATTGCTAGCAAGATTGCGTGCAGTCATATTGGGAATGTAGTGGGATTCTCGAATGACCTGACGGACTTTCTGGATAGTGGCAGGGGAAACTTCCTGAGTGTTTCCGTGAATGACATTGGAAACAGTGGTGGGGCTGACACCGATTTTTTCGGCCATTTGCTTGATGGTGACCATAACGGAGTTTCCTTTCTGGGGTAAAAGTAACTTAAATAATTATTATAGTCTACTAAAGTAAAAAAAACAATTTCCGATGCGGGCGATATGCAACCACTTTGGGCAGCACAAAGAGCAGTGCCCAATTTTAGCGGCTTTATGCGCAGAAAATCAAATAATTAAAAAAAATATTAAAACTTATGCGCAAAAGTATTGCAAAATGAAAATGCATGATATATAATAAGCACATAAAATCAGCTTATACCAGATAAACTTTTGCGACAAAGTAATAATTTTGGTATGCTTGGAAATGCTGATTGACAATTTTTTGGAGGAAAAGGAGTTGTTTTAAATGAAAGGTAAAAAGCTGCTGGCACTAGTAACAGCCGGCGCAATGTGTGCGGCTGCATTAGCAGGATGCGGCGAAACCACAGGAGCCTCTTCCGGAGCTGCGGGCTCCACTGCGGCGGGCACATCTGCCGCTTCTGCAGGTGGAGTGGCCAATGGAAAAAATGTGAGCATTAATATTTTCCAGTTCAAAGTTGAGGCAAAGGATGCTTTCCAAAAAGCTATTGACGCTTACCAGAAGAAGAACCCGAATGTTAAGATTAACATGGAAACCGTCGGCGGCGGCGATGATTACGGCGCCGCGCTGAAAACAAAGATGAAGTCTGACCCGCCGGTTATCTTTAACATCGGCGGCCCGCAGGACGTGAAAGACTGGAACAGCAAGCTGGAAGACCTCTCTGACCAGAAGTGGATTTCTCATTTGCCGGCGGATTCCTTGGCCGATGTCAAGGATGGCAGCAAAGTTTTGGGAATGCCGTTTGACCTTGAGGGCTATGGCATTGTCATTAACCGCAAGATGTTTGAGGATGCCGGTGTGTCTTATGATTCCATGCTGACCTATGACGGCATGAAAAAAGGCTTTGATACCCTGAAAGCCAAGATTGAAAAGGGCGATATGAAGTCCAAATATCCGCAGCTGGAGGCGGTTATGGAGTATCCGGCCAAGGAAACATGGGTTATCGGTGACCACGACATCAACTCAACTTTGGGGCAGGACTTTAAGAATGCAACTGAAGCATTTAACGCCAAGGAACTTCCATTTAAGGCGTCGGACGGCTACAAGAAGATAATCGATTTTCAGGCAAGCTACACCACCAATGCAAAGAGCCGTGGCACTCTGAATTCAATCGATTACAGCACTTCTTTGGAGGGCGGCCTTGCAATCGAGCGTGTTGCCGCTATTGAGCAGGGCAACTGGATTGCACCGTCTGTTACCAGTGTGGATGCGAATGTGCTGAAGAAACTGGATATGCTGCCGTTCCCGGTGCCGGGCTTCTCTGACGGCAAATGGCCGGTCGGCGTGCCAATGTACTGGGCTGTGAATAAAGACGCGGATGCTGACAAGAAAGCTGCTGCAAAAGATTTCCTGAACTTTATGTATCAGTCCGATGAAGGCAAACAAATTATTATCAATGACGCGAAGTTTGCGGTCGCATTTGACAACTATGGCAGTCTGAAGCCCTCAGACCCGCTGAATCAGCGTATTATGAAGGCTGTGGCAGACAAGAAGACAATGCCCGGCTGGGTTTACAACGGTGCACCGCCAACCTGGACACAGAAAGTGGCTGGCGCCAATGTGCAGAAATACCTGAGCGGTGAGGAAACATGGGACCAGGTCGTGAAGAACTGCAAAGACCAGTGGAAATCCATGCGCGCTTCCTGAGCAGATAAAAACTAAAAATGTCTAAATCGGGAGCCGCCGCTTTTAAACGGCGGCTTCTGTGCTGAATGAAATCATGTCTAAGGGGGAATCACAGATGCAAAAGAGCAAAACACGGTTCTGGCTGTTTCTGGCGCCTGCGCTGATTGCTTTTGCACTCATCGTGCTTATTCCCACAATCATGGGATTCTGGTATGCCTTTACAGACTGGAACGGAATCTCAGAGCGTGCCAACTTTGTGGGAGTTCGCAATTTCGTTACCATTTTTCAGGACCAGACTTTTCTGCATGCTTTTGGGTTCACGGCTTTGTTTGCCCTGTGCGCAGTGGTGCTGGTCAATGTCGTAGGTTTTGCTCTGGCACTTCTGGTGACACAGGCGTTCCCCGGCGCAACTGCCCTGCGCGGCATTTTCTTCATGCCAAACCTGATTGGCGGGCTGCTGCTCGGCTTTACATGGCAGTTTATCTTTACATCTATCTTTACAGCAATCGGCAAAGCAACCGGAATGCATTTCCTGATAGGCTGGCTGTCCAATCCGCAGACCGGCTTCTGGGGGCTGGTGATTTTAACCGTCTGGCAGCTTTCCGGCTACATGATGATTATTTACATTGCGCAAATTCAGCAGATACAGGAATCGGTCAAAGAAGCAGCACGCATTGACGGTGCGGGTGCGGGCAGCATGCTGGTGCACATCACGATGCCGCTGATGATGCCTGCCTTCACAATCGGTTTGTTTATGACGATTTCCAATTCTTTTAAAATGTTTGATCAGAACCTGGCGCTGACGGCCGGCGGTCCTTACCGCGCAACCGAGATGCTGGCACTGAATATCTACAATTCCGCCTTTGCGGAGAATCACTTGGGCATTGCACAGGCAAAGGCTATCATTTTCCTGATTGTTGTTGCCGCCATCGGTATTACCCAACTGACGCTTACCAAGCGGAAGGAGGTTGAGATGTAATGGAAAACACGCAAACTGTAAAAACCGGGATGCACCGCAAAAATGTGACCAAGAAAGTGGTATTCGTTATCGTTGGCATTTTACTGGGCCTTCTGTTCTTATTCCCGATTGTTATTCTGCTGCTGAATTCCTTTAAAAATCAGCGCGGAATCTTTATGAATGTGCTGGGTTTTCCGGATGCAAAGACCTTTACGCCAAACAACTATCCGCAGGCATTTAAGTTCTTGGATTATACGACGTCATTCATGAATTCCCTCGTCATCACGATTGTATCCACAGCGCTGATTCTGCTGGTATCTTCCATGGCGGCATGGGTGCTGGTTCGCTACAAGACAAAGGCAAGCTCCGTCATTTTTTTGCTATTTGCCGCTGCCATGCTGATTCCTTTTCAGTGTGTGATGCTGCCGCTGATGAGCGTTGGCTCCGCCCTGCACATGATTAACCGTGTCGGACTGGTTATCATGTATGTTGGTTTCGGCACCAGTATGTCCATCATTATGTTCCATGGCTTCATTAAAAATGTGCCGGAAGAACTGGAGGAGGCCGCCACGATTGACGGCTGCAATTCCATTCAGCTTTTCTTCATCATTGTGGTGCCACTGCTCAAAACCATTATGATTACAGTCGCCATTCTGAATGTAATGTGGATTTGGAACGATTATCTGCTGCCGTCTCTGGTGATTAACAAAGCCGGATGGCAGACTCTGCCGCTGAAAACCTATCTGTTCTTTGGGCAGTTCTCCAAGCGCTGGGATTTGGCGTCTGCCGGACTGATGCTGTGTATCATCCCAATCGTTGTTTTCTATCTTGCCTGCCAAAAGTACATCGTCAAAGGTGTGACAGACGGAGCAATTAAATAAAATATCGAATGGAATGTGCGAAGGGCCGGATTGCGCTGAGCATCCGGCCCTTTTGCTGACAACAGGGAAATGTATAAAATAGAAAATTACAGGAGGACATTACCATGATTAGACGCTATTCATTCGGACATCCGTTTCAGACGGATGCGGTGGTGAAGAGCCTGCCACCAATACATGAGCCAGTGCCATATTTTACGGTGGAGAATGATGGTTGCACGCTTGCTTGCCCGCTCAGCAGCGACACGATTGTTTATGGCTTGGGTGAAACCGTGCGCGGCATCAACAAACGCGGCTGGCACTACTGCAGCAGCTGCTCGGACGAACCACAGCATACGGAGGGCAAACAGTCCCTGTATGCGTCGGACAATTTCCTGCTGCTGGTGGGAAAAGAGCAGATGTTCGGCGTATTTCTGGATTATCCCGGGAAAGTCGATTATGACATTGGCTACACCAATATGAACCATATGGCGGTGACGGTGGGAAATGCCGACTATGACCTTTATATCATAGACGGCAAAAGTGCAGAGGACATCGTGCATCAGTTCCGTGGATTGATTGGCAGAAGCTATATTGCGCCAAAGTGGGCTTTTGGCTATGGCCAGAGCCGCTGGAGCTATTACAGCGAAGATGAAGTACGCGAAGTGGTGCAGAAGCATCGGGAAAATCATGTGCCGCTCGACATGGTGTACCTTGATATTGATTATATGGACCATTACAAGGATTTTACCCTGAATGACAAAGCCTTTCCGGATTTTGCTGATTTTGTGCAGGAAATGCGGCGGCAGAATATTCACCTTGTGCCGATTATTGATGCTGGTGTGAAGCAGGAAAAAGGCTATGACGTCTGTGACGAGGGACTGGAAAACGACTATTTCTGCAAAAAAGCGGACGGCACTCCTTTTGTGGGCGCGGTCTGGCCGGGCAAAGCTTATTTTCCGGACTTTTTAAATCCGGAGGTGCGCGCGTGGTTCGGCGGAAAGTACCGTTTCCTGCTGGATAAAGGCGTTGACGGATTTTGGAATGATATGAATGAGCCGGCGCTGTTCTACTCGGAGGACGGACTGAAATCTGCCTTTGCGGAGATGAAAAAGCTGGAAGGCCAGAATCTGGATATGGATAAGGTTAACTATTTCCGCGGGCTGGTCACTGGTTTGTCAAATAATCCGAAGGACTATGAGAGTTTCTACCATAATTGCGGCGGAGAGCGGGTGCGTCATGACAAGATTCACAACCTTTATGGCTATGAGATGACGCGTTCCGCCGGGGAAGCCTTTGAGAAATACTGCCCGGATAAACGGGTGCTGATGTTCTCCCGTTCCTCTATGGTGGGAATGCACCGTTACGGTGGCGTCTGGACGGGTGACAACTGCTCTTGGTGGAGTCATTTGCTGCTGGAAATTCAGATGATGCCGTCCTTGAGTATGTGCGGCTTCCTGTATTCCGGTGCGGACATTGGCGGTTTTGGGGATAACACCACGGCCGACCTGCTTCTGCGCTGGATTGCCTTTGGTGTCTTTACCCCGCTTATGCGAAACCATTCCGCACTGGGTACCCGCTGCCAGGAAGTTTACCGCTTCCCAGAGGCACTGCCGGTATTTCGGAACCTGATTAGCATTCGCTATGCACTGCTGCCGTATCTTTACAGTGAATATATGAAAGCCGCACTGCAGGATACGATGTATTTTAAACCGCTGGCATTCGTCTATCCGCAGGACAAGGACGCTGCACGGGTACAGGACCAGCTCATGCTGGGAGACGAATTGATGGTGACACCGGTTTACACACAGAATGCTGTGGGCAGGACGGTCTATTTGCCGGAGCCGATGAAACTGGTACGGATGCATTCCGCACAGGAAATTTGGACGGAACAGATGGGAAAGGGCTATCACTATATTTCGATTGCGCTGGATGAGGTTGTCTTTTTCCTGCGTTCAGACCGGATGATTCCTCTTGCAATGGGCGGAGAGAGTGTGCCGGAGGTCGACTTTGGTGATTTGACGCTGCTTACCAATGTGCAACACTGTGCCACTTATCAATATTACAGCGATGACGGTTGCAGCAAAGATTATGACAACCCGAAAAATCGTACCTGCATTACGATGAAAGCTGACGGTACGGTTTCTACAGAAGGACAGCTTCCGGTAAAACTCAATGTAAAGAGATAAAAAAGTTTACCTTCCGGTTTTGTGCCGGAAGGCTTTTTTTATCCGGAAAATTCGGGAAAACACACAAATTCGGGTGGAAATAGAAATTTGTGATATACTAAAAGAAGTATGGAAGGAAATGAGGAAATAGGATGACAGAACAACCGGCAATGACAGCCTTGGGTATTCTTGCTCATGTGGATGCGGGAAAGACCACACTGGCGGAACAAATTCTGTGCCAATCTGGTGCACTGCGGCAGGCGGGCAGAGTGGACAGCCAAAATACACTGCTGGACCATGCGGAGATTGAACGTACCCGCGGCATCACAGTATTTGCTGATGAGGCATCTTTTGTATTTCGCGGCCGACCGTTTACCTTGTTGGACACACCCGGCCATGTGGATTTTTCCGGCGAAATGGAGCGCTGTCTCTCGGTGATGGACTGTGCGGTATTGGTGGTCAGCAGCGTCGAGGGAGTCCAGAGTCACACACGGACGCTCTGGCATCTGCTGCAGAAACGAAAAATTCCGATCATGCTGTTTCTGAGTAAGACAGACCGCGCTGGTGCACATCCGGAGGAACTGCTGCGGGAATTCCGCACACGACTTGGCATCCCCTGTGTGGATTTTACCCACAGTCTGCATGAGGATGGAAGCATGACAGATGCCGCTGCTGAAGATGTGGCAGAGCTGGAAGATGTGTTATTGGCAAAGTATCTGAATACAGGCTACATACCGGAAGAATGGCTGACAGCGGCACAGGCGCTCTTTTCCGCGTGCCGAATGGTTCCTGTATTCTCCGGTTCTGCGTTGGCAGGAGAAGGTGTTGCACAGCTTTTAAATGGCCTGTTCTGGCTGACGAAACCTTTTTCCGGTTGCACACAAGCACCCTTTGCGGCAAAAGTCTATAAAATCCGGCATGACAGCGGTGGCAGAGTGGCCTTTCTGCGTATCACAGCGGGCAGTCTGCACCCGAAGGACAGGATTGTGGTGCCGGGAGAAGCCGCTGAGCCGGAGAAATGCAACGAGCTGCGTGTCTATCAGGGAGGGAAGTATACACTGGCCAAACAGGCGCTGCCGGGCGATTTGTGTGCGGTTACCGGTGTACAGTCCCTGCGCCCCGGTGATACCGCAGGGCAAGGGGCTGTGTGTGGGCAGAAATACGCTTTGCAGCCCATGCTTTCCGCGCGGGTATTGTTTGACAGCGGCATTCCGGCAAAGACTGTGCTGAAGGATATGCAGGAACTGGAGGATGAGGAGCCTTTGCTGCACATCCGCTGGAATGAACCGCTGCAGGAACTGGAAGTGCAGGTGATGGGACGTATCCAGCTTGAAGTGCTGGCACAACTTATGCAAGAACGCTTTCAGATTCCGGTGTCATTCGGCAGGTGCGCGGTGCTGTACCGTGAAACGATAGCGTCGCCTGTGGTGGGATGCGGCCATTTTGAGCCGCTTCGGCACTATGCGGAGGTGCATCTGCTGCTGAAGCCGGGTGCGCCGGACAGTGGCATTACTTTTGAAAGCCAGTGCTCACAGGACGTTCTGGCGGAAAACTGGCAGCGGCTGATTTGCACCCATGTGCTGGAAAAAGAACACCGCGGCGTGCTGATAGGCGCTCCGCTGACGGATGTGCATATGGTACTGCTTTCCGGCCGGGCGCACCTGAAACACACTGAGGGCGGTGATTTTCGGCAGGCAACTTACCGTGCGGTGCGGCAGGGACTGATGCAGGCGCAAAATGTTCTGCTGGAACCGTGGTATCAGTTCACGGCGGAAATAGAACTGCCGCTTGCCGGAAAGGTGATTGCGGATGTGCAGAGAATGCACGGAACCTGTGAACCGCCGGAGATTTCCGGGGAGCAGGCCGTGGTGCGCGGATGTGCGCCGGTTTCAGAGATGATGGACTATCCGATGCAGGTGACGGCATTTACCAAGGGCCGGGGCAGCATCAGTCTTGCGTTTGACCGTTACCGTCTCTGCCACAATGCGCAAGAGGTCATTTCACAGGCTGCCTATCAGCCGGAGCGTGATGTGGAAAATACGCCAGGCTCTGTGTTTTGCTCACATGGCGCGGGGTATCCGGTTCCATGGCAGGAGGCTTGTGCACATATGCATTTGCCGGTGGAAACACTGCCACAGAAAAATTGAAATAGTCAATGAGGAAACAAGAGAATAAATGAGAATATGAGAGAAAATTCACTCGATTTCAATGAATTCTCATGGAAATCAAAGGAATATGACGATTTTTCCAAAAAATCATTGACAAAATGGAGAATAAACATTATTATATCATTTGTTGCGTTTGCATCTGACAAATGCCCGGTGCCGTTTTGCTGCCGCAGCCTTTTTGGCCATTGACTGCGAAAAATCCTTTGCGGGGCGCAGTAAAGATACAGCACTGGGGGTGGCGTTTAACCATGCCTGGCTCAGCGTAACTAAATCACCGCAAAGGGGATGCATTTTTATTGGAAAAAGAACCAATCATTGCACTGAAAGACATCGCTGTGGCATTCGACGGCGAACCGGTACTGCAGAACTTCAGCCTGAGTATCCGTGACGGAGAATTTGTCACCCTGCTGGGGCCTTCCGGCTGTGGCAAGACCACAACTCTGCGGATTATCGGCGGTTTTGTCATGCCGGACAAAGGCGATGTCTTTTTTAACGGAAAGAGAATCAATGATGTGCCGCCGTATAAGCGGGAAGTCAACACAATTTTTCAGAAGTACGCACTGTTTCCGCATCTGAATGTGTATGACAACGTCGCTTTTGGAATGCGCATCCACAAGCGGCCGGAAAAAGAGATTCACACGGCAGTGAAAGAGATGCTGGACATGGTAAATCTTCGCGGCTTTGAGCATCGCAATGTAGATAGACTCTCCGGTGGGCAGCAGCAGCGGGTTGCCATTGCGCGGGCACTGGTCAATCACCCGAAAGTTTTGCTGCTGGATGAGCCGCTGGGCGCATTGGACATGAAGCTGCGCAAAGATATGCAGGTCGAGCTGAAAAAGATACAGCAGCAGACGGGCATTACCTTTCTGTTTGTCACCCATGACCAGGAGGAAGCACTCTCTATGAGTGATACGGTGGTTGTGATGGACAACGGCTGCATTCAGCAGATTGGCACACCGCAGGACATTTATAATGAGCCCAAAAATGCCTTTGTTGCGGACTTTATTGGGGAATCTAATATTATAGACGGCACTATGCGCGAAGATTTTCTAGTGGAGTTTGCCGGGTGCAAATTCAAGTGCGTGGACAAGGGTTTCCGCAAAGACGAACCAGTCGATGTGGTCATTCGTCCGGAGGACATTGATGTGGTCGCGCCGGAGGACAGTCCGCTGCATGGGGTTGTCACCAATGTGACTTTTAAAGGTGTGCACAATGAGATTATTGTGGATGTACACGGCTTCAAGTGGATGGTGCAATCCATTCATTATACCGGTGTCGGGGAACGTATCGGGCTGGAAATCGGGCCGGACGACATTCACATTATGCATAAGTCCCGTTATTCCGGTTCCTTTGGTGATTACAGCACCTTCAGCGATGAGATGGAGGAGGACATCATGACCACCGAAGAAGCGGAGGAAGCCGATGAGGCAAAGCAGGAGGCAGCGGAATGAAGGCAAAAAGAGCACTGCTTCCTTATCTCATATGGATGCTTCTGTTTACCGTCGTGCCCATGTTTATGGTGCTGTTCTTTGCATTCACCGATAAAGCTGGGACATTCACACTGGAAAATATGCGGCAGGTGGGACAGTACAGCAATGTGTTTCTGCGCTCCATTTGGCAGGGCGCCTTGGCCACGGTTATTTGTCTGCTGCTCAGTTATCCGTTGGCATACAGCATTGCACACATGAAGTTTAAGACGCAGAATGTGATGATCATGCTGGTGATGCTGCCCATGTGGATGAACTTCCTGCTGCGCACCTACTCATGGATGACGCTGCTGGAGGATAACGGCATTCTCAATAATCTGTTCGCGGCGCTGGGACTGCCGCGCGTGCATATGATTAACACTGCCGGCGCTGTGGTGCTGGGCATGATTTATAATTACATTCCCTATATGATTCTGCCGCTTTACACAGTGCTGACTAAGATAGACAACTCTGTGCTGGAGGCCGCACAGGACTTGGGTGCCAACAAAGCGCAGGTCTTTGCCCGGGTGACACTGCCCATGAGTATGCCGGGCATTATTTCCGGCATTACGATGGTGTTTGTGCCGGCAGTCAGCACCTTCATCATCAGCAAAATGCTGGGCGGCGGCGGAAACCTGCTGATTGGCGATGTGGTGGAGATGCAGTTCCTTGGCTCTGCTTATAACCCGAATCTCGGTTCTGCCATTTCGCTGGTGCTGATGGTGCTCATTATTATCTGCATGGGCATTATGAACCAGTTTGATGATGACGATGAAAGAGGGGCGATGATGATATGAAAACAGTTTCCAGAATTTATATGGTGCTGATTTTTCTGTTTTTGTATGCGCCCATTTTTGTGCTGATTCTCTTTAGCTTTAATGATTCCTCTGCCATGAGCCGCTCGGTCTTTTCCGGCTTTTCCCTTCGCTGGTACAGCAGGCTTTTTCAGGACCGACTGATTATGGAGGCCTTGGGCAACACCCTGGTGATAGCGGTCGTTGCTGCGGCGGTTTCCACCGTACTGGGCACTGCTGGTGCTATTGGAATCGGCAGCCTGAAAAATAAATGGATGCGCCGTGTCACCATGAACGTTACCAACCTGCCGATGGTCAATCCGGAGATTGTCACCGGTGTTTCCATGATGCTGCTGTTTGTCATTTCCACGCGTGCAGTTGGTGCAAACCTTGGTATGGGTAGCCTGATTATTGCCCACATCACATTTTGTCTGCCCTATGTCATCATGTCTGTGCGTCCGAAGCTGATGCAAATGGACCCGCATTTGTATGAAGCGGCGCAGGACTTGGGGTGTGCGCCGACCAGTGCTTTCTTTAAGGTTGTCCTTCCGCAGATTACACCGGGCATTATTACCGGTGCCATTATGGCATTCACGCTTTCTATTGATGATTTTGTCATTAGTTATTTTACAAGCGGCACCACACAGACTCTGCCGATATTTATTTATTCTATGACCAGAAAACGTATTAGCCCGGAAATCAATGCGCTTTCCACAGTGCTGTTCGCGGCGATTCTGGTGCTGCTGATTGTTGTGAACGCACGCCAGTCTGTTATTACGGATAAGGCTGCCCGGCTGCAGTCAGAGGCAGAGGAGGCAGAAGCATGAAGCGTATGATTGCTGCTCTTTTGTCTGTGCTGACACTCTGCGGCATGATGGTTCCGGCCTTTGCCGCGGATAAAAAATCCACACCAAATGCCGGTGTGACCATCAATGTCTACAACTGGGGCGAATACATTAGCGACGGTTCGGACGGCACAATGGATGCCAATGCCGAGTTTACCAAACGCACCGGTATTCGGGTGAATTACACCACATTTGACACCAATGAGTCCATGTATTCCAAGCTATCAGGCGGCGGCGCGGAATACGATGTGATTTTTCCGT
This sequence comes from Oscillospiraceae bacterium, assembly GCA_022487055.1. GTDB lineage: Bacteria > Bacillota > Clostridia > Oscillospirales > Acutalibacteraceae > Caproicibacterium. The sequence continues at coordinate 43,643 of JAKVJJ010000009.1, forward strand.
CCGATTATATGGTGAACAAATTAATGAAGCAGGGAATGCTGGAGAAGCTCGACTTCAACAATATTCCGAATTTTCAGTATATCGACAAACAGTACCGCAATCCAAAGTATGATCCGGACAATGCTTACTCTGTGCCCTACACATGGGGTGTGGTAGGAATTTTCTATAATAAAAAGTATGTAAAACCCGAGGAAACCGAGTCCTGGGATATTCTCTGGAACAAAAAATATGCGGGCAAAATTCTGATGTTTGATAATCCGCGGGATGCTTTCGGCATTGCGCAGAAAAGACTCGGAATTTCCTATAACACCACGGATACCAATGATTGGGAAGCGGCTGCGGCACTGTTAAAAGAGCAGAAACCGCTGGTACAGGCATATGTGATGGATCAGATTTTTGATAAAATGGATTCCGGTGAAGCTTGGGTGGCCCCCTATTATGCGGGAGATGCCGCTACTTTGGTGGGAAAAAACAAAAATATCGGATTTACAATTCCCACCAAACAGGGTACAAACTTTTTTGTAGATACCATGTGCATTCCCAAAGGCAGCAAACATAAGGCGGCAGCAGAAGCTTATATCAACTTTCTGTGCGACCCGAAAGTATCTGCCGCAAATCTGAGCTATATTGGCTATTCTACTCCGGAAACAGCCGCCAAAAAGCTGCTGCCGGAAGAAGTTACTTCCAATCCCATTTATTATCCACCGCAGTCTATTTTAGATAAATCCGAGGTTTTCACCGACCTGCCGGACAGTACCAATACCCTGATAGACGGTTTGTGGGCTGAAGTAAAAATGGGAGGCGCAGGGGATACCACAACCTTAATTGCGGTGCTGTGCGCGTTTCTGGTTCTGTATATCGGAATTGTGATTTACAAAAAGCGAAAACGCAAAAAAGAGATGGAATAATATAAAAAGGCATCGCCAGCGCAGCGGTGCCTTTTTATATTTAATGGAAACTGTGGTCTTCCTTGCGCTCTTTCTGCAGGCCATTTGGAACTTTGTTTTCTGGTTTTGGAATACCGTAAAGTTCCGTGTAGGACTCTGCCTCAGCTTCGGAAGTTGGAGGAGCCATAATCAAACCGGTGCATTCCTGAGAAGAAACAACATTGTTCACGTCATTCAGATAGTCGTCTGAGTAACCGAGCAAATCTTTGTCCTGCTGCACATCGTTTTGTGATTTTTTTACCATAACGCTGCATCTCCTTCCACGCATTATTGTGCTTCAGAAAGCAGCAACTAGCCATGATAAATATTTCCTCATCTGAAACAAGTTTCTTTAACAGAACTTTTTTGCCTTTCAAACGACAACTAACTTGTGCAAAAATTCTAATTCTATATAAAATACGATCTATTTTCTATGATATCAGAGCAAATCAGGAAATAAAATGTAAATATTTGAAAAAAATTACATAAATTGTTGACATTCTTTGAATAGCAGATTATTATGATATTGATTTGGCAAGACAGGGAGGTAAGTTGTCTATGAATGCAACAGCAGCAGTCGGCACAAAAGTGAAGGAACTTCGTGTGAAGAAGAAAATGACATTAAAGCAGTTAAGTGAAGCATCTGGACTCTCCATTGGATTCCTTTCACAATTTGAACGAGGGCTTTCGTCTATTGCGTTGGATTCGCTGGACAAGCTGGCGGATGTGCTGGAAGTGCCTTTGGCTGTTTTCTTTGAGGGTAGTAGCGAATGCTTCGATGACCCCGTGATGCGCACAGCCGAAATAAAACCGAGTGTGGTTTCCACACAGGTGCTGCAGCATCTCCTGATAAAATCAGATACTGATTTTGCCATGTTTCCACGCGTGCTGGTGCTGATGCCATTTACAGAGCAAATTGAAACTGCGGATATATTACACACGGGTGAGGAATTTATTTTCGTGCTGGAGGGAATGGTGACATTTTTGCTGGATAAAAATAAATATGTGTTGTACCCTGGTGACAGTATACATATTCATTCCAATCAGCAGCATAACTGGATGAACACGACCGCACATTTGGTACGAATGCTGATGGTGAATACGCCAAACCCGCTGGGCCGTGTCAGCGTGCCTGAAGCAGAGGAAACTGAAAGCTCCGTCAGCAATCAGGACTCTGCCAGATGAATATGGAACAGCCGCTGGGCATTTTGGTAGCCAGCGTCAAGTACTTCTTGCGCAGAAATCCCGCGGGCTGAAGCGATGACCTCCGCAGAATAAGGAATCATGGTGGAGTCACAGCGTTGCCCCCGGCATGGAACGGGTGCCATATAGGGACAGTCCGTTTCATTCAGTAAGCGGTCAAGCGGCACAGCAGCGGCAACACGCACCGGCATCTTTGCATTTTTAAAGGTGACTGCCCCTCCCAAACCGATGTACATACCGAGTTTCAGCACTTCCCGCATCATTTCCACACTGCCGGAAAAACAGTGAACGACACCGCGCGGATGATATTCCTGCAGCAGGCGGAGGGTGTCGGCGTGTGCTTCTCGGTCATGAACGATAACCGGCAGGTCATAGCGGCGTGCCAATTCCAGTTGTGCGGCAAAAGCAGCCTGCTGTGTTTCCCGCGGCGGATTTTCGTCTGTGTGATAATCCAGACCGATTTCCCCAATGGCAGCAATTTTATTTTCTTCTTTGTGCTGCAGCATTGTTTCCAGTTCCGGCATCCAGTCTGCTGTGGAACCGCCGATTTCTTCCGGATGAATTCCAACGGCAGCATGAATATAAGAATACTGTTTTGCCAGTGCTACAGCTTTCCTGCATCCATCTAAACTGGCACCGCAGTCAATCAGGTGACAGACCCCCTTGTGCGGCAGTTCCGCTAAGAGAGTGGTGCGGTCTGCGTCAAACGCTTCATCATCATAGTGTGCATGGCTGTCAAAAATATGTGTGTAGAGCATAGAAGGGCAACTCCTTTGTAAAACAGGGATGCTGAGTTTATTTTCAGCATCCCTGTTTTTGTAATATTCTAATAAAATGTATCAGCGAATCTTGCTGCCGGCCGGAACACCATCGAGGAATACGACTTTCACATCATCTTCTCCGGCATCCGCTGCCAGAATCATACCCTGACTTTCCACACCGCAGAGCTTTGCGGGTTTGAGGTTGGCAACGAGCACAATCGTTTTGCCAATTAAATCTTCCGGCTTATACCACTGAGAGATACCGCTGCAGACAGTGCGTGGTTCTCCGGTGCCGTCATCCAGTGTGAGCTTCAGGAGCTTCTTCGCACGCTTAATCTTTTCACAGTCCATGATTTTTGCCGCGCGCAACTCTACTTTCGCAAAATCCTCAATGCCAATTTGTGAAACACCAGCAAGTTCCTCTTTTACCTTGCTTTCCGGTTCTTTCTGGGTGGCAGGGTTTGGAATCAACTGATTGAGTTCTTCAATTTCCTTATCAACATCAATGCGCGGGAACAGAGAGTCCCCTTTGCTGACTTTGCATCCAGCCGGGAAATGGCCAAAGTTGGCAATACGCTCATAAGTGCAGTCCACGGCGGAAAGGCCAAGCTGCGCCTGTATCTTGGGAGCAGTGCTGGGCATGAATGGTGTGAGCAAAACAGACACCATACGCAGTGCTTCACACAGATGGTCCATCACGGCAGCAAGGCGGGCTTTTTTCGTTTCGTCCTTGCCAAGTGCCCATGGCGCGGTTTCATCTACATATTTATTGGCACGGGCAATAAACTGCCAGATATATTCCAGTGCTTTGCTGAACTGATAGGAGTCGATTGCTTTGTCACATTTGCTCCGCAGAGCATTGCCCATTGCTTCCAATTCAGCATCCGGCGCGGCAGTTTCCTGTTCCTGCGGAATGATGCCACCGAAGTATTTCTGTACCATTGCGGTTGTGCGGGAAAGCAGATTGCCAAGGTCATTTGCAAGGTCAGAGTTAATACGGTTAATGAGTGCTTCATTGGTGAAAAGTCCATCACTGCCGAAAGGAATCTCTCGCAGCAGGAAATAGCGGATCGCATCCACACCATAGCGTTCACAAAGAATATACGGGTCAACCACGTTGCCTTTGGATTTACTCATTTTGGTGCCGTCACCAAACAGCAGCCAACCGTGACCATAGACTTGTTTCGGCAGCGGCAGTCCCAGTGCCATTAGGATAGCCGGCCAGATGATGGTGTGAAAGCGCACGATTTCTTTGCCGACAAATTGAACGTCAGCCGGCCAGTATTTGTGAAGGTCGCTTTCATCGTCACTGCCATAGCCGAGTGCAGTAATGTAGTTCGGCAGCGCGTCCAGCCAGACATAGACAGTGTGTTTGGGGTCAAAATCGACCGGCACGCCCCAGTGGACACTTGTGCGGGAAACACACAAATCCTGCAGTCCCTGATTAATGAAGGCAATCATTTCGTTTTTGCGGCTTTCCGGCTGAATGAAATCCGGGTGGTCTTGATAGAGCTTCAGCAGCCGGTCCGCATAATTGGAGAGCTTGAAGAAATACGCTTCTTCGGATTCCCACTTCACTTCACGGCCGCAGTCCGGGCACTTGCCGTCTTTGAGCTGAGTTTCTGTCCAGAAAGACTCGCAGTCAGTGCAGTACCAGCCCTCATATTTTCCTTTGTAAATCTCGCCTTTATCATAAAGCTGACGGAATATTTTCTGTATGCCGCGCACATGGTAATCATCCGTGGTACGGATAAAACGGTCATTGGAAATATTCAGCAGCTTCCACAAATCCTGAAAAACCTTTGTGGTGCCGTTCACATATTCTTTTGGAGTAATGCCGGCTGCGGCAGCTTTTTGCTCAATTTTCTGGCCATGTTCGTCTGTGCCGGTCAGGAACATGACATCATAGCCCTGCATTCGCTTGTAGCGGGCAATCGCGTCGCTGGCCACTGTGCAGTAGCTGTGACCGATGTGCGGTTTCCCGGAAGGGTAGTAAATAGGCGTTGTGATGTAAAAAGTCTTTTTCTCCATGTTTCTGGCCTCCGCTTTATTTGAACAGATTATTTTCTTATTATACACGATAACTGCGGGAATTACAATTTTATCTGACGGATAAAAAAATGCACGGAAAATTCCGTGCATAATTGCAACAGCATTGCTTCTTATAATTTTTTAATAAAAATTATTTCCAGTGGCTCATTTGGCAGTAGCAGCGAACCGGCATCCTGATATTCCCGCTTTCTGTAAAAGAATTGTGCGGTTTCGCTGGCAAGTGTTGAGGTCATGAGCAGACTGTAACCGGAAGTTTGCATTTCGGTTTCCCAGCGTGCAACAAGCTGACTGCCTACACCCTTGTTTCGGTAAGTTTCTAATACAAAGAGCATATTCATGAATGGCGTATTGTCCCAAAACAAGTTAAATCGGAGCCATCCGGCAAAGACTCCGTTTATTTCCGCAAGGAGAACCCTTTTTTGCCGGATTGCAGACAGCAGCTCTGTCTTTGCAATATGTTTGTCTAAATTGCTGATTTGGCTGATGTCCTCTGGCTTGGCATAACGTGTGCTCATGGCACTTCCTTTCATGCGCTCTCTGTTTTCCAACGCAGTTGCTGGCACAACCAAGTACCATATCGATTCCAGCTAGAAGTTTCCGTTTCAGCTGTGCGAACTGTCTTCAAAGAGAAACTGGCGAAGCAGCGTGCAGTTTTTCTCCATGTCAGCAACTTCCACCCAGCCGACTCCGTCCAAATCCTTGCCGTCGAAGGTACCGTCCTGTGGAATCTGCTGTGTTTTCTGCTTGAAGAATACAACTGGCATATTCAGCATACAAATGGCAGAAAGTTTGGCAGCCGGAATGTTTGTCCAAATCATCGGCATGATTTTTTTGAGAATACTGTTCAGTTTGACCGGCCCGACGGTTGCCATCTTCTTAATGAGCTGTCCAATGACTTCCCGTTGCCGTTGAGCACGTCCATAGTCATTGCCGTAATTGCGGATGCGGGTGTAATAAAGTGCCTGTACTCCCTTTAGTGTGCGCTTGCCGGGGGTGAAATGGGTGCCGAGGTTTGCATTGAATTCTTTGCACAGACCTTCGTTCAGGGTGACATCAATGCCGCCGAATTCATTGAGAATCGTTGCAAAGGTATCAAAATTGACCGCCATGTACTGGTCAATCTTAATGCGGTAGTTATTTTCCAGCGTCTGCATGGCCATGGCAGGGCCGCCGAAAGCAAATGCAGCATTCAGTTTCTGCCTGCCGTGATTCGGAATTTCCACATAAGTGTCGCGCAGGAAGGAAGTCATTTTCAGCTTCATGTGCTGGCGGTCAATGGAAAAGAGAATCATGGTATCGCTGCGATGGGTGTTGTCGGGGTCTTGGTCAATGCCAAGCAGCAGAATGTTGGTTATCCACGGACTGGATTTGATGCTCCAAGTGGGTGCGTGCTCTGGTGTGCGGGCATAGGTACTCTGGTCAACTTTATTGTGTGTCCGGTCCATTGCTGAAAAAATGGCGGTTATCCATGCAAACAGGGCAATGAGGAGGGCAAGAAGAACGCATAGGATATTTCGCAGAGCATGGTGCTTTTTGCGGCGTACACCGGAGCCACCCCGGCCGCCATACACGGGGGAAGGCTGCACTGCACGTTGACGGGATACAGGGGTTGCGCGGTCGTCAAAGTCAAAACCGTCATGATAGCGGACCTGCGCTTCTTGTGTATGGCGGGAGGGCGGAGCAACCCGGCGCTGATGAGCTGCGGCAGTCTGCCTTGCGTTTGCTGTCCGCCTGCGGTTGCTGTAGGAGGAGATGTCCACCATGGGGTCGGACTGCTGGGGTCTGCGCCCAGCGTTGGAGTTGGAGTAGACGTCCCTTGGGTTATTGTTATAAGAGCCGTACGGCGGTGTTCTGCCACGGCGTGGCTGATGATTTTGCGGAGTGGATGGCATATGGCTTTTCCCTCTGTTTCTCCAGAATTCATAGATTACAAACCTATTTTAACGAGCACGCAGTTGCCTGTCAAGTTATGTAAACTTTCTGTAACCTAAAGCAAACCGAGTTAGTTGACATTTTGCGGGGAAAACACTAATATAATTATGATAATTCTATGGAAATGTAAAATATGGTTGCGAAAGAATAGAAAGGACCGGCTTATGACAGAAAAGAAGCGGAAACTAATCATTCGTGTGGTGGCTGCTGCGTGTGCCATCCTGATTGCGGGCAGTGCACTGGTGACAGTCTTTTTCATGTGATAGATTGTATTGTAAAACAGAAGTGCGCTGCCATAACGCAGGTACAAGGAAGCTTACCATGCAGTTTTCACCTTGTAAATTGGAGTTGGAAGAACAACATTTCGCAAAAGGAGCAGGATGAGCTATCACCATCTTACCACATTTGAGAAAGAACATACCCTTAAACTCCGGATAGAACTGATCCATCCATGAAAAAAGGCACATCCGCTTTATGAGCAGATGTGCCTTTTTGTATGTAAAAATATTACAGTCTGCCATATCCGTAAAAATGCTGCAGATTATAAGAAGATTCTGTGGAAGCTTCAGAAACGCCGCCGTCTTCTGCATCAATCATCATATTGCTGCCGATGTAAATGCCAACGTGCGTCACAGTTTCACCGCAGTCATAAGTACCGCTGAAGAAAATCAAATCACCCGGACGGCGGTCAGAAACAGACACCGATGAACATTCATTACACAGGCCCTGTGCGGTTGCCCGTGGAATGCCGAATGCCCAACATACCAAACCGGAGCAGTCGAATGCGTCCGGTCCTGCAGCACCCATCACATAAGGCTTGCCGAGTGCGGATTCCGCTTTCCCAATGACACTGGAAAAAGAACTGGGCGAATTGGAATTCGAATTGGAGTCGGAATTGGAATTGGAATCGGAAGAAGAATTGCTGTCGTTGTTGTTAGACGCGGGCGTGGAAGCCTCCGATTGCTGAGAGTCCGACTGACTGCTTTGGCTGCTGCTCGGAGCAGACTTTTTCACCTGTTGCTGAGACCAACTGCTGATAGCGGCGGAGAGCTTTGCCGTCTGTGCATCCAGTGTGGAATTCTTATTTTCAAGGTCAATTTCCTGCTGGCCAATTTCCTGCAGAAACTGATTTGTTTCTGATAAAGTATCCGTTAACTGCTGCTGTTTGGAGCTGACGGTTGTTTTGAGTGACTCAACTTCCTGCCGCTTCTGCTGAATCGCTGTCTTTTTCTGCTGCACAATCGTTTTTTCTGATTTCAATCGGTCAATCAGGTCTGTATCGTGTTGGGTGACCATGGTGACAGCTTCACTTTTGTCTGCAAGGTCAAGCAGATTATTGGAAGAAAGCAGGATCTGAAGGTTGCTGGCCTCACCGCCCATATACAGGGCACGCAGGCGCTGCTTCAATTTTACATTGTCTGCATTAATCTGTTTTTGTGTTTTTGCAATGGCATCCTCTGCTTTTTGTGCTTGCAAATCCAAGTCTGTAATCTGGTTATTGTAGTTATTGACCTGTTCTTCAATCGTTGAAATTTGTGACTGAAGAGCAGAGGCATAGGCGGTTTTCTGGTCTTTATTTTGACGAAGGGAAGCAAGCGAATTGTTGTTTGCTTGTTGCTGACTTGCCAACTCAGATTGCTTGCTTTGCATGGTATTCATGTCGTCTGCTGCATATACCGGACATATTGCTGTTGTGGCAGCAACGGAAAAGGCTAAAGTGACTGTTAAAATGCGTTTTACTGCAATTTTACTTATTTTCAAATTATATCCTCCCTTTGATTGTCAAATGGATATTCTTGTTTTTTATACATCTGCATCATCAGAAAAAAGCGATCGTGCTTGGACATATTTGTGTTACATCTTTGTAACATTATAGCATGTTTCACAGGTTTGTCAAATTAAAAGCAGTATTTTTTTGTAAAGAACGAAGTTTTTTCAGAAAGCGGCTCTAACTCTGCCTTTTTGGGCAAAACGGCCTTTTATGCTTGACTCTCATGAAACTCTGCGCTATAATATTTGAGTCCTAAATTTCAATTTGCTATTGTGGCTCAGTTGGTAGAGCAGCTGATTCGTAATCAGCAGGTCGCCGGTTCGAGTCCGGCCAATAGCTCCACACAAGTGATGATAATGGAGGTGCTTTCCTCCGTTATCATAAACGAATGTGTTTAACAAGAGAATTAAGCATATTCGTTTATGATAACTTTTTATTGTGCTGGTGACACAATAGCAAATTATCATAAACTTTGAAGTCTTGTATACGAGCATGGCGAATGCTTGTCCATTGCCGGGGTGTAAACACACCGGACAGTCCTTTCAGGGCGCACACAATGCGGTGATGCGTTCAATGTGCAAGTATCATTGTTCCTTTCGGAATTGTTGCCGCTGACAGCCAATGTCAGTTGGTGGGATTTGTGGCTCGCTTCAATACAGGTCATGGCCACCCACAGGCTTTGCGCTTTCACTGCCGTGTCCTCACGGTACACGTTGACGTTTGCGCGCCGGACAGGAATTAAGATACACAAGACTTTTGGGTTTTCAAGGTTCAAGGTTCAAGATCAATGTACAGCTTGGTTTAAAGTAAAAAAAGAAACGGCTTCCATTCTCCTGCGCAAAAAGGTTAGAATGAAAGTCGCTTGACAAATGTATGAAGTCAACGCTATAATGAAGCGTGTAACTGCATTTCACAAGTCATAACGGTTATCTGTAAACCTTTATGGCGCAAGGTTGCTGAACGTCGGCTAAACGCTTAGCAATCTGTGGATTGCATATTCAATTTCTACTTACTTCGCCATAATACCATATTATGGTGTGGAAATCAAGTAGAAATTTTCCAACCGCCTGAAAAGGCGGTCTTTTTTTGCTCATTTCCTTTTACTTCCCTGATTCCCTATATTTTTTGATGATGTGAAGGTGCGTTTCAAAAAAGGCTCTAGGGGCACCGTGTGCGCCTATGCAGTTGTCCATGGTCACAATTTTCTGCAGGGTTACATCAAGCAGCTGTTAAAGGTAGACTCTGGCATTGAGGTTTAAGTGCGACAAATTGTCGGACTGATTCACTCAAAATATGGTTGACATATTTATAGCTAAAGTGTACTATAATAGTAACAAGGCAGACACAGTCTGCTTGGTGGGCTGACACCTAAAATCCGAAATTTTTGCCGGACGAATGTGCCGGACTGTTGGCAGGCAACGTAATAAACCTGAAGCTTTGCCGGACGAATGTGCCGGACTGTTGGCGGACAACGTAATAAATCAGCCACAAAGGGAGAGTATGTTGCACTACGGTGCTTCTGCTCTCTCTTTAAATTTATGGGAGAAGTAATGGATAATTAATTTATTTTAAATGCGATATACCAGAATGCAATCGAATATCGTAATAATCTTGAAGGCAAAAATATATTATTCGTTTTTGGGTCACGAGAAAATACAAACTTTATTGAAACCTTGTTTTTGAAAAAACATTTTTTGCATTTAACTGGTGTCAAGTTGACAAACAAAATGAGTGCCACATTGTTTTACAAGCGTTGCCTAAGCAACCAGATAAGCCCAAATGATTTTCAAACGGATTTCAGAGTGAAGTTGAAACTGGATGTATTGCCGCAGGTAATGAAAATTTATAAGAATGCAAAAATGTGTGGGAATTTTGACGGTAGCAGAATCAAACTACATACAGACAAAATTATTGGTAATGTAACAGCATCTATGGGTTTCGTAAAAGATGGTAATTACTATGTTCCCAACACTGTCCTTGAGGAAGATATGCGTACCGTTAGTATACACCCACAGCAGCGTATTTTGGCGGTTTTTAGAAAGCAAATAAAGCAGGAAAAGTATGCAGATTTGTGTTATACTGCGAAAGGTATAACTAAAGAGACACTTATATTGCCTGATAAAATTTTGGACAAACTAGCTGTACCAGGTCTTGGTACAGATGTATTATCCCGAGGGCCTCAAACGCTAAGTGATATGATAGATCAAGCAAGTAGGCAGGCACAGCAATATAATACTGAACGTGAAAAGTTGCGCGCACGAAACCACTCGGAATTGGAACGATAAGGTGCGACAATTTGTCGCACCTTATGACCTCATAAATTGAACTTTGATAAAGGAGAATGACTAATGCCGTTGACGGATATTTGCCAAGCTACGGAAAACTATGCAGCGCAAGTGCCGAAGTCTGATCGGAAGGGGTTTGGCCAGTTCTTTACATCAGAAAAAACGGCAGAGTATATGGCTTCATTTATAAATCGTGAGATGCCTGCTCATGTGACAGTGATTGATCCTGGTGCAGGTAGCGGAATCCTTAGTGCAGCCGCTGTTACAAAACTGCTAACATACCCCCAAATCAGATCTATTCATCTGATTTGTTATGAAAATAATGAAGCTATCCAGCCATTGCTGCAAAGTAACTTAGAGTTAATGCAGCGTGATTGCTTACGTCGTCAGATTCAATTTGTTGCAGAAGTTAAGACGGAAAATTTCGTTACAGGAAATCAGACTGTTTGGAACGCTGAAGACGGATATGAGGAAGCCGATATTATCATTTGTAATCCTCCATATCAAAAAATCCGCCGGGACAGTGAAGAAGCCCGGACGATGAATGAAATAGTATATGGGCAGCCTAATATTTACTATCTGTTTATGGCTATGTCTTTAAAACTGCTTCGAACTGGCGGCGACTTCATCTTTATCGTACCACGTTCTTGGACATCCGGCTTATATTTCCAATCATTCCGGCGTTATTTTTTTAGGCATCTTGATATTGCCGATGTACATCTTTTTCAGTCTAGAAATAGTGTCTTTGATACAGAAGATGTTCTTCAGGAGACCATGATAATTCATGGCCAAAAGCGTGGTCACCAACCTCAAAGAGAGCAAATATTGATGCATACATCAAAAGCTAGTGAGGATTTTTCACAGGCGGTGACATTCCCTGTTCAAGCGCAGGAATGCATTCAGATGTACAATGGACATTACTTCCTGCTTCCAACTTCGGAACGAGAGCTGGAAGTGCTTTATAGAATGCGGGACTATCAGCACTCCTTGTCAGAAGAAGGGTATCGCTTTAAGACTGGTCAGGTTATTGAGTTTCGTCATAAGCAATCTTTGCGTCGCCGTAATGACCAGCATCTGATTCCGATTATTTCTTCACCGCATTTTAAAGCAGGACGTGTGCAGTTTCCAAGCGATGATGTTGAATGGCAATATTTAATTGATCATGCGGAACAGAAGCTTTTTATGCCAAACAAGGATTATCTATTAGTCAAGCGAATGACAGCTAAAGAAGAAAGAAGACGTTTGCAACCGGCCATTTACTTTAAGAATGAAGTGGCACCGCAATCTCAGTGGGTTTCTACTGAAAACCATTTAAATTATTTGGTGAAACAGCATGGGACTTTATCCGAAGAAGAAATATTTGGAATTTTCGTTTTACTCAATTCTTCTTTATGGGATGAATATTACCGAATACTGAACGGGAGTACGCAGGTAAATGCAAGTGAGCTGAACTCGATGCCGGTGCCGTCTGCTCAGAAAATTGTTGATATCGGAATGCAAGCGCTCAATAGACAGATTCGTACTTCACAGGATTGTGACTTGTTGTTGGAGGAGTTACTTTGAAAAAAGAGGAAGCAAAAGATATTTTACAGCAGCTTGGATTACCTACAGCACAGACAAATGATATGTGTTGTTATGTGCTTCTGACTCTTGCAGGTATTCAAGAAAAAATGCCATGGAAAAAGGTTAGTGACACTGCTTGGCGAATTCATGATATTATCACTTTTATGGAAGAAAAGTATGATATCAAATATGCGGAAAACTCGCGGGAGACTATACGTAAAGTGGCTTTGAGACCATTTCGAGCAGCAGCCATTGTGGAGGATACCGGTGAGGTAACTAACAGCCCTAATTTCAAATATCGGTTGACAATGGAAACGGTGAGACTTTTGCGGACATATGGAACTAAACGGTGGAAAGATGCATTGGAGGAGTATAAGCAGACTCATGATTCTTTGAAAGAAGTTTATCGGCAGCATAGAACTGTAAAGAAAATTCCTATTTTAATCAATGGACAAGAGGCATCACTTTCTTTGGGAGTGCATAATAAGTTGCAAAAAGCAATTCTCGATGATTTTGCAGCAATCTTTGCGCAAGGGTCACGGGTGCTTTATATAGGCGATACGCAAACTCGCTTTTTGTATCAAGATAATAAGACAATGCAGAAATTGGGTATTTGTGTTTTGGACAGTATGACCTTACCAGATATTATTCTGTATCACGAACAAAAAAACTGGGTTTACTTTATTGAAGCTGTTACTTCAGTTGGTCCTATGACACCAGCACGAGTACAAGAAATTCGTTCATATTGTAAGAACTGTCAAGCAGGATTGATTTTTGTTACAGCCTTTCCGCATCTGTCCGTGTTTAAAAAGTTCGTTACTGATTTAGCATGGGATACCGAAGTATGGATTGCGGAAATGCCAGACCATATGATTCATCTTAATGGGGACAAGTTTTTGGGGCCAAGGCTGTAGGTGCGACAATTTGTCGCACCTACAGACAAAAGGAGCAGTAGTTTCACTCAGCAAGTGGAACAACTGCTCCTTTCATTCAGAAGGAATTGTTAGTGCTGTCCAGCATATCCATCTGCTCCTGCAGAAATTTTGTGTCAGGGGAACAGTAGCGCTGCATTGTGAATGCAACGTTTTCATGGCCAAGTATCCGCGACAAAGCTTTTACGTTCATACCATTTTCCAGCGCACGGGTGGCAAATGTATGCCGATAAACATGAGTTGTCAGAAAATTAACGCCGGTTTCCCGCCGTAGCCGCAAGTAAAGTTTATGCAGCACAGATGCTGTGATAGGAGTTCCATATCGTTCAGAGTGGAAAATAGAGTCATCCCGGCTGCTTTTGGGCTGAATTAAAATGATTTGCATTGCTTCTTTCCGCAATGGTACATAACGAATTCCGGCAGGCGTTTTGCTTTTCCAAATGAAAATTGTCCGCTCCTTACGGTTAAAATCACGCCATTCTAAATGACAGAGTTCTTCCGCACGCAGACCAGTACGCAAGTAGAACAAAGCAATATATCCCAAATATGTATGCCGTGCTGCTTCTTCAACAGTTTGCTGTTCTATGCGTGTAAGTGCCCGAACAGTTTTCTGCGAAGCATTTTTTGGGATGCTTAATTTGCCGATGGCCTGTGCATGAAATGTTGGTATTTCACTTGCAACTTCAGAAGATTCATGGAAAATAGTTCGCAACGAGTTAAGTGTTGACTTGGAATATTGGTTGGCGAGCTGATTGATGATTTTTTGTGCGTACAGGCCGTTCATGTCCTGCAGCAAAAGGTGATTCAATTCAGGAAATTCGCGTTTGACAATGTTTAAAACAGTTTGGTACGATTTGTAGGTTTTCTCCGCTCGACTTGGCTGCACATAAGTTGTGAGCCATTGATTGGCCCAATCAAGTGCTGATGTGTTTTTACTGAGATTCATAATAATACCTCCAAAAGTGTAATATTTCCACCATATAAGGACTAGATATATCTGTCAACAAATGATATAACTTGAATTATCTACCTCAATAAGAAAAAGCACATTCAAACTTATCATGGTTTGAATGTGCTTTTTTACTGCGACAAATTGTCTTACTTG
>JAKVJJ010000010.1 GCA_022487055.1 Oscillospiraceae bacterium
TCAAGGTCCTGTCTTTCGTCATCTGCGCTAGACATCTTTCAACTCGCTTCGCTAATTTTCATCAGCTTGTCTCGTTTTCTTTGCTGTCCCTCTCGCGGCGACTCATTTATAATACCACTACACTATCCCTTTGTCAACACCTTTTTTCAGTTTTTTTAATTTAATTTTAAAACATCTGCTTTTTCCCGTCATTCCGCCATTCTTCACAGGAAAGGGACAGCGCAGGCACTGCTCTTTCCTGCAGATACCTGCGCTGCTTCTATTACATACTTTTATATATGTGTATTATTGCCGATGCTGACGGATGGTCTGTGTAACATGGGATGCCTGCACAGCGTCCAATACATCATGCGCACGAACAATATCAATCCCGAAAAACTGGGCTATGCTGTCCGCCGCAATGGTGCCGGGTGTTGTCTGCTCATCCAGCGCCGAGCAACCGCTGGCTGCATTGATAACACGCTTGTGAGATGCTGTCATCAAAAGGCAGCAGCCGTCTGTACGCAGCTTATCCGTATTCGCAAGGATGCGCAGGTTCTCCTCATAAGTTTTGCCATGACCGATGCCCGGTGCAAGGCAGATACGGGTTGTGTCAATGCCGGAAGCATTCAGTGTCTGCACCTGATGTGCAAAGAAATTATGGATTTCTTCAAGAATGTCCTTTCCTTCTCCACTGCCGCGATGCTTCACAATGCAGCCACAGGTTGGGCTAACCGCAACGGACTCAATCATCGCCGGATCTTTAAAGCCGCCAAGATCATTGATAATATCTGCGCCATGCTGAACACACGCATACGCCACCGACGCATACCGCGTTTCCACAGAAATCGGCACAGAAAATTCATCCTCCTGCAACGCCTGCAGCACCGGCAGTACCCGCTCCAGTTCTTCTTCAGCAGGAACCAAATGCCGTTCATCATTTTCAGGCTGACCGTTAATATCAATCGCGTCAACACCGGCCGCTGCCATGTCCCATGCCTTCGCAACTGCCGCTTCCGTTGTCAGGCATGGTTCTTCGGTGTCTTTCTGCCCCGGCACCATGCTGAGGATGCCCATGACATAATTCTTCTGCCCAAGCGGTAGTTCATATTTTCCTGCTTTAAAAATTTTCCCCATTACAAAATACCTCCTCTGAAAGGTTCCAGTTTCAGTGTTTTCCAGTTTCTCACCTTAATCTAATTTTTAATAGTACGCCACAATTCGGCAAGAAACAAGTCTTTTCATTAAAGAAAAAAGCGTGCATCTATTCACCCATTATATGCTAAACGAATGCTGATACCCCCCTGCACCGCCGAAGTACTATACTGCATTGCTGGATAGGATAGCCGCTTCCCCTCCGGCAGAGCTGTGTTGGCATACTGCACGCATGACTGGAAGAAATAGGGGGAGCCGTTGAAAAGTTTATCGACCGTTTGATTGAAAATCACCTTTTCATTTATATGCATCGCAAAAACAGTCTTTTTCTCCTGTGCTGCCTGAACCAATGCCTGCGCAATTCTTTTGCGCGTGCCACTGTCCAGTGCGGAAATCTGAACCGCACATTTCTGATAATAATTGTCCGCTGTGCTTTGTGCTGTCGGCAAAGGAAAGTTGCAGTCGGAGGCATCCCCATTCACTGGACTGAGGGTGTGGTCTTTTTTAATGATTGCATCGGTTACATTGAAATAATCATAGTTCCGAATAGAGCTATCCATCCATGTCGCATCAAAATGGTACCATTTCCCGTTGACGCAAATCAAATTCCAGATATGCGCGGCACCTTTGGAATCCCCGTTGACCAGACGGCACTGTAATCCTGCGCCGCTGCAAAGGAGCTGCATGGCACGGGCATATCCGTCACAGACGGCTTTCCCCTCCACCAGCGCACCGTAAGCCGTATATGGCTGCCAACTTTTCTGCTGGCTGTCTGCGGAAGCTTCCTTATCATAAGTGCAGCGGTCTGCCAGTGCGGTAAAAATTCGTTCCTCACGCTCCATCTCCGCTTGCCGACCAGAAACACCGGAAAGGATTTCGCTAACGGTACTGTTCAGCTTTTTCTTCATGGTATCACGTTCAGAGGAGGACACCCGGCTGTAAAGCTGAATGCTCGTGCCGGTCAGCGTAAAGGAATAAGTATATTGGTTGGATACCCAGAAAATCTGCGGGTTGTCATTCAGGAATGCCATAACTGTCCGCTTGGTTTCCTCATCGGTTAATTTGGCGGTTATCAGGTTTGCTGTGCGAATCAGATAGCCGTTTTCGTCCTTAGCACCGCTGATGGACTGCACACACTCCGCCAACTTGTCATACATCCGACGGCACTGATCACTCGGCAGCCCCTGATAATCATTTCGCTGCGTGACCGCTGTGCACGCTGTTTTCCCAGCCTGTGAAGCAGCGGAAGATACTGCCGGAAGCGGTGTATCCTCCTGTGTCAAATTTCCTGGCAGCAGCGCACAGCCGGAAAGCATTGCCGCTGCCACTACCGCTGCGGCAATGCACTTCATTTTCTTCATGCTCCGGCTCCTTTTCTTTTATTCTAAAATTGATGTATTTATGTCAGCTGTTACATTATACCTTCTTTTTGCGTGTGTGCCTACATTCAAGGGAAGAAATATTGCCGCTGCGGTCAAGGAATTTTTTCCATAAAAAAACGGAGACAGATAGTTTTTCATCCATCTCCGCAGTATTTACCCAAGCAATTTCAGCAGAAGCAGAATCAATCCGGCAATAACCGCAACTGCCGCCACCGCCATCATGATTTTATTCTGCAGCGTAGTGGTTTGCCGCCCTTTTTGCTCCGGTTCATGATAAGTGAAGAAACTATTTTTCAGCGCACCGCCGGTCACCGTCAGTCTGCCGCTGCTGCGCTCCACTTTGCCGCAGAGTGCCACCGGCTGTCCCGGCTGAATGCATCCCTCCAACAGACGATAGCCTTGAAAGCCTGTCCCCGGTTGGTAGTCAGTCAGCTTCTGTACTTTTTCAGCCTCCGGAGTGCCCTGCTCCACCGTTTCCATATGTGACGGAAACAGTTCTGCCGCGTCCCCAAAGGAGGGGATGTCCACCCAAAGCTTTTCTTCTCCGGACGCATCCTGCAGATAAGGAAATTCATTGCTGCGCATACTGTAGATTTCCCGCTGCCTTCCGTCATCCTCCAAAGCAAGGATTCGTGTTTCAAAATAGGCATTCAGTTTGTCACCAATCGGAGAAGCTTCCGGATGGTCTGCCTGGAGCGGTGCCTGTACTGTAAAAACACCGGCGCTCCCCTCTTTTACACGAAAAGACAGCTCACGTATATCCAGCACATCGGTATCCGCGCCACTCTGCTGCATTTTGCCATAAATCAGGTTAATGATAAGACCAGCTATTAACAGTGCTGCACCAATGATTAACTGCTGCATAAGGATACCCCGCTTCCCGGTCAATTTGACAATATCTTAACACAGTGAGCCAAAAAACGCAACGGTTTCCTATGCGGTGCAGGACAAATATCAAAGCTTCCCTTTATCCGAAAAATGCAGTACCAGATTCAATCCGCCTGCTGCTGATAGGCGTGCAGCTTGATTACGATTGCTGTCACATCATCGTCATGTCCGTCGCTCCGCCGTGCCACCGCCCCGGCAACCACCGCCTGCGCCAGTTCCTGCGGCGTCTTTACATTGCTGACACCTTCCAGCAATGCGGAAATCCACGCAGTGCCTTCACATAAGGCGCCGTCACTCACCAGGACCAGCAAGTCATCGCTGCCAAGTTCCTCCTGCGAGCAGTGAAACGCCGCTTTCTCTAAAATACCGACTGGCAAACCGGGTGCGTCCACCGGATGGACTTTTCCACCCACCCGAACAAAACTCATGGCGGCTCCTGCTTTCATAAAATCTGTAATTCCGGTATATAAATCGATACAGGCAATATCCGCTGTGGCAGTGGATTCATCACCGGACTTCACTCCCATCGCATTGTTGACAATCTGCAGGGCACTGTCAAAGCCGACTCCTGCCTGAATCAGCCGTGCCAGCAGGTCGGAAACCATCACGCCGTCCACTGCCGCTCTGCCACCGGTGCCCATGCCGTCACTCAGGATGGCAATATAACGGCCTGTCCCATCCTCAAAGCAGCGGGTACTGTCACCGCACAGCAGATTACCGGCGCAGTTATGTCTGGCCGTACCCATAATTGCACGGAACCGCGGCTGCTCACAAAAGACAAGCCTCCATGAGGTCTGCGTTCTGCTGATGCTCGGCTGCGAAAAAGTCCGCCCGCATACTTTGGAAACTTCCCGTGTCAGCTCGGCCTTATTCACTTTTACTCCCTCTCCACGCACTGCCAGTGCTTCAATCGTCATGCGCTCAAAGCGGTCAACACGGCAACTGACATCCAGCGGTTGCATGGAAAATTCATATAGCACTTCCGACACAAGTTCGGCACTGGTATCATCGCTGCGCTCGAAAAGCTCAAATTCAGATGCCATCTCCTCCATTACCGTACTTACGGCAGAAAACTGCTGCACCATGCGCTGCCTGTCCTGTGCGGTCTGTGTCCGCCGCAGCTCCTGTAACGCAGACGCCGGGTGCTGCTGTGCCTTGTCCAGCTTCTCACCAACCTGTGCCACGGTGCTGGCCACTTCTCCCAGTGCCTCCGCCGCATGGTCAAGTCTCCCGACAACTGTGCGGCGCAGGTCCTTTGCGCGCGGTGTTTCACAGACGTCTGTTTTTTCGGTAAAGCGGCTAAGTAAGCCGCCGGTCAAACGCTCCGGCAGCAAGATATAAATAACCGATGCTGCCGCAATTTCCCAGAGCGTGTCCAACCGCTGTGTGGTAACGGCAGAGGGCAGACTGGCAACCGCACTGCTGAGGATAAACGCACACGCCGCCGGAAGCCTGCCAAGCGGCGCAAAAAGGCCGGCCATCAAGCCACCGACACCATATGCGCCCGCGAGACCCGCCAAGCCATCACCGGTGAACGCGAAGCACGTTCCCGCCGCAATGCCTGCGATACTGCCTCCCGCCGCACCGCTGTATTCACTGGCATATAAAATGATAAGCACCGCCAGCAGTCCTCCGGCAGACACCGGCCCGATTTTTAAGGCGGCAAGCGCTAGCAGAAATACGCCGATGGAAAAAGCCGTGCATGCAAGTTCTTGCGGCAGGTACTCTCCTTGCGGCCCCTGCACGGTGAAAAAGTCAATCGTCCTTGAGAAGAAGTATCCCCATGCACCCGCAAGCAGCGCCTCCGCGATGGCAAACGCCGCTGAAGTCCCGCCGGATTCCTTTACAAAATAGACAATCATCCCGGTGCAGAGGAGTGGCACCCCCGCCAGCAGTGCTGCAAAACCGGCACGTGAACGCATCCACCGCATGGCTGCCCCCTGCAGCGCCCAGCGGATGCCGACACACGCAAACAGCGCCATCAAGCAGTGCATCGGCACCGTGACCGCACCCGGCAGTATGTATCCCAAAGCCGCACCCAGCGTGATGGCAGCAGTGTATTCCCATGGACCTGCCGCTGCCATCGCCACCCCAAAGGGTGCGCACCTGCCAAACACCACCGCCCGCGCGGCAAGCAGCCCCAGCGCAAAAAAGGCCGCCTGTTGTGCGATGCTCTTCATTGCTTCCTGCGGTTTTACCCGCGCAAGCAACTGCTCCTTTGTCATTCACTTTCACTCCGTTTCCCCAATTTTTATCTATCATTTCCCGAAGCCTAAGGTGGGTTTCAGGTTTTCAAGATTCAGTCGGAGCCTGTCCGGCTTTTCACTGCCAATTTCTTACAGGCTTGTAATCTTATTATACAAATTGTAATGTGTCGGATTACATCATAACCGGCCGTATAAAATGATTTTTTTATAGCGCACTGCGTCAGAACGTGTTAAAATATAGATATCTTCAAAGTATCCCTGCAAAGTGATGAAGCAAATTTTCTCTTTTTGCGTTTTTCTTTTCAAAAATATTATGTATTAAAGGTGGTATGAAGGATGGATTACCGTTTCTCCGACCGTGTCAGTAAGCTGAAACCGTCCGCTATCCGTGAGATTTTCAAGTATGCTTCTGACCCCAGTGTCATTTCCCTTTCAGCCGGCAACCCTGCCCCGGATGCTTTTCCGGTGGACGCCATCCGCAAATGCAGCGAGGCGCTTCTGCGGGAACAGCCGGTCGATGCCCTGCAGTACAGTGTCACGGAAGGTCTGCCTGCACTGCGTGAGGACGTCGAAACATTTTTAAAGCAGCACTGCGGCATTGCCTGTCCCGGTGACAGCATTCTCATCACCAGCGGCGCTCAGCAGATTATGGACCTGCTTGGCAAATCCGTAATAAATGAAGGCGACACTGTGGTTTGTGAGGAACCGAGCTTTGTCGGGGCGCTTAATTCTTTCCGTTCCTATAATGCGGTACTCAAAGGTGTTCCCATGCAGGAAGACGGCATGGACCTTTCCCGTCTGGAGGAAATCCTCAAAAATGACCGGAAGGCAAAATTCATCTATACCATTCCGAATTTTCAGAACCCGACCGGCATCACCACAAGTTGGGAAAAGCGGAAGGGCATTTACGAACTTGCTAAAAAGTATGGCACGCTGGTGCTGGAGGACAATCCTTACGGTGACTTGCGTTTTGCGGGAGAGTCCATTCCTGCCATCAAAACACTGGATACGGACGGCCGCGTGATGTACTCCGGCACTTTCAGCAAAACCATTTCCCCCGGGATGCGTGTCGGCTTTGCGGTGGGCGGCAATGCACTCATCCAGAAAATGGTGGTGTGCAAGCAAGGCAGTGACGTCCACACAAATATCTGGAGCCAGCACGTCATACACCGCTTCCTGCATGGCTGGGACTTTGAGGAACATCTAAAAGACCTACAAAAAATTTACGCACAAAAATATGCTGTCGCACAGAAAGCGCTGAATGAGGACGCACCGCTTTTGCAGTATCGTCCGATTGAGGGCGGCCTGTTCATCTGGTGCACCCTGCCTGATTCCATTCCGATGATGGACTATGTGAAATCCGCCGTACAGCACAAAGTCTGTGTGGTACCCGGTACCGCTTTTCTGACAGATGGCACCAAGCCGTGTCAAAGTTTCCGCATCAACTATTCCTCCCCAACCAACGAAAATTTGGTGCGCGGCATCGCAATTCTAGGAAAGCTGGCTGCTGACTGGCCCAAAAGCGCCGATTAAGCACTGTACTTGACAAACCACATCCGCTGCCCTATAATAGCGGCAAAAGCAGAATCACAGAAAACCTGTGAGAAAGACAAGTAAGCGGATGCGCCGCACCACAGAGAGCCGGGAAGATGAAAAACGGCGTCCGGTATTCCGCTGAATGGACTTTTGAGGGCTGACTGAAAGGCTGTCATCTGCAGCTCAGTAGGAAGGCCGGACACCGCCCGTTACCGCGGACAGAGCGGGCATTTTTGCCAATTTGGGTGGTACCGCAGGAGAAAAAGCAAGGCTCCTGTCCCTTATTTTTTGAGGGGCAGGAGCCTTTTTGAATGCTTTTCTGTCAAATCAATTTTTTGTAAAAAGAAACAGGAGGACAAATAGATTATGGAAAATCAAGCACCAGAACGGAAACCCCGTGTTTTCAGCGCCATTCAGCCAAGCGGCAGCGTCACATTGGGTAACTACCTTGGCGCCCTGAAAAACTGGGCTGCACTGCAGGATGACTATGACTGCATTTTCGCGCTGGCAGACCTGCACACCATCACCGTGCGACAGGAACCCGCCAAACTGCGTCACAATACTTTGGAAGCCTATGCTCTGCTGCTCGCGATCGGTATTGACCCACAGCGCAGTCCCTTCTTCCTGCAGAGCCATGTTCCAGCTCACTCTCAGCTTGCGTGGGTTCTGGACTGTTATACACAGTTCGGTGAACTGCAGCGCATGACACAGTTTAAAGACAAATCCAAGAAACACGCAGACAATATTAATGCCGGCCTGTTCACCTACCCAAGTCTGATGGCGGCGGATATTCTGCTGTATCAGGCAAATTTTGTGCCGATTGGCGAAGACCAGACACAACATTTGGAACTGACACGCAATATTGCGGAGCGCTTCAATAACTCTTATTCCCCAACCTTTACTTTGCCGCAGGCACTGGTGCGCAAAGAGGGCAAGCGCATTATGAGTCTGCAGGACCCATCTCATAAAATGAGCAAGAGCGACGAAAATGTAAACGGTTGCGTCTATGTGCTGGACAAGCCGGATGACATTATGCGCAAATTCAAGCGTGCCATTACAGACAGTGAGGCCAGCGTTCACTATGGAGAAGGCAAAAACGGCATCAACAACCTGATGGATATTTATTCCTGTACCACCGGTGAGGACTATGCCACTATCGAGCATGACTTTGCCGGCAAGGGCTACGGTGACTTTAAAGCTGCCGTCGGTGAGGCTGTCATTGAGCACCTGCGTCCGATTCAGGAACGCTTTGCACAGTACAGCGGCGACAAAGCTTATCTGGAAAAATGCTGGAACGACGGCGCGGAAAAAGCGGCGCATATCGCCAACCGTACCCTGCAGAAAGTAATGAAAAAAGTCGGATTTGTCCTGTAAGGCTTTTTATTACAAAAAATTTTACAAAAATGCCGTCGGGCGGAACTTCCGTGCCGGCGGCTATTTTTAAGTATGAATCCATCATTTTTGCACAGCATAATTCAGTCAGGCATCTCTGGATTATACGGAGTCTGCTCTTGTATCTATGCCGTAAATGCGATATGATATTGTTTATCTACCGGTTTCTGCCTTTTCTACTGTGTGGCGTCCGGGGAATATACTTTAAAAATCAATCACCAAAATCCGGTGAAGGACTGGAGAAGCCCAATGTCACGATTAAAACGAACCATTAAAAAAAATCTTTTTACGATTATTACACTTTCTATTTCCATGATTATCCTGCTCATTTTTCTGTTTCATGGCAACAGTGTGGAGCAGCTTCAAACGATTTTTCATAATTTGAATGCAGGATGGATGTTGGCCGCATTCGGCACATTGGGGCTAACTTGGCTGATGGAGGGCCTGACGAACCTGCTGCTGTGTCGGCATCTTCACCCCGGGTGGACTTACGGCCGAGCTTTTATGATTGGCATGACCGGACTTTTTTACAGTGCCATCACTCCGTTTTCCACCGGCGGCCAGCCAATGCAGATTTACTATATGTCCAAAATGGGAATGCCGGCGGGGCACAGTGCGGCTGTCATTTCGGCTAAAACAATTACTTACCAGATAACGATGATGGTTTTCTCTCTGATTCTGCTTGGCAGTGAGCTGCCTTTCTTCGTTAAAAATGTAAGCAATTTGGCTTTTTTGACTGTTTTCGGAATTATTTCTAACATCCTCTTTGTCGTAGCAGTAATCCTGGTTTCGGTAAACGCAGGTTTCATTTACCGAATGTTGCACACTGTACTTCGCTGGCTCGGAAAAATCCACGCTGTGAAAGAACCAGAAAAAAAATATGAATCTATTGTTGCTCAGCTCGATACTTTTCATGAAGGTTTCAAAACCATGGGAAAAAGTTGGAAACTCTATATTTCCGTGTGCCTAATCACCGTGCTGCAGATTATCGTCAGCAACTCTGTCACCTATTGCATTTACCGTGCTTTCCACTTAAATCAGGCTTCTTTGTGGATTATGATTGCCGCACAGGTCTTTTCCAATATGGTTGCAGCATTTGTTCCGCTGCCGGGCGGTTCCGGTGGCGCGGAGGTTTCGTTCACTGCTTTCTGCCGGGTGTTTTTCGGCGGACTGCTGACACCGGCGCTGCTGGTGTGGCGGCTGCTCACTTACTATGGATGTATTATTTTCGGGTGTATTTTTGTTTCAGTCGGTTCCCGCAAATACGTTGGTTCCCCGCCGCCGGAAGATTATACTCTGTCTGATAACTCAAAGGCGGCATAAACCCCAATTTGGTGGTGAAAATTATGTCGGATAAAAAGCCCTCTAAAAAAATGCAGTATCTGTTCACCGTGATTGTGTTGGCAGTCACCATGATAATTGTACTGGCCTGCTTGCTGCGGGAAAAAAGTCTGCCGGAGCTGGGCCGCATTTTCACTTCGCTTGACCCATTTTGGATGCTGCTTGCGCTGGGGACACTTTTCGGTGCATGGGGGCTGGAGGGATTGTGCAACTGGTTGCTCTCCCGCCATTTGTATCCGGAATGGACCTATGGACGCTCCTTTATGGTTGGCATCACCGGCATCTTTTATGCCTGCATCACGCCATGCGGGGCAGCCGGACAGCCAATGCAAATTTACTACATGTCTAAAATGGGAATGGAACCCGGCCCGAGTGCCGCCATCATCTCCGCAAAAACGCTGACGCATCAATGCACCATGGTGGTTTTTTCTTTATTCCTTATCTTGACGGAACTCCCCTTTTTTGTGAAGAATGTTTCCAACCTAACGCTTTTCACGATATTCGGGCTGGTTACCAATGTCATTTTTATCCTTGCCGTGATTTTGATTTCTGTCAATGCCAAATTGATTCATGCCTTGCTGCGTGGTGTCCTAGCAGTACTTGGAAAGATGCATATTGTAAAAGATATCCCATCAAGTTATGACTCTATCGTCAGACACTTAAATTCTTTTCAGCGCGGCTTTAAAACGATGGGCAAAAGTTGGAAACTTTATCTTTTGGTCTGTGCCATAACTGTGGTACAGCTTATCCTCGGCAGCTATGACACCTACTGCATTTATCGTGCCTTTCATCTGTATGGCGCTTCTATGTGGCAGGTGATTGCGGCGGAAGTTTTTGCCGGCATGGTGGTTTCTTTCATTCCTCTGCCGGGAAATTCCGGCGGTGCAGAAGCTTCTTTTGAAGCTTTCTGTCACATTTTCTTCGGCAATATGACCACGCCTGCCATGCTGGTGTGGCGGCTGATTTCCTATTACGGCAGCATCATTTTCGGCGGCATTTTGGTGTTTATCGGTTCCCGGCGGTATCTGGACAAAACCACAGGGACAGCAGATGTGATTCCACCGGCGGAAGAAATCCCCACTGAACCGTCTGCTCCGCCGCCCACCGCACCTGCGCGTATCAAAATGAAACACAAATAAAAGGAACGGCAGTTCGGGAAAATTCCCGGCTGCTGTTCCTTTTTGTTCCTTCGTGTCATTGTCGTGTTTGTATTTTGCTTGGCCGTACGCTTTATTTCAATTCCGAGATGCAGTAAGGACTTGGAATGTCTTCTCCGACTTTTTCCAGTGCGGCATTATAATCTTTCTTTTCTTTTTCAGTCAGAGCCGTCATTTTTGTCCGCCAGACACCGTTTGCATCGGGTGCCGCAAAAAATGACTTTTCCAGTTCAAAATCTTCTTTATTTAGTTGACGCACTCCCTCAAGATAATCTTTTGCCACGCTGAGCTGATAGCGCAGTGTTTTGAAAGTGCCATCGTTAAATGTAGCAGTGATGCTGATAATCGTGCCACTCATGTGCTGGTTGAGCCGGTTCTGCTCAATTTCTTCACAGGCAGGCAAAGTCGGGTCCCAAACCCAAATGGATTTTTGCTCTGTAATTTTCTTCATTTCTTCCGGTGTATAGGCCGTGCCATCCGGCTTTTTCCCATATTTCTCCGAATGCAGCGCCAATTCCTCTTTTGCGGTGATAGGTGCAACACAGTGAATGCGGTACTTGCTCAAGTCCTCGCCCGGTTTTGCGGTAAAGCTACTGAAAGTCTTTTCCGCAGGTAAATATTTATAAGGGTTATTAAAGTTAGCGGTGCTGCCCTCGTCAGGTTTGCTCTTGGAAATGGAAAACTTGGTATTGCCGCTGATTGTATATTTCAGTTCCTTCAGATTCTGTCCCTGACAGTTCAGATTAAAATTAAAGTCCTCAATTACGCGCTGATGGCCGAAATCTGCGATATTTTCGCCGCCCCCAAAATCCATGCCCTTGATACCAACAATATTTTTGGCTGCAACTGCCGGTACGGCGACATTTTTGCTGCCTGCGGCATAAGCTGTCAGGCAGAACCAGTTATCATTCTGCACCGCAGCGGAAGCACTGCGTCCAGCTTTGTTGGAAGCCTGAGGGACTCCGACTGTACTGCCGATAAAAATACCACCGCAGGCAACCGCAAAAGCACAGGCACCTGCCACAGCACCGCGCAGAACTCGGCGGCGACTGTAGGTTTTGGCAGAGCCGGTCTGCTTTTTCCGTGCCGCTCTCATAATGCGTGTCTGCAGCGCATCGAAGTCCTCATGCTCCAACTCTTTGGTCATGTGTTTCTTATAGGTATTGTACAAGTTTTCCATCTGTCTGGTCCCCCTTTTCTTCATCTGATGTGTCAGGCTCCGTCAATTCGAGTTTTAATGTTTTGCGTGCGCGGTGCAGCCGTGAATGCACTGCCGCGCAACTACACTGCAAAATCTCTGAAATTTCTGTGCAGGAATACTTTTCCCCGTAATACAAATGCACCACTGCCCGCAGCTTGGGGGGCAATGCCTGTATGCTTGCCCAGAGGTCGTCCTCAAAAGGCTCCTGCTCTCCGGCATCCGGCCGTTCTTCCAATGGAACCCGCCTGCGGTTGAATGCCAACCGGAAATGGTCATGACAGCGGTTGAGCGTTACCCGCAACAACCATGCTTTCAGGTGCTCGTCATCCCGAAAGACAGTGGTGTCCTCCAGCAGACGAAGAAACACGTCTTGACAAATGTCCTCCGCATCCGTGCGGCTGTGCATTTGACTGAATGCCAGTGCATAAACGGTTCTGCTGAATTTGTCCATTGCTCTCTGCAAAAAATCTTCTGAACGCAGTATTTGTTTCATCCTCTCACCAAGTTTCCTTTTCCTGCTTTCAGTTATAACACGTTTCACAACAGCCAAAGTGTGTATGATACCAGTCCTTTTTATCATACTATCGTGTGAACACCGTCCTACTTCTTTTATTTAGCTATTTTCCCAATAGAATTATCTTCCTTATTTTTAGGCAATTTATTATTTTATTTCTGTAAAATTACGGATTATAATCTTGTTTCTATGGACACGCCATGCTAGAATAATGCTGTACGCAAGCAATCTGTATCTGTGGAAGGAGATATGAAATGAAAAAAATTGAAGGACGGCTTCCGGCCGCGGCACTGTCAGCGCTGCTTTCCTGTGCGCTGATTTTTTCCACTGTTCCGCTGGCGGCAGTTCCGGCTGTGGCAGCAGATGACGGCAGCACCGTCACTATCTACCACACAAACGACATCCATGGCAACTTCGGCAGTGCTTACAATGCCGATGGTTCCCTGAAATCCATCGGCATGGATGTACTGGCCGCCGCAAAGGAGAACACACCAAATTCTCTTTTGGTTGACTCCGGCGATGTCAGTCAAGGTAAGTTTATCACCGCACAGACAAAGGGCAGCTTCGCCTTTACCCTGATGAATGCCGCAAACTATGATGTAATGTGTCTGGGCAATCATGAGTTCGATTACGGCACCACACAGCTCCTTTCCAATGTAAAAAGTGCCAAGTTCCCGGTACTGGCTGCCAATGTGCAAAAAAGCGGCGTCCCGCTGCTGAAAGATGTTCAGTCCGGTATTGACGGCTATGATAATAATGGTGAATCTGTTATTAAAACAGTCGCCGGCAAGAAAATTGGCTTCTTTGGCATTACCACTACAGAAACTGCATACAAAACGAATCCGAAAAATACAAACGGTGTTACTTTTGAAAATGAAACCAAGTCTGCACAAACGCAGGCGGATTCTTTGAAAGCAAAGGGCGCTGATGTGGTTGTCGGCATCCTGCACGTTGGTGTGGATTCCTCCAGCAATCCGACCAGTGAAATGGTTGCAGAAAACACTTCCGGCATTGATGCCATTTTAGATGGACACAGCCACACGCTTTATAACAAAGAAATCAAAAATAAAGCCGGCAAGGATGTCTGCATTGACCAAACCGGCAGCAGTGCCGCAAATGTCGGTGTGCTGAAAATCAACTTTGCATCCGGTTCTCCGGTTATCACTTCCGAAAATGACACACCGGCTGATTTTGGTAAGACTTTCAAAGCCGATGAAAAAGTGACTGCCATTTTCGATGCAAAAAATGCTGAGTTGAAGCCAATGCAGCAGGCAGTCATCGGCCGCACTCAGAATGCCCTCTACGGCGGAACTTATGAAAGCAAGAGTGTCTGCCGCGCAGATGAAACCAACCTTGGCAGTTTGATTTCGGATGCAATGGTGGAAAAAGCATCCGAACTGGTCAAAGACCGCAAAGAATATATCAGCACGCCGATTGTTGCCCTTGAAAACGGCGGTGGCGTGCGTAAAACCATCCCGGCCGGCAACATCACGATTGCTGATGTCAATGATGTGCTGCCTTTTGGCAATACTATTTCCGTAAAGGAAGTTACACCGGCTATTCTGTATAAGACACTGGAAGTAGGCTGCAGCGGCACTTATAAGGATGGTCAACTCTCCGCTGTCGGCGGCTTCCCGCAGGTCGGCGGTATGCGTTTTGAGTTTGACGTTTCCAAGCCTGCCTATGTGCAGGGCAAAGTGGAAGGCAACCGTATTTCCAAAATTGTGCTGCTGGACAAAAACGGTAAAGACAGCAAAGTCCTGAGTCGTACGGACACAAAGACAAAGATTCTGCTCGCTTCCAATGACTTCACGATTGCCGGCGGTGACGGGTATACCATGCTGTCCGGTCTGAAAGGTGTTGCTGAGAGTGATGGCTTGGATGTCGTTACACAGAATTTCATTACAGCGCTGACCACAAGAGGCAAGGGCAGCTTCCGCTATGATACCCATAACCGCTGCGTGATTCTGAACAGTGGCGCTCCAGTGTCCGAATATACCGGCAGCTTCATTGTCAAGCAAAACGATAAGCCGCTGGCAGCCACAAAGGTACTGGTTTCGATTGACGGCGCTCCCAAAACAGCGCTGAAAACCAATGGTGCCGGCAGTCTTGCCATTGATTTACTCAAAGCAGGCGGTCATGCCATTGAAGTTTACACAGCTTCCGGCACAAAGATTATGGATGAGTTCACCAATAATCTGCTTGGCCTCAATTCTGTTGTAAGCACAAAGCCTTTTACCTGCGACACCACCGCTGCAGTCAAGACAAAAATTGGCCATACTTATTATGCAATGGTCACGGTTCCTACAAACTATACCGTAAATTACACCAGCGGCAATGGCAAAGTTCTTGCTACTTTGGCGCGGAAACCGATGAAAAACGCTGCAAATGACACTGTCAGCTATTTATTCGGTTACAAAGCTGTCAAGCAGGGCAAAGCTGGCCTGTATGTCACAATCAACGGCAAAGTCTATAAACTGTACGAAAGCACTGCTGCTTAAAATAAATTTCGCTCTTATTTGAAGAAGCTTCTGTTCCCCAATATGCAGGGAAGCAGAAGCTTCTTTTTTTATGTATTCAAATGTTTTATGTGCTCCTGATACTGTTCTTCCAGCCAGTTTAGCGCTTTGTCGCAGCCATCACTGTCCTTTGAAAAGTCCTTTTCGGCTACCGGTTTGCTCTTTGCCAAACACATTTTTCCATACCAAACCGTAGCATGAATCATATCTCCGCCTGCGTCTATCCGATAATTGAATAGGAACAGGCTGCCGGTATAGAAATTGTTGTTTTCTATAAAGTAATCTGATTTCGGTATGCCAAAGCGATTCTCCATTTTTCCGCACCCCCACAGCAGTTTATCCATTAATTTATTATAGCATGGGCGCGCCAGATACACCAGAGTCTGCCGGTTTTCTTTCCGCACAGTCTGCAAGTATTCCACAGAAACTGCATACAATGGGCACGGAGG
This sequence comes from Oscillospiraceae bacterium, assembly GCA_022487055.1. GTDB lineage: Bacteria > Bacillota > Clostridia > Oscillospirales > Acutalibacteraceae > Caproicibacterium. The sequence goes on from JAKVJJ010000010.1 coordinate 15,721, forward strand.
TGTTCCACATGGAAACAAAAGTTTACCACTGCACAAATCCTAAAGAAAATCCTTTGCCTGAATGGATGCATCAGACAGCTTCGCCATCGGCTGCAAATCAAAGCAGCCCCAAACCAGACCCGGTTACACAGTTCAAAAGTGATCCGGATGCCTTTTTCCCGGACTTTATAAACAACGGCTAAGCAAAGAGCAGCAAAAAAGCAGGCCTGTCGTATTCTTTCAAATACGACGGCCTGCTTTTACTTTACAATCGGCAGATTATGCTTTTTCTTCAGCTGGCTTTTTGTTAGCCTTTGCTGCCGGTTTAGTTTCCTGTGCCTGAGCCGGTTTCACATCAATCAGCTCAATAATTGCCATCTCGGCTGCATCGCCACGGCGCGGCCCGATTTTTGTAATACGGGTGTATCCGCTGCCGCGCTCTTTGCAGAGCGGAGCAATTTCAGTAAACAGTTTGTTCGTAACAGCTTCCTTTGTAACAAAAGCCATTACAAGGCGGCGGTTATGCAACGTATCTTCCTTGGCAATCGTAATCATCTTCTCGGCCATGGAGCGAACCTCCTTGGCGCGGGTGACGGTCGTTTCGATCTTGCCGTTCTCTAAGAGAAAGGTTACCATTGCACGCAGCATAGCGGTGCGGCTGTCTGTCGCTCTGCCGAGCTTTCTGGTTCCTGGCATCGAATGTCACTCCTTTAACCTATGGGATTAGGGATTATTCATCTTCCTTGCGCAGATTGTATCCAAGTGAAGCCATTTTCCAAATGACTTCCTCCAACGATTTACGTCCAAGGTTGCGCACCTTCATCATGTCCTCCTCGGACTTATTGACAAGGTCACCCACCGTGTTGATACCTGCGCGCTTCAGGCAGTTAAAGGAACGCACGGACAGGTCAAGTTCCTCAATGGTCATTTCCAGAACCTTTTCCTTGTCCTGATCGTCCTTCTCCACCATAATCTCTGCATTGCTGCCTTTATCAGACAGATTCACGAAGAGGTTGAGGTGCTCGGTGAGGAATTTGGCCGCCAAGGACACAGCCTCCTGGGCAGTGATAACACCATTGGTCCAAACCTCAAGAGTCAGCTTGTCGTAATCGATGCGCTGACCAACACGGGCACTCTCCACATTAAAGTTTACACGGTACACTGGGGTGTAGATCGAATCAACGGGAATTACACCAATCACATTGGCACTCATGTTCTGCTTGTTGCGGTCAGAGGGAACATATCCGCGTCCCTTGTCCAGCGTGATTTCCATATACAACTTTGCGCCTTCGCTTAAAGTTGCAATGTGCAGGTCAGGATTTAAAATCTCGACCTCGCTGTCACACTTGATGGAATCCGCAGTAACCTCACAGGGACCTTCTGCACAAATTTCAACAGTTTTGGGGCCGTCGCAGTGCAGCTTCGCCGTAAGGTTCTTGATGTTCAGAACAATTTCCGTAACGTCTTCTTTCACACCAGGCACGGTGGAAAATTCATGCACCACACCATCGATTTTAATGGAAGTGGGCGCCACGCCCGGCAGAGAGGAGAGCAGCACACGCCGCAGGCTGTTACCTAGGGTGGTACCGAAGCCGCGCTCCAGCGGAGCAACAACAAATTTGCCGTAGTTGCCGTCATCAGATACGTCTGCAGTTTCAATTTTGGGCTTTTCTATTTCGATCATTAAGCAACCTCCTTAGACATATAGCGGAAAAATTTCTGCCACGATGTGTCATGTGCCTGTGGGGCATTACTTGGAGTACAACTCAACGATAAGCGTTTCATTGATGTCATAATCAATGTCGCTTCTTTCAGGCATGGCAATGACCTTGCCTTCAACCTTTTCATGGTTGATTTCCAGCCATTTCGGAACAATTGTAGCGGCATTCTTCTCCAGAATATCTTTAACGTGTTGAGAAGAGCGGCTCTTTTCCGCGATGGAAATGACATCGCCCTCATGCAACAGGATGGAGCAGATGTCTGCCTTTTTGCCATTCAGTGTAATATGGCCGTGGGTAACCATCTGACGTGCCTCGCGACGGGTGTTGGCAAAGCCAAGACGGTAAACGCAGTTGTCCAGGCGGCACTCCAACAGACGCAGCAGGTTTTCACCTGTAACACCGGTCTTCTTGGTTGCCATCTCATAGTAATGGCGGAACTGCCGCTCCTGCACACCATAGATGAACTTCGCTTTCTGTTTTTCGTTCACCTGCATGGCATATTCACTCTGCTTGCGGCGGCCCTTCTTCGGGTTGCGGATTGTATTTTTGCTGATACCCATCACGGCCGGGCTGATGCCCAAAGTCTTGCACCGCTTCAGGATAGGCTGCATATTTCTAGCCATTTGTCGTATTCCTCCTTTGCGAATTCCTATTTATACACGTCTTCTTTTGGGAGGACGGCATCCGTTGTGGGGAACGGGGGTTACGTCCTTGATCATGGTGACTTCAAGGCCGGCATTCTGCAGAGCACGGATAGCAGCCTCACGGCCAGCGCCCGGGCCCTTAACATAAACGTCTACCGCCTTCATTCCGTGTTCGATTGCGCCTTTAGCGGCGGTTTCAGCGGCGGTCTGTGCGGCAAAGGGGGTGGACTTTCTGCTTCCGCGGAAGCCCAGTTCGCCGGAACTCGCCCAGGAAACAGCGTTGCCCTGCACGTCGGTAATGGTTACGATAGTGTTATTAAAGGTTGACTGAATGTGCGCGGAACCGCGGTCAATATTTTTGCGCTCACGGCGGCGGCGGGTCGCCGTTGCTTTTTTAGAAGCTGCGCCTTTCGTTTCTGGCATCTGATAAACCCTCCTTTACTTCTTCTTATTAGCCATCGTCTTGCGCGGACCCTTGCGGGTTCTTGCGTTCGTCTTGGAACGCTGGCCGCGGACCGGCAGGCCTTTTTTATGGCGAATGCCACGATAGCATCCAATCTCAGTGAGCCGCTTGATGTCAAAAGCAACATCACGGCGAAGGTCGCCTTCCACGCGGCAGTGATGGTCAATATATTCTCTGAGCTTTGCGGCGTCGTCCTCGGTAAGGTCGCGCACGCGCAAGTCAGGGTTTACGCCGGTTGCGGAGCAAATATCCGTGGCGGTCTTGCGGCCGATGCCAAAGATATATGTCAAGGCAATCTCGATGCGTTTGTCTCTTGGCAAGTCAATACCTGCTATACGAGCCATACTGGTTGCACCTCCAAAATGATAATCGCGTCAATTAGCCCTGACGCTGTTTGTGCTTCGGGTTTTCACAGATGACCATGACTTTACCCTTGCGCTTAATAATCTTGCACTTTTCGCACATTTTTTTAACAGAAGGTCTTACTTTCATGGGTGTGCCCTCCTTGTAGGAAATGTTCACATATACTTATTTAGTACGCCACGTAATGCGACCCTGCGTCAAATCATAGGGTGACATCTCTATGGTAACCTTATCCCCGGGTAGGATGCGGATGAAATTCATACGCAGTTTGCCGGAGATATGAGCCAGAATTGTGTGGTGATTCTGAAGCTCCACCTTAAACATAGCATTTGGCAGAGCCTCAACAACGGTACCTTCGGTTTCAATTACGTCCTGCTTTGACATTACAAATCAGCCTCCTCTGGCATAGAACTGCCCTGGCCACAAAACGGCCGAAGGGCCGCCCGAAGCGTTCGGTTGCTGTGCAGGGCTTCCTCCGGTAAAATCGTGCGGGTAGGAAAAAGGTGGATAAGCTTTTTCTTTTTCGGTCTTTCCAGTGTGCGGCGTCGTCCATCACACACCATTGCATAAGTTCCGTTCAGGAAAAGGACCGCACAAAAGCTGCCTTTGTCGTGGCCTGCTGCACTGCGGGCCACTGAGCCGCGCTTAATTTCCATACGGCGGCCTCCTCAGTCGCCCTTCGTCAGGATAACTGGACCTGCTTCAGTAATAGCAACGGTGTGCTCATAGTGAGCCGCCAGCTTGCCGTCCTTCGTCAGTGTTGTCCAGCCGTCTGACAAGGTTTTTACCTCATAAGTGCCCTGACAGATCATCGGCTCAATGGCGATGACCATGCCGGGCAACAGACGCACACCGCGACCGGGTGTGCCATAATTTGGGACACTGGGGTCTTCATGCATATTCGCGCCTACTCCGTGGCCGGTATAATTCCGTACCACCGAGTAGCCGCGAGCTTCGGCATACCGCTGAACCGCGCTTCCGACATCACCAATACGGTTGCCGGGTTTTGCGGCCTCGATGCCTTTAAACAGGCTCTCGCGGGTAGCATCCATAAGATCTTGGGCTTCTTTACTCACCTTCCCAACCGGGAAAGTCCATGTATTGTCACCCACAAAACCCTCATAGGTTGCGCACAGGTCAATGCTGACGATGTCGCCCTCCTTGAGAATTGTTTTCTTACTCGGTATGCCATGGACGACCACGTCATTCACAGAAATGCAGCAAGTCGCCGGAAAACCGCCGTAACCCAAACAGGACGGAATCGCACCTTCTCCCACAATATAATCGTGGGCAGCCTTATCGATCTCCCAAGTGGAAGCACCTGGTTTGACCAATGAACCGGCTAGCTTCAGTGCATTTTGTGCAATCCGGCCAGCGTGCTTCATACAGGTAAGCTCACGGCTGGTTTTTAGAATTATCATGAAATTACGCCTCGATTGCTGCTAAAGTCAGGCGGGAAGTATCAGCTACTTCCTCCTGGCCTTCCACGACAGCCAACTTCCCCTGTTTTTGATAATAATCTTTCAGGGGCTCTGTCTTCGTGTGATATTCTTTCAAACGTGCCCTGACCGTTTCCGGGCGGTCGTCCGTGCGTTGAACCAGGGCGCCTCCGCAGAAGTTGCATTTGCCCGCCACTTTTGGCTTTTTGTAAAGCATGTGGTAGCTTGCACCGCAGTCTGCACAGACGCGGCGTCCAGACATTCGGGCAACGATCTGTTCATCAGGAACGTGAATCTCGATGACTTTGTCAATCGTTACGTCCATTTTGTCCAGAGCCTCGGCTTGAGGAATGGTTCGCGGGAAGCCATCCAGCACAAAACCGTTCTTGCAATCGTCCTGCTGCAAACGGTCTTTTACAATGCCGATAACGACTTCATCCGGAACAAGTTCGCCTTTGTCCATAAAGGACTGAGCCTTCTTGCCCATCTCTGTTCCGCTTTTCAACGCTTCTCGAATAATGTTGCCAGTTGAAATGGCAGGAATATGCAGCCTGCCACAGATTGTTTCTGCCTGTGTACCTTTTCCGGCGCCAGGAGCGCCCAACAGAATCAGGTTCATGTAAAAAACCTCCTTAATCGAGGAAGCCCTTATAATGACGCATCATCATTTGGCTTTCAAGCTGTTTCTCAGTTTCCAGTGCAACACCAACCAAGATAATGATGGATGTGCCGCCCATGGAAAGGTTCTGCATACCAGTCATGTTTGCAAAGAGAATTGGAATGATTGCGATGACGGCAAGGAACACAGCACCGATAAGAGTGATTTTGGAAAGCACCCTTGCGATGAAATCAGAGGTGGACTTACCAGGGCGAATGCCTGGAATTGTGCCATTGCTCTGACGCAGATTGTTGGCCATCTCTATCGGATTATACTGAATTGCCGTATAGAAATAAGCAAACGCAAGAATCAGGATAATATACAGCAGGCAGTAAACCCATCCGGTGTTGCTGAATGCAGCAAAGAATCCGTTCCAGAAAGCACCCATATCCTTGTTTCCGATAAAGAAACGAATGGTGGTTGGGATGGAGAGGAAGGAGCTGGCAAAGATAATCGGCATAACACCGCCAATGCCAACTTTAATCGGAATGTGGCTGGCCTGCCCGCCGTACTGTCTGCGGCCGACAACACGTTTTGCGTACTGCACCGGAATCCGGCGCTCCGCATCGTTCATAAAAACAATAACCCACATAAGTGCCAAGAAAATCAGGCACCACATCGGTACAAGGAAGTAATATTTTCCGTTTGCCGTGCCGTCTTCCCACGCCATATTGATATACTTTGCGAGATGACCGATGATGCTTGGCATACGGGAAACGATGCCGGCAAACAGGAGAATGGAAATACCGTTGCCAACACCATGCTGGTTGATCTGCTCGCCCATCCACATCATCAGTGCCGTGCCGGCAGTGAAGACGAGGATAATGACGAAAGCAGTAAAGACGCCTGCGCCGCCCTGCGTGTATTTCACGATGGGAGAGCTGTTATAGCTGCTGTTGCGCAGATAAGCGTAATACGCAATGCCCTGAATCAGGCCGAGTGCCACTGCCACATAGCGGGTAATGGCGCTCATCTTTTTGCGTCCTTCTTCGCCGCCGTCCTTCACCATCCGCTCCAACGGTGGGATAGCCACCGCAAGGAGCTGCATGATGATGGAGCTGTTGATATACGGCGTAACGCTCATTGCAAACAGCGTCGCATTGGAGAATGCACCACCGGAGAGCATATCCATGTAACCCAGTGCGGTACCGCTGACGGCGCTGCTGTCCATAATGCCCTTGAGCGCGGAGGAATCCAGAAAAGGCACCGGAATAACGGCACCAAAACGGAACACCACAATAATCATGAGTGTAAACAGGATTTTTTTGCGCAAATCGGGAATACCCCAGGCGTTCTTTATTGTTTTAAACAACTCAGATCACCTCTGCCTTCCCACCTGCAGACTCGATTTTCTCTTTTGCAGTGGCGGAAAAAGCATTGGCTTTCACAGTGAATTTCTTTGTGACATTGCCATTGCTAAGGATTTTCACACCATCCATAGCAGACTTGATGACGCCTGCATCGAGCAGGGCCTTTGTGTCCACAGTGGCACCGTCTTCGAACTTTTTGTCCAGCGTACCGACATTGACCGTAACGATGGTCTTTGCAAAAATATTGTTGAAACCACGCTTTGGCATACGGCGCTGCAGAGGCATTTGGCCGCCCTCAAAACCCGGGCGCATGCCGTGTCCTGCACGAGCCTTCTGTCCTTTGTGACCTTTACCGGCAGTTTTGCCCTGGCCGGAGCCATGGCCGCGGCCGATCCGCTTTGTGTCCTTTGTGGAGCCGGGAACTGCAGTTAAGTCGTTCAGTTTCATTACTCGCACCTCCTTGCTGTTTTAAGCGTTTGTTACCTCGATGAGGTGGGTGATTTTATGCACCTTGCCCTTTGTCTGTTCATTGTCCGGCTGTACGGTGCTGTCTCCGATTTTGCGAAGACCGAAAGAATAAGCAGTGGCAATCTGGTCTTTTTTTGCGCCAATCAGGCTCTTGACCAGCTTAATGTTTAACTGTGCCATGTTGCGCCCTCCTTACAGAATTTCACTTACAGAGCGGCCGCGCAGAGCTGCGACCTGCTCTGCTGTGCGCAGTTGCTGCAAACCAGCAATCGTTGCACGCACCACATTGCACGGATTATTGGAGCGCAGCGCTTTCGTACGGATGTCACGGATGCCGGCAGCCTCAATCACTGCACGCACCGGGCCACCGGCAATGACGCCGGTACCAGGGGCAGCGGGCTTCATCAGCACACGGCCGGCACCATAGGCACCGATAATCTCATGCGGGATGGTGGAACCACGGGTTGCAACTTTGATGAGGTTCTTCTTTGCATCCTCAATGCCCTTGCGGATTGCATCCGGAACTTCACCGGACTTACCAATACCAAAGCCAACTGTGCCCTTGCCATCACCGACAACAACCAGCGCAGCGAACTTAAAAATACGACCGCCTTTAACAGTTTTGGAAACACGGTTGATAGCAACAACGTGCTCCTTGAACTCGTCGTCTTCTTTACGTCTTGCGTCGAATCTAGCCAATCGTTTCTCCTCCTTTATCAGAACTTGAGGCCGCCCTTGCGAGCGCCATCGGCCAGTTCTGCAACACGGCCGTGATACAGATAGCCGCCGCGGTCAAACTTGACCTCTGAGATGCCTTTTTCCGCAGCACGCTTTGCGAGAAGCTCGCCAACCTTGTGTGCAGCGTCCTTGTTTCCGCCGTTACCTTCGAACTCTTTGTCCAGAGTAGAAGCCGCGCACAGCGTGACTCCATTAACATCGTCAATTACCTGAGCGTAGATGTTTTTGGTAGAGCGAAACACATCAAGGCGGGGGCACTCAGGGGTGCCGGAAATTTTACCGCGCACACGGAGGTGGCGGCGCAGTCTGGCAGTGCTTTTGTCAGCCTTATTCACCATTTGTAATTCACTCCTTCAGTTACTTCTTAGCGCCCTTGCCGGCTTTGCCTTCCTTGTGACGGACAAACTCACCGACATAGCGGATGCCCTTGCCCTTATAAGGCTCAGGCGGACGTTTCTCACGGACCTCAGCAGCAAACTGACCAACCTGCTGCTTGTCAGGACCGAGGATTGTAATCAGGTTTGCGCTTGGGCACTCAATGGTAATCCCATCGGTTTCCGGCACAATGACCTGATGAGAATAGCCCAGATTCATGACCATCTCTTTGCCCTTCTTCTGCACACGGTAACCAACACCGCGAACTTCCAGCTCTTTCTTAAAGCCGACAGTCACGCCATCAACCATGTTCTGAATCAGGGAACGAGTAAGGCCGTGCAGGGACTTGTTCTCTTTTGTATCGTTCGGGCGGGAAACGATGACCTCATTGCCCTCCACCTCAATTTTCATGTTCGGGTGGAACGTTTTTGTCAGGGAGCCTTTGGGGCCCTTGACTGTAACAACGCTGCCGTCAACTTTAACATCGACGCCGGCGGGAATATTTACGGGTTTTCTTCCAATTCGAGACATTTCTGCACCCCCTTAATTACCAGATAAATGCGAGGACTTCGCCGCCAATATTGGCTTTGCGAGCCTCACGGTCGGTCATCACGCCGTGGCTGGTGGAAATAATCGCCACGCCGAGGCCCTTTATCACGCGGGGCAGGTCCTCTGCGCTGGAATAAATGCGCAGGCCAGGCTTGCTGACACGCTTCAGACCACTGATGACCGGTGTGTGTTCTGCTGTATATTTAAGATCTACTTTAATAATACCCTGTTTGCCGTCTTCGGCAACGGTGAAGTTCTTAACATAGCCTTCGTCCTTCAGAATCTGGCAGATTGCCTTCTTCATGTTGGAAGCGGGGATTTCGACCGTGGCATGTTTTGCAGAACTTGCGTTGCGGATGCGGGTGAGCAGGTCCGCGATTGTATCTGTAATCTGCATTCCGTTTCCTCCTTAGCTTTACCAGCTTGCCTTTTTTATGCCCGGAATCTCGCCCTTATAGGCAAGTTCACGGAAGCAAATACGGCAAACACCGAATTTACGAAGGTAGCCATGCGGCCGGCCGCAGATTTTGCAGCGGTTGTACTCGCGAGAGGAGTACTTTGCCGGGCGGCGCTGCTTAACTTTCATAGATGTTTTTGCCACAGGAAACCCTCCTTATTTTTCAAACGGGGCGCCCATGAGCGAAAGCAGCTCGCGGGCTTCCTCGTCGTTCTGCGCGGTAGTAACGAAGCAGATGTCCATGCCGCGTACTTTGTCGACCTTATCAAATTCGATTTCCGGGAAAATCAGCTGTTCTTTGACGCCGACATTGTAATTGCCACGGCCATCGAAAGAGTTCGGGTTGATACCACGGAAGTCACGCACACGGGGCAGTGCCACATTAAAGAAGCGATCCAGGAATTCGTACATCCGGTCCCCGCGAAGGGTAACCTTCAGGCCAATGGCCATTCCCTGGCGCAATTTAAAGTTTGCAACACTCTTCTTCGCGCAGCAGACCGCCGGACGCTGACCGGTAATTGCCATCAAATCCGTGGTGATGGAGTCGATAACTTTGGAATTTTCCTTAGCTTCGCCTGCACCAACATTAATGACAATCTTGTCAACTTTTGGAATCTGCATAACGCTCTTGTAAGAGAATTTCTTCATGAGGGCGGGCGCGACCTCGCTCTTATAGTACTCTTTGAGTCTTGCCATAATCTCGTCCTCCTCCCTTACAGCTCTTTGCCGCATTTTTTGCAAACGCGGGTTTTTGTGCCGTCCGCCGCAATCTTATGGCCGACACGGGTGGGTTTCTTGCAGCTTGGGCAGACGAGCTGGACTTTAGAAGCATAGACAGCTCCCTCGCCCTTAACAATGCCGCCCTCTTCGCCCATTTTGCGGGGCTTTACGTGCTTGGTGACCATGTTGAGTTTCTCAACAATGACCTTGCTCTCTGCCGGGCTGACTGCAAGGACTTTGCCCTGTTTGCCAACGTCGCGGCCAGACAGCATCACGACAGTGTCACCGGTTTTTACATGCACTTTATTTGCCATATCCTGTGACACCTCCTTAAAGCACTTCCGGGGCAAGGCTCAGAATCTTCATGTAGTCGTGGTCACGCAGTTCGCGAGCCACAGGCCCGAAGATACGGGTTCCCCTGGGGTTTTTGTCGTCTTTGATAAGGACTGCAGCATTTTCGTCAAAACGAATGTAGCTGCCGTCCTCGCGGCGAACGCCGAAAGCTGTGCGGACAACGACCGCCTTCACAACGTCACCCTTCTTTACAGTTCCGCCCGGGGCCGCTTTTTTAACGGAAGCGACCACGACGTCACCGATATTTGCATACCTTCTGCCGGTACCGCCGAGCACGCGGATGCACATAATCTGCTTCGCGCCGGTGTTATCAGCAACATTGAGGTAAGTCTGCTGTTGAATCACAGTGCGTTCCTCCTTTGCATGGGCAAAGCATTACTTCGCCTTTTCGATAATCTCCACAAGACGCCACCGTTTGTCTTTGCTGATGGGGCGGGTTTCCATAACACGCACGTGGTCACCGATGTTGCACTCGTTTTTCTCGTCATGTGCTTTCAGTTTAACGGTACGTTTAATAACCTTTTTGTAAAGCGGATGTTTGACGCTGTCCTTAATAGCAATAACAACGGTCTTGTCCATTTTGTTGCTGACAACAGTGCCAATTTCAGTTTTACGATGGTTTCTCTGTTCGCTCACGATGTCTCCTCCTTCCGGTTACGCGTTAGCGCTGTTTTTAAGTTCATTGGCGCGCAACACGGTCTTAATGCGGGCAATATCTTTTTTAACAGCGGAAATACGCATCGGGTTGTCGAGCTGATTGATCGCAAGCTGGAAACGGAGGTTAAAAAGTTCCTCTTTCAGGTCTTTGAGCTTGCTCTCAAGCTCTGCAGTTGTCATATCCCGAACTTCAGAAGCTTTCATTACTGGGCAACCTCCTCTTCCTTGGCAATAACTCTGGTCTTAATCGGCAGTTTGCTTGCCGCCAGACGCAGCGCCTCATATGCAGTTTCCTTCGGTACACCGCCGATTTCAAACATAACACGGCCTGGTTTTACCACAGCCACCCAGTATTCCGGTGCGCCTTTACCTTTGCCCATTCGAGTTTCAAGCGGTTTCTTGGTGTAAGGCTTGTCGGGGAAAATCTTAATCCAGACCTGGCCGAAACGTTTGCAGTAACGTGTCATGGCAACACGGGCGGCTTCAATCTGGTTGGCGGTAATCCATGCAGGCTCCAGTGCCTGAATGCCGTAATCACCGTACGTTACTTTGCTGCCGCGGTAGGCTTTGCCAGTCATGCGGCCGCGGTGAACTCTGCGGTATTTCACGCGTTTAGGCATTAACATTACTTGCGGCCTCCTTCCCGACGGGGCGGCCGGCGATTGCTGCGCTGGTCAGTATTGCTACTGGCGCGGCGGTTGTCATGCAGAACTTCGCCCCGGTAAATCCAAACTTTCACGCCGATGCGGCCGTAAGTGGTAGCTGCCTCAGCGAAACCATAATCGATGTCAGCGCGCAGTGTCTGCAGCGGAATCGTGCCATCATGGTACTGCTCTGTGCGGGCAATTTCAGCACCGCCGACACGACCGGCGACCTGTGTTTTGATACCTTTTGCGCCAAGCTTCATTGCACGGCCGATGCACTGTTTCATCGCGCGGCGGAAAGAAGTACGCTTCTCAAGCTGCTGAGCGATGTTTTCAGCGACGAGCTGTGCGTTGAGATCCGGTGTCTTCACCTCAACGATATTGATTGTGACCGGCTTGCCCAGCATTTTTTCGCACTGCAGGCGGAGCTTTTCAATCTCAGTGCCGCCCTTGCCGATAACCATGCCCGGCTTTGCGCAGTGGATATGAACGCGGACTTTAGATGCATCACGTTCAATTTCGATTTTCGGGACACCAGCGGAATAAAGCTGCTTTTTCAGCATCTTGCGCAGCTTGTAGTCCTCCACCAGAGTATCGCCAAAATCCTTAGAATTGACGAACCAGCGGGAGTCCCAATCTTTGATAACACCAACACGTAAACCGTGTGGATTAACTTTCTGGCCCATTGTTTAACCTCCTCTGCTTATTCCTTTTCCTTGAGCACCAGCGTCACGTGGGAAGTCCTTTTCAGGACACGGAACGCGCGGCCCTGTGCACGCGGACGAATGCGCTTGAGGATAGGACCCGGGCATGCGTAGCATTCGGACACATACAACCGGGAAACGTCCATGCTGTGATTGTTCTCAGCGTTTGCCATAGCCGACTTGAGCAGCTTTACCAGATACTCGGTTGCGGCCTTGGGCGTATTCTGAAGGATAGCCATAGCTTCGTCCACTGGCTTGTTGCGGATAAGGTCCAGTACAATGGACACTTTACGAGGGGAAATACGGGCGTATTTCAGGTTAGCCCTTGCTTCCATGTGATACACTCCTTTCAGCCGTTATTTCGCAGCAGATGTTGTTGCAGATGTCGGCGCGCTGGTTTTGCTGCCATTATGACCTTTAAAGGTACGAGTTGGTGCAAATTCGCCAAGACGGTGGCCGACCATATCTTCTGTAATATATACCGGAACGTGCTTGCGTCCGTCATGCACCGCAATGGTGTGACCAACGAAGTCCGGGAAGATGAAGGATGCGCGGCTCCAGGTTTTTACAATCTTCTTTTCGCCCGCAGCATTCATTGCTTGAATCCTTTTCAGCAGACCAGGCTCAACAAAAGGACCCTTCTTTAAGCTTCTGCTCATTGTTTAAAAGCTCCTTTCCTATGCCTTATTTGCCGTTCCTGCGCTTCACGATGAGCTTATCAGAAGCCTTGTGATGAGCGCGGGTCTTATAACCAAGTGCCGGCTTGCCCCATGGTGTCATTGGGCCCGGATGTCCGACAGGTGCTTTGCCTTCGCCGCCGCCATGCGGATGGTCATTCGGGTTCATAGCAGAACCACGGACGGTTGGACGCCAACCCATATGGCGCTTACGGCCTGCTTTGCCGAGCTTAACGTTCTCATGATCAATATTGCTGACCTGGCCGATAGTGGCCATGCAGCTCTCCGGAACATTGCGCAACTCTCCGGAAGGCAGACGAAGCAGTGCCATACCGTTTTCCTTAGCCATCAGCTGAGCCATGATGCCAGCTGCGCGTGCGAGCTGTGCGCCCTTGCCAGGATACAACTCAACGTTATGCACATAAGTGCCGGTCGGGATGCTAGCAAGCGGAAGTGCGTTGCCGGGTTTAATATCGGCATTCGCACCGGCAACAACTGTGTCGCCGGCCTTCAGGCCATGCGGTGCAAGGATATAGGCCTTCTCGCCGTCTTCATACTGCACAAGTGCGATGAAAGCGGAACGGTTCGGGTCATACTCAATGCTCTGTACGGTAGCGGGCATATCCATCTTCTGACGTTTAAAGTCGATGACGCGGTACTTGGTACGGTTGCCGCCGCCGCGATGGCGGACAGTGATGCGGCCGTAACTGTTGCGGCCAGCGTTCTTTTTATTTGTGTCCAGCAGACTCTTTTCCGGGCCTTTCTTAGAAAGCGCGGAGTAATCCGTCACAGACATGTTGCGGCGTGACGGGGTGCTGGCAGTATAGTTCTTGGTAGCCATTTCTGGTTTCACACTCCTTAAACTTGGCTTTGCGGGGCATTTTCAAACGGAACCGGTGAAACACCGGCGGCAGGGCATACGCTCTGCTGTGCCCCATATTTGCCGGAAGACCAAAATCATTTTCGACGAATTAAAGCATACCATCAAAGAACTCAATAGTCTTGCTTTCCTCTGTCAGGGAAACGATGGCTTTCTTCCAGGCTGGGGTGAGACCCTGTCCACGGCCCTGACGGCGCAGATGGCCGCGGACGTGCAGTGTGTTCACCTTGCACACTTTGACGCCAAAAAGTTCTTCAACAGCATTTTTAATGTCGACTTTTGTGGCGTTCTGTGCAACCCGGAACGTGTAGACTTTGTTTGCGATGCCGCTCATGGATTTCTCCGTGATGACGGGGCGCAGAATGATTTCATGTGCAGTCATTATGCATATACCTCCTCGATCTGTGCCACGGCATCTTTCACAACGATGAACTTGTCAGCATTGAGGATGTCGTAAACATTGAGGGTGTTGGTCAGGGCGGTCTTTACGCCCGGGATGTTGTGGGCGGAAGCGATGACGGTCTTGTTGTTCTCCGGCAGGACCAGCAGCACTTTCTTCTCAGCACCCAGTGCCTTGAGCATATCGACCACGGTTTTGGTCTTATAGGAGTCCAGGGTGATTTTATCGAGAACAATCATCTCATTGTCTTTCACCTTGCTGGAGAAAGCGGACTTCAGAGCCAAGCGGCGGACTTTCTTGTTCAGGGTGTAGCTGTAGTCGCGCGGCTTCGGCGCAAACACGATGCCACCGTGAGTCCACTGGGGAGCCCGCGTGGAGCCCTGGCGTGCATGGCCTGTGCCCTTCTGGCGCCACGGCTTTTTGCCGCCGCCGGAAACCTCGCTGCGTGTCAGGGCGCTCTGTGTGCCCTGACGGCGGTTGGCGAGCTGATTCTTTACAACGTCATGCATAACATTGACGTTGGGTTCGATACCGAAAACGGCATCAGACAGGTCGATTTTACCGACCTCTTTGCCTGTCATATCTTTTACTGCGATTGTAGGCATTGCGGTTCCTCCTTCCCTTACGCTTTCTTCGCTTTGACGCTGTCGCGGATGCAGACGATGCCGCCGTTCGGGCCAGGTACGGCGCCCTTAATGGCGATGAGGTTGTTTTCTGCGTCCACCTTGGCCACTGTCAGATTCTGAGCAGTGGCGGTTACGGCGCCCAGATGTCCGGAGCGATGCTTGCCTGGGAACACACGGGACGGGTCGGAGCAGCAGCCTGTGGAGCCACCCATGCGGCCCACAGGGCCAGTGCCATGAGATTCCTTCAAACGGCTGAAGTTCCAGCGTTTTATAACGCCGGCCCAGCCTTTGCCCTTGCTGACACCCTGCACATCCACATGGTCGCCTTCTGCAAAAATGTCAGCTTTGACAATGTCGCCGACATTCAGTGCGGAAGTATCGTCCAGGCGGAATTCACGCAGTGTCTTCTTCGGGGCAACATCGCCTTTCGCGAAATGGCCCTTCAGTGGCTTGTTCATGCGCTGAACTTTCAGCTCGCCGAAGCCAAGCTGAACGCTCTGGTAGCCGTCGTTTTCGGCGGTCTTTTTCTGGGTTACTGCGCAGGGGCCTGCCTCAATGACCGTTACCGGGATGACATTGCCCTGTGCATTGAAGATTTGCGTCATGCCAATCTTCTTGCCGATGATTCCTTTTTGCATTTTTGTTCCTCCTATGCAGGTTATTGGTTGGCATTGCCAACATGACCTCGGCCGCATGCAGTCTTTCGGCTGCTCGGTAGGTTGAGAGTCCGTTACTTATAAGGGTTAGCCTTACAGTTTAATTTCAATCTCAACTCCGGCGGGGAGCTCGAGGCCCATCAGAGCCTCTACAGTTTGGTTGGATGGTCTGAGGATGTCAATCAGGCGCTTGTGGGTGCGCATCTCAAACTGCTCACGGCTGTCCTTGTACTTATGAACAGCACGCAGGATTGTGATGATTTGACGCTCAGTCGGCAGCGGGACAGGGCCGCTTACACGGGCGCCTGTGCGCTTTGCGGTCTGCACGATTTTCTCAGCAGACTGGTCGACCAACTGATGGTCATACCCCTTAATACGAATCCTCATTTTTTCTTTGACTGCCACTTTGGATCGCCTCCTTGTTGTAGTTGGCGGACAGAGCCTTTCGGCGGCGTTCTTTTCAAACACTGAGCCGGGTGTTTCTTCCCAACCCATTGAAAAACCGGATTCCTCAACGAATGAGAAATCCGGGTGCTTTCAAAAACGTCCGAACAGCAGAATTCCACAGAAATCCACTGCTCATGATTCTCTCTCGCCCGGTTTAAAATCGGACATACTCCACGGAAAAACCGGCCACAATGGGCCGCAACCTCCCGCTTCAACGCATATCTGTCGCAGTCGTACTCAAACATAATAGCATAGCCGGGGTATAAATGCAAGAGTAATTTTCATTTTTTTGAATCTTTTTTTCGCAGTTCCATTTTTACGTTCGGTCCCCATCCGCGCAGTGCCTGCCAACCCTTTGCCAAGTAGCCCATGCCGGGTGTGTCCCATGTTTTGGAAAAAGCCGTAACAAAGGAATCTGCCAGATCCTTTTTTGGCCATGGACACACCGGTTCTTCCTTCCAAGGCGTTTGAGTACGATATTTGAAATAGTCCACCCGGAACGGGGAACGGTACTCGGCAAACCACGGCTTGGTCGGCAGAGAGCCACCTATATAATGTATCAGGCGCAGGTCTGCCAATGAATTGTTCAGCTCTTCCACTGAAAAAGTCTGCTTGCCTGCTGTATCGCGTCTGGAAACAAAATTCATGGCAACACGAGACACACCGGCCGGATAGTTCCAGCGCAGGGAAATACGCTGCACCAGTTCCGGCGGCAAAGCAAGGTTTAACATGGACTGGTCACAAAACTCTAATTTCCCTCCGTATCCACGCAGAATATTCCGGCACCGCTGCTGCAGCTCATGCCGGCGGCAGTTTTCCAAATCAAACAGCAGCACTCCTGCATTGAAATAAAATGGTGTATTATAGAATGGTTTGTCCACATGAAGCGCAAGAAATGGCGTACAGTCCAGTCCCGCCGCTACACACGCTTCCGGCATTGGTGTTTTCCACAATTCCTGCAGAGAGCCGCAGCAAATAATGTCGCCGTCTAACCAAAGAATGCGGTCAAGCTTCGGGAACACGTCACAGATGCAGGCGTAAATATACTGCACACTGCTGCCCCGCCAGTTATTCATATGGTATGTTTCCGTCAGCGGCTGCAAAAAAGGTTCCGGATTCAGACAGGTAATCTGCACATTGGAAAAGTCATCCGCCACACTGCACATTTTTTGCTGCAGTGTATCCGACACGTTTTCACATAATACGTACACATGAATTTCCATGTTCGGATTATTTTCAAAAACAGAACGCATGGAAACCGCTGTCTGCTCGCAGTATCCGGCATTCGTGCCATAAAGCAGATTTATCATTCCCGTTTCGCCGCTTTCATTTTTTTATGGATAGCCTCCGTTGCGCTGGCAGCACAAATCCAGCCGCAGGTTCGGGCAGTAAAACCGGCAAAACTGTGCGGGCGCATTCCGGTGGAAGCGAATGCAGCAACCGGCTTGTCATCTTTTGCAAGAACACCAGCATAACCGGCGCCGGTAAGTGCCACACTGCTGGGCAAGCCGATACTTTTATACACTGCCGCACCAATTGCCGCAATACCTGCTGCCGCACTGATTTTCAATAAAGTAGAAGCTTTCATAGAAAGTCCTTTCCCGGAATGTGCCGGATAGGAAAAACTGCCGCAGAGATATGCGGCAGTTTTCACAATTAGTATTGTCTTCCCCAGTAAACCATGTGCTGTGCAGGTTTTCCGCAGCAAACACAGGTGTCACCGATATGTTCTTCCTCAAAGGGAATACAGCGGGATTTGACACCACCTGTTTCGTTTTTCAGCTTTTCTTCACAAGCAGGGTCGCCGCACCACATTGCCTTGATGAAGCCGGGCTGGTTGGCAGCAATATCCAAAAATTCCTCATGGTTATGTGCCGTATAAATCTTGCTCTGCAGATTGTCCTTGGCATTATTATAAAGAATTTCATGCACATTCCGCAATTCGGTTTTCACAGAATCCACCAAACCATCCAGAGAAACAAAAGATTTGTCTCTGTCCGGACGGCGCACCAGCACGCATTGATTTTTTTCAATATCTTTCGGGCCAATTTCCAAACGCAGCGGCACACCCTTCATTTCATACTGGGCAAACTTCCAACCCGGGGACTGCTCGCTGTCATCCACCTGCACCCGCAGGCCGGCAGCTTTCAGTTCTTCGTAAAGTGCGTTTGCCTTCTCCAGCACACCGGGTTTATGCTGCGCGATTGGAACAATGATCACCTGAATCGGTGCTACAGCAGGGGGCAGCGCCAGACCGCTGTCATCGCCATGCGTCATAATAATGCCGCCAATCATGCGGGTGGAAACGCCCCAGCTTGTCTGGAACGGATGGCAAAGCTGATTATTCTTATCCGTAAAAGTAATGTCAAAACTCTTGGCAAAGCCGTCTCCAAAATAGTGGCTGGTACCGCCCTGCAGGGCCACACCATTGTGCATCATGGCTTCAATGGTGTAAGTTGCCACTGCACCCGCGAACTTCTCACTCTCGGTCTTTTTTCCGATAACCGGCGGGATTGCCAGTGCGTCGCGGTAAAAGTCGGCATATACATTCAGCATCTGCAGGGTTTCCGCCTGTGCTTCTTCCGGAGTTGCGTGCATGGTATGCCCTTCCTGCCATAGGAATTCGCTGGTGCGCAGGAACGGACGGGTTGTCTTTTCCCAGCGAACAACGCTGCACCACTGGTTATAAAGTTTTGGCAGATCACGCCAGGAATGAATTATTTTTTTATAATGTTCGCAAAACAGGGTTTCGCTGGTTGGCCGGATGCACAGCCGCTCCTCAAGCTTTTCATTGCCGCCCTGTGTCACCCACGCGACTTCCGGCGCAAAACCCGCAACGTGCTCTTTTTCCTTTTCCAGCAGACTTTCCGGAATCAGCAGCGGCATATAAACATTCTGGTGTCCAAGCTCTTTAAAACGCTTGTCCAGAATCTGCTGCATATTTTCCCAAATTGCGTAACCGTAAGGTTCAAAAATCATGCAGCCTTTTACGCTGCTGTAATCCATAAGTTCTGCTTTTTTTACAACATCTGTGTACCAGCGGGCAAAATCCTCCTCCATAGGAGTGATTTCCTCCACCAACTTTTTCTGCTGTGCCATGCCAAATCTCCTTTATCTGTTCAACGGACGGTTTTCAGCCGTCCTGTTGTTCTTCGTCTTTCTTCTTTCCGGTCACTTTGCTGAGAATCGCAACAACCGCAAAAATAATGAGCATGACAATAAAAATGCCCACCATGCCCTTAAGCATCAGCCACAGGGATGCAATCACGTCACGGGATTTTACCACACCCATCAGGCCCTGAAAGTCAAGCGGCAGCACTGCCATAACCGCCATAATCGGATTCATATTGTCACACCCCCAGCATTGTATGTGCAAGATTCAGGATAATCCCGCCTGCTACCACGGAGCCAATCTGTCCGGCAACATTGGCACCGACCGCGTGCATGAGCAGGTGATTCTGGTTGTCCTCTTTCAGTGCCATTTTCTGAATGACACGGGCGCTCATGGGGAAAGCGGAAATGCCCGCCGCGCCAACCATCGGGTTGATTTTCTTTTCCTTCGGCAGGAACAGATTGAGCACCTTTGCGAAAAGCACACCGCCGATGGTATCGAAAACAAATGCAAACAGTCCCAGAGCCATGATGAGCAGAGTGCCCCAGCTCAAGAACTGTTCCGCACGCATCTGGAACGCAACGGTAATGCCGAGGAAAATCGTGATAAGATTTGCCAGAGGGCCGGCTGCCGTTTCTTTCAGGCTGTCCAGCTTGCCGCATTCACGGATCAGGTTGCCAAACATCAGGAAACCGACGAGTGCCACACTGTCCGGCGCAATCAGTCCTGCAATCACAGTCACGATAATCGGAAACAGAATACGAGTTGTTTTGGAAACATTCGCAGGGTTATAGGGCATACGAATGGTGCGCTCCTTGTGGGTGGTCACCAATTTGATCGCTGCCGGCTGAATAATCGGCACCAGAGCCATGTAGCTGTATGCCGCCACAGCGATAGCGCCTTTATAGTTTGATTTCAGCACCTGACTCACAAGGATGGAAGTCGGGCCGTCTGCCGCGCCGATGATTCCCGCGCTCATGGCATCATTCAGCGGGAAGCCAAGCAGCACTGCCAGCACAATCGTCATAAAGATGCCGAACTGCGCCGCACCGCCGAAAAGCAGCATCCGCGGATTGCTCAGCAGCGGGCCAAAATCAATCATGGCACCAATGCCCACAAACAGAAGCAGGGGCATTGCTTCGCTTGCCTCTATGCCGACACGAAAAAGCCACTGCACGATGCCGTTATTTCCCAGCACACCGCTGAAAGGAAGGTTTACCAGAATTGCACCGAAACCCATGGGTATGAGCAGAGAAGGCTCAAAGTCCTTCTTCACTGCCAGCCAGATAAGCAGGCCGCCAATGGCCCACATGACAAGCATTTTCCAATCCAAATGCACAATGCTGTTTATCAGAAAGCCGAAATCTTCCAATCTGTGCACACTCCTTTTCTGTTTTCATGGTCCGAAAGCAGTATTCCCCAAACCTTTACAATATAATTAACAGATTTATTATAGTGAAAATTCACCGGGAATGCAACAGAAGTTTCTGCGGCAGACAAAAAGAAAGCCGCATACCCAAAGCCGGGCAGCGGCAGAAAACCGGAGCGTGGTTACATATGCTCCTCAATATAGTTGACCAAATCCCCAACAGTTTTGATATTCTCGACTTCCTCATCAGGGACTTCGATTTCAAATTCATCTTCGATGGACATCAGCAAATCAACTACATCCAGCGAATCGGCGCCTAAGTCATCCGCAATGTTGGTTTCAGCAGTAATCTTATCTTCCTCTGCGTCAAACTGCTCAGCCAGGATATGCTTCACTTTTTCCAGTACCATGTGGTTTCCCTCCTCCTGCTTTCCGTTATAGACAAACCCGCTTCTGCGGCAGTATAATAAAGCTGCAAAGCGAAGTTTGGATTTATTCCATCCACAATACTATTAGGAATGCCCTGCTTTGTCAATATCTTTCTCAAAATTTTCTCTTTATTGATGGTATATTTTACAGATTCAGGAGTGTCTTGCATGAGAATTAAAAATTTTGCAGTAATTGGTCATCCTATCGGCCACAGCATGTCCCCGTTTATCCATCGCCGGTTACTGGAACTGGCCGGTACGGATGGGACTTACACCACTATGGATGTTCCCCCGGATGATCTGCCCGCACGCTGGGCCGACACACTCAGCCAGTTGGATGGCTTCAATGTAACCACGCCCCACAAGCATGCCGTTCTTCCGCTGCTGAGTCAGGTGGGCGGCGACGCGGCACGTTTCGGCAGCGTAAACACAGTGGCCATGCACGGCGGCATTTCCTGCGGCTATACGACTGACGGCATTGGCTTCACACGGGCATTGTCTGCCGCCGGGCTTCCTCTGGCGGGAGATGTGCTACTGCTGGGCAGCGGCGGTGTGGCACGCGTCTTTGCCAATGAAATTCTGCGTGCACCGGCAGTCACTTCACTGACCGTAGTCATGCGCCGCCACCCGGATGAAACACCCATCTCCACAGACAGCGCCGCCGCATCCTGCCGCAAGAGCGCCTGCCGAACTGCGCGGAAAGGTGCTTTCCTCGGCAGTTTGGACACCGCCATTATGGAGGACTTTGCTGCTCGCTGCCCGCACGGCGCTGTTACCGTGACAGACAATGACGCGTTGGGTGCAAAATGTGCAGCAGGCGGCACACATTTCAGCCTGCTGGTCAATGGAACCAGCGCGGGAATGTATCCGAAACTCAGCGGAAGTCCCATTTCAGACGCAGTTGTTTCCTGCTGCAGCGGTGTTTTTGACGCAGTTTATAATCCGGGTGTGACCATGCTGCTGAAAAAAGCGATGGCACAAAAAATTTCCTGTGCAGGCGGAATGGGAATGCTGGTCTGGCAGGCTGCCGCCGCTGAGGAAATCTGGCTTGGCTGCCATTTCCGTGAAGAAGATGTCACGCCGATTATTCACGCGGCAAATGACGCCATGCGCATGAAATTCGGAAATATTATTCTGTGCGGCTTCATGGGCAGCGGAAAAAGCACCGTTGGCGGGCTGCTGGCAAATCAGCTGAATCGGGAATTTGTGGATATGGATGCTTTTATTGAACAAGAAATCGGCATGACTGTCCCACAGATTTTTGCAGAAAAAGGAGAAACATATTTCCGCAGTAAAGAGGCGGAGGCGTGCCGCACGCTTTCCCGGCAAAGCGGTCTGGTCATTGCGGCCGGCGGAGGAACGCTTACTTCACCGAAAAATGCCGCCGTTCTGCGGGAAACCGGCATTGTGGCCCTGCTTGACCCGCCGTATGGCACCATTTGTCAGCGCCTTGCCGGCGACCACACCCGTCCGTTGCTGGAAACCACAGACCGCTCTGCTGTGATGGAACGGCTTTATCAGACACGGATGCCACTTTACCGGGCAGCGGCTGACTTCACTGTATCCACCGAAGACAGTGTCACCGCCGCGCAGCAACTTGCACAACAGCTCGGTTTCTGAAATGTTTTACTTTAAACTGTTAAATTAATGGTTGACAAACTATCCCACAGTGTATTATGATAAGTGCAAATCCAAGTTCATTCGTTAATTTCAAAGGAGTTTTCTCATGCTGGCATTCTGTGCACATCGATTTACAGGCTTTTATCCCGGGTTTTTTATCCGGGTTTCCTTTGCGTGCGCTGATTCCTGCCGAAAGCTTCCCTGTTAAAGGCGCGGACTCTGGGTTTCCACATCTGCGGAGTTTGCATATTTTAGACGGAGCTGAAAGCGGCTCCGTCTTTTTTTATTCTGGGGGTATTGTTTATGATTATTGTATTAAAGCCCGACTGTACGGAAGAGCAGCGGAACGACTTTGCGGCAGAGTTAGAAGACACCTATGGTGTTTCGGTAAATACATGGGTTGGTGCGCAGAGCACCGTGCTTGGGCTGATTGGTGACACCGCGTGCATCGATATTGATAATATTGCGGCAAATGATATTGTTGAAACCGTCAAGCGTGTGCAGGAGCCTTACAAAAAGGCAAACCGTAAATTTCATCCGGATGACACCATCGTAACGCTGCCAAATGGCTTGCAGATAGGGGGAAAGCAGCTCTCGCTGATTGCCGGGCCGTGCAGCGTGGAATCCGAGGAACAGATTACCGAGGTAGCCCAGCGGGTACAAAAGGCAGGAGCACAGTTCCTGCGCGGAGGTGCCTTCAAGCCGCGAACCAGCCCCTATGCATTTCAGGGATTAAAGGCGCAAGGCCTTGATTTGCTGAATATCGCCAAAAAGAAGACAGGCCTGCCCATTGTGACAGAGCTGATGAGTGTGCGGCAGATTGACCTGTTTTTGGATGCGGGTGTGGATGTTATTCAGGTTGGTGCACGCAATATGCAGAATTTTGATCTGCTGCGGGAACTCGGCCATATTAAGACACCAATTCTGCTGAAGCGCGGCCTTTCCGCCACGATTGAGGAACTACTGATGAGTGCGGAATACATCATGGCAGGCGGCAATGAAAACGTCATTCTCTGTGAGCGCGGTATCCGCACTTATGAACCTTTCACACGCAATACACTGGACATTTCCGCTGTGCCGATTCTCAAGCGTATTTCCCATTTGCCTGTCATTGTGGATCCAAGCCATGCGGGTGGTATTTCCTGGCTGGTGGAGCCTCTTGCAATGGCAGCACTGGCCGCCGGTGCGGATGGCTTGATTATCGAAGTGCACAACAACCCCAAAAAGGCGCTTTCGGATGGCGCTCAGTCCCTGACGCCCGACCAATTTGACCATCTGGCAGCCCGCTTAAAACAGGCCGCCCCACTTTTCGGCAAAACTCTCTAACTATCCAGACTGCATCTGGATGTAATTCACGGGCCTGCACATTTGGTAAAACTTCTGAGCAAGCACCCACGGTTCCCCGCATGTACATACCGAACCATGTCGCAGACAATCCGAAACAAACGTGTACAAAACTTTCGCCCGCCTTTTCAAAGGAGGAACTCCTGTGAGTGAAATGAACATTGTTATTGTCGGGCTGGGGCTGATCGGCGGCAGTCTGGCAAAGGCTTTCACCAAATACACCAACTGTCATGTCGCCGGATTCGACTCCAGTCCCGCCACACTGGAAGCAGCACTCGCCTGCGGTGCCGTGACCAAAGCCGGTGATGAGGATGACCTTGCACAGGCAGATATTGTATATCTGTGTTTGTATCCCCAAGCAGACATCGACTTTGTCCGTGCGCATTTGTCCTCCTTTACGGCAAACACAGTGGTAACCGATGTTTGCGGAATCAAGGCGGAAGTCTGCCGCGGGCTGTGCAGGCTGGCGGAAAAAGGCGGTTTTATCTACTGCGGCGCACACCCCATGGCCGGCACGGAAAAGCATGGATTTTCTGCTTCCAATGCAGATATGTTTAAGGGTGCCAGCTATATTCTGGTGCCATGCGGTGCACCGGAAAAAGTCTGTGAACTGCTTCGGCAGACAGCTTATCGTCTGGGATTCGGACGTTCCGTTTCCACCACGCCGGAGCGTCATGACCAGCTCATTGCTTTCACAAGCCAGCTTCCGCACGCACTTGCCTGCGCCTATGTGATGAGTCCTCGCTGTCCAGAACACCGCGGATTTTCCGCCGGCAGCTACCGCGATGTTTCCCGTGTGGCAAATATCAATGAAGTGATGTGGAGCGAACTCTTTCTGGACAACCGCACCGCATTAACCGAAGAAATGGACACGCTGTTGAAAAATCTGACCGATATTCGCAATGCTGTGGCAGACAACGACCAGCCTCGGCTGGAAGCACTGCTGCGGAAAGGCCGTCTGATTAAGGAGGCTCTTGGAGAATGAAATTGACCGTACACACAAATCCAGCTTATGAAATACTGATTGAGGACGGGTGTTTGCAACAAATTGGCAGACAGGCAAAGGTACTGCTGCCCAAAGCCAAACGCACAGTGCTGGTGACAGATTCCCATGTTGGTCCGTTATATGTGCAGTCTGTTAAAGAAGCACTGGAAGCTGCCGGATTCACTGTTTTCGTGCAAGCCTTTCCCGCCGGAGAACAAAGCAAAAATCTGCAGACCATTTCTTCTTTCTATCGTGCCTTTGCCCAAGCCGGACTGACACGCACGGATTTTGCGGTGGCATTGGGCGGCGGTGTCTGCGGCGATATGACCGGCTTTGCGGCGGCAACTTGGCTGCGCGGTATTCCATTCATTCAGGTTCCGACGACTCTGCTGGCACAGGTGGATTCTTCGGTCGGCGGCAAAACCGGTGTTGACCTGCCGGAAGGAAAGAACCTGGTTGGTGCTTTTCATCAGCCCGCGCTAGTGCTGATTGACCCGCAGACACTTGCCACCCTGCCGGAAACTTTCTTTGCGGACGGTATGGGAGAAGTCATTAAATACGGGTGCATCCGGGACAAAGCTTTCTTTGACCATCTCTGCCGTGAGGACTGCCGCCGCTGGTTGCCTGAGGTTCTTTTTACCTGTGCGGACATTAAGCGACAGGTCGTGGAAAAGGATGAGCGCGACACTGGTGAGCGTGCCATCCTGAATTTTGGTCACACATTCGGCCATGCGTTGGAGCGGGTACAGCATTACAGCGGTCTTACACACGGAAAAGCCGTTGGCATCGGCATGGTGCTGATGGCACAGTTGGGAGAAGCATCCGGTATCACTGCACCCGGCACCGCAACGCAGATTCAGTCTTTGCTGGAACAATACGGGCTTCCTTCCTCCAGCCCTGTCCGTATCGATGACCTGCTGCCGGCGACTGCTTATGACAAAAAGAACAGCGGAAGCAGTATTCAGCTTGTCCTGCTGAAAACCATCGGTGAATGCCTTACCCGGGATATTCCCCGCACGGAACTGTCTGCCCTTTGTGAGGCACTCCGATGAACCGCGCTGTCCTCTTTCCCGCCAGTCTGGAAGGTACAGTTTCACCTCCGCCCAGCAAAAGCGCCGCACATCGGGCAATCCTCTGTGCCGGACTCGCCGCCGAAAGCAGCACACTCACCCCTGTCAGCACCAGTGCAGACATGACGGCAACGATAAGCTGCATTTCCACACTTGGGGCTTCTGTCCACCGCTGTGAAAATACGCTTCAAATCACCGGGATTTCCGTGCCGCCCGCCGATGCTGTGCTGGACTGTGCGGAGAGCGGCTCCACTTTGCGCTTCCTGATTCCGATTGCGGCCGCCCTTGGGGTAAAAGCTGAATTTATTGGGCACGGCAGACTTCCGCAGCGGCCGCTCAGTGTCTATCTGGAACTTCTGCCAAAACACGGCGTCTCTGTTCAGTCAGAAAACGGTCTTCCACTCACGGTTTCCGGTCAGCTTCTGCCCGGCATTTATGAAGTTCCAGGCAATGTTTCCAGCCAGTTTATCACTGGGCTGCTGTTTGCGCTGCCCCTGCTTCCGAAAACGAGTGAGCTCCGGTTGACGACCGCCCTACAAAGTTCCGCTTATATTGACATGACCATCCAAATGCTGCATCGGTTCGGCGTTCGGATAGATTCCACTGCCTCCGGATGGGTTGTACCGGGGAATCAGCAATACCATGCCTGCACAGTACCAATCGAGCGGGACTGGAGTCAGGCCGCCTTTCTGCTGACTGCCGCCGCTGTAAACGGAAAAATTTCTCTGACCGGGTTAAATCCGGCTTCCATGCAGGGTGACCGTGAGATAGAAGCTCTGCTGCGCCGCTTTGGTGCGCACCTTACTTGGAAAGACGGTGTGCTCACCGCCGAAAAGAGCATCCTGCATGGCATTGACATCGACGTCAGTCAGATACCGGACCTTGCGCCTGCTCTTGCGGTTGCGGGTATTTATGCACAGGGCCGTACGCGTCTGCTAAACGGTGCCCGCCTGCGGCTGAAGGAAAGTGACCGGCTGTCCGCCATGCACCGCATGATTACCGCACTCGGTGGCAGTGCGCAGGAAACAGATGACAGCCTGATTATCCACGGCGGCGTCCCTTTGCCGGGCGGTGCGGTGGACGGCTGCAATGACCACCGCATTGTTATGGCGGCGTGTGCTGCCGCCCTCGGCACACAAAAAGGGGTTACCGTAACCGATGCCGGTGCTGTGCGCAAAAGTTGGCCGGAGTTTTTTTCAGTCTATCGGTCTTTAGGAGGGAATGCAGATGTCATCATGGGGAAATGAAGTCAAAATTAGCATTTTCGGAGAAAGCCACGGTCCGGCTATCGGCTGTGTGCTGGAGGGCCTGCCTGCCGGAGAAAGCATTGACCACGCGGCAGTCCTACGACAGATGGCACGTCGCGCCCCCGGTCAGGACAATGCCAGCACCCCCCGCAAAGAGGCGGATACTCCTCAGGTGCTGTCCGGAATGCTTGACGGAAAAACAACCGGAGCGCCGCTATGCGCGGTGATTCAAAATACCAGCCAGTACTCCACGGACTATCAGAATTTGCTCCATGTGCCTCGCCCCGGTCATGCGGACTATCCGGCATGGGTAAAATATCACGGCTGCAATGACATTCGCGGTGGTGGGCACTTTTCCGGCAGGCTGACCGCGCCGCTGGTCTTTGCGGGTGCCGTGTGCCGTCAGATTCTTTCCCGCCGCGGGATTGTCATTGGGGCCCACGCACGCTCCATCGGTTCTGTGCGGGATATTCCGCTGGAGCCGTCCCCCCGAATTCTGCAGCAGCTCAGCACAGAATATTTTCCGGTACTGGATGCGGACAAAAAGGAAGCCATGTATCGGAAAATTGAGCAGGCACGTGCCGCACAGGACAGCATCGGCGGTGTGGTGGAGTGCGCCTGCGCCGGAGTTCCTGCCGGTTTGGGCGGGGAAGGAATGTTCGGCGGTGTGGAAAGTGTTTTTTCCTCCATTTTGTTTGGCATTCCAGCCTGCAAGGGTGTGGATTTCGGGGAAGGCTTCGATGCGGCGGAACTACATGGCAGCACAGACAATGACGCGTATTTTTACGATGCAACCGGCTGTGTCCGCACCCGCACCAATCATGCGGGCGGCATTCTCGGCGGCATCACCACCGGTATGCCCATTACTTTCCGTTGTGCTTTTAAACCAACGCCATCCATCTCACAAGAACAGCACAGTGTTGACCTTGTGCGGCATCAGGACACAATTCTGACAGTGCGCGGGCGGCATGATCCTTGCATTGTTCCGCGTGCCGTGCCGGTGGTGGAATCCGCCGCCGCGCTGGCACTGATGAATCTGCCTGGCATTCTTTCCTGCACTGAGGAGGCGTAATTCACGATGGAATTATCAGAGATACGCAAAGAAATTGACGAAATTGACGCGCAGCTTCTGCCGCTGTTTATGAAACGCATGGACTGCGCCAAAGAAGTGGCGGCCGTTAAAAAGCGTGATGGCACACCGGTTTATAATCCGGCGCGTGAAGAGCAAATACTCGACCGCATTGCCGCCAAAGCCGGAGAATACGGCGGCGCCGCACGGATTGTTTACAGCACAATTATCAGCGAAAGCCGTGCGCTGCAACACTGTCTGCTCGGCTCCGGCAAAAACCTGCGCACCCGTATTGTCGCCGCACCAAAAGCACCGCGTGCCGTGCAGAATGTCGCGTGTCTGGGCGGACCCGGCTCTTACAGTTCCGCCGTATTATTGGAACTATATCCACAGGCGCATCCCAGCTTTTTCAGCCGCTTTGATGACATTTTCCGCTGTGTGCAGGAGGGTTCCGCTGACCTCGGCATTCTTCCGGTGGAAAACTCCAGCGCCGGCAGCGTCAATGAAGTTTATGGCCTGCTCATGCAGTACTGTTTTTCCATTATCGCCGCCAAAACACACAGTGTGCATCACTGCCTTGCCTGCCAGACCGGAAAGGTAGAAGATATCCGCTGTGTCCGTTCCAAGGAAATTGCCTTGATGCAGTGCTCGCAGTATCTGGAAAATCTTCAGGTACCGCTTTCTCCCATCAGCAGCACCAGTGCCGCCGCGGAACTCGCCGCACAGGACAGCGGAGTGGCTGCCGTCTGTAGTGAGGATGCGGCACAGGAAAACGGCCTGCATATCCTTGCGACAGATATTCAGAACAATGATGGCAATGCAACCCGCTTCGTTGTGATCAGCCGCGATATGTGCATTCCAGACAATGCAGAAAAAATCAGCCTGTGCTTTAATGTGGCACACACCACTGGCAGTCTGAATGCTGTGCTGTCCCGTTTTGCCTCCGCCGGCATGAATTTGACCAAAATTGAGTCCCGCCCGATTGCCGGCAAGGACTTTGAATATGATTTCTATTTGGATTTCACCGGCAATGTTCACAATCCGGCCGTGCTGGAGCTACTCTGCTCGCTGGAGGATGAACTGCCGCGCTTCCACTTCCTTGGAAACTACTGTGAGATAAAATAATAGAAGCCGCTCGGCAAAAACCCGTTTTTGCACACAGGTTTTCTGCCGAGCGGCTTTTTTCATTTTGGTGATGATTCTTCCGGATACTTTTTACAAATCATGGACATTGCGCCTTATCCGCCGCCACTGTTACCGATGGGTGAAGCTGCAAAATGGAGGCAAGGCACATTCGGCGTGACCGGGCCATACAAGAACCTTGCCTCGGATATTTCTTTTTAGGCCTGATAAACAATTCTTCCACCGACAATGGTCATCACAACGTGTAAATTCTGGTCGAGCACTGTAAAATCGGCCTTTTTTCCGACTTCAATGCTGCCCACACAGTTGCCCATGCCAATTTCCCGCGCGGGATTGCTTGTGGCTGAACGAATAATCTGCTCCAGCGGGACACCAAAGGAGTAGAGATTCTGCACTTCCTGTGCCAGATTAGTGGTGGAACCGGCAATCGTTCCGTCCTTGAGAAGTGCGTGGCCGCCTTGGACAAAGACATCCTGCCCGCCAAGGTCGAATGTGCCGTCCCCCAGCCCTGCCGCGCGCATGGAGTCACTGATGATAACCGTACGCTGTGCGCCCAGAGCACGGAAAGCCATGCGCAGAACCGCCGGATGGATATGGAAGCCGTCACAAATCAGTTCGGCGGAAACATCTGAGGAATCCAACACAGCGCCCACTGCGCCGGGTTTCCGATGATGCAGACCGGTCATAGCATTAAAAAGATGGGTGACGTGCCGAATCCCTGCCGTGAAAGCTTGCTGTGCCTGCTCATAATCCGCCACACTGTGTGCCAGCGAAACGGTGCAAAACTGTCCCGCCTGATGGATGAACTTCTCAGCGCCCGGCTGTTCCGGCGCAATATCCACCATCCGGACAACCTCGCCGGTGCTGTGGTACAGCTCCAGAAAGCGCTCCGCATCCGGTGTCCGAATACATTCCTTTTTCTGCGCACCGATTTGTTCCGGCGAAATATAAGGCCCCTCCATATTGGCACCAAGAATGCGGGCACCCTCCGGTGGCTTTGCCATACATTTCCGCACAGCATTCAGCGCGCGCCGGATTTCTTTTTCCGGTATCGTCATAGTGGTGGGACAAAAAGAAGTGACACCGAATTTCGGCAGCGTCTTTGCCATCACAGACAGTGCCTGCACTGTTCCGTCGCAGGTGTCCGCACCGGCACATCCATGAATATGCGTGTCTACAAAACCGGGCGCCAACAGACAATCCCCAAGCTGCAGCGTTTCTTCTCCCGGCAGATGATTTTCCACAGCAGTAATAGTGTCGCCCTCAACCAACACATCAGCCCGACGCAGACAAAACTGCCCATCAAATATCCGCACATTTTTCATCAGCATAGTTGGTTCCCTTTCCCTGCCATACTGAGTTTTACCGCTTTTGATACAAAACAATCTGCGGATCTGTTCCGTTACAACCATATTCGCATACTAACAAATAATCATCATCTGCAACTAATCCATAGCATCTACCCTTGTCATTCTTCTCAACCTGATTTCCCAAATAGATATTATTGTCCTTTAGCAACTTAACTTTTTCTCCATTTGGAAGTTGATATTCCAGGTTCACATAACAGCCGCACAACGGAAACAGTTCCGTTATGGAAGGCATATCAGGAATCCCAAGTGCATTGAATTCTGCAATCGCACGGTTTTTATATACGCAAAATTTCTCTTTGCCACCTGCTTTATAACATTCCGCTACAACGCAGTTGCCACCAAATGGATGCCCGTCTGTTTCCAAGCAGCCTTTGCACTTTTCTTTCATGCCACAGTCGTCACAATTTGCACCACATATCGTTGCCATTCTTTACATCTCCAATGTAAAATTTAAAATTTTCTCTGCATTAAAAACAGTTACCCTTCCTATTGTTAACGGCAGAAGATTCACACCTATTATAGACTCTCTGCTGAAGATTTCAACGCTGCTTTTCTGTCCATGCCAAGATAATAGACTGTGATAAATATAGTCAAAACCTCTGTGACAGGGCTTACAATCCAGAGCCCTGTAATTCCGAATATTGCAGGCAAAACGAATATTGCGATCAGCAAAATAACAAGGCCTCTTGCCGATGAGATAATCGCAGATTCTTTTGCACATCCAATCGATGTGAAGTACATTGATGCAATACAGTTGATGCCGGCAAACGGAAAAGCAATCATATCTATTAGGATTCCGCGGGAAGCCATGCTGACGATTGATTTGTCCGATATAAACATACTGCAATAGGGATTTGTAACAAACAACATAATAATCATGATTACAACTGCTGTCCCTATTACAAGAAAAGATGTCTTTCTGCGAATATCGATTGCTGTTTGTCGGTCGCGTGCTCCGAATACGAAACTGACAAGCGGTATGATTCCCTGCCCAAATCCGATGATAACCATGCTGTAAATATATGAAACAAATCCAACGATTGTAAAAGCGGTCAATACATTTACGCCGAACCTGCTAAGGATAACATAATTATACGCACTCATGGAAAAAAACATCGTCATTTCCCCGATGAATTCCGAGCTGCCATTTAAAATCATTTCTTTTTGCACTGCACCATCAAAGTGAAAGCGCGCGAATTGATAGATTTTGGCTGATTTTCTTATAAAGATCAAGTTTAATACAAGAGCCGCCAGTGACGCGAGGAGAGATGAGAATGCGATTCCCCTGATCCCAAGTTGGAAAACCGCGGCAAAAAGATAATCTAAAACGGTATTGATGATAAGCGTAAGTATGCTCGTCATCATGAAAAACTGTGGATGGCCTTCTCCTCTTATGAACATACCAAGGGAAGAGTTTATAATCATGATGGGAAGCTCGATAAGCATGATGAAATAGTAATCCGTGAAAAACCTTGCAACCTCTCCGTTCAATCCCATCAAGCTAACGAGCGGTCTCATCAAGATAAAAATAGCGATACTTATCACCGCTGATACAATCGTGCAGACAGTCATTGTCTGATTGAAAACATCGCGCGCTTTATCAATATCACCCGCTCCATAGAGTCTGCCCGCTATGGCGATTCCTCCAACCGATATCATAAGTCCGACAGCCAGATACAGATAAACGATTGGAAGTCCGAGCTCTATAGCGCTCATACCTGCACTTCCGACATAATTTCCCGTAAAAATTCCATCCACAATATTGATGAGTGATGTCAGGACCATCGCTATGATAGACGGCACTGAAAACTGCAGTATCATTTTCAGTTTGTTGTTTTTAATGCTCTCCAGATTCATACTTTTCCCTCCATGATAGGTTACTTGAACTTTTTATCATGATAGCAGGAAATGTAAAAATATACTTCTGAATCTGTGCTGTGTTTCCGTGTCATTTAATGGGAATGCAAACGTCAAACTCCATGTAATATGTATTTTCCTCGACCTTGTGATACAGGTCGTACGAATATCTGGAATCAAGGCTATATCCGCAAAGTGGAAGCCATATTCCCATCAATTTTCTGTGGAACTGATTGATTTCACTGAGGTATCCTTTGAACGGGCATACTGCGAATTTCCCACCGCTTATCGTTCCGAAAGCAGCAGAGTCCGGAAGCTTTAGTTTTGTTATGCCTCCGCATTTTTCTGCCGCAGCGTTGATTCCTTCATCACTCATACAAATATCATACAGGCATTTATTTTTATCCGTAATGGAAGGATCGTCAAATGTTCTTTCAAAATAAAGGGTTTGATCGGTATGGAATCTATCATATCTTTTACAAAAGTCAGACCAACAATTTTTCATTTCACTGTAATTTCCGATGCGACGTTCATAAACGATAGAATACTGCGGCATTTGTCTGATGGAAACGGTGGAGTTGATTTCATCATATATCATTCTTACGCTTTTATTCTCCGGATTGAGCAGTTCGTTATGATGACCGAATCGCTCCCGGCGAAACTCTACTGGTGACCTGTCAAAATAATCTTTGAACGCTGAACTGTAATTTGACGGACTGTATCCATACTCTCCGGCTATGTCCGTTATGCTTCTTGTGCTTTCGGATTTCAGCATGAATGCGCTGAATTCAAGCTTTTTCTTTTTAATGAAGGCATAAACGCTCTCGCCCGTCTGCTGTTTAAATATCCTTGTGAAATAGAATCTGGAGACATGACAGTGTTCAGCGACTTTGGCAGCCGTCACATTTTCACCGATATGAAGCAGAATATATTCGATTGCATGATTAATCAGCTCTGAAATATTCATTAAATAAATTTATCCTCTACAGCTTCCGAACCACCTACCAAATCGGCAGAGTGTTCGTTCTCAGTTTCATAATCCGTATATGCCAAGACTCATCTTCCATTGTCCCCATCAAATTTTTCCAATAGACAATTTGCCTATAGGGCATTTACTCAATTTGATTTCCGACTTGAATTGATCAGTAAATTGCTTTCTTTGCCGCCTCCTGTCCGTGAATCTGCGTTGTGTCAAAAACAGGAAGTACAGAATCTTTCTGTTTAATAAGGAGTCCGATTTCTGTGCAGCCTAAAATAACGCCTTGTGCTCCTTTTAACTTCATTTTTTTGATGATTTCCTGATATTGGACCCGTGATTTGTCCGAAATAATGCCAAGACAAAGTTCATCATAAATTATATGGTTTATAGTCTCAATGTCACATTCTTCTGGAATGAGTACAGAAATGCCTTTTTTGATGAGCCTCTCTTTATAAAAGTCCTGCGTCATTGTGTATTTTGTTCCCAACAAGGCAACAGCAGAAATATGGCTCCTAATCAAAACATCCGCCGTCGCATCTGCAATATGCAGGATGGGAATCGAAATCATATTTTGAATTTGCGGAGCAACCTTATGCATCGTGTTCGTGCAGATTACAATAAAATCCGCCCCAGCTTTTTCCAGATTCTTTGCAGCTGCGCCAAGAATATCTGCGCTTTTCTGCCATTCCCCTTTTGACTGACAATCTTCAATTTCAGCAAAGTCAACACTATAAAGCAATATTTTGGCTGAATGCAAGCCACCCAGTTTTTCTTTAACATATTCATTGATGATTTGATAGTAAGTGACGGTGCTTTCCCAACTCATTCCGCCTATTAATCCAATCGTTTTCATGTTTTATCCTTTCCAATTCCTATTTTTCGCCTTGCCGTTTATCCAAAGCACTGAAAATGCGGCATCTCAATCCTTTGATAGTTCCGAAAGTCCTATCGTTTAATACGTTTCAGGAATCCGCTTGCCACTTCTCAAAAGGATGAAGCAATATCTCAAAAAACACTGTTTCGGGACTTTTTAAGTGCTACCCGTTTATGTTGAATGATAAATAATAACGGACTCGACTAATAAAATATAACGGACTGAGACCGATGCTTTTTCACACTTTACTCGGAGTTTCTGCACTTTTTCGTCAACTTTTGATAAATAATAGCGGACTCAAGCGCAACTGTTTGTTACAGAATTATCCAATCAATATTATAAACATTATGTGAAGTTCCGAGAATGCTTGTGCTATATTCGGTATTCTACAATGTTTTGCAACTTTTTTCTGGGACGATTTGCTGGTCTTTCATCAGGGTAACCGATTGCAATTGCGACAATCAGCTGCTTATCTGTATTCAACCACTTGCATAGTTCTGAGTATGCGAAAAACGTATTCCAATCCAAAGTGTACCCAATCCTAAATCTTCCGCAACAAGAAGCATATTTTCAATAGCTGCTCCGATAGACTGTATATCAACAATTTCAGTTACTTTGTCTTCATTTTGAATATTTTGAAAAGGAGGACCGGCCTCTTCGTTTAAAACCATAATTACAATTGGTGCCTGTTTCATGATGTTTAGTGTGTTTTGAGCATCTGCAATTCCGGTTCTGCTTCCAGGTAATAATGCATCACCGTTTTTCTCTCGATCAATCCCATGCTGAAATGCTTCTAACATATTTTCCTTTTCTTTGCCACCAACAATAATAAAACGCTATGGTTGCTTGTTCTTTCCTGAAGGGGCTCGAATTCCGACACTTATGATTTTATTTATTGTTTCTATTTGTACCGGGATTGATTTGTATTTTCGAATACTTTTTCTGCCTTCTATAGCTTTTATGCTCATGATAATACCCCTTTAAATTTGTGTTGATTTCTTGTTATTCCGCTATGCGCACGCGTGCGTAACATGCCGTATATATGTCAATACTCCTGCCAACGAAGTGGATTATATGCAAATGGATAGATCATGTTCAATCGTAGAACAGTATTTGTCTTACCTTATTACAATCAAAGGACGCAGCAAGAATACTGTGATTAAATATCGTCTGGATTTACTACAATTTTTCAGATATGTTGCAGATGCAAGGGGAGAGGAGCATTCTGATTTTCATTTTGCCACCATCAACTATATCTGTTCGGTTAGTCTCGATGACCTGCCCCAAAAAGTCGTCCAGATAGAAAGTTAGTAATCACCTGAGATTTTCAAGGCATATTCTGTTGGCGTCAAATTATTAAGAGAACTGTGCGGGCGAAGGTGGTTATATTCATTTCGCCAATCTTCAATGATTTCTCTGGTCTCGTAGAGATTTTTAAACAAGTTTTGGTTTAGGCATTTATCTCGAAGCTTTCCATTAAAACTTTCGATATAACCGTTCTGGGTTGGGCGATCCGGATCCGTAAAAACAGGTTCTACATGATGGTCGTAACTCCATGCATTTAGTGAATTTCCAGTGAATTCAGAACCATTGTCTGTTAAAATCTCTTTTGGAAGGCCACGAAACAGGGCAATGCGGTTGAGCACATCTGCAACTCTTTTGCCTGTGAGGGAGCTGCCCACTTCCAATGCCAAACATTCTCGCGTGGCTTCATCAATTACAGTTAAGATTCGAATGTGGTTTCCAGACCGAGTACGGTCTGAAACAAAATCCATTGACCATCTGGAATTTGCTGAAAGAGATGTTCTGTCCGGCATTCCGTGCTTTTCGTATTTCTTCTTTTTGTTCCGCTGTTTCAAGGCCAATCCAGCTTCTTTGTACAGTCGGTATGTTCTTTTTATGGTTGATATGAATATTTTCCCGTTGGAGCATAACATGCAAACGCCGATAGCCAAAACGCTTCCATCGGCTTGCCAACTGTGTTAACCGGTCTATTATTTCTTTATCTTCTGGTTTATCCACTGGAACATATCGTTTGCTGCTTCGGCCAAAATCCAATAGCCTGCACGTTCTGCGCTCGCTCAGTTGGATGGTTATCCAGAGTGAGGTTGGCCACCAGCTCTTTTAGCTGGTGATTTTCTTCTTCCAACTGTTTTAGGTGTCTTGCCTCACTGATATACATTCCGCCATATTTACTTTTCCAGCGGTAAAATGTCTGCTCAGAGATATTGTATTCCCGAACAATATCCGCAGCCTTTTTTCCTGTTTCATGCTCTTTTAATATTCTAATGATCTGCTCTTCACTGAATCGTTTTTTCATGTTAATCACTCCATCTGTATTTTATCATATTGTGACTAACTTTTCCATTGGTTCAGTTTTCGGGGTTCAGGTCAGTTCAGGTCAGCTGTAGTACAACATTAAATATTAAAGCTTCTGCTGCCTTGAAGGAAAATAACGAAAACCCGCATGGATGTTAAATCCATGCGGGTTTTTAGGTGTGTCATTTGCTCAATTTAAATGCAGACTTTTGACGCAAGTTTTCATTGAGAAAAGAAAAGGGCCATCCCAGCAATTTATTCACTCTCTGTAAGCCGATTTGGCCATAACATAAAAGTCAGAAGTTTATACATATGAAAAAAGGTAATTTTCAACTAATTACTTCTGCAAAATTATAAAAAAGGTGACGCAACTCGATTACTCCAATACTATCAGATGTGTATTCACAATAATATTCTCCATACTCAGCGTCGCACTGTGCCAACGAAAATGGAGTCGCAACAACATCTGTCAATAAGGTCTTCTGTAACTGGCTGATTTTGGTCGCAGAATCCGAAATATTAATAGCTTTGACGACATATGCAAACATAATATTCTTTTTATGATAAGATGAATACTTGGGAGGAGTAGAAACAAAACGGCTGACACCATTAATGATGTATTCTTTATTTAAGTGCTGAGTTCCATCAATTCGTTTGCATTCAATCAGGAAATAGCAATTTGAGTTACTGAACAAATCAGAGGAAATTACCTGTATGTCTGATCGACCAATGAACTGATCTGTTTTAGGGTCAAAATTTTCAGGGGCTTGGGGTTCATAACGAAACTCTGATGCACCGTTGTTAAGGTAACATGCAATCAAACGATTTGTAATTTTATCTTCATTATTTTTTAACATGTTTCCTGTGCTATGGCAATTTGCTTTCATCTGTGAGCTACATTGTATTAGATGAGCGATTATTCTCTTGAGGCTTCCTGCAGCAAACAAGGCATTAATAGATTCGTTTTTAAATCCTCCCATTAGTGCTTCCCTCCATTTCTGGAGAGTATTTGATCTGTTATGTCCATCAAATCGAGCCTAGCGATTGCCGGATGCCAATTTTTATAGTAGTTTGGCTTGATAATGTAGAAAGAATTCTCCTCAAAATAAATTACGTCTTTGAGAGAATAAAACATTTCATTAGTTCTGTGCGCAGAAAATTTTGCAAACATTGATTTTTCGAGAGTAGTATTGTTAATAAATTGCAACCATTCCTCGGGTTTAGAATCAACAATCATGACTTCAAATGCGCTATAGTGCTTCGCAATTTTTGGATACACATTGATTTGAATATACTTTCCTGTACCTTCAAAAACATCTGACAAATACTTGTAATAATATTTACTGTACTCGTTAAAATCCTTTTCCTCTACATTGCGATAAACGTCATGATCATTGGATCCAGTTAATTGTGGAATTTGAATGCGCAGTGCATAATCAACAAATTCATTATCAGACAAATCAAATGCCTTAAGAATCATCAAATTGAGTTGGTTTATTTGAGCAGTTGGATCATCACCTACAACGAAAGAATCCTGCTTTATTAAGTCTTGAATTAGTTTTACTTTGTTAGCAATTTCAAGGCTGTACACAAATGGGAATTCAAGGATTTCCCTCACTTGACGTTGTTCACGCTCAACACCTAAAGAAGATCCCAACATTAAATTGAAATACGCATATACCTTGGAATTTAGTAATCCAACAATATTTAGCAATTGGGATTTCTGTTCAAAAGAACCCTTAACTGCAAATACTGCTTCTTTAAATACAAAACTATTTTCTTCATATACTGCTTTCATGGTATAATCTGACATATCAATACCACGCAACATCAAACAATATGGTGCCTGAAACAAGGTGGCATCTCGCGTTCTATGAATTTTAGTCTTTGAGAATGTAGAAATATTACTAAGTGCAATTGAAAAATGATCAATTGCATTTTTTGATTCTAATAACGGCTGTCCATAAAGATGAGACGCATCCATTTTTTTACCGTCATTGTATTGTACACCAGTTCCGTATATAAAGACTGGAGTTTGTGATTTTATATATTCACGAAGAGTAGAAAAATTTTTCTTCAGAAAAAGGATTAGATCAATATCACCTGTTAAACCATAAACCAACGTCTTCCATGCCCAATCGTTTTCTTTAAGCAACTTTTGTTGAACATGCTTGACATCAGTCTTCTCCACAACCACTATGTTAAATAGCTCAAAAAATATATTGCGTTTCATTGAAATATACTCAAAACGATTTTCAAGATTCTGGAGTTCATTTTTGCCTGAAAATCTGTAAGACAATATAACCGCAGGGGCATCTGCGTTTTTAAACACAAGTTTTCTAACAGATGATAATTCAATAATCCTAACGATCTCTGCTTGAGTTAGTAAAAACTTTCTAAATAACTTTGATGGATTTTTTTGCATATAAAGTATTGTCGAATGGAGTATAAAGCAGCATTGCGTTTCTGAATTACAAAAATCCTTCGAACGTAAAACGAAGGAGCGACAAGTATCATTGTTTTGCAAATATTGTACATATCCATGCTTTTTACAATATTCGACATGAAGCCCCGGTTTGTTTGACCATGGCGGATTTCCAATGATAAAATCAAACGGTATTTTTTGGAGTGAGGACAAATTTTCCTCATCAAAGAAATCGCATACAAACAGATTATGCCCTTTTAAATTTGGCAAACGAAAACTGTGCAGTGTTTTCGGGTTCTTATAATCCAACATTGCCAAATATAAAGAAAAAATAGCAACATCAATGGCGTCTTCATTCAGATCTATGCCGTATATATTATCTGTCAAAGTATCACACAGTAGTTTATCGTTTTCAGTAAAGAAGGCTCCGTTCAGTTCTTTTTCGATCATACGGCGATAGCTGTCAACTAAAAAAACGCCAGAGCCACAGGATGGATCGAGCAATTTGCATGTTCCTTTTTCTTTAATGTGCTTGTCAATTGTTCCGTCAAGAATGTAATCTACTAAATACTTCGGTGTATAGAAAGCGTTATCTTTATCCCGTGCTTCTTTACCAAGTAAGATTTCATAAATATTACTGATCAGTTCGACAGGAATAATATTGAAGTCATACAGATCAAATAGAGACAACTGACCGCATGAAGAATTAATATTGGCTGCCAGAAAATCCTTGATTTCTAATAACGCAATGGGAGTAAATGCTTTATCATTAATTTCGTCTCCCAGTTCAAATAGGTTTCCGTTAAATTTTTTCTTCAAGTGCGTGAACAAAGAATATATAGAGTCCTTATTTTCAAGCAATTTAAGTAACGCTGAACGCGATGCGGCTACATTGGACGAAAAACCAGGATAATCCAAGTCAACGCCTCTGTCAATAAGATAACGAATAAAAATTAGACGCAAAACCAATTTAGTTGCATATGACAGATGGTATGTGTTTCGTAATTTATCTGTCAAATAAACCAGATTACTCAGCAAAACATCGTTGAGCTTTTCGCTGCTAAACTGATTTGTGTATCGTTTCCAGAAATTTTGACTTGTTATTTCAAAAAATGAAAATGGAGAATTATCATCAATCGAATCCACAGAGAGATGTTCAATCTGAGTCAATAGCAATGTCTTTTGATCAATTGTACATCCATTGTAAATTGTTACAGTATCAGTGCCACAAAAAATGGCAACAGGTATTTGTGCATTCCAGATCTTTTTGTTTATTGCTTTCCTGTCATCCTGATTGTGGAATTCATCAAAGAATAATACGAATGGTTCGTTTTCGACCATGTAGACAGCGTAGGGAGCCAATTCTTTTAATACCTTAATTGTATGTGTGGTCAGTTGTGTATCGTCAAAATTGTTATGTCCATATATTAGGCATGGGGAATTAGCATACCCTAAACGTTCGATAATTTTATCTAAGTGCTTACTCAAGAGGCTCACCACCATCAAAGTTAATCTGTGTCTATAATTGATTACTATTTGTGTTATTAAATTATGATAACCCCGCTACATTTAACTAACAGCCCAGACTGTTTCATCCCCGCAGATATTTCGAATTTTCAGTCGCAGAGGCTTCTTTTGACTGCGGATCTTTCCATCCCAGAATTCCTTTGTCTTTTCACCGTTTTTGATAACATAGCCGAGCTTATCAATCTTGATTTCACTGTCGGAGTGCCACTCGCCGCAATCGGATGTGCAATCGACGCTGAGAAATTCAATCAGCTCAAGTCCGTCTTCGCTGATTTCAATCGGCTTATAAGGCTTTTTCGCGCTTGAGTTTAAAAACGCCTTTTGGTTGAAATCGCTGATTTTCTGCATCACACGATCGCTAGCGAACTTTTCAATTATTACTTCAAACCCGCCGAACAAGTCCTCATGGGATTCTTCCAGTTTTACTTCGGCGTAATCTTCAACAACCACGTCGTCAAGAATCACTTTTAGGTCGCGAAGCTCAATTTCAACGTCCGTACTGTCATCCTCCGCGATGAATTTTCGGATTTCTTCTTCGCTTGTAATATCCACATAATAAACAATAACTTTTTTAATATTGGGATCAAGGTCGGGAATAGCTTGATGAATGATGCGGTTCATCAGCACCACATCAAGCAGTTTTGAACCGCTGTCCATCAGGTTCGGCACATAGACCGGGATGGTGCCGAGCTTGCTGTCGGAGACAGCGCCCTCCCAGAAAGAATCAAGTGAATCCTCATTTCGCAGCCCCGGAATAAGGGATTTAATTTTGTCCATCGTCTGAACCGGGTTGCGGTAGAGCGATACGCCGTCCTTGATTTCCAGTATGTCAAACGCCGCGCCGTCGGCAACCAATCTGTCACGGGTGGTCTGGATGGAGTTAATGCCGATGTCGCAATGAATAAAACGCCTGCCGAGTTTATTAGCGACAGCCGCCGTAACGCCGCTTCCGCCGAAAAAGTCGGCGACAAGCATGCCCTCGTTTGAGGATGCTTTAATAATACGTTCCAGTAAAGAAGTTGGTTTCTGAGTTGCATAGTCAACTTTTTCTTCTGAAGTTGGCTGTTGTTGAAA
>JAKVJJ010000011.1 GCA_022487055.1 Oscillospiraceae bacterium
TCTTTTGCCATGCATGGATACAGAATATTTTGCCCAGCGGATACAATGCTCCAGAAATGATAAACAGGAGTGCCTGCAGACAATTTACATCATGGTTGAACTGGCATTTACCACACATGGAGGCGGCATTCACGCAATGGATGAGTTCCTTTCCAAAAGCCGTGAACGCAATGTGGGAAACTTTCTGATGAATGCTGTGCAGCTTTACATGGATGTTAAAGATGTTGAGCAGCTCCGCACGGTGCTGTATAACAGCATCATTTGTTCTAATTTAAGCGGCCCGCAGTTTTTGAATGCTGTGATTATCACAGAAGTGCTGGCTGCCCTGCTGGAAGAGGAGGACATCGACTTTATCTTTTCGTTCCTTGTTCCCTCCTTTTTCGGCATAGATTTTGAGAATATTGCCAGACAGGCATATCAGGACTATCGCCGCATGGTCTTGCTGAAGCATCGAAATGATCCGGAACAGAGTGAAGAAGCTGTCGACTAAATCATAACTTGTAGTTTGTACAAACCCAAAATGCTATAAAATCCGTAGTGGATTAACCACCGGCGAATCCTTTTGCATCTGTTTTCCCAGACCTTGAATATAATTTTGCTTTGGTTTGCCCCATTAAGCTTGAAAAAGCTGCTGAAGCAAATATAAAAGGGCACTCCGCAGAAATCCTGCGTGTGCCCTTTTTTAGTGCTGTGGTCTTATGTACTTAGTCTGCTTTCCTTTACGCCGGCACATCGGGAAGGCGGTCAATTGGTTTCATATTCGGAATAACACCCTTTACAATGTAAAGAATGACACAAGCAACCGCAAAGATAATCCCGACCGGATAAGCAATCGCGGTCGAAAGATGCAGGCATTCCGGTGCCATAAACAAATAAGTAGCGGTGACTGCGGACATAAAGGTTGCTGGAACAGCCGCAACCAAAGAATACATGGTACCCGGTTTCCACTTGCATAGATACGCTGCACCAGTCCAAAGTACAATCATTGCCAGCGTCTGGTTGGAATAGGAGAAATAACGCCAAATGATTGAAAAATTCAGTTGTGTGAGCAATGCGCCCACTGCAAACAGCGGAATGGAAATTTTCAAACGGGACGGAATGCTCTTCTGGTCAATATGGAACCAGTCAGAAATCGTTAAACGTGCACTGCGGAAAGCAGTATCTGCGGAAGTGATTGGGCAGATGCCGACACCGATGACTGTCAAAATAACACCAATCGGTCCAAGCAGGCCTTTACCGATATTGTAAACCATAACAGACTGGTTGTTGTGCAGAGCAAGACCAGCGTTGTATAGGCCCTTGGTGCTGCCATAAAACGCAATCCCGACAGTTGCCCAGATAAGGGCGATTACACCCTCCGCAACCATGGCACCGTAGAAAATTCTGCGGTTTTTGCGCTCGTCATCAATGCAGCGGCCAACGATTGGTGCCTGTGTGGAGTGAAAACCGGAACACGCACCACACGCCACGGT
This sequence comes from Oscillospiraceae bacterium, assembly GCA_022487055.1. Classification (GTDB taxonomy): domain Bacteria; phylum Bacillota; class Clostridia; order Oscillospirales; family Acutalibacteraceae; genus Caproicibacterium. The sequence goes on from JAKVJJ010000011.1 coordinate 1,473, forward strand.
GACAAACATCATGGACCAGATGGGCGTTTTTGCCGGGTGCTGATTTGCCAGCGTCAATTCCTCAATCGGATAACCGCCAGCAAAAATACCGCCCATAACGCCCACACACATGGCAATGAGAATGACACCAAAGATCGGGTAAATCTTCCCGATAATCTTATCTACAGGGAACATCGTCGCCAGAAAATAATAAATTAACAGAACAATAACCCAAAAGTTTTTGGTCAGTGTGTCCGGTGTCAGCTCCGCAAACAGGCCAGCCGGGCCAGTCGTAAATGTGGCGCCGATCAGGACCAGCAGAATAACGGAGAACACACGCATAACCTGTAGCATTCCTTTGCCAAGGTACCGGCCGACAACTTCCGAAATGGAAGCACCGTCCTGCCGCATGGACAATGTGCCGCTTAAAAAGTCATGCACGCCACCGGCAAAAATTGTACCAAACACAATCCAGAGGTACACCACCGGCCCCCATAGAGCACCCGCCAAAGCACCAAAAATGGGGCCAAGGCCTGCTATGTTTAGCAGTTCGACCAAAAATGCGCGCGGGGTGCTCATAGGAACAAAGTCAATGCCATCCGGATGCGCTTTACATGGTGTAGGCGACTGGTGCGGCTGAAAGATTTTGTCGACTAATTTACTGTATGTTAGATAGCCGACAATCAGCAAAGCCAGTGCCACAAAAAATGAGACCATATCTTTTCCTCCCTTTGGGTAGAAAATTTCGACAGTATATTCTATCAATAACTGCCAATATATATATATTAGTCACTATGCTTATAATATTCCATATTAATATTGCACAAATTTTTATCAATTTTGTGCATTTATCAGTTATTTCCCCTTTAAACAGTCCCATAAGACTTAAAGCCCATATTTCAGCAGAATTTTTATAAGCAAGTTGTCAAAAGAAATTTTTTCGGAACTGCTAAATTTTTGAACACATAAAAGGAGCCCCTTCCTGCGCGACCGGCAGAGAGGGGCTCCTTTTATAGATTACAGCTTATTTTGATTTCTTATTTGCATCTTCGGTTGTGTCTTCGTCGCCTTTTACTTCGACTTTCGTATCTTTCTTTTCGTCTTGCCCATCGTCCTGCTGTTCCTCAAACGGATGCATCAAGTCCTGCCAAATATCATTGACATACTCCACACACTCCAGATACTTTTGTGCAATGAAGGTCATACTCAAATCCAATTCTTCAGCCGCCTGTGCCACACCATGCCAGTCTGCATTCTCATACCTGACAACTACACGCAACAGTGCGCCGGCCTTGCCTTCTCCGGTCAGCAGGCCATGCTTCAGCTCATCCGAAATTGGCAAAGCTTCCAAGGCACTTTCAAGCGGCACCTGCATCAATGTATCCAAAGTTGAGAACATACCAAGCAGATAAGCTTCCGAGCGGGAAATCGGGAAATCCGGCAGGAAATCCACCAGCGCCTGACACATGCTGCCGCGCAGGAATGATGTGCGAATCAATTCATTACTGATGCTGTCGTCTTCGCCGTTGAAGCTCATCAGATACACCCACTGCTTCAACTGACCAATCCCCAAAATCGTCAGTGCCTGCATGACAGACTTCACTTTATTGTGCAGTGCAAAATAACTGGAGTTTACCATTTTCAGCAGTGAATATGTGAGCGTAACATCCTGACTGATAATCCGCTCAATCTCATCCAGATTCGGCTCGTCTTTGGTCGTGGCAACCATCAGATGGAAGAAGTTGGACTGCAGATGATCCATCCTACGCACATTGCTGCTGAGAAGCTTTGCCACATTCTCACCCTGATAAAAGTCAACGTCAAGTTTCTTTGCCTGTTCCATTGCTTCTTCGGAGTTGATATTATAGGCTGCCACCTGTTTGCCAAAGCTGCGTGCCACACTGACTGTCTTCGAAATAGTTTGGTCATCCGGGTTGCTGAAATTGACTTTAATAATGCTGATGTCATCCAAAATGCCAAAGCAGCGCGGCGTAAACTCAAAATGCATCAGCGCAATGCGGTATCCTTGCTTTTTGTAACGGCAGATAATACGCTGCGCAAGCGGATGCACAATCACATTGTCTTCAATTTGAATAACCAGCCGGTGCTCTGAAAAAATGCGTGGAACATTTTTCATCAGCAAATTCGGCGTAAAAGTGATGAATGCATCCCTGTCACCCAGAAAATTATTCTGGTCAAGTCCCATGAGGAAGTCCTGAATCGCAGTGGCAGCGCGGCTGTCCTGCTGATTATAAAGAGATGTCGCGTCCTCCTGAAAAAGGACTTCATATGCAACCACTTTCTTATCATGGTCCATAATAGGCTGGCGAACAATACAAGTATCCATATTTATAAATCCTCCTTGAATTCTTACAGAATTGATTTCATGTTATCAGTACTGAAATTCAGATTCCCAATGCGCGGCGGTATTCCTCCAGACACATTCCGGAATGCTGCATTTTTTCCGCATATTCTGTGCCAACATATCGATAATGCCACGGTTCATAAATAACTCCCGTGACCGATTCTTTTTCTTTTTGATAGCGCTGAATAAATCCATATTTCCATGCGTTGCTGCTAAGCCATTTTGCGGCTGCTGTCCCTGCAAATCCGGCATTTAGGCTGCGGTAAGACGGTGTAACGATGTCCACCGCAAGTCCTGTATGATGTTCGCTGTATCCGGCAGGCTGCACAGAAACTGGTGCACCCGGTGCAAAACTTTCCGCGTGATATAACTTTTGCTGCTCGCTGATACTGCGGTAACCCGAGCTAAGCACAAGTTGTATACCGGCCGTTTGAGCTGCCGAAATCATCTGTTCCAGCTGCGGCTCAATCCGTTTATCCACACGGAAACCATCCCCGCGGCGGTAAAGTGTCACCGCAAAATCTGCCGGCAGTTTATGCTGGCGGTTAATCAACATCAGGTGCCAGTCGGAAGCCAGCGCCTTTTTGGCATTTTCAGTCAAAACCAGTGCGGAGGATTGCTGCGGCCGGCTGGCAGACAGTGTGGAAGCCGCTGCGGAAGCGCTGCTCCCTCCATCCTTGGAATGCACAGGCGAATTTGCACCCATTAAAGCAATTATAATCATACCGGCACAGCAAACAAAAATGCTTGCACGATTAGCGGATTTCCGCATTTTTCGGGTACGTGTTTCCTCCGCTTGCATCTGCTTCCGGTGGCGCTCATAGTAATTCATCCTGCAGGTTTCTCCTCTGTGGGCTGCTGGATTAGTTCCTGCTGTGCAGCCGGGATGACCGGTGCAGCAGAAACCGGCGGCGGTGCCGATGTGCTTTCGGAACTTTTTAATCCATCCGCCACCTTTAAAATCTCAACATAAATTTTTGCCACGGCCTCATAAAGCTCCGGAGGAATGGTGGTGCCGACCTGCAGCATACACATCATAGAAGCCGCACTGTCATCCCGAAAAACCGGAATGCCGCGTTCCTCTGCAATGTCGATAATGCGTTCAGCAATTTGACCGTATCCGGCAGCAATGACGACCGGTGCCTTGTCTTCTTCAGCACTGTATTTCAGCGCGACTGCCTTTTCCTCTTCAGATCTTGACATCCACACCAGTCCTCCTGTAAGGCAGTGTCTTAAACACCTGCATCAGGGAGCGGGGCTGCTTCAGCTCCTGCACCTGAAGATTGCCCGCTTGGTAAGGAGTCTGTTCCAGGACTTTCCTGACTGTGTCCGGAAAGTCCTGATATGGTCCCACGAAACCGGGCGGACAAAACAGTGTAAAATCAATCTGCTTGTTTTTTTCATAAATCTCTGCTTCAAAGCGACCAAATGCCTCAATATCGACCACCATCAGGAAATGCGTTCCTTTTTCTTCATTCGCTTGTTCACCGCGATCTTGGCTCTGCGGATCTATCCAAATTTCCGCAAAAGACCGCAAATCCTGATATGCCACTGGAATGACATAATGGAGCAGCGGTGTGAAGTTGCTGGGAGAAGAAAGCAGGCTGCGAATGATTTTTTCCATGCGTTCCTGTTCGGCAGGACTGGCTTTGCCCTGCTCCGCACCAGAAAGCAGTTTCACCAGCGTATTCATTACTTTTGAGGAAGCGATTTCCTCCGCATTGTCCGCCTTCTTCTCATTTTCATCCGCGGACTGCAGATACTCTGACAGCATCACACGAAACGCATCACGCGTGCGAAAATCCAGCAGGCGCCAGACTTCCACCGCGCTCTCCTGCAGAAACTGTTTGTTGCTGTTATGTCTGGAAAGATTGTAGATGGTAATGGAAACGATCTTTTCCAAATCCTGCGAATACAGGATACTGTTCTGGACATCCTGCAGCACGGAAAGCGCATCCTGCTTCAACTCCTGAAAGTTCTGCTCGGAATCCGGCGCGCGAAAACGCTCTGCAAGCTGCTGCAGTCTTGGCGACAGGTTCTTGCTGGAAGAAAGTCTATCTGCCAGATAGCTCAGGCTGTTCGCCACAGCATCCCGAATATCGCGATTTCCGATATAATGATTGAGTGCACGCAGCAGATTGGCAATGGCCGGTTGAATCTCCGAATCCGCACCCATTTTGCTGTTGACCTGCCGCAGTAATGTGAAAAGTTCCCCCCGAAATGCGGTGGCGTCCTTTTCCTGCGACTTCATCTCCCCTGCGATTCCCTCCGGATTCACAAACATTTCATTGAACATTTTTTCCAGCTCATCTGTCATGGCACGATTATTTGCCGGCAGGAGCTTCACAATTTCTTCGAGGATGAAAATGTTTTTCAGATAAGTTTCTGTTACGGAAGGGTCTTTCAGCAGACTTTCAAGGATATTGGGGCTGCCCTCTTTAACCAGCTTGGTGTTTTGCTGCAAAATAGCAGACTGAGCCGGTGTTTGAGCGACTTTAGTAACATCCTGCATTTGAAAAGGTGCCGTGGCTTCTGTGCTGGCGCCAGGGCGGAGCTGCATCTGCTGGTTTTTATCTGCGACAGGGCTGGTAATCTTAAGAATATCAGCCAATGAATCACCCCATTTTTGTGACCATGCTTGTATATGAGAAGGCTCTTGAAATTTAGCGGCACTCTATATATAATTATCATATAAGTTTTGTGTTTTCTCAATAGTCACTATTAAGTTTTTCAAAAAAAATGCAATAATCATCATTGAGTGGATTTAATTTTATTGTAACTTTTTATGATTGTGCCTAAATTTTATAGGTATTTTGATGAAAATTGGTGTTTTCCATTGTTCTTTCTTTGATCTATTTTTTTCTTGCACACAATCCACCCAAAATTACGCTAAAAGGAGCAGGTAAATATGAGCACAGTTGATTCAGGCATGGATTCACTGTTTGAAGCATTCATCTATGAAACTACATCTTTGCTGGACCAGCTCGATGAAATCATGCTGGACTCTGAAAAGCAGAAAAGCCTGAGCGAAGATAACATTAATGAGATTTTCCGCATTATGCATACCACCAAAGGTTCCGCTGCGATGATGGGTTTCAACGAAATCTCAAGCCTTGCCCATTCGGTGGAAGATGTTTTCTTTCTGATTCGCGAGGATCCCAAGCGGCTTGACTTGGTGGTTGACACACTGTTTGACTTGGTGTTTCAGGCTTCTGATTTTCTGCGGCAGGAAATCGAATCAATCCAGAACAACGGCAGTGACTATGCTCCTGCCGACCCGACTGACCTAATTAACAAGCTCGAGGAGCAGGTTGCTGTCATGAAAGGGGAAACTCCAGAGGCAGCCCCCGCTGCTGAAACGACTGCACCAGCCGCTGCAACTTCCGCCGAAGCTGATAAACCAAGTGAAGATGCAAAGGTACAGACCGCGATACCGGCTGGTGATGATGTGGTGCAGATTCGCGTTTTCTTTGCAGATGATTCTCAGATGGAAAATATTCGTGCCTTCATGCTGATGACACAGCTCAAGGATCACTGTGATTTTCTGGATTCTGACCCGGAGCATCCGGAAACGGATTCTTCCTTGTGTGAAAGCATTATTAAAAACGGTTTTGTCGTCATTCTGAAACCTACATATTCACTGGATGATGTCATAAAAGTGGTTGAAAATACCAGCAGCATTAAGTCTTATGAAGTGCTGAATTCATCAGATAATGCAGGCGAAAAAAATGCCGAAAAGTCCACTGCCCCTGCCGGAAAAACCAGTGCTGGCAATTCCGCACAAACACCTGCTGCCCCTGCCAAGCCGAATGTACAGTCGACAGGCTCCTCAGGCAAAGGCGTAAAACAAAGCCTTATCAGCGTCAATCAGTCCAAGTTGGACCACCTGATGGACCTTGTGGGTGAACTGGTCACAGCAGAATCCATGGTTTCCAGCAACAAAGACCTTGTGGGCCTGAAACTGGATAATTTCACAAAGTCTTTCCGTGAACTGCGCAAGCTGACAGATGAACTGCAGGATGTGGTCATGTCTATCCGCATGGTTCCGCTGACTGGCAACTTCCAAAAAATGAACCGTATTGTCCGTGATATGAGCAAGAAGCTGAAGAAGGAAGTTGACCTTGTCACCATCGGCGGCGACACGGAAGTGGATAAAACAATTAGCGATGCGCTGACAGACCCGCTCATGCATATGATTCGTAACTCTATGGATCACGCTATTGAAACGCCGGAAGAACGTGTGGCTCTTGGCAAACCGGAAACAGGCAAAGTCACCCTCTCCGCCCGCAATGTCGGTGGTGAAATCCTCATTGACGTGGCAGATGACGGTCGCGGCCTTGACACAGAAAAGATTATGGAAAAAGCACGCAAAAACGGCATTCTCACCAAGCCGGAAAATGAATATACAGATAAGGAAATCTTCCATCTGATTATGCTGCCCGGCTTCTCCACCAATGAAAACGTCACGGAATATTCCGGCAGAGGCGTTGGCATGGATGTGGTGCGTAAAAATGTGGAAAACGTCGGCGGCAGCATCTCCATCCACAGCGAGACAAACAAGGGAACAACTTTCACTCTGAAGATTCCGCTGACACTGGCTATCATGGATGTCATGGATGTTTCTCTTGGCACCACCACCTTCAGCATTCCCATTACTTCCATCAAGCAGTCCTTTAAGCTGACCGACGACGGCCAGATTATGCACAATACAGACGGCACAGACATGATTATGCTGCGCGGCGAATGCTATCCAATCATTCATTTGTATGAATACTTCAATATTCCGACAGAAGTAACCGACCTGAAGGACGGCATCGTCATTCAGGTGGAAAGCGGCAGCGATGTTGCTTGCATCTTTGCCGACGAACTGCTGGGCGAACAGCAGGTAGTTGTCAAACCGTTCCCGCCTTTCTTTAACAAATACAATCTGAAAAACAGCGGGCTTTCCGGGTGCACCATTCTCGGCAATGGCAGCATCAGCCTAATACTGGACATCCGCAGTCTGTTAAGCTCTGAAAGGTAAGGTGAAACATCATGGAAGAAAATACGATTCAGGCAACTTTGGAAGCTTCTGACGACCTGAGCAACCGTTTCCTGACTTTTGGCATCGATGGCGCTATTTATGGCATCAGCCTGACGAATGTTTTGGAAATCATCGGGATTCAGGATATTACCTCTGTTCCAAACGTCCCACAACATGTCAAGGGCCTGATTAACCTGCGCGGCAAAGTGGTCCCTGTCATTGACACCCGCCTGAAAATGGGCAAGCCGGAGCGTGACTATGATGACCTCACCTGCATTGTTGTCATTGATATTCAGGATATGCACATTGGCCTGATTGTCGACAAAGTGGAAGAAGTCATCTCCGTCGATTTGGAGCACGCCGCCGTTCCGCCAAGGACCGGCATACAGGAAAAACAGTTTCTCAGTTCTGTGGTGGAGCACGGTAACCATACCGTGCTGAATATCGACCTTGAAAAATTCATGGCAGATGACCTGCGCCAGTATTAGCAATAAAAGAAATATAATTTCCGAAAAGAGGCTTTCCGTATGCTTGAAAACAATTCGTCCAGCGGTCTGATTCAACTGACCGATCAGGAATTCAAGACACTTGTTAATTTTGTTCATTCAAAATATGGGATTAACTTAATTAAAAAACGTGTTTTGATTGAAGGGCGTCTCTCGCAGACGCTTCATCAAAAGGGGTTTACCTCTTTCCGGCAATACATCGAATTTCTGCAGGCTGACCGTACCGGCGCGGAAATGACAAATTTTCTCAATAAAATTACGACGAATCACTCCTATTTTGCACGGGAAAATGAACACTTTGATTATCTGGCCAATACGGTTCTTCCTTACATGGAGCGTACACGCGGCAACCGGCATGACCTGCGCATCTGGAGCGCCGGTTGTTCCGCCGGACAGGAAGCATATAATATTGCTATGACGATTGACCAGTATTTTGGGCCAAAAAAATTTCAGTGGGACACTACGATTCTTGCTACGGACATTTCCATGGATGTGCTGCACCGTGCCAAAGCTGCCATATATCCAGAAAACAATTTGACCAATGTACCGCCTATCTGGAAGCGAAAGTACTTTAAGCTGCAGCCAAATGGTGAATATCAGGTCTGTGATAAAATTCGCAAGGAAGTGGTTTTTAAGCCACTTAACCTGATGGAACCCTTTTACTTTGCCAAACCGTTTGATATTATTTTCTGCCGCAATGTTATGATCTATTTTGACACGCCAACCACTGACCGGCTCATTGAGAAATTTTATAATGTAACGGCCCCTGGCGGTTATCTGTTTATCGGTCATTCAGAGGTAGTCAATAAAGAACTGACGAAATATCACTATGTCCGCCCTGCTATTTATCAGCGAAAGGAGTAGTGAAATATGGCAGCTATCCGTGTATTAGTCGTGGATGATTCTCTCGTTTTCCGTAAGCAGCTTGAAAGAAGCCTTTCCCAAGATCCTCAGATTGATGTCATTGCCACCGCAGTGGACCCGGTGGATGCCAAGCAAAAGATTTTGGCGCTGCATCCGGATGTCGTAACACTGGACGTTGAAATGCCGCACATGAGCGGCATTGATTTTTTAAAACAACTGATCCCACAGCATTCGGTGCCGGTGGTTGTAGTAACCTCCACACCGACCAATGCCTTTGAGGCAATGAAGGCCGGCGCGGTCGACTTTGTGAAGAAGCCAGTGGTAAAATCCCCAGCTGACCTGCAGAAATTTATTCGTGAACTTTCCTTTAAAATTCGGATTGCATCCAACGCCAAAGTCCGGAGTTTCAATTCCAACACGGCGGCGCCAAGCCTGACACAGCGAATGTCCGCTGCGTGCACACTGAATAAAAGCACCCTGATTGCGATTGGCGCCTCCACCGGTGGCACAGAGGCAATCCTGGAAGTCGTCAAAAACTTGCCGGCAAATACGCCCGGTGTTGTCATCGTGCAGCATATGCCACCGGTTTTCACCAACATGTACGCCGAGCGATTGGATAAAATCTGTAAAATGTCCGTTAAGGAAGCAGCCGATAACGACCGTGTGGAACAGGGCAGAATTTTAATTGCCGCTGGTGAGCATCATATGCGAGTGCAAAGAGACAGCCGGGGCTATTATATTCGCAGCCAAACGGGAGAGCGTGTCAATGGCCATTGCCCGTCTGTGGATGTTCTGTTTAATTCGATCGCAGCCTTGCACACCAACAACGTAATTGGTGTTATCCTGACCGGAATGGGTGCAGATGGTGCTAAAGGATTACTGCGCATGAAAGAGGCAGGTGCCTTCACGATTGGGCAGGATCAAACCTCTTGTGTCGTTTATGGAATGCCAATGGAAGCTTACAAAATGGGAGCTGTGACCAAGCAGCTCCCGCTTGACCAGATTTCCGATGAAATTCTATATCAAGTAAGCAAGCATTAACTGTATCAGCAGATATAAAAAGAACAGCCGCTTAAAAATTTCAGCGACTGTTCTTTTTATATTATTTCATCCTCTTTGAAAAACAGGAAAGGCCGCCTAGCCCTGGCAGCCTTTTTTTGAAATTTTAGTCGTCGCTACTCTCAGTCAGATGGTGTGCAAGCTTTTCCATGCAGTGGCGGCATACATTATGTCCCTTGTATGTAATAATGTCATCCATGCTGTCACAGAAAATACAGGCTGGCTGATACTTGCGGAGAATAATCTCGCCGCTCTCACCCACGAAAATTTCAAGCGGGTCTTTCTCCTTGATGTCTAGAGCTTTTCGCAGCTCCTTTGGGAGCACGATACGCCCCAATTCGTCGACTTTGCGCATAATACCTGTTGATTTCATTCTAATACCCTTTCCTGTTACTTATTAAATTCCCTGTTCCATAATAGTAGTATATTCCCCAAAAAAAGTCAATAAATTCAAAGACATTTTTTGATTTAGCATTTTCTTCACAATATTTTCATAATAATTTTGCAGAGGTGGTGAATATGCTCAACTGGATTTGGGCTGGAATGATTTTGATTAGCTTTATTTGTGCAATTTGCACAGGAAGGACTGAACAACTTTCTGCAGCCATATTAGCTGGCGCGAGCAGTGCTGTGGAATTGTGCATTACAACACTCGGCCTGATGTGCTTTTGGACAGGTCTGATGCAGGCAGCCGAGCATGGCGGACTGACTCGTCTGCTGGCACGGGCGCTGTCCCCAATACTGAGCCGCCTGTTTCCAAAACTGCGGAGGGAAAGTCCGGCACTCGGTGCAATCTGCATGAATCTGACCGCAAACCTGTTAGGTTTGGGAAACGCTGCAACTCCGCTTGGTCTTGCCGCCATGCAGGAACTGAAGAAAGAGTCCCGCGCGCCGGACGGTACAGCAGACAACGCAATGGTCATGTTTGTGGTACTGAATACCTCCTCGCTTCAGCTTATACCGACTTTCATGGCAGCACTGCGTGGAAAATACGGTGCTGCCCAACCGTTTGATATTCTGCCAGCGGTCTGGATTACCTCCGTCTGCGCACTGCTGGCGGCAGTCACCATGGCAAAGTTGCTGGAGAGGCGATTCTGTGGATAAACTGGGAACCTACGCAATGCCAACTGCCGCAGTACTCATTGTGCTGTTCTGCCTAGTGCGGAAAGTGCCGGTCTTTGATGCCTTTACCGATGGCGCCAAACAGGGCCTGCGCTCTGCCATTTCTATATTGCCCACCCTGGTCGGGCTGATGACTGGTGTTGCCATGCTGCAGGCTTCTGGTGCGCTGGAACTCATGTCAAAAGCACTGGCGCCGCTGATGAACGCAGTCGGTCTGCCCGCGGCTGTGGCTCCATTGGTACTGATGAAGCCCGTTTCCGGCAGTGGTTCCACCGCCGTGCTGACACAGATTTTGCAGCAGTGTGGCGCAGACAGTTTTGCCGGACGTGTGGCGGCTGTGCTTTCCGGCAGCACAGAAACCCTGTTTTACTGTATTGCAGTTTATTACGGCAGCATCAAAGTTCACCGGACACGCCACACGCTGCCTGCCGCCTTCTTTGGAGATTGTGTGGCGTGTGTTGTAGCACCGCTCGCTGTCCGATTTGTTTTCCATATGGTCTAACATCATTTCCTGTCTGCCGCAGCTTTTCTCAGCATTGCAATTTCCTGTGTGTGGCCGGCGATGTCCAGCGGCGTTTCCAAAATAAACGGCAATTCCCGCAGTTTCGGATGTGTCAGCACACCTAATAGTGCCGGCAGGCCGATGTAGCCCGCTCCTACGGCCTCATGGCGGTCTTTATGACTTCCCATGGGATTCTTACTGTCATTCAAATGAATGGCTTTTAGACGCTGCAGGCCAATGATACGGTCAAACTGTTCCAGCACATCCTCCAGATTCTGCACAATGTCATAACCAGCGTCAAACACATGACAGGTATCCAAACAAACACCCATTTTTTCCGGCAGCCGCACCCCGTCAAGAATAGCACCCAATTCTTCAAAGCTTCGACCGACTTCCGTGCCTTTGCCTGCCATCGTTTCCAGCAAAACGGTTGTGTGTTGCTCCGGAGTCAGCACAACATTCAAAAGTTCTGTAATTTTCCGAATGCCTTCAGGCACTCCCTGCCCCACATGGCTGCCCGGATGAAAATTATAATAGTTACCCGGCAGGTATTCCATGCGTGCAAGGTCATCTTGCATGGCAGAAAGCGCAAATTCACACACTTCCGTTTTTGCCGCACAGGCATTCATCGTATAAGGTGCGTGGGCAATGATTGGTGCAAAGCGGTTTGCCATGAGAAAATCCTGCAGAGCCTGCGCATCAGCAAAGTCCATTTTCTTCGCTTTTCCTCCGCGCGGATTCCGGGTGAAAAATTGAAAAGTATTTGCGCCCATTTTCAGTGCTTCCTTGCCCATATGCAGAAAACCACCGGATGCGGAAAGATGGGAACCAATGTGCATAATTAACTTCCTTCCTAAAAAACTGGCTGCATAGTCTTGCGCTATCTTTTCTGCAGCGATAGAATAAGTTTGTTTGCACTATCCAATAAGTAATCAATAATCATTCTTATTATACAACATACAGAGGATTTTTCAATGGAAATTTACAGGGAAGTTGAACGCAGCCTGATTAAAAAATACCGCAAGCCAATCTGGGACCGCTTTATCGGCGGCATTAAGGACTATAAGCTGATACAGCCCGGGGATAAAATTGCCGTGTGTATTTCCGGTGGCAAGGACAGTATTCTGCTTGCCTGCTGTATGCAGCATCTGCTAAAATACACCGAGATACCTTTTTCACTGGAATTCATCGCCATGGACCCAGGTTATAATCCGGAAAACCGGCAACTGTTGATGTCGAATTGTGAAATGCTGCACATTCCAATCCATATTTTTGACACGGACATTTTTAATATCGTCGTAAAAGAAGAAAAATCTCCCTGCTATCTTTGTGCCCGAATGCGGCGCGGATATCTTTACCGTCATGCGCAGGACCTTGGCTGCAACAAAATCGCGCTGGGGCATCATTTTGATGACGTCATTGAAACCATTGTGATGAGTATGTTTTACGGCGCAGAAATGCGCACCATGATGCCAAAACTGCACAGCAAAAATTTTCCGGGCATGGAGCTGATACGCCCGCTGTATCTGGTGCATGAGCAGGATATTCTCGCATGGAAGCGCTACAACGGGCTGCAGTTCCTGCAGTGCGCCTGCCGATTTACAGAAAATGCCGCTCGCAACCCCGGCAGTGCAGGAAAGCGTGCACAGGTGAAGGCACTGATTGCCTCTCTGCGTGCGGACAATCCACAGGTTGACCGCAACATTTTCCGCAGCGCTCAAGGAGTGAATCTGGAAACCCTGATTAGCTGGCGGTGCCAAAATGAACGACACAGTTTTCTCGATAATTATGAAAAATGACAGAATCACATAAAAAACTTGCATTTTCTATTTGCATCTGCTATGATAGAGCCATCAAATAAAATTCAGCCAGCAGAGTAGAAAATCACGCGTTAAGTGCCCGCCGGACGGGGAGTTGTCGGCAGGACGAAAAACGGTATTCATCTTCCGTTTGCGGTGTGGTTTTTGCATCCCGCTGCTGCATACCTCCATGATATGCAGCACTTGATGGGCACAGCTCTGTGCCATCCTGCGTGCGCTGCAATCATTGGAGGTATTTTTATGCAAAAACGTACGGGTATTCCGGCTTTGTTTCGTGACTCTGCTGCCGAGCTGACCCGGTTGTCGTCACTGGTGACCGCCGCCTTGCTGATGGCACTGGGACTGGTACTTTCCAGCGTGCGCATCGACATCACTCCCACCCTGCGCATCAGCTTTGCCTTTCTTGCCAATGCGATGATCGGAATGCTTTTCGGTCCGGTTGTTTCCATGCTGACCGGCGGTATCGGCGATATTCTGGGCTTTGTGGTACATCCAAGCGGCCCGTATTTCCCGGGTATTACCATTACAGCCGTCCTGAGTGGCCTGCTTTACGGTGTCTTTCTCTACCACAGCAATGCAAAACTTTCCCGTGTCATTGCTGCCAAAACATCGGTCACACTGCTCTCCAATATCCTGCTTAATACCTTCTGGAATTCTATTTTGTATGGCAAAGCTTTCATGGCCATCCTGCCGCTGCGGATAACCAAAAATCTCATCTTGCTTCCGATTGAAATTATTATGCTGTTTGTATTGGGGAAAGCGGTACAGAAAATTCATGACACATCTGCTCGCCGTTTTGGGGCGCAGCGTGCCCTGCACTGACAGAATAAAATCAGGTTTTTATAAAAAGAATGAGCCGGTGTTCTGCATTTTCTGCAGGGCATCGGTTCATTTCTTTATTTTCATGGAGTTTTAAAATTACTGAAGCAGCGGGAGAATGTCAAATGCCGTCTGCCGCAGTTCTCCGGCCAGATACAGCGAGCCGCAGATAATCACAGCACCGTCTTTGCCGGCAAGCTGCACCGCCAGCGCAAGCGCCTGTGCCGGATAATCTCCCAAATGAGCGGGGACGCCTGCCTGACGCCACAGTTCCGCCAGCTTTTCCGGTTCCATACTGCGCGGATTCTGCAGAGGCAGCACGACTGCTTCTGAAAACAGTGGTGCCAGCGTCTGCACAAAATGCTGTACATCTTTGTCCGCGCACATTCCGGTCAGGGCTACCAGACGTTTCCCCGGCAGATAACGTTTCAGACTCCGTACCAGTGCATTTGCGCCGTCCGGATTGTGTGCGCCGTCTGCCACCGCAAACGGATGGCGGCAGAGAATCTCAAAGCGGGCAGGCATCCGCACAGCTGCCAACCCTGCCGCACAGGACTGACCGGTAATGTGGCTGAAGTTTTTTCGGGTGTGCAGTATCTTCATGCAGGTCATGGCAGTTGCCGCATTGGTAATCTGGTAATCCCCCAGCAAGTCCATATCCAGCAGCAAATCCTGATACCCCATGCGCGTGCCGGAAAGGGTTTCTTCCATCACATGAAGTTTGCTGCTGTCTGCCATAGTGAGCGGACAGTGCCGCTCCTCTGCGGTTTGACGGATAACGGCAAGTGCTTCCTCATTCTGACCGGGCGCACAGACCACCTCGCACCCTTCTTTCAGAATTCCACATTTTTCTCCGGCTATCTTCGTCAGGGTGTCCCCCAATATCTCCGTATGGTCATAGGAAATGTGCGTCAAAACAGCGCAGAGCGGCGCATCAATCACATTCGTTGCATCCAGTCTGCCGCCAAGCCCAACCTCCAGCACCACGATGTCACAGTTCTGCTGTGCAAACCAATAAAATGCAATCGCGGTTATTGCCTCAAATTCAGAGAGTTCCTCACCATTTTGCTCCATTTCGTGAATCAGCGGCAGAACATCCTCCGCTGCCTGTGCCAATTCCCGGTGGGGGATTGGTCGGTTGTTGAGCTGGATTCGTTCACAGAAATCGACAATAAACGGGGACACATAGAGCCCGGTGCGGTAACGGGATTTGCGCAGCATTGTGGCAATCATCGTGCTAGTGGAACCTTTGCCGTTTGTTCCGGCCACATGGACGAACGGCATTTTTTTCTGTGGCTCCCCCAATCTGTGCAGCAGAGTGCGCAAATTTGCAAGCCCCGGCACTTTTTTAAAGCGGTGCAGGGCATGAATCTGGTTCAGTGCTTCTTCGTAAGTCATTTCAGTGCATCCAGACTGGACTGAATCAGTTCCATGTGTTCTTTCAGTTTCTTGGAATTTTCACGGACACCGGCAACCACCTTTTCCGGTGCCTTGCTCATAAACTTCTCATTCTGCAGCTTTGCCTGTGCATTCTGATACCCACGCTGTGCGGTTTCCAGCTCCTTGGTCAGGCGCTTCTTTTCGGCTTCCATGTCCACCAGTTCGTTCATCTGAATATAAATCTTCGCGTCTGGTGTAACAATCGTGACCGCTCCGTCAAGACTGAAAGACGGTGCCACTTCAATGTTCGCCGCATAAGCAAGGCGCTTAAAGATTTCCTCACCGGCACGGAAAATGTCTTCCTTGGCCGTGGCAATATGCAAAACTGTCTTGCGGGAAGGCTGCACATTCATTTCAGACCGGCGGTTACGCACACCGCGAACGGCATCCATAATGCTTTCCATTTTGGCGGTGTCCTCAGCAAAATGCAGTTTTTCATCATAAGCTGGGTAAGGCGCCATGACCAGTGCTTCTCCGGTATGCGGCAATGACTGCCAGATTTCTTCTGTAATATAGGGCATAAATGGATGCAGCAAAGCCAATGTGCGAGTCATCACCCACACCAGCACCTGACGCACCTGCTGGGCTGCAGCTTCATCCGTGCCGTTCAGGCGGATTTTCGCAATCTCGATATACCAGTCGCAAAACTGATCCCAGATAAAGTCATGTAACTTCTGGGCAGCAACACCAAACTCGAATTTTTCCAGATTATCGTTGATTTCCTGTGCCAGATTATTAAAGCTGTTGAGAATCCACTTGTCCTCCATGGAGAGCGTCCGCGGCAGTTCATTTGGCACTTCTTTGCCGTCAATATTCATCAGAATAAAGCGGGAGGCATTCCAAATCTTGTTGGCAAAGTTACGGCTGGCCTCCACACGCTCATCGGAATAGCGGGTGTCATTGCCGGGACTGATACCGGTAATCAGGGTAAAGCGCAGGGCATCTGCGCCGTATTTCTCAATAACTTTCAGCGGGTCAATGCCGTTGCCAAGCGATTTGCTCATTTTGCGGCCCTGACTGTCACGGATAAGCCCATGGAAGAAAACTGTATGAAAAGGCACCTGACCGGTATGCTCGATGCCAGAGAATATCATGCGTGCCACCCAGAAGAAAATAATGTCATAGCCGGTAACAAGGGTATTTGTCGGATAATAGTACTCCAAGTCTTTCGTCTTATCCGGCCAGCCCAGTACACTGAAAGGCCACAGCGCAGAGCTGAACCATGTGTCCAGCGTGTCTTCATCCTGGTGCAGGTGATGGCCGCCGCACTTTGGGCAGGTATCCGGCGCTGTGCGTGCCACAACTGTTTCGCCGCAGTCGTCACAGTACCATGCAGGAATCCGGTGCCCCCACCAAAGCTGCCGGGAGATACACCAGTCTTTGATGTTCTCCATCCAGTTAAAGTAAACTTTCTCCATGCGTTCTGGAATGAAGCACACATCTTTTTCCCGCACAGCCTTGATTGCCGGCTTTGCCAGAGGCTCCATTTTCACAAACCACTGTTTGGAAACACGCGGCTCAATGGTGCTGTGGCAGCGGTAACAGGTTCCCACATTATGCTTAATCGGCTCAATGCTGACCAGATAGCCCTGTTCGTCCAGCTCCTTCACAATCTGTTTCCTAGCTTCCAACCCGGACATTCCGGCATACTTTCCGCCATTTTCATTGATAGAACCGTCCTCATTCATCACATTGATGACCGGCAGATTGTGGCGGCGGCCAACTTCAAAATCGTTCGGGTCATGGGCAGGTGTAATTTTCACCACACCGGTGCCGAAGTCCTGCTCCACATATTCATCTGCCACCACCGGAATCTCACGCCCAACCAACGGCAGAATCAGTGTCTTGCCGACGATGCTCTTGTAACGCTCATCGTCAGGATGCACAGCAACAGCCGTATCCCCCAGCATGGTTTCCGGGCGGGTAGTGGCAAGCTCCAGATAGCCACTGCCGTCCTTAAAGGGATAACGCAGATGCCAGAAAGAGCCGTCCTTTTCCTCAAATTCCACTTCTGCATCGGAAATCGTGGTTTTGCAGTGCGGGCACCAGTTGATGATACGCTCTCCGCGGTAAATCAGGCCCTTTTCATAAAGCCGGACAAAAACTTCCCGCACGGCTTTGCTGCAGCCCTCGTCCAGTGTGAAGCGCTCACGCTCCCAGTCACAGGATACGCCCAGCTTACGGAGTTGCTGTTCAATCCTGCCGCCAAATTTGTCTTTCCATGCCCATGCGCGCTTTAAAAAAGCTTCACGGCCAATCTGCTCTTTGGTGATGCCCTCCGCACGCATAGCTTCCACAATTTTTGCTTCCGTCGCAATGGAGGCATGATCCGTGCCCGGCACCCACAGGGCACTGTAACCCTGCATCCGGCGCCAGCGAATCAGAATATCCTGCAGCGTTTCATCCATAGCATGGCCAAGGTGAAGCTGGCCGGTGATGTTCGGCGGCGGAATCACGATGGTATATGGTTTCTTTTTGCTGTCCGGCTCCGCATGGAAATAACCGCCCTTCAGCCAAAAGTCGTAAATGCGGTCCTCCACTTCGCCGGGATTATACGTTTTTGCAAGCTCCCTGCTCATTTGATTTCCCCCTTCAAAATATAAACGCCCCGGACAGAAATACGTTCATTTCTGTCCGGGGCGAATTTTTCAATTAAATCCGCGGTACCACCCGTGTTCGGCTTTCTAAAAGGAAGCCCTCTTGCCGATAACGCCGGCTGTGCGTGCAGCCTTACTCACCTGTTCAGGCTGCAAGCTCCGGGGTGACTTATCCATGCTGCCGCACGCACAGGCTTTTCACCAGTCCGCCTGCTCTCTGAAGCTGTACCGCAGTATCTTTTTCCCCATCTCTGCCTTTCTTTGATTATAAGCGTGGGAAATTTGAATGTCAAGCACCGAATGTCATTCCGGATTCCATTGCTTCATAATACCCATATTTATAAATCTGATACCACTGTTCCGCCTCTTTTTCCGACATAGCGGAAAGGGCAATCAAAACTCCTTTTGTGCGCCATGAATTTCCGCCAACCAGCACAATGCCAGAAAAATCCACCGCACAGGCCTCTGTAATATCATAATCCGGATTGACAGAAAAGCCGCCAATGGATAAGACCGGCTCTTTACGAAGGGACACAGTCTTGACATAGAAATCATCCTTCCGGTTAATTGCCGCTGCCAAAGGAGCCGATTCTCAGTCCGAAAATTGGTCTAATACAACAAACAGTACTTCTTTCATCATTGCATCTCCCGTTTCTGCTTTTCCAGCAAGGCAGGCACTTCCCGCAAAGAAGAAAGAATTGTATCCGCCGTGTTCCGCATTTCCGCATCCGGCTGCAGCATATCCGGAATCATCACCGTGTACATTCCCGCCGCATGACCGCCGCGGACACCGTTAAAGCTGTCCTCCACCACCATGCAGGCTTCCGGTACACGGGAAACCGCCTTTGCCGCTTTCAGATAAATATCCGGCGCTGGCTTGCCATGCTTCACCATATCTCCGCTGATGACCGCCTCAAATGCATTGGACACACCGGCCCGGTCAATCTTCCTTTTGGTATTCTCCGCAAGGGACGATGTGGCCAGGACAATATGGTAGGCATACCTTTGCAGATATTGCAGCACTTCCTCCAATCCCGGCTTTTTGGGAATGCCGCCCACAAGCAGACGGGCTGTTGCTGCGTCACAGCGTGCATAGAGCACTTCCGGCGGCACAGAAAGGTTTCGCCGAAAAATTTCCCGGATTTCTTCGTGTCCCCTGCCGATTATCTGCCAGTAAAGTTTTTCCGGCACACCGGATGCCAGCCATGCGTCGTGATAAATACGTTCAGTGTCAAAAATAGTGCCGTCCATATCAAAAATCACCGTATCAATCATGTGGTTTCCTCCGGCACAATTCCGGCAAGGTCACGGATAACCTCGCCCGCCAACACCAGCCCAGCAACACTCGGCACAAAGCTGAGGCTGCCGGGGGTTGTCCGCCTGCCCGGCTGCAGTGGTTCCTCACAGGCATGCGGTGTTATGGCACGCTCGTCACTGTAAACTACCTTCAGATGTGTAATCCCCCGTTTGCGCAGTTCCCGGCGCATGACTCTGGCAAGCGGGTCCATTTGGGTTTTAAAAATATCGGTTACACGAAAGCGTGTTGGGTCAAGCTTATTGCCGGCACCCATTGCGCTGATAACCGGTACCCCCGCCTTTTCCGCCTGCTGCACCAAAAGCAGTTTGCTGCTGACGGTATCAATCGCATCGATGACATAATCATAATGAGAAAAATCAAAATTAGCCGCATTGTCCTCTGTGTAAAAACACCGACAGCACTCTACCTGCACTGCCGGATTGATGTCCAGCATCCGCTCCCGCATCACGTCGGTCTTATATCTGCCAATTGTGCTGTGCAGGGCAATAATCTGCCGATTCAAGTTGGTCAGGCTGACGGTGTCATGATCCACCAGTGTAAAGGAGCCAATGCCACAGCGGCACAGTGCCTCCGCCGCAAAGCCTCCGACACCGCCCACACCAAACAGCAGGATGGCAGCGTGTTTCAGTTTGTCCAGCGCCTGCTCTCCTAAAAGCAGTTCCGCACGCGACCACTCATTCAGCATCATTTTTCCTGCCTTTCTTTGCGGCACATTTTGGGCAGATCCCCGAAATTTCCAGACTGTGTCCGGTAATTTCATAGCCGGTCTTTTTCGCCCATTCCTTTTCCAGTTCCTCGATGGGGCAGCCGTCGAGCTGAATGGTTTCCCCGCAACTGGTGCAGCGCAGGAAATGACAGTGCCGATGGTCATTCAGCCGAAAATAAGCCTTGCCATCCTGCCCCAGTTCCCTGAGGAGAATCTGCTTCTCGGTTAAAGTGGCCAGTGTGCGGTAAGCGGTGGAAACGCTCATGTGCATTTGTGGCAGCACTTTTATATAAACGTCCTCGGCTGTCATGGGCTGCTGTGCTGCACGCAGGATGGACAGAATTGCCTCCCGCCGCCTGGTGGTTTTCAGCTCTTTGGCTTTCAGTGCTTCATCCGGCATCCGCGCACCTCCTCTTCCTTGCTTCCCATTTTCATCTTTTTATTCTACGCTTCATTATAAGTTTCGGCACTCCAAAAGTCAATTCACGCAAAGAGCCAATAATGCTCTGCCTCTGAAATGGTCATACCGAGGGAATGCTGAAGCGCAAAGGAGGCCTCATTGCCAAGGATCACATCGCCGTATGCCGTTTTCCCGGCGGAAAGTCCTCGGTTCACCGCATCAGCTACCAACACGGAACCAACTCCTTTTCGGCGGAAAGCCGGATAAACTTCCAGCATGCCTATGCCGCCCTCGCTATGTTCTCCAATAAAGCCGGCCAGCTCATCGCCGGAAAAAGCACCGTAAATGGTGCCTGCCTGTATCCTCTCCGCAATGTATGCCAAATCATCAAACAGATGGTACTGCTTCTCCACCGCCTCTGTGTATTCCTCCGTCAGCCGACGTATCTGATATTCTCCGGACACCTGCATAGGCGTTTTTTCCGTCCAAACCGCAAAGCGGCACGGATTGCAGAAAATGCCATCATGAAACTGCTCTGTCCCGCGAAAACGTTCCTCAAATGCTGTTTTCCCATAAGATTCATGTGCAACAAAAGCGCACACATGATCGGGCAGCATGGCTGTCAGGCGGCGGGCGGCCTCCGGTGAAGATGCGCTCTGCATATAAGTTTCACGTACCAGCATCTGCACGCCGTCTTTCCCGGCATAAAGTACCTGACCAATGCCGCGCCGAAGTGCTTCCAACATATCAATATGACCCACACTGCCTTTTTTCAAGTACGCCTCTGCTATCTGATTTTTCATCTGTTTTTCTCCCATACTTCATTTTGCCGCGGTCTAACTGATTATAGCACATTCTGATTTTCCCGCAAAAAAGATTTGCAGGAATGTTGTTTTTTTGGTACACTATAAGGTGCTGTAAAATTCAAGAATACTGGAGGGTCCCCCGTGTAGAACAGACACCATAAAATTCAGAAACAGAATGATTATTCGGAGGGACTTTTATGTCAAATTATAAAGACGAGATTGAGCGGCGGCGCACGTTCGCCATCATTTCTCACCCGGATGCCGGCAAAACCACGCTGACGGAAAAGCTGCTGCTTTATGGCGGCGCTATCCAGCAGGCAGGCATGGTCAAGGGCAAACGAAACATGAAACACGCGGTTTCCGATTGGATGGAAATTGAGAAGCAGCGCGGCATTTCCGTCACATCTTCCGTCATGCAGTTTGAGTATGACGGCTTTTGCATCAATATTCTGGACACACCCGGCCATCAGGACTTCTCAGAAGATACCTACCGCACGCTGATGGCCGCGGACAGTGCCGTCATGGTCATCGATGCCGGCAAAGGCGTGGAAAAGCAGACGCGCAAGCTTTTTAAAGTCTGCACGCTGCGCCATATCCCGATTTTTACCTTTATCAATAAAATGGACCGTGCCGCACGCAGTCCGTACGACCTGACCGAGCAGATTGAAAATGAACTGGGCATCCACACTTATGCTGTAAACTGGCCGGTGGGCAGCGGGCGCGATTTTAAGGGCGTTTATGACCGTGCATCCAAAAAGATCCTGACTTTTGCCGCTGAAGCAACTGCCAACGGCGCGCATCAAGTTGCAGAATCTGCCAGCGACCTTTCCGACCCCAAGTTGGCGGACCTGCTGGGGGAAGATCTGCTCTCCACACTGCGGGATGATGTGGAACTGCTGGACGGTGCCGGTGAAGAATTCGATTTGGAAGCCGTGCGGCAGGGAAAGCTTTCTCCTGTGTTTTTCGGTTCAGCATTGACGAACTTCGGTGTGGAGCCTTTTCTGAAAGAATTTCTGCGCATGACCACTCCGCCGCTGCCCCGCAAGTCGGATTCCGGTGTTGTCAATCCGACTGACCCGGACTTCTCTGCGTTTGTCTTTAAAATTCAGGCAAACATGAACAAAGCCCATCGTGACCGTGTGGCATTTATGCGCATCTGCTCCGGACAATTTGACCGCGGCATGGAAGTTATGCATATGCAGGGCGGACGCAAAATGAAGCTCATGCAGCCTCAGCAAATCATGGCAGAGCAGCGAGAAATCATTGACCATGCCTATGCGGGCGACATCATCGGTGTCTTTGACCCGGGCGTATTCGCTATCGGAGACACCCTCTGTGCCCCGGCAAAGCAGTTTAAATTCAGCGGCATTCCCACCTTTGCGCCGGAGCATTTTTCCTGCGTGTCCCCAGTGGACACCATGAAACGCAAACAGTTTGTAAAAGGTATGACACAGATTGCACAGGAAGGTGCCATCCAGATTTTTCAGGAATTAAACGGCAGCATGGAAGAAGTTGTGGTCGGCGTAGTCGGCGTGCTGCAGTTTGATGTGCTGGAATATCGGCTGAAAAATGAATATAATGTCGATATCCGCATGGAAAGCCTGCCGCATGAGTATATTCGCTGGATTGAAAACGAGGATTTGGATCCCAAGACGCTTGACCTCACCAGTGACTCACGCTGCATTCAAGATTTGAAGGGCAGCCATCTGCTGTTGTTTGTCAGTGAGTGGAATATTCGCTGGGCAGAGGAGCACAATCCGCAATTAAAGTTGAGTGAATTCGGCGGTGCCAAAATGGACTGACCCCCAAACTAACTACAATATAAAACGGCGCTGTCGCTTTCCCTTTACGAGAAACGCGGCAGCGCCGTTTTGGCTATGCAAAATTATTTATCAATCAGGAAAAGCGCACATAATCCGGTGCCGGCTCCACACGATCACGGCGGTCAGCGCCACCCACCAGACTTGGTACCCGCTGCCGTGTCCAGCTTGGCACAACATGGATTTCCTGTGTATCCACAGGCTCTCCCACTTTCATTCTGTCCGGACGATCAGGCTTCGTGATAAACATGGCGGATTCCCCCTCATTGTATCTGTCTTTCTGGCTCTTTACAGTATTATCATAGCAGACAGACACTGGGAGGTAAACCTTTTTGGTGCATTTCCGAAATAGATTCTGTTTTCCGTCCTTTCACTTTTAAAAGTACAGTTAATCCATGCAAAACTTCATTTTTTCAGTGCCTTTATCAGTTTAAACTGCTTTTCAGACAAAGTAGGCTGAAAAATATAAAGTCAAGCATTTTTTCCATTTGCCAAATATCGATCAATCATGTCCTGTGTCACACCGTGATTCCGAATGATTTCCTTGTAGAAATGGGCGCTGCGGCGCACAGTTCGCTGCTGTGTCCGAAAATCACAGCCAATCAAGCCAAAGGCGGCCGTTTCGCCCTCCGCCCACTCAAAATTGTCCATCAAGCTCCAGTGATAGTAGCGCTCCACCGGCAGGCCGCTGTCTGCAATCTGTTTTAAGTGGTCATATAAAAAGCGACAGCGATATTTGTCCTCACGATCCGCGACCCCGTTTTCAGTAATCCAGATAGGCGCACAAAAACGCTTGTAGCGGTGCTGCATCAGCGTTCCAAGTCCCTTTGGATAGATTTCCCACCCCAGGTCATTAACCGGCTGACCGGGCCTGCCAGTTGCATTCGCGCCGTGTACCCAGATGCGGGTATAATAATTGATGCCGATATAATCATAAAAGCGTCCGTCACCCAGCGGTGCCTCCACACCAAGCGGAAGCGTCAACCTGCCGGTATACAGACACTCTGTCAGTCCCTGAAAAAGATATTCCATGCCTTTCGCCAAGGTTCTGTCCTGCGGCAGAGAAGGCGTGAATATCCGCAAATGTTCCGCAAAGCCGACCATCGTTCTGCCGGGATAGCCACATTCCTCCCGGATACGATGAATGCGGCGGTATGCCAGCAGATGGCAGTAAACCAAATTACGCATTACCCGAACTGCCTGCCCCGGATTATGTTTTGCTGGCGGCCACTGCGCCAGAAAATAGCTAAGTGTCACATAGACATTCGGCTCATTTAAAGTGACATAGTCGCTGACAATGTCACCGATAGATTCCACCACATAAGTAACATAACGAAGGAAAATGGAGGGACTCTCTTTCTGCAGAAAACCGCCGCATTTTTCAAACCATGTCGGATTTGAAAAATGGTGCAGTGTCACCAATACCTTCACGCCCATCTTCTGCAGGTCAATGATTTCATTCCGGTAGTGTTCCATCGCCTGCCGGCAGAACTGCCCCGGTGCCGGTTCTATCCGGCTCCACTCCAACCCCATGCGATAAGTCTGCAGTCCCAGCTTCCCTATCAAGCGATTATCTTCCCGCCAGCGCTGCCAGTGCTGATTTGCATTTTTAGGGCTGGAACGATCTTTCATTTTCCCCGGGCAATCCGCCCAATCATACCAACTGTTTTTAGTCGGACTTCCCTCTGTCTGTGTCGCAGAAGTAGCACACCCCAACAAAGTGCTGCCCAATGAAAAAGGTGTATCCAAATTTCACCCTCCGTCCCCTTTGGTCATTATCTATGCTATCTTTTGGTCTTTTCACAATCTTTATTATTCTACCTTTTTTCGCTAAAAAATGCAACGGCCACCGGCTGCACCGCATCAGAAACCATGCTCCCCTTTTTCGCGCATCTTTACCTTTTTTGCTTTTCGTGGTATAGTAATCGTGTATAGGCTGGAAGGAGAAACAACATGAAAAAGAAAATCATACAGTGGGTTTGCGCTTTTTGTGCGGTCGCACTGGTCATTACCACCTCTGGGCTGCCTGTGCGGGCTATCAGTTTTGACCCCGGTTTTGTCCCACAGAGCAAGTCACTGGAACTGGTCAATCTCGACACGGGCGATACCATATACGCAAAAAATACAACTCAGAAGTTGTATCAGGCCTCCACGACAAAACTTATGACCTTTATTGTTGCGTCGGAACTGATTAAGGACCCCAAAGACACCACCATCACCATCAATGATAATGTGCAGAACAAGCTGCCGGACCGTTCTTACGTTTCCGTTCAACTTGCTGTCGGTGAAAGAATCTCCGCGCTGAATTTGATGTACTGTATGTTGCTTCCCTCCGGCAACGATGCCGCCATTGCGCTGGCAGAAGCAGCCGCAGGGGGAAATATGCAGCAGTTCATTCAGCTAATGAACAAAAAGGCCAAGGAACTTGGCTGCACATGCACCAACTATACCAATGTATTTGGAGTGGCTGACAAAAATCACTACACCACAGCAGAAGACCTGAAGAAAGTTTACCGCTGTGCTTATTCGCTGCCGTATTTTAAAGAGATTACCTCAAAGTCAGCTTATACCGTCCCTGCCACCAACTACACACCGGCACGCAAGCTGGCAGCCTCCAATAAATTGATGGACAAGGCTTCAAAGTATTATTATCAGCCCTGTACGAGCGGTAAAACCGGTACTTCTGATGAAGCAGGCTACTGTCTGGCATCCACAGCCTCCAAAAACGGCATGAACTACCTGTGCATTGCGCTGGATGCTCCCAGCCAAAAATCCGGCAGACCTGTGCCGGACAACGGTGCCTTTGAGGATTCCCGTCAACTTTATGAATGGGCGTTCAGCTCACTGAAAAAGCAGGCTGTTCTGTCCAAGGACAAGGCGGTCGCCAATGTGTCGGTGCTACAGGCAAAGGACAGACATCAGCAGCTTGCTGCCGTTCCCGTTTCCGATTACAACGCTATGCTGCCGGACAATGGTGGAAAAATCACTACAAAAGCAGAGTTGCCGAAAAATGTCACCGCTCCTGTAAAAAAGGGCGCGAAGATTGGCAGTGTAAAGGTTCTTTACAATAATGAAACACTGACAACGATGCAATTAGTCGCAGCCGAAGATATTCCGCAGTATGTCATCTTTTACAAACAGCGGTGGTTTAAGATTGCACTGGTGGCTGTTATCGCAGCAGCAGCAGGCTTCCTGATTGTTCAGTTGATTCGTTTCCTGCGTAATCACCACCGCCGCGGGGGGAGCAGTTTTGGCAGCAAACACAGCCGCAACCGTTACAGCGGACACAGCAGGCATCATGCCTCAAAAGGCAGCTATCACAATTACCATTAAAAATTTTTCCCTGAACATATAAAAAGTTCCGGTGCCCTTTCAGAGCATCGGAACTTTTTATATGTCCTTCTCAGAAATCCCAATTGCCATTGCGAAAAATCGGTACTTCCTCGCCGTCTGCCGTAATGCCGGTAATGGATAAGTCTTTGGTTCCAAGCATGAAGTCCACATGCGTGCTGGAATCATTGATGCCCAGCTTCATCAGGTCTTCTTTGGTCTTGTCCAAGCCGCCTTTTACGCATTCCGGAAAACCCATACCGAGTGCGAAGTGACACGCCGCATTTTCATCATACAGTGTATTATAAAATAAAATACCCATGTCTGAAATCGGGGACTGGTTCGGAATCAATGCGCATTCACCCAACATTTTTGAGCCGTCATCTGTATCAATGATTGCTTGCAAAGCATCCTCACCCGTCGCGGCAGAACAGGACACGGCCTTGCCGTCTTGGAACGTAATGCTGAAATCATCAATCATCACACCCTGATAGCTCAGCGGCAGAGCACTGTGCACTGTGCCGTTTGTGCGGGTACGGTCTGGTGTGCAGAAAATTTCTTCCGTCGGCATATTCGGGAAGTAATAAACGCCGTCAACCGTTTGGGAGCCGCCGCCCTGCCAAACATGGTTCTTCGGCATTCCCAGTGTAATGTCGGTGCCGATACTGTTGTGATAAACCAGTTTGTCAAACTGCTTTTCATTCAGGAAAGCACAGCGCTTTTCAAAACTTCTGCGGTGCTCGTCCCATGCTTTTTCCGGATCTGGTGTATCGACACGGACGGAATGAAAGATAGCCTCCCACAGCCGACTGAGTGCCGCCGGCCCGGGCAGATTCGGGAATACACGTTTTGCCCACACGGGAGAAGCGGCGCCGACAATGCACCAAACGTTGTGACCGAAATCCATGCCATCATAAAAACTCTTGCAGGCAGATTTACTTGCCTTGCGGGAAGTGGTCACCTTTTTCGGATCAACTCCGGCAAAGTTCAGCGGGTCATCACTCAGGATTGACAGAATGGCACCGCCACGCTCGGCCACACCATTGTACATCTCCGATTTCCATTTTGGAAAATGTTCAAATTCTTCCAGCGGTTCATAATCATAGCGCAGGCGGGAAGTCTTTTCATCTGACCAATCCAGTGTCACTGTCTTGGCACCAGCCTTATAGGCCTCCTCTGTCACCAAACGCACCAGGGATGCTGCTTCCAAACGTGCACTGATATACAGTTCCTGCCCTTTTTTCAAGTTGCAGCCTTTATGCACAATCAAATGCGCATATTTTTTTAAACTTTCCTGTAAACCCATTCCTTTTTACCCCTTATTTTAATCTGCCAATGTTCCCATCGGGTCCCACGGATTCAGATGAACCGGCTTTGTTTCCAGCGCCGCTTTCTGCTTTGCGGACAAATACTTTTTGCTGACCACTGCCTGATAAACAAAGTTATCAAACCAGTCGGCACTCATCTGATAGTAGCCCTTGTCCCCGTGCTTGTCGCTCCAACTATTTTCAATTTTCCATTTGGTCGGCTTGCCTTTTTCATCCAGATTCACACCAGTAATCACCATGGCATGGTTCATGGCACTTTCACGGCAATCCAGCCGCTCTGCCTTTGTCATGGAGAAATCCATGCCGAAAGTTCCGTCCAAATCGAAGCATTCGGTGCACCACAGACCTTTGTCCCGGTCGCCAAGATGCCCGACATCACTGCCGAACCACACCAGTTCGCCGTCCTTGAGCTGGCGCACAACTAAGTCTTCCATTTCCTCCATGGGCAGGTTGAGATAATGAACCGGCTGTCCATCCGCCACATTACCGAGGTAGTCCACCGTATAAGTCTGATAGAATGGCTTATCCTGTGTGGGAGAATTGATGATGCTGATATAATCCTGCCGAAGGTTCAACCCAACATATTCTTCATAGAATTTCTTAGGTGTTAAGCCACGCACCATATGATATTTTTTATCTTTATCCACATATTCAAAATCAAACTGCTTAGGCGGTTCTCCGCAGCACATGCACAGGAACCGATACATTTCCGCCAGCATTTCCTGTTTCATCTGCTGCAGGTCTTTGCCATCCTTTGCCGCTGCACGAAGCTTTGCCGCATACTGACGCAGCTTTGCATTCATCAAGTGATTCATATCGGAAGTATTGCTGCTCTGATGCGTTTCCTCCATAGCGGATTTTGGCACCACACCATATTTCTCCACAACATTGACCAGCATATCCCACTGACCGCCGTCCTCAATGCCGGAAGACAATACATAAGTCAGCAGCCGGTCATCCACTGGCCGGTCCGCAAGGCTGATGATGCTCTCCAGAAAATAATTGACCTTCTCAAATTTATCCCAAAAAGAAATAAAATTCTGGGAAAGCTCAAATTTTTCAAGATTACACTTTTTCGCTACCTGTTCCCGCAGCAGGTTCAATGCGGAAAAAATCCAGCAGCGGCCGCTGTGCATTTGGTCGGTTACTTCCAAAGTCGGCAGGTCAACAGAATATTGGAACTGTGTATTCTGCAGCGATGCGGGCCGGAAGGAAACATCTTTTACACTGTTTTTGTACAGCACATTGGTCATAGCGCGGCACAATGGGCTCTGGACATAGGACTCGTGGAATCGCTGTGTATCCGCGGCTGAGATTTCATCAAACTGTTTCATGATAAAGACTTCCTTTCATTTGGTAAATTCTGCACCGAACAGACAAAAAAGCTGACAAAAATAAGCTGCATCTTTGCAGCATAACCTTCTGTCAGCAGTTGTATTTCTGCAGCCTGATGCAGACCGGCTGAATACTTATTTTCAGTATAACACAGCCGTATGGTATTTGCAATTTCTGCCTTTCCCTGTTACAATAAACCCACCACAGAAAGGCAGGAAAAACCATGCAGCAACCAAGTGCCTACGTCTATATTCTTCAGTGCAGGGACAGCAGCCTTTACACTGGCTGGACAAATGACCTTGACGCGCGGGTAAGCACTCATCAGGCAGGCAGAGGCGCCAAATACACCCGCTCCCGTCTGCCGGTGAAGCTGGTTTATTATGAGCGTCTGTCAGACAAAAACGCCGCACTGCGACGGGAGGCGGAACTCAAACATCTCTCACACCAAGAAAAGCTGCTGCTCATTGCTAGTGGACCCCATTGATTCCGGCAATGTGCGGAAAACCTTTCCTTTTCTCTGCATCAGAATTGTATAGAGTGCGAATTTTTCGGGCTGGGATGGTAAATCACTTGATTTTTTTTGCTTTTTGTTTCATAATGTAGTTAATACGCAACGGTGCGCATCTTTTAAGAGATGTGTACCGTTTTTTATTAAGTTAATACAAGAAATCAGGCTGCATATTATTTGGATAGTTTTGCTGCCAAATTTATTTTATAAAGGTTTTTCCCTGATTTCTTCATTCAGCTCTTGATTTTTATTGGGCTTCATTACATAATTAAGTCATTAGAAGCTGCTTCTTTATCTACCGATACAAGAATCCATAAAGTGAGATGATTGACATTGGACAAAATCGATGCTACTCTGCTGGAATCCCTGCAGGAAGACGCGCGTGTCCCAATTAAGACACTGACCAAAAAAGTCTTTCTCTCTGCTCCGGCCATTTCCGCGCGAATTGAAAAGCTGGAAAAACAAGGCGTTATTCAAAGCTATCAGGCAGTGCTGGATCCCATCAAGCTCGGCTATCATATCAAGGCTTTCATTAACCTGCAGATGACACCAAACCAGAAGCCGGAGTTCTATCCATTCATCCAGAGCTGCCGTAATGTGTTGGAGTGTGACTGCGTAACCGGCGATTATTCTATGCTCATCAAAGTGGCTTATCCCAGTACCGCCGAGTTGGACACCTTTATCGGTCAACTGCAGCGCTTCGGTGCCACTTCCACGCAGATTGTCTTTTCCACCCCAGTTGAATCCCGTGGTGTGCAGGTAGACACAGAACTGGCCGGAAGCTGACAAACCTAATTACATAAAAAAGGAACCGAGCTTGTGTCCGGTTCCTTTTTTATGTCTATCTCCGTCACCACAGCAGGCGCTCGTCATGGCAAATACGCTCCACAGTGAATTTTCCCTGTATTAATGCGGTGTGCATTCCTGCAATCTCACCCAGCCACTGACCAGTCAGCAATAGTTTCTCCAGACCGGGCAACCGGCCTGTCAGCATTGCAGAACGCGGCGCATGAGAAGTGGGCAGAAAAGCCGTGCAGGAACCATGGTAGGAATTCAGCCGCTGCGCATAGGTCACCGGTGTGTGGCAACCCAGATACTGCAGAGAGCCTTTCATCTCCGGAAAGCGTTTTTCCAGAGCGAGCTGTACAGCACCCTCCAACCGGTCAATCTCTGCCTCATAGGCTTCCCGATGTGCAAAGAGCTTGTCCCAATACTGAAAAGCACGCCGGCCCGGCATCGGCACATCCGCAGTCAGTTCGGTTCTGCCATTGTGCACAAAAAGCGGGTCGTCCCCATACTGCACCACACGCAGACGGCCGATACCCTCTCCCGCCGCAGGAATCACATCTGTTGGAAAAGACAGCGTGCGTGCCAGCGGAACACTGTCCACCGGTGCGGAGAAAAAGAGCCGCACCACCGAGCAGGTTCTATATTTTTCAGGAGCGGAGAAACGCATCTGCAACTTTTTTTCCATAGAATAGCGGTCCTGCAGCAGTACACGGCAGGTATACTCCGGGTCGCAGGCGGCGATTACCCAGTGTGTCAGTATCCGTTCCCCATTTTCCAGTATAATCCCGCGTGCTGCACTATTGGCGGCAATAATTTCCTTGACCGGTGCGTTAAGCTGCAGCTCGCCGTCATTGGCAAGGTAAAAATCCACCATCTGCCGAATGATTTTCTGGGAACCGCCCACCGGCACCGCCAAGCTGCCATCGATAAACTGCGCATAGCACAAAACGAGCTGCGCCAGTGTGCTGCCCGGCGGCATAATATTTCGGAAAGCACAGCGCAAGGCCGGATGATGAAACTGTTCGGCAAAGTATGATGCGGAAACATTGTGCAGACGAGCAAGCATCCGGGCGGCCTCTCCATTCACCGCATTTGCGTGACGAGACTCCAACGGCCCCAGTAAATCCGCCGGCTTTTCCGCTGGCAGGACATATCCCTGCACTTTCAGTACCGTGTCCCGAAAGCGATGCAGCAGGGTGCCGTCCTCCGGACTTATCTTCTCCGCATGGCTGCAAAAGCGGTCAATATCCTGACAGAATTCAATGGTTTCACCGGAGTCTTCAACCGTATAGAAGCTGTCCGGATTGACAAACAGCGTATCCCGCAAAGCGCCGACTTCATCCCAGCAGTGGTAAAGTGGCGTGTCCTCCGCTGTGCCTGCAAGGAAGCGCAGGCTCCCCTCCACCGGCAGTCCATCACTTGTCCATCCGGTGCAAGCACCGCCGGGAACATCGTTTTTCTCATAGATTGCCGTGTGAAAGCCATGGAGCTGCGCATAGATGCCCGCCGAAAGTCCGGCAACGCCACCGCCGATGATGGCAATTCGTTTCTGTCCGCTCATTTCCGTTTTCTCCTATTTCACCGAAACAAAGGGCATCAATCTTCCAAAAACTTCGTGACTTTCTCACTGATTTCCTTCATCTTTTCCGGAATTGCAATATGCTGCGGACACCGGGAAGCACATCTGCCGCAGCTTATGCAGGAAAATGACCGTTTCTTCTCATCCATCGCATTCCAGTGTGCGATAAATTCCGTTCCGCGTTTGGAAACCGCATATTCGTTATAAAGTTTAAAAATTGCTGGAATATCCACACCGGAGGGACACTCCATACAGTAACGGCAGCCAGTGCACGGAATGGACAGGGATTTCTTATAAATATTACTTGCCTGCTCCAATGTTTTCTGCTCCTGTGCTGTCAACGGCTTGAAATTTTCAAAGGTCTTGACATTGTCCTTCACCTGTTCGGCACTGCTCATACCGCTGAGCACGGTCATCACTCCCGGCTGAGAAGCTGCGAACCGAACCGCCCAGGAAGCGAGGCTTGCCTGCGGTTCTTCTTGTTTGAGCACATCCGCCGCCTCCGGGCATAGTGTGGCCAGCGCACCGCCACGCACCGGTTCCATCACCACCACCGGAATGCCATGTTCCGCCAGCAGATCATACTGCCCTTTTGCATTCTGTGCCTGCCAGTCCACATAGTTGAGCTGCATCTGCGCAAAATCCCAGTCATACAGCGGCAGAATGGTTTTCAGTACTTCCGGTGTGTCATGGAAAGAGAAACCAAGGCGGCGGATTTTACCCTCTGCCTTTTTCTGCTTCAGATAATCGATGATGTGAAACTTCTTGAATTTTTCCAGAATATTTCTGTCCAGACCATGGCAGAGGTAAAAATCGAAATAATCCACGCCGCAGCGCTTGAACTGATTCTGAAAAATCTCATCCACTTGTTCTTCTCTGGTAATCTGCCATGCTGGCATTTTGTCCGCAAGGAAGTAACTTTCACGCGGATACTTCCGCAGTGCCTGACCAATGAATTGCTCAGAAAGTCCGTCATGATACATATAAGCTGTATCATAATAATTGACGCCATGCGCATAAGCGTAGTCAATCAATTTTTGAGCCAATGCATAGTCAATGTCCGGTTTTCCCTGCTGCACAAGCGGCAAGCGCATACAGCCAAACCCAAGCAATGATGGTTTTGCATCTGTGCCGCGGTATCCTCTTGAAATCATGAAAAGCACCTCTTTTTCTCCAAGATAATCATTTCGCCTGCTGTTTCAGGCATATTCAATTATATACATCAATATTGTACCGCGCTGCTTTCTATTTTGCAAGCAATGGGTTTGCTTTTCTCGAATTCTGTATTATAATAAAAAAAGCATTCAGGAAAGGAGAAAATAAGGGCAATGCTAGATACTGTCTGTGGTCGATTCGCGCCAACTCCCAGCGGTCGAATGCACCTCGGCAATGCATTGTGTGCACTGCTGGCGTGGCTTTCCGCACGAAGTCATGGCGGGCGTATCATTCTGCGCATTGAAGATCTGGATGTCAATCGCTGTCCGAAACCCTATGCGCAACTGCTGGAGCGGGACCTTGACTGGCTCGGTCTGGACTGGGACGAGGGAGGCAGTTACAGCGGCGCACACGGCCCTTATTATCAGAGTGAATGCGGTACTTTCTATGCGGCGGCACTGAAGAAACTGCAGCGGCAGGGACTGCTGTATCCATGTTTTTGCTCAAGGGCAGAACTGCACGCCGCTGATGCACCACATTTGTCAGATGGACGCGTAATTTACAGCGGCCGCTGCAGAAACCTTTCTCCGAAACAGGTGCGTCAGCTTTCCCGCAGAAAGCGGCCTGCTTTTCGGCTGCGTGTGCCGGAAGAAACCATTGCCTTTACGGATGGCTGTCAGGGATTCTATTCACAGGACCTTGCGTCAGAATGCGGGGACTTCCTCGTATGCCGGTCAGACGGTATTTTTGCCTACCAGCTTGCCGTGGTGGTAGACGATGCCCGCATGGGTGTGACAGAAGTCGTCCGCGGACGTGATTTGCTTTCTTCCGTTCCCCGGCAGATGTATCTCTGCCGTCTTTTGGGCTATCCGGTGCCGCACTATTTTCATATTCCACTACTGTTAGCACCGGACGGACGGCGGCTTTCCAAGCGCGACAGCGACCTTAATCTCGGCAGCATCCGGAGCAGTCTGCAGGATTCCCGGCCGCTCATCGGGTTGCTTGCTTTTTTGTGTGGTTTGCTGCCAAAGCCGCAGCCGCTCACTGCACGGGAACTGCTCCCGCTTTTCCGGTGGTCCAGTGTGCGCCGGGAAAACATTCGCATCCCGGCTCAACTTTACCGTGTGCCGGCAAAAGGACGACTAATGATTGACACGAAAGGAACATAAAATACCATATGCAGAAAATACTCCTTTACAATGCCGTTTCAGAAGTCCATGATCTGGTAAGCGGTCGCTTTTATAAACAAATGCTGAACCACCAGCCGGAAAGTTTTATCGGCATTGAAGATTATAACGTTATCGTATTCAAATGGTATGATGTTCATCATCGGACAAAGAAATTCCCGCAGATTACCATTTACATAGACCGCGAAAATATCTTCTTCTTTTGTGAAGACAAAACAATTCTTACGAAAGTACAAAAAATCATTCAAGTGGCAACCGAAAATAAGCAGCTCTCCAATGAGGAACTTCTCTATCACTTTTTCATGCAGCTTCTTCAGAATGACATCAGTTCCCTGAACGGCTATGAAATACGGATTACAGATATTGAAGATCAGATGGTTTCCGGCCCGCAAAAAGACAGCCTCAACCGCATTATTGTCTACCGCCGGGAACTGCTGCACGTAAAACGCTATTATGAACTTCTCAGCTTCGCATTTGAGGAACTTTCCGCCAATGAAAACGGCCTGCTCACGGACCGCGGTGTGCGGTTGTGTACAATTCTGTCAAACCGGACAGACCGGCTTCTCTCCTGCGCCATGAATCTGCGGGACTATATTGCACAGGTGCTGGAGACTTATCAGTCGCAGCTTGACTATCGTCAAAACTACCTGATGAAAGTTTTCACAGTGGTTACCACAATTTTTCTGCCGTTGACATTGCTGGTTGGATGGTACGGCATGAATTTTGATATGCCGGAGCTGCATTCCCCCTGTGGTTATCCCATTTTTATCCTCGTCAGTGTTTCCCTGGTTGTGGGACTGATTCTTATATTTAAAAAGAAAAAGTGGATGTAGTGCATCCTTCTCTGGAAAGGAACTTCTTTATGGCAAACAATATACTGGAAATTCGAAATTACTCCAAGACCTATCCCAATGGCAAAAAAGCGGTCGATGACCTGAGCATTACCGTTCAGGCAGGCGAGATTCACGGCTTTATCGGACTCAACGGAGCAGGCAAAACAACAACTATCCGCGCAGTGGTGGGTGTGATGGACTTCTCGCAGGGTGACATCCTGATTGACGGACACTCTATCAAATCCGAGCCGGTGCTGTGCAAAGCAATGACCGCCTACATTCCGGATAATCCGGATTTATATGATTATGTTACCGGAATGCAGTATCTGAATTATATGGCAGATATGTTCGGCATTTCTTTGCGCGACCGGAAAGAACGCATTCACCGCTATGCTGAAACGTTTGGGATGAGTAAAGAGCTGGGAGAGCTGATTGGCTCCTACTCTCACGGCATGAAACAAAAAGTCGCCCTGATTGGCGCCTTTCTGCATCAGCCAAAGCTGCTGGTTCTGGATGAACCCTTTGTTGGATTGGACCCGGAAGCTTCCTTCCACTTGAAAGAGCTAATGCATGAACTGTGCAGTTCCGGCAGCGCCATCTTCTTTTCCACCCATGTGCTGGAGGTTGCCGAAAAATTGTGTGACAGTGTCACCATCATCAAAAACGGCCGTAAAATCGTCAGCGGCACTGTGGAAGAAGTGCGCGGTTCCGGTACGCTGGAAGACGCCTTCATGGAGGTGGCGGAACACGATGAATAAATATGGTCTGTTGCTGAGAATGCAGCTTTATAATTCTTTTGGTATCAATCGGATGCTTCATTCCCATGAGACAAAGGAAAGGAAACGGGTTATCCTGTCCACCTTGAGCGGCATACTGATTTCTGCTCTGCTGATTTTTTACAGTAGTATATACTGTCTGGGCTTGGCCATGACAAATCTAACGAATCTACTTCCGGCCATTTCAGTTCTGCTCTGCTCTGTCATTTCCCTGTTTATTACACTGATGAAAGGCGTCGGCGTTCTTTTTGGAATGCGTGACTATGATATGGTCATGTCCCTGCCCGTAAACAGCTTTTCTGTGGTCACCAGCCGCCTGACCGCGTCCTATCTGCAAAATATCGTCGGCTGCCTGCTTTTTGTTGTCCCGGCAACCGTAATATTCGGTATTTTTGCGCATCCGTCATCCGGTGCATTAATCATGTTTCTGTGCGCGACGCTTTTCATGCCGGTGATTCCCATGATTCTCGCCATGGCAGTTGGCGCACTGATTACCGTGTTTTCCTCCCGCACACACCACAGCAATGTTGCTTCCATCATTCTGAATTTTGCATTTGTTTTGTTGATTATGTTCGGCAGTCTGCAGATTTCCTCCACAAAAGGAGCGCAGTTCGTTTCCATCAGCAATATGGTTGGAAGTATGGTAAATAAAATTTACCCGCCCGCCATTCTGCTTACAAACGCTGTTAATAGAAACCATGTGCTGCCGTTTCTCGGTTTTGCCGCCCTGTCCATATTGCTCGGTGCCATTTTTATTTTCGTAATTGCGCATTTTTATCAGAAATTAAATGCCGCTTTTACCACCACACGGCAGAAAACTTCTCACAAAGTGGCTGCCGCGCTGAAAATATCCACTCCATTTGGCGCGCTTTACCGTCGGGAATTCCATCAGCTTTTTTCCTGCAGCACTTATGTTCTGAATTCAACCTTCGGTATCGTTTTGCTGCTGATTGCCGCCGTTATGCTGCAGTTTTTCCCCATAGCTATCCTGGAAAAACAAATGGGAATGCCGGCCGGCACCATTCGTGCCATTCAGCCGCTGCTTCCGCTGGTTCCGGGGCTGTTCGCCACCTGGTCCTGCAGCACATGCGCTTCCCTGTCACTGGAGGGAAAAAGCCGCTGGATTCTCTGCTCCATTCCGGTACAGCCTATCACAATTTTTAATGCAAAGATTGCGGTGAACCTGACGCTGAGCATTCCTGCCCTGCTGGTGAGTGCCATCTTGTTCTGCATTTCCCTGCGCCCAACCATAGCTGTTGGCATTCTCACCTTCCTGATACCCATTCTCTATGCTTTCTTTACTGCTGTGTTTGGAATGTTCCTGAATGTGAAGTTCCCAAATTATGACTGGACCAGCACAACCAATGCTGTGAAAAACGGTACTTCCGTTATGATTTCCTCTTTCAGCGGCATAGCAGTCGGTATCCTTCCGCTCATTGTGTGCACAATGTTTCCAGAATTCATTACAGTCATCATCGCAGGCATTTCTGCATTGCTAATACTAATAACAGTGCTCCTTTACCACAAGCTGAAAAGGACATCTCTGTACGCATAAGATAAATCTACAAAAAATGGCAGAACCTGAAAGCAAACAACTTTCAGGTTCTGCCATTTTATTTTATATTTCAGATTATAACTCTGGAAACAGCATCTCTGTCCGGTCAAACAGCGCCTCGTTTGCTGTTAAGGCGCTGTCACTGCCGATGACGCAGTAATTCGCGCACTGCAGCATCTGCTCCAGACAGGGCACCAGTGCCCGCATATCTTCTGCCGATGCGTGAAGTGTCTGGCTTCTTCTCCGCTGTCTTTCCTCCTCTGTTTCACCGCACAAGTAATAGGAAAAGCAGCGCTGCCCTTCCATAGAAGCGGATACAGGGTGGTCAAGTTTGCTGATGGTGCCAAGGATGTACTGTATCATCTGACGCTCAGTCGGCTGAAAATCACGCACAAACGCGGGAATTTGCCGAAATACCTGCAGCGTCCGTTTCAGATGCGGGTCACGGAAAGAAACCGCCGAGAAAAATCTGCCGGAAACAACACTGGCAGCAGAATCATATGCGCTGCCCTGCACACGAATTTTCTGCCAAAAATATTCATTGTAAAGGAAGTGTGTCAGAATGTCCCACAGCCCGCGGTACTGCACGGCCTCTTTGCCAAGGTCGCCGCACACTGCCACATATTGCACCGTGGATGGCATCCGATAACCAATGCGCTCCTTGGCCGGAAGCTTGGCCGAAAGCGGTGAACCTTCCTGACCTGCCGGTATCTGGCACAGGAAGTTCTCCAGCCCATTCTGCATGGCCTGCAAAGTGTCCGGCTCGCCGGTATAGGACAGGATCAGATTGGACGAAGTAAAGACAGCGTCTGCAGTCTGTTCCAGCTTTTCTGCTAATTCATCCGGATGAAAGTTTTGCAGCAGTCCCTGAATAAACCGGCAGTAGTCCAACCCC
This sequence comes from Oscillospiraceae bacterium, assembly GCA_022487055.1. Classification (GTDB taxonomy): domain Bacteria; phylum Bacillota; class Clostridia; order Oscillospirales; family Acutalibacteraceae; genus Caproicibacterium. The sequence goes on from JAKVJJ010000011.1 coordinate 39,889, forward strand.
ACCAGCTTACTGCGCAGATTGGCCGCTATGGAAACACTCTTTCCGGCTTCCCCGGCGGCAAGCAGATGCGCATGCATGGAAAAAATCTGCTGCAAGTCGGATTTTATTTGCAGCAGCAATTCTTTCATGCGCTTTTGATCACAAAAATCAGAGTGAAATAAAAGTTCCTGCAACATTGCATAGACAAAGGGAATTTCCTCCGGCATCATGCGGCAGTGCTCCACAAACATCGGCCGTACCCGGCCATTTGAGGCAGAACCGTCATATACGGCTACTGTGCCGGCAATTCCACCGGAGCGGCTGTCAATCTCGGCTGCAAGCTGTGTGTAGGAATAGGACTTTGTGTTCACCCGCCCAAGCAAGTCAGACAGCAGTCCCACATAAGGAAGCTGCTCCTCCGGCAAAGTACTGAGGTCAAAAGCTAAATCCAAATATCCGATGCCATGTGTCGGCAAAGAATGAAAGACCATCCGCACTTCATGGACTTGCGTAACTTCATTCTTTGCCGGTTTGATTGCTTCTGTTATATCTCCGCGTGACAGCACCGGAATGGACTGGAGAGCTTCCGGCGTATCCGGTGTCTGCTGATAATCCTTCAGTGCCTGCATATCCGCAAGAATATCGTCCTTTTGCGCACGGCTCATATGATGCAGCTTATCAGAAAGCCGTTCTGCCAACTGCGCGTCCCGTTTTTCCTGCAACCCTTTTTCCGGGACTAATGTATTTACCGCGCGGTGTGGATTTTGCAGCAGCAGTGTTTTTATCAAATTTTCAAACCAGCCAGTATCCACTCTGCGGCGCAGCTCTGCCAACGCATCCTGTGTCTTTAGCAGAGCAAAGGCATCTTCCTCATGATACATGGTGCGTTCAAATACCTGCAGCGCATAGGTGAGCCCTTTCGGCTGATAACCAAAGTTCGCTTCCCGGCAGACATACTCCAAACGATGAATGCCTGCTTTCAGCACCTCATGATTTAATCCGGCCGAAACCGCATGCTGCAGTGTGCCGCGCACGGTTTCCTCAAATTCCTGTTTCTGGTTTGCCTGCGCATGATTGCACTGAATCACATACTCCGGCTGCCGCAAAGCATAATCAAGCATGGAGGAACAGCTTTCCCCCAGCTTTTTATCTGCCAGTGCCTGCTTAACAACGGCTCCGGTTGAAGTAACCAGCGCGTAATCCAGCACCTGCATTGCCAGATAGGTCAAGCTGTCATGCTGGTCTGTCAGACTAACACTGTAAGCATAATACGTTTTATTTTCTGCGCTGCTGTTTTCAGAAATCGGGTAGCTGTCCACTGCGGACACCGGATTTTTGGGCGCAGGCTGAAGCGGCAAGGCAGAGCAAATGTGTTTTTTCTCATACTGGCAAAGATACGCGCGGTCTATGTAATCCAGCCGTTCCGCCATATCCATATCTCCGTAAAGATACAGCGTGCAGTTGGACGGATGATAATAGCGGCGGTAAAAATCCACATATTCCTCATAAGAAAGTTTAGGGATTTCCTCCGGATCACCGCCGGACTCAAAGCAGTAAGGAGTATTCGGATAAAGCGAGGCGTTAATTTTCTGAGCAAGCACTTCCTCCGGAGAAGACGTGGCGCCCTTCATTTCATTGTAAACAATGCCGCTGACAGAAAGGCCGTCCGCCGCTTCATCCAGCACATAATGCCAGCCCTCCTGCAAAAAGACCGCTTTTTTGTGCAGCAGTAACGGATGAAAGACGGCATCCAGATAAACATCCATCAGATTCTGAAAATCTTTATGGTTACAGCTTGCAACCGGATAAATCGTTTTATCGCTGTAGGTAATCGCATTGAGATAAGTATTCAAGGAACCTTTCATCAATTCGGAGAATGGGTCCCGCAGCGGATATTTTTCGGAGCCATTTAATGTGGTGTGTTCCACAATATGCGCCATACCCCTGCTGTTTTGCGGCGGTGTGCGAAAAGCTGCCGTAAAGACTTTGTTCTCATCATCGTTTGAGATGCAAATGATTTTTGCACCCGATTTTTTGTGCTGCAGGACATAACCGGTCCCATTTTGTTCCGGCAGTGCCTGTGTTTCCATCAGTTCATAAATTTTGTCATTAATCTGCATAGTTTCCTCCTGCGCTGTTTTTTCGGCTGTCCAGATATTCCACGGCTGCGTGTGCGGCGATGTTGCCCTCACCAACCGCCTTGGCAATCTGATAAGGTCGGCCTGTGCAGTCTCCGGCAGCAAAGAAGCCCTCGACATTGGTGTGCATCTGCCGGTCCACCGCCACATGGTTTTCCTGCATCTTTAAATTGCGCAGCAGTACGGCCGGCGGCACAGAATTTCTGATAAAGAAAATACCATCCACCGCAAGCTGTGTGCCGTCTGCCAGCACAACGCCGCTCACACGTTCTTCCCCCTGTATCTCTCGAACTGCCGAGTGCAAGTTTTCCACATTTGCACCGGAAAGTGTGGAATTCTTCATCAGCGGAAGATAATAGACTTTACCAGCCAATTCGGCCAAAAATGCTGCTTCCGATTCCATTGTCGGTGTGTCACACACCACAGCAATCGTTTTCCCGCGGTAAAGGTTCCCGTCACAGGTCGCGCAGTAACTGACACCACGCCCTAGCAGCTTTTCTTCGCCGGGAATTCTGGCGGCAGTACCCGCGCCGCCTGTCAGAATAACCGTTTCCGCTTCATACTCTTTCTGTCCGGCAAGCAATGTGAAAAAATTGCCCATGGGATAAATCGAAGTAACGGCTTCCTCTGTTACAGAAATTTCCATTTCGACAAGCTGTTTCTGCAGGCGGCCGACCAGTTCTTCTCCGGAAATGTCTGGTAATCCGGGATAATTGGATATTTTTTCAGAGCGCAGCACTTTATCGCTGAGCTGTTTGCTACCGAATAAAAGCAGGGACTTGCCACGGATTTTCGCGTTTAGTGCTGCCGAAACACCTGCCGGTCCGGAACCAATTACCGCAATCTCATATCTCTCCATTTTCTATCATCCTTTCAAAAAACAAAGCTTTGCGTAACACTATGATTTCCATTTTCGATTGAAAAAATTCCAGTAAAGTTGCCAACAAAAAAGCTGCAGGACAGCCGACAGCCATCCTGCAGTTAATTCTATACTATTTTCGAAAAAAAGGAAAGCCGTCCGCAAGAAATGACTTTTTACCCATTCACTTTCGGCAGTTTGCGGAAGTTTTCCTCAAGCTGTTCATCCGTCGGAATAACATTTTTCATCGTGCCTTTCAAATAGGAATCATATGCGGTCATATCAAAGTAACCGGTACCGGTCAGGCCAAACAGAATCGTCTTTGCCTCTCCGCTTTCTTTGCATTTGAGTGCTTCATCGATTGCCGTGCGAATTGCATGGGAAGACTCCGGTGCGGGCAGGATGCTCTCCAATTTTGCAAACTGAACCGCCGCGTCAAACACATCGGTTTGCCGCACGGAAACAGCTTCCATGTAACCGTCGTGATACAGTTTGGACAGAATAGGAGACATTCCATGGTACCGCAGGCCGCCGGCATGGTCTGGTGACGGCATGAAGCCGCTGCCGAGTGTATACATCTTTGCCAGCGGAGTCACCTTGCCGACATCGCAGAAGTCATAGGCATAACGTCCACGAGTCAGAGACGGGCAGGAAGCCGGTTCCACTGCCACAATCCGCGGGTTTGCCCTGCCAAGCAGTTTGTCCTGCATAAACGGCGCAATCAATCCGCCGAGGTTGGAACCGCCGCCCGCACAGCCGATAATCACATCCGGATATTCGTCAATCATTTCCATGGCCTGTTTGGATTCCAAACCGATGATGGACTGATGCAGCAGCACCTGATTCAGCACGGAACCAAGCACATAGCGGCAATTCTCTGTGTGCAGCGCTGTTTCCACTGCCTCAGAAATGGCACACCCCAAGCTGCCTCCGGTTTCCGGATTTTCTGCCAGAATCGCGCGTCCGGCTTTGGTGGTATTGCTCGGACTTGGCACCACACTGGCACCAAAAGTCTGCATCACATTTTTGCGGTATGGTTTCTGCTGGTAGGAGCATTTCACCATAAAGACGGTCAGGTCAAGCCCAAAATAAGCACACGCCTCTGACAATGCAGTACCCCACTGCCCAGCGCCGGTTTCCGTGGTCACTTTGGTCAGTCCCTGCTCCTTGGCATAGTAGGCCTGTGCCACGGCGGAATTCAGTTTGTGGCTGCCGGAGGTATTGTTGCCCTCAAACTTAAAGTAGATTTTTGCAGGTGTGTCCAGTGCTTTTTCCAGATTGTAGGCACGCATCAGCGGAGACGGCCGATAAATCTTATAGAAGTCCAGCACCGGCTCCGGAATATCAAAGTAACGGGTGGTGTCATCCAGCTCCTGTGCGGCAAGCTTTTCGCAGAAAACCGGATACAAGTCTTCCTTGACAGCCGGTTTCCCCGTCGCCGGGTTCAGCATCGGTTCCGGCTTTTCCTTCATGTCTGCGCGCAGATTATACCACTGCTTCGGCATCTGTTCTTCTGTAAGATAAATTTTGTGCGGCACTTGTTTCAGCATAACCAATGCTCCCTTTCTGACAAAAAAATAATTTGAATGGCTGTGGACCGACCATATAAGCTTTCCCCTATGCGGGGATTTCAACATAAAGGCAGAAAAAAGGCTTCTGCCCCGGCATTTCTGCTGAGGCAAAAGCCTTTGAAAACTTCTGCGGTACCACTCAGGTTGGTGCATTTCTGCACCCACTCATTCCATATATCAGACAATATATGTTCCCTTGATAACGGGTGGAAATCCCGTCAGGATTTACTTGGCTCCCATACCGGAAGCGGTTCTGCCTGCCCTCATAAGTCCATTCCGCGCATTTTCCTGCTGCCGCATTCTCATCTTTAGCGGCTCTCTGGGAACTTTCCAACACGCGTACTCACTCTTATTCATTGGTTTAAAACTTTATGTTGCTATGATAATAAAGTATGAAAAGGATTTTGTCAAGCCTTTTTTCAATTTTATTTGATTAAAGTGCTTTTTCAAGCATATCCAGCAGCTCATCAAAGGTACGCACAAGGTCTTCCATCGGCTTTGCGGTTTCCATATCCACGCCAGCCTTGCGCAGGACATTGATGGGATAATCGCTGCATCCACTCTTGAGGAAGCCCTTATATTTTTCAACTGCTGCACTGCCGCCGTCCAGAATCATCCGGCTGAAGGAATTAGCAGCGGCATAACCTGTCGCGTACTGATAGACATAGAAGTCGCGATAAAAATGCGGGATTCGCGCCCACTCCATATCGTTCACGGCGTCCACGGTCATTTCCGGACCATAATACTTCTGGTTCACATCATGCCAGAAACCGCACAAGTCTTTTGCCGTGAGCTGCACGCCCGCTTCAGTCTTCTCATGCGTGAAAAGTTCAAACTCAGCGAACAGAAGCTGGCGGAACACCGTTGTGCGAATCTGCTCCAACTGGGAATTGATAAGATGCAGCTTGCGGTCACGGTCAGTTTCCTTGTTAATCAGATGGTGAATCAGCAGGGACTCATTGGTGGTGGAAGCCGTTTCCGCGCAGAACAGGGAATATTGGGAATAAACGTACGGCTGATTCTTCGTGGAATAATAAGTATGGATGGAGTGCCCCATCTCATGTGCCAGAGTGGATACGCTGTCATAGTCGCCGTTATAGTTCAGCAGAATGTAGGGCTGTGTGTCATAGCAACCAGTGGAATAGCCGCCGGAACGCTTGCCCCTGCTCGGATAGCGGTCAATCCAGCCGCTCTCGATACCCTTGCTGAAAATATCAATGTACTCTTTGCCAAGCGGCGCAAGCCCTTCTTTAACAACCTCCACCGCACGGTCAAAGTCATAATGCTCCTCCGGCAGGTCAATGACAGGCACATACAGGTCATACATATGCATATCGTTAAGCTTGAGCAGCTTCTTTTTCAGACCAACATAGCGGTGCATGGAATCTAAATGCGCATCAATCGTCTTTAATGCTGTGTGATACACGGAAGTCGGGATGTTGTTCGGTGCCAGTGAGCATTCCAAAGAAGAATCATAGTGGCGCTGCTTGGACTGAAACACAAAGTTCTTAACAGAAGTAGTCAGCAGGGATGCGAAAGTGTTCTTATATTTCCCGTAAGTGCTGAACAATCCCTCCATTGCTTCCCGGCGGACATTGCGGTCCTTGGACATCTGAAAATGATGGTAGTTGCTATCCGTCAGTTCCACCAAACTGCCGTTTTCATCGTGAATCTGCGGAAACGTCATATCTGCATTGGTCATCAGCGTGTAAGTCTGGTGCGGACCGTCCAAGCAATCCGACACAGCCGCCAGAATTTGTTCGCTCTTTTGGTCAAGCGTATGCGGCTTTTGGCGAAGAATATTTTTTAAAGCAAAGCGGTACATTTCCAACTTTGGCTCTGCTTTCAGTTCCTTTTCAATCGTTCCGTCTGGATAAGAAAGAATCTCCGGTTCAACAAACGCTTCCTTTGCCATCAACTCGGAAACATAAGTACCAATCTTAGACTTCAAAGCAATGAACTCTGTATTTGCAGTATCTTCATCCGCACGCTGGTTGGCATAAACATCCAGTTTCTCTGCCAAACGGTTTACGGTTTCTATCAGTTGGAAACAGGCAAGCAGGCTATCTGCCTGATTCAGCTTGCCACTGTAAGCGCTTAGCTTATCAGAATCTTTCTGCAATTTTGCAAAATCCGTTTCCCAGTTCTGCACATTCTGATAGATTTTTCCCACAGCCCATTTGTCACTGCTGCTGATTTCCGCTCTGGTTTTTAATTTTTCACCCATCGATTATTTTCCCTCCGTCCGAATACCGCACGGCAAAAAGGCATGGTGTGCGGTATGGTTAAATTTTCTTGATTAGTTATAGCATACTCCCCCTTCCGTGCTTTTGCAAGCACTGCACCGGCACTGCAAAACACAAAAAGGCAGTGCTCAGACAAAGTGAGCCGCTGCCTTTTTCATTTACTGTCCAGACCTGCTTCTTATGCTGCGAAAGGCAAGGCCATAGGACTTCATGCTCACGCAGACGGTCTTTCTAAGGAAGCGCCGGAAAGTAACTGTTTAATATTTGCTATAGATCATTGAATAGTCAGTTTCAGCAGTGCCGCATCATGCGCAGGCAGTTCCGCCGAAAGTTCTGTTTCCACTATACCCAAATTCTTCTTTTGCCAGAGATCCCGCACCTCGGCCTTTATGGTAGAAACGCCGAGTTCCTCAAGCGGACAAGCCACTGTCTGAAGTTCGTCGCTCAGGTTAAACAGTGCAACATACAGGCTGCCGTCCTCGTCGTCCTCACTCATCCAGACGGCCGCTGTGTCTGTACGGTCAATCTGGCAGGCACCATGCGCGTGCTGCAGCAAATGAAGGACTTCACCATTGGTCAGCAAAGAAAGCGTTTGTTCGTCGCAGTCCGGCAGATTGCCGCCCATCATCAGTGGTGAGCGGAAAATGCTCCAAAGTGTCATCATGGTGCGCTGCTCAGCAAAGGTGAATTTGGACTGCCGCTCATTGCCAAAACCTACACCGATTCTTCCCATCGGCAGCATGTCGCAGTCCGGCCAGCAACCCGGTGAAACGTGTTTCTGCCAAACTTCACAGCGCTCAAACATCCCTTTGAGCAATTTCCAATCGTCCCAGAAATCATCGGTAATCCGCCACATATTCGCATACTTTTCCAGATGCCATGCCTTCTCAATCACAGCCGGCCCCGGAGAAAGACTGAGCACCATGCTGCGACCGCTCTTTTCAATGGCATGGCGTATCATTTCAATCTCTTTCTCAGCGGAATAAGGATGATTCGGATACATATTGGTATTGCAGATGTCATCCACCTTAACATAATCCACACCCCATGAAGCATACAGCTCAAAAATGGAATCATAGTACGCCTGTGCCTCCGGAACTGCCGGATTCAGTCCGTACATATCGCCGTTCCAGCAACTGATGGAGTTTGGCAACGCCACCTGCTCGGCAGTGACGGCCGTCCCCTTCACCGGCAAATGCTCATGCACTGCCTGACGCGGAATACCGCGCATAATGTGAATGCCGAACTTCAGTCCCATTTCATGAATTGTCTGCGCAATCGGTGCAAATCCTTTCCCTCCTGCCGCTGAGGGAAAACGGGTTTTCGCAGGCATCTGCCGACCGTATTCATCCAGTATAAGGCGGGGAAAATGGCGGTAGACATCCTCGGCAGTGGGATGCGGAGCCGGTTCTGACCACTGAATATCACAGACAATGTACTCCCATCCAAACTGTTTTAGATTTTTTTCCATGTATTCAGCATTTGCCAGAAGTTGTCCTTCATTTACGGTCGTGGCCCAGCAATCCCAGCTATTCCATCCCATCGGCGGCGTCATTGCCGCAAAGTCTTTTTTACGCAGCATTTTGTTCCTCCTTACAGTATTAGATTTGCATTCTATTTTATCGTTTGTGTTCTATTTTTGCAACCGATATACACTATTTTCTGAAATTCACTTTGCCTTTACAAACGTACAGCCGACTGTTAAAATATAGTCATACCAAATGAAGGGAATAGGGATGATAACGAAAACTCCCATTCGGTGCGGCAGGTGAAACCACCGAACGGGCATTTACAATTACTATATTCTAAACATATCGGAAAGGACATTGCCATGATTTATACCGTCACCTGTAATCCATCTCTTGATTATGTCATGGAGTTGCCACAGTTAAAGGTGGGAGTGGTAAACCGTGCTGCCGCCACAGAAATTTATCCCGGCGGAAAAGGCGTAAATGTATCCATTGTGCTGCAGAATCTCGGCCTTGCCAACACAGTGCTTGGATTTGCGGGTGGTTTTGCCGGAAGAGAACTGGAACAGCGTCTGCAGAATTTTGGATGCCGTCCGGAATTCATCCACATTCCCGGAGAAACCCGCATCAATGTGAAGTTGCGTGCGGAAACCATGACGGACATCAATGCTTCCGGCCCTGCCATTCCAGCGAAAGCCGTGCAGCAGCTTTTTACCAGATTGGATTCTCTGACTGGTGCAGACACATTGGTATTGGCAGGAGCCATCCCGCCCAGTCTGCCGGATGACTTTTACCAGCAAGTCATGCAGCGACTCTCTGCCCGTGGCGTGCGGTTTGTAGTGGATGCCACACGCAATTTGCTGCGGGACACGCTTGCTTATCACCCATTTTTAATTAAGCCCAATGAGCAGGAGCTCGGGGAACTATTCGACTGCGAGCTGCATTCTGTTCCCCAAGTTATCCGCTGCGCAAAAAAGCTGCAGGAATTTGGTGCCCGTAATGTTCTGGTTTCTATTGGTGAACATGGGGCCGTATTGGTCGCAGAGGACGGCGTCGTACTAAGCAGCGCTCCTCCAAAAGGTACTGCTGTTAATGCCGTAGGTGCCGGTGACAGCATGAATGCCGGTTTCCTTTATGGTTTTGAGCAGAATAGAAACTTTACGGAGGCCTTCCGCTGGGGACTTGCCGCCGGAAGTGCCAGTGCTTATCAGCCATGGCTTGCACACCGGTCGGATATGGAAGCGCTGCTAACCCATTTCAGTTTTTCTCCTGTGACTGCATTTTAAAAAAATAGAGACCGCCTTTCGCAAATGCATTTTTTGCATTCTGTAAAAGGTGGTCTTTTATGTTTCCGGCCAGTGCGGCGGAGTACCGGGACAGTAATTGGCAGTCTTAGCCGCGCGCATTTCCACAAAGCAGCCGCACAGTCTGCACATTCCGTTCTGCAAGTCAGCACATCTGCGGCAAGTGTCCAGCCGCTTAGCATAAAGTTCCGGCGGCGTCTTGACCTGCTGTGGAATTGCCTCAATATATTCCCGCACAGTGGCGTACAACTTATTTTCGTCCATCATGTCTTCCAGCAGACAGCGTCTGCATGGCGGGCGGTCCAGAACATTCATCGCTTTTCAGCCTTTCAGTTTGTTAAGACTATTGCTGCAAGCATGATACCGCAAAACCGTTTTTTCCGCAAGCACAGCTTTATGCTTTTTGTGCCACAATGGTCTTGCCGTCATTGTTATAGTTGTAAAGCGCAATCGTGCTGTTCTGCTTCTGCCCTTTTATCGTATAAATCCAACAGTAAAGTTTGCGGGACTGGTCACGCGCGACCACGCCGACACGTTCATTCAGTTCATCTGAGCCCGCCACGCGGCTGGTCATGGTGTAAGTCTGCCCGCCGAAACGCACAGTCGCCGGACTGCCGGGTGTGTAGGTACCCCACTCCGCTGTGCGCATAAAATCCCGGTTGCCTGCTGCGGTCTGGCTGATGCCGCATCCAACGGACAAAAGGGACACCGCGAGAATAACCGCCGCCAATACTGTCACTGCAAATTTACGCATTGCGAAATACCTCCTGCTTTCTTTTTGTATTGCTGTATTAAGTGTATAGTACAATAGTACAGTAGTACAATTCATTTGTCAAGGGGAAAAAGCAAAAATTCAAAAAAAATTCCGCCCGCTCTCTGCTAGCCAGAAAACGGACGGAATTTGTGTTGTTGTTTAAATCTGCTGCATCTGAATAACTAAGTCAACTCTCAGCGTGCATTGCTTTTTGCCCGCATTCGATAAAGGATTCCCTTCTCACTTTTCGCCTCTTGCCACGGCGGCAGAGAGCAGTGCGGTTGCAATCGGCCCTGCTGACTGAGAGCCATAATTTTCTGTATTTTCCACAACTACTGCAAATGCGTAGGGTGTGCTTTCATCTGCGGAGAAGCCGACCAGCCAGCCATTGTTGTTGTGCTCGCCACCCAACTCGCCTGTGCCGGTCTTGGCACAGACTTGTTTGACACCGTTGAACATATCATCGCCGTAAGCAGTCGCCACATCCCCGCGCAGATATTTCTGCAGCCGCTGTGCCACTTCCGACGTCATCATGGCACGTCCTACCCGCGCGGTTCCATATTTGCCCGGAGAAGCAAGGTCGCCGGAAACACTTTTAATCAGCCGGAGTTCTTCCGGTGCACCACCGTTTGCGATTGCGCCCAGCAGCCGCACCATATAAGCCGGACTGACCTGGTCGGTATACTGCCCGACACCTGACCAGCCGAGCTGATTGTTGCTTGCATTGGAAACATTGTAATTTCCTTTGGCAGAAATCAGCCCGTCAATGGAAAACGGCTCATTTAATCCCAAAGAATTAACTGCAGCAGTCATTTTGTCTTTTCCCATTTCAATGGCAAGCTTCGCAAAAGTAACATTGCAGGAATCCGCCAGTGCGCGCTGAAAATTCATCGTACCGTGTGCTTCCCGATTGGTGCAGATAATCGGGCTGCCGTCCACAGTAATAGAGCCATTACAGTGAAAAGTGCGGCTGTCCAAATCGGGAATATTCTGAATGGCAGCAGCCGTTGTCAGAATTTTAAAAATAGAACCGGGTGTCATTTGTCCGGACAAGACTTTGTTGACAAAGGCACCGCTGTATTGACTGTTCTTTTTTACATCAGACGGCGGATTGGCCGGATCAAATGTCGGTGTGCTGACCATGCAGAGAATCTCGCCTGTTTTCCAGTTGGTCAGCACGGCGGCGCCCTTGCGGCCGTTCAACTTCTGATAGGCCAGTTTGTTAAGGTCGCTATCCACAGTCAGCCGGATACTTCCGCCCTGTTTGGCTGCCTTAATGTCCGCCAAACCGGTCACCATGTTATAGCCGGTTAGCTCTGTCTTAAAGGCATTTTGAATGCCGGTGGAGATATTTCCCTCCGTGTCGCCAATCAGGTGAAGCGTGGAAAGGCGCACCCGCTCATCATCATTGTAAGAGCGCTTGCCGTTCTGTGTTTTCAGCAGCGTTAGGCCGTTCCGATCCGTCACTGTGCCATTCGCAACCGTTGAAGTGCCGCTTAAATGGGCATTATAGGGCTGCATTGCCCACTGGCCGCCATCCGTTACATATTCAAAGAGAAAGAAGCACAAACCGCCGATAAAAGCCAGAAGAAAGAAAAATAAGAATATAGAACGCTTTCCTGTTGTTTTCATCGGTCACTCTCGCCTCCTGACTGCATAGGTGCGTTCATCACTCGCCTTAATAAACGCCAGCGCTCCCCATACTGCCATCATGCTGCTGCCACCTGCGCTGACAAAAGGCAGCGTCACACCAGTCAGCGGGAAAATATCCGTACTGCCAAAAATATTAAGGCAAGTCTGGAACAAAAGCATTCCGGCAGCCGCGCAGGCCGTGATGGAATAGAAAGTGGAGCGGGAGCGTGTGGCATCGCTGCGTGCAAACAGAATAAACATGGCAATGATGCCAACCATGACGATTGCCATGATCAGGCCAAGCTCCTCTATCATCATGCCAAAGACAAGGTCGCTGGTGTTTGCCGTCACATTTGTGTAGCCTTTCAGCGGCCCGGTGCCTCCACCAAGTCCGCCATTGCCGATACCAACACCAAACAGACCACCGCTTGCCGCATAGGTCAGCACTCTGGTCTGCTGAAAGCCTTTGTCATAAAGGTTGTTCGCATCCCAGACGTGCCGCCACACGGAGAAACGTTCCTTCACATGGCTAAACATACCCAATACCGTAGCGATGCCGGCACCGGCGGCCGCCACACTCAGCACAACGGTACGCATGGAACCGGAACGCATGAAAGCAATAATTAGAAATGTGGCAAAAAAGATTGCCGCGCCACCAATATCCTTTTCGCGGATGAGGATGACGGTCACGCCAGCCAGCAGACCGACAAATCCAATCAGGTTTCGTCTGGTCTGCAAATGATCGAGTGTGCCGGCACCGGCAAAAATAAAGCAAATCTTTACAAATTCGCTTGGCTGAACAGAAAAGCCACCCAAACGAATCCAGTTTTTAGAGCCGTTCACACTGATGCCGATGACCAACGGTGCCGCCAGCAGAAGCAGACCGGCTGCGGCAATGGGCACACGCCATTTGTTGACACGGTTTAAGTCTTTCATAAACCATATCATAAAGCTGAAAAGCACCAACCCGCCAATCATCATCAGAATCTGTGAATACACAGCGTCCATGCTGTGGTGATACAATGTGAATGGTGTCGGTGCTGTCTGTGTTTTCAGCAGCTTTTCTCTGGTGCCGCACAGCAGAGCAATACCAATACCGGAAAGTGTGAAAGCAAGTGTTTCCAGTTCAAAATTTGTGCGTCCCAGTGCATAGCGGGAAATGGCAAAGTAAATCCATTCCACAGCGATGACCGCCACCATAGGCAGCATGGGCAGCATGGAAAACTGCTTGTCCCCAAAGAAAGCCTGGGCAAAACATAAAAGTTGGATAATCGTACACATCATGAGCAGACCCGCCTGGTTAGCAGCGCGGCGTGCATGATAGCGCGGCGGCTTCACATTGGCATCCGTTACCCGGCGAAAAATCAGGTTGGTGCGTCCCACACCAATCAGGTCGCCCGGTATTACTTTAACCGTGTCACGAATACGTTTGCCGTTCAGATAAGTGCCGCCCTTTGAGTCTGTGTCTGTCAGCAGCCAGCCGCTTTCCCGCCGCATCAGCACCGCATGGTCACGGCTAACGGCACTGTCCGGCAGGGCGATATCACAGCTCTGGCTGCGGCCAATGCTGTTTTCCCAGTAAAGTACCGGAATATTTTTGCGGTTGCGCTGATTTTCCAGAAAGACCACCGGTTCCTCCCGGCGGCGTCCTGCCCGCATGGAAGTATAGCATCGGATGGTCAGAAAAACCGTCAGTACCGCCGCCACACCGCGCAGCACAAAAAATGTGGGCGACAGCGTGGAAAGCAGGGATGTAATCTCCGGCACATACTCACCTCCTGTTTTATCAGATAAAAGCTCCTTAAAATACAGAGAATCAAGTAGCATCGGATCCTTGATTCTCTGCTTGCTATATTAGTATATCCTCTTTACAAAACTTTGTAAAGACACAGCGAATGTGTTAAAACCCAAGCTGCCGCATCAATCGGGGCAGTTCCGGCTCAAAGCACACGCCCCAGCGCGGATTCGTGCCGGCCTCATAAGTCCGCCGAATGGAGCACGCGGTAAAGTCCGCCGCAAGCTGCAAAGCGTCCCGCAGCTTATGCCCATTCAGCAAAGCCCCCAGCAGCACGGATGCAAATAAATCGCCGGTACCGGGGTAGCTGCCCGGCACATGGCGGGACAGCGCGTAACTTGTTTCGCCGGTCACTCGGTCATAAGCCGCCGCCCCAAGCAGTTCCGGCGCAAACCATACCCCGGTGAGTACCACCACACGCGGCCCGAGCGCTGTCAGCCGGTGCAGAGTTTCTTCCACCCAGGTGCGGGTATAAGGCCCCTCCCGATAGTCTTCATCCAGAAGCATGGCGGCTTCCGTCATGTTTGGCACAATGATATCCGCCTGCCTGCACAGTTTCTTTGTCCCCTCTGCCATTTCGGCTGTGTATGTAGCATACAGAGAACCATGGTCGGCCATAGCAGGGTCTACCATAACCAGTGTTCCGGCGCCGCGGAAGGTTTTAATAAATTCCTGTACAATTTCAATCTGCGTCGCATTGCCGAGAAAGCCGGTGTAAATTCCATCGAAAGGAATCTTCAGTGCCTTCCACTGGCGAAGGAAACCGGGCATTTCCTCTGTCATATCTTTTTTCACAACTCCCGGCAGACCGCCTGTATGAGAGGAAAGCACCGCCGTTGGCAGACAGCAGACTTCGTTCCCCATGCTGCTGAGTACCGGCAGGATGATGCTCAGGGAGCATTTGCCGAATCCGGACAAATCATGGATGGCTGCCACCCTTTTTTGTGTTGTATTCATTTCATCACCTCA
>JAKVJJ010000012.1 GCA_022487055.1 Oscillospiraceae bacterium
CCATATGGGAAACGTTGGAGAATACCGCAAGGGAAAAAGCAGACCATTTGTACTTTATCATTGATGAAGCACATCGCGGTATGCAGGGTAAAGACGCCGGAAAAGCAACATCCATTATGCAGCGCTTCCTAAAAGGAAGTCCAATATATCATCTGTCTCCTATGCCGGTCGTCATCGGTGTTAGTGCCACAGCTGCCCGGTTCAACAAATTGGTGGGAGATAATACTAATTCCACGCTGCAAAAGTGCATTGTAACTGCCAATGAAGTACGTGCATCCGGTCTGCTGAAAGATCGAATCCTTATTACCTATCCAGAAGATCATGAAAAAAATAATGAAATGGCTGTTCTGCAGGCGGCCACGGATGAGTGGATAAAGAAATGTGATCACTGGTATCAATATTCTTATGAACAACATAACGCACAGGTAAATCCGGTCTTTGTGATTCAGGTACTTGCTGGAAGCGGTAAAAAGATTTCTGATACCAATCTGGACGATCTGATTGCCAAAATAGAGGAACGGATTGGGACGCAATTTAAAGAGAATGATGTCGTACATACCTTTGGTTCAACCTCCACACTATCAATTAACGGCCTGCATGTACATCATGTGGAACCATCTGACATCACTGATGACAAGCGCATCCGTGTGGTGCTGTTTAAAGAAAATCTTTCTACGGGCTGGGACTGCCCCCGCGCCGAAACCATGATGTCCTTTCGTCATGCAGAAGATGCCACCTATATTGCACAGCTCCTTGGCAGAATGGTGCGTACACCGCTACATCGTCATATTGACAAGGACGATTTTCTGAATGACGTACGTTTGTTCCTCCCCTACTTCAATAAAAACACAGTCAAGAATGTAATTGATGAGCTGCAAAACACTGAAGGTGGAGAAATTCCCACTGTGATTGACGGAGAATCTATTGATCAGCCGGTCTATGTTCCATGGACAGTACATCCTTTCCGGCACAGAAGTGACCAGCCAATAGAGGGACAGATGAATTTGTTTCCCCAAACGGGAAACGCTGCAGCAGAAACTCAATCTCCTGATTCTCAGGGGCATAATGCTATAAATAGTTATACCTCAACCGAGATAACGGATATTCCACAGCAGCAGATACATCCGCAAAGTGAACCGACCGCAGTACTCCCAATTAAGCCTAACCATGGCAACTTAGATGAATTTATTTCTGATACCGGTACTCAGATGGAATTTCCAAACTACAATCTTGATAGAGAAAAAGTTACAAAGTTCATCAATGATCTAGGGTTGCTGACTTATTGGGTTCGTTCGACAAGGATTAATAGCTATCTGAAATCCCTTCTGAGTCTTGCCAGTCTTCTTACGCGAACAAATATCTCTCCGAATGCAGCCGATGAAGTGAAAGACGATGTTGTAGGTATGATTCGATCCTATATCAATTCTCTTCACAGCAAAGGAAGATATAATGAGCTCGCTTCGCGTGTGCTTTCATTTGAACTGTCTGTCCGTATCTTTGACGTGTTTGGTGAGTCCCTTGACAACGGAATTTCCCATGATTTCTTTACTGCATCTGAAAGTGATCTCGATCGACAGCTGCGTGCTGCTGATGCGAAACTTGGTGGTTATGGATTTCCAAACATATATGGAAGTAGATACTGCGATTCCGATGATCCAAGTATCTTCAAGATTGACTGTATTTTGTTTGCTGCTGATGATGACTGCATAGCGAACCTAAATAGATATGCAGAAAACAAATTTCATGCTTTCGATGATCAATATCGAAAATATGTTGTCAATAAATCTGAAAAGTGCAAAAAACAATATAACGATATTATCGCAGACGGTGACATTGTCAGTAAACATAATTTTACCCTTCCGGAAACGATCAATGTCCGAGTTGATAAAGATGGGAAGGAATATGATAACCATTTGTTTGCTGATAAAAAGGGTATTGCCACTATCAAGCTCAATGGCTGGGAAGAAGGCATTTTGGAAGAAGAGGCAAAACGACCGGATTTCGTTTGCTGGCTTCGTAACCCGCCGCGCGAGAAATGGTCTTTATGCATTCCGTACGAAATCGACGGGGAAACCAAGCCGACTTACCCTGACTTCTTAATTGTAAGAAGCGACCCAATCCTTACCTATGTTATTGATATTTTGGAACCACATAATCCGAATCTCAAAGACAATCTCGGCAAGGCTAAAGGATTTGCAAAATATGCGGAAGCAGAACCTAAAATCGGAAGAATTCAACTGATTCGTATGGGAAAAGATCTGGCAAGGAAATGTAGATTCAAGCGTCTAGACCTGTCGCAGGGAGCCGTACGTAACAAAGTGCTTAAATCGCAAAACACCGATGAACTCGATCATATTTTTGAAACGGATGGTATTTTTTAATATCTCTATCATTACAGAGGATGTCCCTGACATCTCAAGTGAGAAGTCAGGGACATCCTTCTATGTATTTAAGTTCTCAAACGTTTGGGATTATGCGGTCTGCGTCGCCGGAACAGTCGTCTCCGCAGCAAGGCCACCGATATTCCCCTGCTCATCCGTCACCTGCCCGCAGATGGCGGCGCGGCCTTTGTTGATCTCACCGGCCACTGCCTGACGGAGCTGCTCAATCTGCGCATCTGTAATTTCCGGGATAGCCTTTTTGAGCGCTTCATCAAAAAGTTTCTGTTTTGCAGAAATGGTGCTTTCCAGGGTGGGCGTAATGCGGAACTCTTCATCAACCGCCGCAAAGGTCTGGCGGGCAAGGTCCATCCAGTGATTCCACTTGTCCGCGCCCGCCTTAGCTCTGACCGCTGCGGCTTTCTCAGTGATGTACTTTCCTGCTGCATCACCCAACACTTTGATTGCCACGACTGCAACACCAACAAGCGCCGTTAATGCAGCTGTACCGATTGTGTTCAATGCTTCTTGCCACATAAATATGTACCTCCGTATTCATTATTTTGTTACCGTGCCGACGCAGACGCGAGTGCTTCCGCAGTAGAATCCTGCGGTACCCGGTGCAACGGCACGGTATTTTGTGTAATAACGGCCTTTTCTCTGGCTGACACTGACTTGCTCAAAATTGTTGCTGCCACAAACCAGCGGGAAGTCCGTCTTGAAAGTGTACGTCTGCCCCACCCGCTTGCTGAAAGGTTTGGTGGTATCGCTGTAAGGCTCTTTGACGACTGCCACACAGACGCGACGGCCATTAATGTAGAACCCGGCTCCTGCAGTCAGCCTGTCCGCGCGAAACGTTGTAAGCCTGTACCCGTTATCCATTGTGCAGCCAATCTGTTTAAATGCATCCTTTGCGCAGATAATTACCCCGCCAGTCTTGAATGTGTACACCATGCCGGGGCAGCGCGTGAGTGACGTAGTATCACAATAATGCGGATTCACGGCGGGCGCTGTATGTACGGCTTGCCCACTGCACGGCAGGCTATACGATTTTCCCGCCATGCAGTTTGCAACCGCCACCTGGAAGCCTGTCCATGCCGCCGGATGCGTCACATACCAGAGCGGGCACTCTTTTCCGGTCACGTCATAGTGCCGCACCACACCGCCATGCTGCGGATTCAAGCCATACTTTTTGCACAGGGATGCAGTCAGCTCAATCAGTGCCTTTTCTGCCGCTGCGGTAAATTTCCCGCTTTCATCCGGATGGCAGGTTTCAATGCTGATACTGTACGCATTGGCTTTGCAGGTGCAGTATGCCCACTCGCTTTCCGGGATAAGCTGCACGATTTCGCCGTCCATGCCAACACAATAGTGACAGCTCGCGTAACGGCCATCCGTAATGCAGGGACCGTCAAAATAGTCCCGCTCATTCTGTGCGGTCGCACCCGGATCACCTGTATAGTGGATTGCGATTGCCGTCACTCTCCGCAGCGGTAAGCCGGGACGGGTGTACTTATTGGGCCGAATGTACTCTTGTTTAATGTTCAATTCTAACTTCCTCCATTCCTTTCTGGAATTCTTCAAGGTCTGTAATTCGGTGGTTCGCAACATCCACTTTTTCCTCCAAGCGGAACGTCCGCTCCACCACCGAATTGTGCTTCGCAACTTTGTCCTCCAGCTGTTTCAGCCGGTAATTTGTTAGGCTTGTGCTTTTACGGATGCCGGCATATGTACCAATCAGCGTACAGGCACCACTAATTAATGCCACAATGATTGTGCTGTCCATGCAGTCACCGCCTTATGCCACTGTGCCGGTATATTCCTCGCCGGTAATTGTTTTATACTGGTCCATGGTAATGCAGTTAACCTGCACTGCTTCTCTCATCATGGGCTTATCCGCCCAGCCGAACTTCCATGCCATTGCCCAAAACTCCATAATTATTTACCTCCATTTACTTTGATTGTAAGCTGTGCTACCTGCTGACCCAACGTACTGTTCGCAAGCGTAAGCTGCCCCATCTGCCTGCCGAGTGTGGCATTAGCAAGTGTCGCCTGACTTAACTGGTTGCCAAGCGCCTGATTTACCGATTGCAGGTCTGTGATTTGCTGCTGTGCGGCTTCCGGCAATACCAGTTCTTCCTTGCTTTTCACTACAAACCAGTAGACGTATTTGCCGCCTGACTGCTCCTGTTTCAGCGGTTCCACGGTATAGCGAGTATTGCCATCCGCTATGGTGCGGCCGTACTCCTGCACTGTATCTGTCTGGACGATCAGCACTGGTGTCCATACTTCATTTATATTCATAAAAGCCTCTGTCATAAAATTGCCCCCTTTACTCTAATACTGTATAACAACCATCAGAATCTGGTTCTATAGAAAATGGTGTATAACCAAAGACATTACAAAGTGGACGAATACCCCAATCAACTACATAAGTATATTGTCCATCATCATTAGCATCCAATGCACCACTGTTAGACACATAATGTGACAAATACGATTTGTAATCAGCCGGTGTTCTAAGCCAATAATACCACAGTCTGGAAGTATCAAGGTTATATGAGCTTGGGTCATGTCTGATACATTCAGCCGTTATTTGTGCCCCTCTGGATGCATCAGAATCAAATATTGCAAATGGTACTCCATCGGCAATATTGTTTCCTAGATTCATTTCTGTCCTTGATGCAAGAAAAATTTTATCCATAACTGTTTCAGAACCACCACCATCTGCTGAAGACAAGGTGGTGGTCAATGTAGTATTCAGCAATAAACTTTTAGCGCTTGCTGAAAAATGATTTAAAAATCCTGCTTGTGTGTCATACCCATTATACCCATTGCGTACATTAGCATTGCTTGGTGGTGCATCATACTGATGTTTTGCAGAATACCATTTTCCTGCATTTGCTTCGCTGTTTAGCCACTGCCTAATGTTAGAAAATGAGTATCTGTTATCTCCGTATTCTCTACGATTGCTGTCTGGATTAGTCGGCTCTGCCGCATCAAAGCACCTTAGTGCCAAAATTTTATCTGCCATTAGCGTTACAGAATTAGCAGGATAGCCACTATGATTTTTGTCAATTATCTTCCAAATGATAGGCTGCTCGTAGTACATCCCCAGCTTTATTTTTGTACCCACAGGCATAGTACTCACTACTGTTCCTGCTATTGGTTTCGCGGTCGCAGTGCGGCTAATCGTCTGGTACTCTCCCCGGCTGTTGTACGAAAAGGCGCGGTAATAATACTGCGTATCATTGGTAAGTCCTGTATCAGTGCAGCTTGTAGCTGTTCCCCTATAGATTTTTGCGCCGTCGCTTGGACGCTGTGGATAATTTCCTGTTTTTCGTACAATCAGCGTACCCGCATAATCGGCGGATGGATTGCTCCATGTAAGCGCGACTTGCGCATTCCCGCGTGCGGCATAAAAACCGCTGACCTGCTCCGGCAGAGTACCATATCCGCCAGAACCGCCTAAAAGAATCCCTTGACTCATATATTCACCTCAATCTGCAGATTTAAATTTTTGGATGGTTTACTGCTTGCGGTCGCTGTAAACGTGCCGTTGCCGCTGTCCACACGAATGATTGCGCCAAAGTCGTCGCGCTCATCCTGTGCGGCATCCACATCCGCCGACTGCACAATGCCAACCAGCGGTAGCATGTCGGCCGTCATGCCGGTTACGTTTACCGTTTGTGTATAAGGTACGGTGCTGCTCCAGCCGGATGCCGGGAGCTTAACATCAAATATGTAATGCACCTGTTGCCACTTTGTAGTACCGTCGGCCTGCCACATAAGTGCCTGTCCTGCCGCACCGCCTGCCGGGATGTGCTTACTGCCCGCATTGGTCGGGTGAATGTAGTTGTTGGCATTGTCATCAATACCCGCAAGCTTTACCGCCTGCTCCTTTGTCATGTAGCCATCGTGCGTGCTGTCCGCAGCGGGGATAATCAGTGTATTATCTGCTACAGTCAGTAGGGTGCTGCCAAGCTTCCCGCTGGTCAACGCCTTCTCTTTAACCGCATTGACTTCGGCTTTGGTTGCCAAAATCATGGTCGGGTCAACCGAAATTGTTACACTGGACGCATTGGAGAGCAGCAACTCAATTCCTACCTGAATTTCCGTTGAAACACCATCGTCACGGGATATTTTTTCGGTGTCTGGATAGTTTGCAATCGCAATCAGCCTCTCTTGGTCATCGAAAACGCCGATTTCACGGATTGTCCAGCCGCCAACATCGGACGGAATCAAGCCTGTAACGCTAATCAAATTAGGCGAATCCGTGCTAACATTGTAGCCGCTGATTGTTCCACTCCACTTCTGCCCCTTCAGCGCTGTCATGGTCGGCACCGGACTATAAAATGCACCACCGCCGTCACCCACCGCAAAAGTAGTCAAATTAACCTTTTTGCCGAGCACCGCGGCATTCGCCGTTGCAGCAAGCCCAACATTCGTCATTATCGAATAGTATTTTGCCATTTAAAGCTCCTTTCCCTGCTCTGCACTGTGCGAAATCACAGTACATTGCCCACTGCGTACCGGCGGAAATGCAGCATACGCATTCGCACGGATATGAATGTCTCCCGGCTGGTATGCGTGAATCATTGTCACAGAACCAGTCCTGACACAGCTTCCAGCATAAACCATGCCCTGTGACTGAATCAGAATAAGAATGGCGTCAAGCACCGCACATTGTCGCTTTACTTCCTCCAGCACCGCCAGAAACATTTTGTAATTTTCGTATTTCAGCGTTGCATTGGTGGTAACCACCTTAAAATGTGGGAATCGGCCGCCTGCATACTCCCACCACGGAAGCAAGTTGCTTTCGCCACCAAAATAGGTGTTAATGACGCGCTGCACCGCCCATGATGTCCCTTTGGTGCGGAAAATGCGGTCAGCATCTTTTATCGTCTGCCGCTTTCCTGCAATATCCGCATAGAAGTCGTACCATGTGATATTACTTTCCCACGCCAGTTCGTCCAATTCTGTATCATTCAGGCTGTCCAAGACATCCCATGTACTTAGCTTTTTTACGGCATTCGCAGCAACGGGAATGATTTCATTCAGTGCCTTTGCAAGTCCTGCATCCGCCGCATCCTGACGCATCCACACCGGCAGCAGTTTTGCAAAATCAAGATGAGACAAATCCATGCTGCTCATGTAATCACCTCATGCGTGATTTTCGGTGTACCGCTAAGCTGCGCCACCTGCTCCGGCTGAAGCTGTGTAAACGCAGGCTGCACCACACCCAGACGCACAGCGCCGGTCAAGCCGTCCGCCCAATCCGGCGATAAAACGAATCGCCGCAGCTGGTCGGGGTTAATGTCCCGGCCGAGCGCTCCACCCTGCCAGGCAAGGTAACGTGCAATCGCGCCGCCGCTGCTTTCGATCGCGTCAATCGCGGCAGCTTCCTCCCGCACGGTTGTATAATACTTGATTTCCACTGAATACGGCACCGCTGTGGGGGCTTTTACAACTACTTTGTCCAGCATCGGTACCGCATCATCCTGACTGCACGCATTGCGCACTTCTGCGAGTTCATCCTCAGTCGGCAGCCGCCCTCCCACCATCAGCGGTGTAATGTTCACGGTGCCGTCCTCTTTAGGGTCGGTTTCAACACTCACGTCTGTTACATCAGCATTCGCACCCATAGCCAGAGCCACATAAGCGGCACGCGGGCCGGCAGTGGAAAGCAAATTGCCGTATTCGCGGATGCGTTCCCGATAGCGGTCATCTCCATTCGCATCCGTTTCACCATCATCCCCGCTGTGGGTATCTACTTTATTCGTTACTGCACTGATAAAAGGAATCAGGTCAA
This sequence comes from Oscillospiraceae bacterium, assembly GCA_022487055.1. Taxonomy (GTDB): domain Bacteria; phylum Bacillota; class Clostridia; order Oscillospirales; family Acutalibacteraceae; genus Caproicibacterium. The sequence continues at coordinate 8,191 of JAKVJJ010000012.1, forward strand.
CCAGTGTTGTAATGGCTCCTTTACGGATGCCGTTTTGCGCTGTACCGACCACAGTGCAGGTTGCTGGAACATCTACGCTCAAGTTTCCAGTCTGCAACACAGCAGAATGGTCTGTTGCAAAGTAGGCGCTGCCATCGGTTGTGGCACGCGTTCCCTGCGGTATCACGATATTTTCATCCAGTGCGGATTCCGTTCCAAATCGCAATGTGGTAACTGCCGGTTTGGCCTGAAGCCGCGTGATATGCCGCATTTCTCCAATCGCGTCCAGCACATTTCCGCGTGCATATCGGAGCAATCGCTGCCTTGCCTTATCATTCATGGATGCCAGCAACGATATAAGAACAGCAGACAGCGCTTCCGCAAAAATGCGGCGTTCATCACCCGGATAAAGGGACTCACCAACGGCACTTTCAAGTTGTGAGACTGTTTCACGATAAATGCTGTCTGCATCCACATCCACAAAATTAATTTCTTCCGCCATTTGCGTTCCCCCTTTATCGCCCTGTCAGCAGCTCGCTGATTTCTGCCTGAAACTGCCCGGACTGCGCGGCTGTCTGCAAGAGCTGCTCCGACGTCATTTGTACGCGCGGCTCATAGGTTTCAATCAGCCACTGCAAGTCCGCCAGTAACAGGCTACTGATTTCTGAAATTGGTCGGTCGACCAGCTTCGAGTCAATTCCTTTCAGCCGTTCAAACGGCACTTCTCCTCGCGTGGTACGCATCAAATTCAGCGTACACACGGCCGGTAAGCCGTTTCCTTTTGCAAGCATCAGATTGCCCTCGCTTTCTTGCTGGATTTATCCGCTGTGGTAGCTTTGGCAGTGCTGCTTGTCTTCGTGCTGCCAGATTTACTGCCTGCCGCCTCACCCGCGTATTCCGTAAAACTAAGCTGCATTTCGGCGTAAGTGTATGTTCCACGCATAGTCGTTGTTACGTTGTTCTGGTTTGCTTCTGTAAGCTGCATATACCGCGGCCCCACGCGCCGACCGCCAACCATAAACGGATAATATTTTCCGACAAGGCTTTCCCAGTTTTCGCACTCCGCGCGGACATTTGCTCCGGCTCCCGCAGAAAGCTGTACCGTGCAGGAGATTTCCTGCAGTTCCATACCGCGCGTATTGGTTGCCGAAGAACCTTCTGTATCGTTATTTGTGTCCGTTTTCAGCTTACGGCCGGTTGAAAAATCAGACATAGCCGTAATTTTTCGCCTGGTCACTTCAAAATTTTTCGGTCCCCAGGATGCCATAATCATTGTGCATCATTCCAGCCTTTCCCGTGCCCACCATCTGCGCGCGCAATTACGATTCCGGTGCCATCCATACAGGTGTCAAAAAGCACCCGCATACCAGCGCACAAGTCGCCGTAATTCCCGCGCAAATGCCATGGAACCACAAGCGGCAGCGTTACGGATTCCGGATTAAGGTCTGGGATAACAACGGCGGTGTTTCCGCTAATACTTGAAATTCTTCCTGCCTGCATTAATATCCCTCCAACGGCTTTCGCAAAAACAGTTTGGTCGTTCCGGCGGCATAGTCATTCCGCATATGTGTAATAAACCATGTGCCATCATAAGAGGCAGCACCGGACGTTTGCAGTTTCACCGTTGAGCCAGGTGCGTAACCACACAGCAGCCCTGTCTGCAAAGTTGCTGTAATACCGCCTTTATTTAAATCCCGCAGCACCCCGCGGGCAAAACGGTCTGCTTCCTCCTGATTGCTGATGTACACTGGCAGTGCGGATTTATATATTTGTGATAACGGATTTGCAACATAATTTCCGGTAAATCCTCCGTTGCTCACCTTTGCACCGCCGAACAGCTTTCCGCTTTTGTCCTTGTAGACGAACTCAGAATCAGAGGCAACGGTCAGTATACCCTGCGGTTTCTGCTGTTCCATATATTTCTGGCTATACAGAATCAGTGCGCCATCATAGACCAGAAAGGCACATCCCTCCAAAACGCATCTTTGCTGCAGGAATTCCGCATCTGACCGGTTTTCCTGCGCAACAAATTTGTATTGCTGGTCGGTTACACCATATGTTTTAAATGTCAAGCCGCTGTGTGAAGCAATTTCCTCCGCAAGCTGTAAAAAGCGCACGCTTGCCCAGCTCTTGGTACGTCTTTCCTGCATCGTCTCCGGCACACTGGAAGCCGTAATCTCATAAAGTCCATTTTGCGGACTGCACTGTCGGACATACAAAGCACCGATATTCGCCGCGCCATTTGTTACCTTCATCCTTTCTCCTGCTTTTGGATTCCAACTATCCCACAGCCTGCGGGTGTCATTTAGTGTTAAATGCAAAATATCCGCACTGCTTTCAGCAAATAAATCATGGACGCAGGCACTTACGCTGATATCTGCCGTAATTTCTGTACCTTCATACCACACCCGAACGCTCACGTCCCCGCCTCCCTTCGCCAAGGCGGCAGAGTTTCCGGTCGGTCAATAGCGTCCAAAACCGGGATTTTTAGATGCACGCCAGCTTCAAAAATCAGTGTGCCTGAATAATCCGGGTTTGCTTTTATAATGATATGCGCCAAACGCTCCTCATCATAAGCCGCAAGTGCCAATTCATCCCACACATCCCCCTGTCGGGTGGTATAGTCAGTATATCCGACAATCTGCATACTGCGCTTCCTCCCTTTCTGCCAGCGCATCCTGCACCATATCCACAAATTCAGGCATTAAGGCTTTTAACTGCCGCATCAGGTCACTGGAATTTGTACCGCTGGCAGCATAAATTTTCGGTGAAAACTGCATTCCACTCAAATCATAAACGACGCTTGAGGACGAACTTCCGGAAAGAGAAGCACCAGAACTGCCCATCACACCGAGTTTTCTTCCGGCCTCTGACCAGTAACCAATGTTTTTCCTGCGGTATGCGGGGTTAAAGGACAGCACCGCTTCCTGCGGGTAGCGCGGGTCCTCACCTGCAATAGACAGGCCGTTTGTAAAGCCGCCTGTTGCGAATTTGCCTGTGGCTCCTCCTCCGCTGGACTTGCCTCCGCCGGAAAGTGCTCCAAAGATACCGCTAATTGCGCCGGCACCCCAACTAATCAATTTCCCAACAAATCCGATAATCGTTCCCAGTACATCTGCAATCGGCTTCAAAAAATCCAGCAGCGGCCCGATTGCCTGCACAATTCCGCCAATCAGTGCCGCGATTGGGGGCAGAAGTGCCTGCACCAGCTGCATCAGCGGCTGAATAATCGGAAGAATTACCTGCTGCAATATCTGCACAAGGAGTTGCAGCAATGGCTGTATGATTGGCATTAATTGCTGCAACAATGACAGTACGACCGGCAGAATTGCAGTAATGATTTGTGTAATAATTGGAAGTAATGTGGTTAGTATCTGTGTAATCGGCGGTAAAATTGCCTGCGCAATTTGAACCAGAATCGGTGCAATGCTCTGAAACAACTGCAAAATTGGCGGAAGCAACGAACCAATCAGCTGAGACAGCAAAGGAAATAATGACGCGGCAAGCTCTGCCAAAAGTGGCAGCAGCATTGTGAGTGTACTTACCGCACCTTGTAAAAACTGCTCCACGAAAGGCTGTGCGGACTGTACAACCTGACTGATTACCGGTGCAAGCTGCTGCATGGCTGCCTGGATGGACGGCATAACCGCTTCCAAACCGTCAAAGACTGTGTTTGCAAGCGGCTTTAAGGCCACCTCCATGCCTTGCTTCATAATTTTTAATCGGTCTGAAAGCGTATAGGTATCTTCTGCAGCGGAATTGATGCTTTCTTTACTTGTTTCAAGACTTTTGGTTAAATCTGAAACTGAAAGTGTGCCATTGCGAATCGCATTTGCCATGGTTGAACCGGCCTTTGCACCAAATACCTCAGATGCAATCGATGCCGCCTGTGCTTCTGTTTTAGCGCCTTTGATTTTGTCGCAGTACTGCTGCATTCCGGTTGACGCATCAACCCCGCTCTTGGCTAAAACACCAACGCTTTTCTTCATGGCACCGAGCACTTCATCTGTATTCACGCCGGCTTTGTCGAGCTGTCCCATCAAAGCCGCCGCAGAATCGAAAGAATAACCCATATTTTGAAGCTGTGGGCCAAACTTCTGCATCTTCTGCGACAAGTCTGTAAAACCAATTCCGGTTGACTGGGAAACCTTGAACAAATAGTCCATCTTCCCACCCATCTGCCCAGAACTGATACCCCACTGCGAAAATGCTTTTGAAGAATTTTCAATGACTCCATTCAGGTCATTACCAAGCAGGCTGCTGACCTGAATCGCCTGCTTTGAAATGTTTTGCAGTGGCGCGCCGGTTAAACCCAGCCGCGTGTTATAATCGGCGATTGCCTGTGAAGCATTGTCCATGCTGGTGGGCACCGAAGAATAAACACTGTCAAAATCTTTGTTCAGTGCTTCCAGTTCCGGTCCGGTGGCACCTGTTCCTACTCGGATGGTATTGGATGATTTTTTAAAATTTTCTCCAAGCTCGTTTAACTTTTTTCCGGCATCTATCACAGCTTTCCCGGTGGCGACGGCAATGCCACCCATAGCCGCACCAACCGCAACGGCTTTTCCGCTTATCCCACCCATGCCCTTATTTAAGCCGCCAATCTTGCCAACCGCACCGCTGACTGCTTTGCTTAATGACGGGTCAAGCGTGCCAGCAATGCTGATTACTGTTTGCATAACTTTTGATGCCAACTATTTTCACCTCTTTCGGAATCTGGCTTTTTGCATGGCCAACTGCTCCCGCTTTTGGCTGACTGCTGCCTGTTCGGCGGCTTCCACATATTCCGTCAAAAAGTCCGTCAGCCGTTCTCGCTTGAGTTCTGCAATGCTGCAGCTGTAGGCTCTGGAGTAATCTCTGAGGATTCCGCGGAGCTGCTTTGCGTTGAATCTGCCGCAGATTCCGGAGACGCAATAATAAAATTTCTGCCGATACTCATCACTTCCACAAGGTCGTGCCCGGTAATCCGCTCCAAATCTTCAATCGCGTACTGCGGGTTTTCTGCCATAATCGCTTCGAAACCAAGGTAAAGGTGCAGACCATAATCCAGCTCAAACGCACCGGCAAGGTTTCCGTTGGTGGAATGGGATGCTGTTTGCTTTCTTGCATCCGCCTGTGCGAACTGTGCCGCTGTGATTTTCTCGGTATCATATGTAACGGAAGTAACTGTTTTCCCGTCAATCAAAATGCCATTTTTAAGTTTCAGTGTACCTTTCATGAATGTTATCCCCCTTAAAGTACGGAAAGCACGGAATCCGTGAAGCTCTTCCCGCCTATTCTGACGATACCCAGCAACTTGTCAATCAGCAAAATTTCTTTGCCGTCGATAAAAAGCTGGTATCGGGATGTTTCGTATGTATACTCGTTTTCATTCGCTGCTCCAACCTCCAGCTGTATTCCGGGCATTTTTTTCAGCATTACGCGCAGATAAGCTTTTCCTCCCACTGTCTTCTGTGTGCCGTCCTTCTGCACCACTTGCTGTGCAAATCGGATTTCAAGTTTCTTGGCAGCGGCCAGTACTCCGAAATTTGCATCCACTCCCATGTTTGAAATGGTAGTTTCCATCGAATCGATCTGGCTCATATCCGGCACAGAAAGGGTTCCTCCGGCCTTCAAGTCATTGGTCAGCGGGTCGACTTCCGGAAAAGTGACCGTGCAGTCACGTGCGCACGGGTCTTTCCCGTCATCGGCGTATACTGTTGTGCCCTGAATCGGGCCACTGAGGTCCAGTGCTAAATTCGGCATAATTTTTTCACTCCTTTACTCGAAATAAGCATCGAAACCGGCGCTTGTATATGCCACTCCGCAGGTCAGGCCCTTCATAGGCGGTGTAGGCGTTACCTGTGCCGTATAAACGAACTGGCCGTTCATCAGCTGGGCTGTGCTGTTTTCCGCCGCAAGGAACACAATCTGCGGACTTCCAAGCAGATAGCCTGACGCGGCATAGGCATCCAGCCGTTCCTGCTCCACATTGATGATGGTGTCCTTCATGGCGCGGTCCATGTTAACGTCAATTTTCGCTGCCCAGCGCTGCTGAAATTGATTCAGCAGGAACATCAGCATTCGGATGTTGACATCAAAAATGCCGCGGGCATCAATCTGCTTGTCCTCAACATATGCGCCGGTATGGTCACCCCACAGCACCCAGCGCCCACCCCAAGGAATGGCAGTACTAACGCCGCTTTCTGTGAGTGCGTTCGCCTTTTCCTGGTCAAAGCCCTGATTCAGGCTGTTTTCTCCGAAATACTGCGAAACTGCATTGATTTCCTTGTTGCCGTTGGTCTCCGCCGGAACACCGTCATGACTCTGGTCAACACGCATCTGCTCCGCAACGGCCAGCGTGGACAGGTGATAGATCTTTCCGTAAGAATCTTTCACCTGTGGCCAGTACGGCTTTTCGTACTCGCTGTCATAGTGGTTATCTGTTTTCCACTTGATGGCCTCCTGAATGGTTGCCGCTGTGAGCGGAATATCCGGATACAGCATTGCATACCAATGACCGTTAATCTGATAACTGTACTGCAGCAGCGCTTTGTGTACCTCTGGCTGGTCGGACCATCCCGGAGCTGCCACCATAGACGGCACAACCGCAAATTTCGGAAATACCAATTTGATACAGGCAGCACCAGTGTACACGCCTTTGTCGGTTTCGTCCCCAATCACATCCGCCGCTGTGACTTTTGCTGGGTCAACTTCATCAAAGGTCAGTTCCACAGCACCGTCAAGCGGCGTACTGCCGATACTGGTCAGCAAAACGGCGTGCCGACTCCAGCTGTAATCCAGTGTATAGTCAACATTTTCTTTCTTGCCCGCAATCGTAAGCGTGTCCAGTACAATCGTTTCAGATGTAAATTCCGTTTTTCCGTCCACAAAGATGACCGATTTTGTGGTTGCCTGCTCCTTTTTGTGCTTTGTCGGATTCAAAACATTAATAAGATAAATCGGGCCGATATTTTTACCGGCCTGCCCAAAGTGGACAGCGAGCGGCTCGCAAAGTGTGAAGGCACTCCAATTTTCGGAATAACCGACTTTTCCGTAAGCGTCTGTCATACTTTTTACCTTGACCGGACTGTTTACTACCTCAGCATTTGCCCAGCCGCGCACCAGGTTGACCGGCGCGGTTCCGAGATAAACGGCAGCCGTTTGAGCCTGCGTAACTTCCTCCACAACGGATTCCCGCAGTTCGCCATAGGCTCCGTACTTGATTCCTGTCATTACTTCACCTCATTCATAAAAACTCCGCAACATTTTCCACGCTGCGCAGTAGTTTCGCTTCCGCCGAAAAAGTAAGCCGTGCCATCCAAAATGGATAAAAGTCCGGCAGTGAGTCCTGCTCTTTGATTGGCTCAAAGTGGATTCCCGCGCCGTCTGGGTCTATCACCATTCCGGCAATACTTCCGGCATTGCCGAATTCACGGCGTGCTTTGTCTATCCAGTTCCACACGTCACGCCAGCCGTTTTCCGCGCGGTCATAATATTTCTTTGCTTCTTCATTATTCCACTGCAAAAAGAGAAGCGGGTTCGTTTCATCCTGCTTAAAAATATCTCTGCCGTGCGTGCCGGGACTCCAAGTAGCAAACAAAATTTGAAATTCCAACCGCGTTTCCTTTTTCAGCGGAAAGTCATTCCCAGAAAGCAACTGAACCGTCATACTTGGGATTTCCACTGGTGCCTCCGATTTTGGAAATTTGCTCGGCGGCGCGAACATTCCGTGCACGGACGGTGTAACCAGCTCGTATTCGTACCCAGCGTTATTCACCTGCTTGGGGTATTTCAGCTTTACACCTGCGCAAATCCGTTTATGGCAGAAGTCACAAATGCTGTCTATCGCTTCAATGCTGGTCATTAATACACCTCATTTCTGCGCAGGCGCACCACCACAACGCCCATTTCAATGTTCCAATCCTCCACCACGCGTTCCGAACCGTCCAAATTGAGGATTCCACCAACACCCGGATTCTCCGGCACATCTGCTTCCTGCGCATAGAGCACAACCGCGTTCCCGTCAATTCCCAACGCTTCCCCACCAGAAACAGTCAGTTGCTCATTTGTTGCCACAACCGCTGTAATTTCGTGTCCTTCCACTGAGTGCTGCTCTCCGAATTCTTCTGTGTTCAGGAAAACATTCTGCGCATCCGCCGCCACCATCTCGCTGAAAGCACTCATCAGAGCACCTGTGCGAAGGTACCGGGGTTAAACTTTACCGGCGCAACCAGCGGGCAGGAAGTCAGCCGCAGCGTGCGAATGTCGTCGCTCTTGTTTACCAGCACTTTTGGTACGCGGGAGCCGGCGTATGTATGGAAATGGCCGTCATCTTCAATCTGCGTCACCGCACCGTACATGGTGTGCAGGCTTGCCGGTGCCGTGACAATGCAGGTTCCACGCGGCAGAAATTGCTTGCTCTCTTTTGTGGATTCATCCGCATAGCTGCCGGAATAAGAATAAATGGTCAGCATATGGCCGTGAACACTGAGCGTGCCATATACCGCGACGCCCTCCGGAAGCGTGCTACTGTCCTGCGGGGTAAGGTCACCAACTGTCAGGCGGCGAATATCCAGCAGTTTCTGAATACCCGTGTCATTAATGAGCACATCCGCACTTTCGGGGTCCAGCAGCAGGTCAGAAGATGCCTGCCCATCTTTGGTTCGCATATCCACCATTTTGCCAAGGTCGGCATAAATCGCCGCACCGTCCGCGTTCCACTTTTTTGTCGGTGCGTATACTGCAGGGTTCGTGTTTCCCTCGAAAAAGCTGATTTTAAATTCCTCATATTTCTTACCACCGTATTCATCCGCATACTGGCGCAGAGTGTAACCGTTTCCGCACAACATCTGCGCAACCATGAATTCTTCGCGTCGGGATGTCATTTCGTCCAATTCAATTAAATCCTGCCCAAGCAGTGCACCCTCGCGCTGTTCCGGTGTCAACCCGGACATAAACGCTTCACCAAAGCCGCGCTGCTGCAGGTCATCCGAAAAGAGCGGGCGCTGCGGTGCCACTTTCGGCGGCTCCCACTCGGTGGTTTTAAAGCTGTCGCGGGTGACCGTAATACCGCCACGGCGCGGTGCCACAACCGGAGCCAGTTTCTGCGTCCCTTTGCGGTAATCCACAATCACCTTTTTTGTATTGAAAATATCCTGCTGCGGATTGGTCGGCGCGTAACGGTCCCGCAGAAAAGTCGTAACCGGCTTCATCTGCTGAATCGCGGTTAGCATGGTCAAAGTATCATACAGACTCATTTTTTCCTCCTCATTCTGCCGCTGTGGAAAGATAGATACCTGCATTGCGCAGGTCTGCCTCATCCGCAGCAGTCATGGTATAGCTTTCTTTTACGGTCAGTGCTGTCCGGTTAAAATGCCCGGTTTCATAACAGGACGCAACCACTGTTCCTGTGGTTCCCGTATCGGTGCTGTCGCACAAAATCCATGCTGCTTTCAACGTTTCTGCGGGTTTCGGATTATCCCCTGTTACTGCCGCCTGCGCGGTCGTGCCGAGAATCACATTTTCCTCGCCAAGAGAGGATTGGGCAATCACAGCACCGCGCGGCAGAATGCCCTGCCCGCTTTTCAGCACCACCTGAACCGCTGTCAGCGGGTGTTCATTGTCATAAACAAGTCTGTCAAACGTTCTTTCTTCGAGTGCTTCCATAGAGCTTTCCTCCTTATTTCGTTTTCGGACGTGCGGCCGCAATCATACCGGCCTCGCTCTTCATTTTTGCCGCTTCTGTATCAGCAGGCGGTGCGGCGGGCGTTACCTTTGCAGTGCCACCCGCATTTGTCAGTTCCTTGTTCCGGGTTACAAGATAGTTTTCCCCGGCCGCCTGCGCCTGTTCCAATACGCGAAAAGCAAGCTGTTCCGCTGTGCAGGCCGTTTTTCCGTACTTTGCTTCGGTGATAAGTGTCGTGTCCCCAATGCTGGGTGCAATTTTGTCGATTGCTTCCAAGCGTTCCCGCTCGCGCTGGGCAGCTTCCTGCGCCGCGTTCTGCGTGTCTGGCACAGTCGGTTCTGCTGTCGGTTTAGGAGCAGTCTGTGCATTCGCTTCAATCTGCGCCACAATATCCGGGTATTTTTCCCTCAGTTCGTTTTCGTTCATAATGACCTCCTCGGTTTTTTCTTTTGCTATATTTCCAGTGGCAAAAGCCACGGAACGGCTCATATTGTGGATTCTTTCCGGCAAATGCAATCCGGTTACATTGTGCCGGATTCCATTTACCAGTAACACATTGCCGGAAAGCGACATCTGCACTGGATTTCCCTCCAGCATTTCATCCGCGAAGCCGTTGTCGATTGCTTCCTGCCCTACCATCCATGTTTCGCAGGACATCATATTGCGAAGTGTATCGGTGTCAGTGCCGGTTTTCGCGGCGTAAATAGCAGCCACTGCCCGCTCGTTCGCATCCACGCTGTTTTGAATCTGTTTCAGGTCGGGTAGGCCGTAATAATCGGACAGTCCAACCTTAACGCCATGAATCATCACGATGCTGCCTGGCATGACGCTGACCGTATCCCCTGCGCACATAATGACACTTGCGGCGCTGGCCGCCATACCCTCCACAATCACGTTTACTGTACCGGTTAATTGCTTTAGAGCATTATGGATTGCAATTCCGGTGTACAAATCGCCACCGCAGCTATTGAGCCGCACGGTAACTTTTCCCTTGTTTTTCACCTGCTCCAAATCGCTTAAAAAGCCTTCCGGCGAAATGTAATTACCCGGTTCCGGCTCTCCTGTCCACCAGTCAATCGGTTGGCTGCTGACCACATCCCCATACAAGGTGATTTCTCCCTCATTGTCTGATACGGATGCAACGTTCCAGAATTTTTTAATTCGTTTTGGCACCTGCTGCTCCCCCTTCACTGACTTTTTTCTGTACATTTGCGGCTTGCAGCATGGCGTTTTCCCGCTGCAAGACCTCCACATTCTGTTCATACTGCGTGCCATTCAGACGCATAGCGGACTGTGCACGCGTGCTGTACCCGTTTTCGTTTGCCATCTGCTCCGCCTGTATTTCCTTGAGCGGGTCAAGCTGCCCCTGTGTCGGCCCAATCCAATCCGCGCCAAGCCATGCCTGCCGAATGCGCGGGTCATTAAAAAATCCGGGTGCGATAATACGCCCTCTTGCCACCGCTTCTGTCAGCCATAGTGCATAAGCGGGCTCGCAGAAATCTGAAACAAACCAGGTACGCCGCATCTTAAATGCTTTCCATGCTTCCAACATGGCCGCTCGGCTGGCGGAATAGCTGCTGTTAAACTGTTTGAGCAGCAAATCCGCCGGGACTTCCAGTGCCGCGCCGACCTGTGTCGTGATTGCTTTCATAAATGCGTCAAAACCGCTGTTCGGTCGTGTTGGATTGGTGGAATTGATGGTTTCGCCGTTTTGCAGCACATTGACCACACCCGGCCCCATTTCGTACTCATTTTCATCATCTGAAATTTGCTCATCCTGTGGAATTGGCTCATTAAATGGCATTCCGGCGGCAGGGGCTTCTTTTTGAATCCACACGGTGAAGAAGGACTCAATGACCGCCGCCATCAATTCGCTTTCGGTATAGCGCCGCAGCTGTAAAAGCGGCTCTATAACCGGAGCCAAATAAGAAACTCCGCGGTACTGGTCTGGCCGCTCGCTGTCCATGATGTGCAGGATATTCGGTAGACCGGTTTCTGCACCGTATGCTTCTACGCGCGTCCACTCGGACGGCTTCGGCAGCGACTCATTCGGGTACTGATTACAAATCCAGTACGCCACGATTGCGCCGGATTCGGAAACTTCTACACCGTCATAAATGGCATTTCCGTTATCCGGGTTTTTGCCGTCTGTGATGCGCATCATGGCAGGCATTCCGGTATGCAGTGCATATTTTGTACACACGCGGTCGGCCTCGATGATATGTAGCCGCAAGCTGTACGGCATAAATGAAGTGGTCGCTTCATTCTGCACTACCGCGAAACAGTCACCGGAAGCAAGCCAGGAGGCAAGTGCCAGCTGCTGCATAGCGTAAAAATCATTGACGCCGGTCGCATCACAAGCGTGCTTGTTTTCTGCCCACAGCGCAAATTCCGCTTCTGTGGAATTCTGCCAAACTGCCGCTTGCTCCGGTGTCATACCCAACAGCTTGTAATCGATTCGGCTTTTTAGCCGCAAACCAGTGCCAACCACATTCGTGCGGTTTGTGACTACGGCACTTTTCGCCACAGGTGAGGACATCGTTAAGATTCTGCCGCGCTGGCGCAGAGTGGCGTTGTTCCAATCAATATCTTCATGCGGACTGCCGGACTGTGCTGTGAAACCTTTCAGTGCCTTTTTGCGGTAAGAAGCGCCCGCGTCGCTGTACCCTTTATTTTGCATATGGATGTAATACTGACCGGCGGTACGGGCTGCCCGCCTCTGATATTTCCACTTGTCAAACACGGCAACTCACCTCACAAGTCACGCGGAATCACACCCACCGCTTTACGCGGATAACCACCGTTTCGCTTCATCGCTTCCAATCCGTCAATTTCCGCTTCCAGTCCTTTGATAGCAGCGCGAACTTCGGAAAGTGCCGCATCATACCGCTGCAGGTTCCTGCCGCCGATGCCATAGGCTTTTACACCGCCGGTCAGAATATCTGCCTCTTTCTTGCGGTACAGTTCCAAACGGATTTTTTTATCCGCAATTTTCTCTGTAATCGTCATATCTTCCTCCTTACCAATCGTCAAAGGGACTGTGCTTTTTCTTTTTATGACGTTGCTTCACAGCCTGTGGCCGCTGTGTTGGTGCTGCTCCTGCACCTTGCAATGCTCGTTCTGCTGCATCCAAATCCGGATTCAGCGTTTCAAACGCGGAAAGCGCATAGTTGCGGATGTCCAGCGGTTCGTTGCGCTCATGTCCCGGCAGCTTTCCCCACCGCCATTTTGTAGCACCGCCCTTGGTCGCGTGCATCATGAGGTGTTCGGAAAGCAAACCGGAAAAATAGGTTTCGTCATAGCCCTCCCCCTTGGGGAAATGGCAGTAATTCCGCCCCGGTTTCTGGACTTTGAGGTTTGCCATAATGGCCGCCTTTCCGGCACTGACGCCAATCGTGTACAAATAGCACTTTGTCCGCTTCTGCGGGTCGCGCGGGTCAATCGCAACCTGTGTCGGCGGTTTCGTGTAGGGTGCGCTGTCCTGATTGCTGCCTTTGATAGCAAAAACACGCTTTGTGGAGCGTTTCCACGTTTGTTCATACACGTTCCGGGTAAAATGCCCACCGCTGTCCACAAACGTACAGGACACGCGAAGCGCTTTCCCGTCCGCAAACGTGTAATCATGGTCAATGACACCGTCTAAGCGCTCCCAAACTTCCTCTGTATCCGGCCTGCCGAGAATAACGCCTTTGTGGATTCCCCACGTTTCCCCGCGGCGTCCATGCCCAAGCACCTCATATTCCAACCGGTCATCCTGCGTATCCACGCCGCAGGTCAGCACCAGCACACCGTCCGGCAACTCTGCACCGTAATCCTCCCTGCGTGCCAGCAGTGTATCATCTGTTATCAGGTCGCCGCGGTCTTCCCAAAGCTGGCCGAGAATCGTGTTGTACACAACCTGCAGCTTCATAGGGTCATTTTTCGCCTGCAAAAATTCCATTATAATGCGGTTCCACGTCATGGATGCCCACGGACTGGAAAAAGCATTCAGCCAGAATGACCGCACGCCGGAAGCCAGTGCATCCGGATTTTCCGCCACCCACTTCGCGGGCTGATGCTTCATGGTGCGCTCATCACTCAGGCACCCGCAGGAAGGGCATGCCCAACCAACCGAAGTAACGGAATAGACCGGCTTTCCTGCCACCTGCTTGGTTTCATACTGAAATTTGATATTGTCAAACACAATGTCGTGCCACGCGCCACACTCCGGACACTGCCGCATATACCGCTCCTGCGTTCCCTCATAAAACGCGGCTTCAATATTGCTGTGCCCTTTGACGGTCGGCGTGGAAACTTCAATGGATTTCGCATTGTAAAACGTAATTTGGCGGGCAGTCCCCAACTTCCACGGGTCTCCTTCATCCCCCGCGGATGCCGCCCAACGGTCACGTTCATCACCAATTAGGTACCGCGCAGGAGTAGATGCCAGTGCGGATGCACTGTTGCTACCAGTGATGGTCAGCATTCCACCGGGAAAACTCTTTTGCAAAATGGTTTTGGTTTTCCCTTCGTTCATGGCGCGTACTTTCCGGCGCAAAACCGGTGTGCTCTGAATCATTGGCCCAATGCGCAGGCGGGAAAATTTACGAGCATCCTCCAAGGTCGGCTGTACCAGAATAGCAGTACCGGGATCCTGGTCCATGATGTACCCCAGCACGTTCAATTCCATTTCGGACTTGCCAACCTGTGAACTGGCTACCATGACAATCCGGCGAATATGTGGGTCTGTAAAGCAGTCCATGATTTCTTTGAGGTAAGGCGTTCGGCTTGTCCGCCACGCGCCAGGTTCGGCGCTGCTGGATGTCAGCACCCGGTATTTGTCCGCCCATTGGCTGACAGTCAGATTCTCTGGCGGACGCAGCTGCCGCAGGATGGGACGAATTGCGTTATTCAGGCGCTGAGCGTCTGACTTATTCGCTCTCTTCCTCTTCGGCATCTTCCTGCAGCTCCTTCTTGCCCAGTCGGCTGCGGACACGCTCCCTATACTTTGCTGGGTCGTACTGGTAGGTACTCAAATGCTCCAGAATGGAACACGCTTCTTTGCGAATACTGTCCGCACAGGCAGCCGGTTCGCTTTCCTGTGCAACTTCTACCGCTATCCGCCCCGGCAATGAAAGAAATGATGTACGCACTTCATCCGCAAAATCCTCCATCATGGCCTGCACATCTTCTGACCTGTGCATTTCCCCATTTAATTCCTGCCACTCCATGTCAGCGATATTCGCTTTCGCTGTTTTAAAGCGCACTTCCTGTTCCAACTTTTCTGTTTCAAGGCCGTTCTCCTCTTTACTTCCATTTCGGTCAGAAACGAAATTTATATACGCTTGTACAGCATCCGGAATTGCAAATTTTCTTCGTTTTCCAACCGTTTCATACGGCAGGGTTCCATCCTCCACCATTTGCTGCACGCGGCGGGCAGAAAGTCCGAGAATATGGGCGATTTCGGATGTTCCAACCAGTTCCATCTGCGCGATAAAATCACCTTCAAACTTTGATTTTCCGGAAACCGCAAAACACGAAACGAAATCACCAAATTTTCCGATTCAAAAAATTTGCGGTTTCTGGGCTCGCAAGCACCGCAGGCAAACTTATTTCCGTCACAGTACCTACGGTTTTACTTCATTGCATTTTTTAGATTGTTTCCAATTCTTTTTCCAATTTCCTCATTCAAACGCTTCTCTACCTGCGGCATCACGCGGTCACTACCCACCATCTGCGGCACAGACAATGTCTTGACCGCTTTGATTGGCAGGCGGCTGTCCCCCACTCTCATGAACGGAATGGATGCACTGCCGCTGCTGCCAAGAAACACCTTGCTTCCAAGTGCTTTCTTCTGGCCTTTGAACACAGCCGCCTTGACCGTATACTTGCGCGGCCTGCCTCCGGGCTGACTGGCAGGTCGGGCACGCGGTGTCATACCGAAGTGCGTAGGTGTCAGCACTCGCCCGCTGTATACCAGCTGCAGATTGTCAATAGTTTCACCACGCACGGAAATGTTTCCGGCCTTTGCACCTTTGCCCGCCGGATTGATTTCCCCTTTCTTAATACCGTACACTGTAGCAACCTCTTGGCTCACCCAGCCTGGTGCACGGCTGCGAATATCGCTGACTGTGCGCTTCACAGCTTTTTCTCCTGCCGCTTTGATGCTCTCCAGATTCTTTTGAACCTCTTTGAAATTTTTAATTTGCGCCTTGATTGTACTGCCCATGCACATCACTCCATGTGATTTGGTGGGAACTCCGGGAGTCGAACCCGATGCGGTGTGCAGCTTTGCACCCGCCGTGCGCCATGCCAGTTCCCATATAAGCAGCGCCACAGGATGTAGCGACGCTGCAATTTTCAGGAGGACTTTTCTTCTTGTACTCTTTTGATGCGGCTTTCCGCTGTGTGATAATAATCACCGTCCAGCTCGAACCCGGTGTAGTGCCGCCCCGTCTGGATGCAGGCGGCGGCCGTTGTACCGCTGCCCATGCAGCTGTCCAGCACCAGCGCACCCGGATTCGTGTAAGTGCGGATGAGGTATGCAAACAATGCAACCGGCTTCTGTGTTGGATGCAGTCCGCGCTCACATTTCACCTCAATCAGTTGGCGCGGGTAATGCGTGATGCAGGTTTCGGTGTCGTGCTCCAGATGCCCGGTAATTTTATAGGCACTGTCACCATGAGACGGATTGTGTTTACCTCTGACTTTGATTGGCTTGTCCAATACGATAATTCCCTGCGGGTTGTACACCGGCGCTTTTTTGTAAAACACGCACACTTCCTCGATACAGCGGAGTGGCTGATGCTTGGCAAAGGTAAAACCAGTGGAACAATTCTTCGCCCAATACCAGCAATAGCGGAATAACTTTGGCTGACTGGAAATCAGCTTTGTGGTAAACGGCTGGCAGGCTGTTAGACAGATGGCACCGCGCTCTTTGATAACCCGCAGATACTGCGCCCACAACGCATCAAAAGGCAGGATGCTGTCCCACCGGCAATCTGTCACCCCATACGGCAGGTCTGTGAGAATCATATCCACACTGTGGTCCGGGATTCGGCTCATCCCCGCGATACAATCCTCGTTGTAAATGTGGTCGATGTAATTTTCCATGCGTCCCCTTTCTGGAGACCCGCACAGGTAGCAAAAGAGGCAGGCTTTAAACCTACCCCTTAATTCCTTATCTACACTATACCGCATTTTGAGTAGGACAAAAAAGGACATGTAATGCTTGCCCATGCAGCCGAATGATATGGCGGAACGTATAATTCATGTTGACTGCAATCTGCTCAAACGTCAGGCCATCTATGTATCGCATTTTCAGCACCATCCGCAATGTTGCATTTGACACTGTATTGATTGCCACTGTGACTTCATCTCTTTCTTTACACTGCTCCACAATTTCATGATTGATGTGTGACTCTACTTCACCAATTTTTTCTACCGCATCCTGCACGCGGTTTCCACTGGGAGCACCCGGCGGCATGGGTGATATCCGCTGTGTGACTTTCTCTGCCTTTGCCCTCCAACGTTCCTGTTCATCATACAGGCGGCTCAATTCCTGCTCCGATTTACGGAAACGGGAAAGCCAGCTAATTTTCTTTTGATTTTCTGGTGTTGCCATATAAAATTCAGCTCCTATTCTTCGTCAATGTTTTTCCTCCCATTGACCGCATTAAATACAGGTCCTTTGCTTTTCTGATTTTTCGGCACTGCTGATTTTGGCAGCCGTACGTTACGGTGACCTCTCCCGCCCCACCCGCATCAAACATCTTTCCGGATATGTATTTGGTCGGGTCAGAGCAGGTTTCGCAGTCAGGCGTATCAAAATCAGTCAAATCAATTACACTTTTCTGCTTGGCTTTTCGCTTCGCCTTTTTCTCTGCACCCGCCATAAATGCAGCTTCAAACTCCCGCCGTTCCGCGTCCGAGAGCGGACACCATGGCGGAATCCCATGCTGCTTGAGATAGCGCTCAAAAATTGGCCGTATCTGCGGATGATTAATATTGACTTGGTACCCCCACGGGTTATGCTCCAAGCGTGTCCCGGTTTCCGCTGTGTGATTATTTCTCATTTTTCAAATGCTTAACCGCGCTTTTCAATACTTTTATGTCATACAAAAACACCGCATCATGCTCGGCATCCCCCTCAACAAAACTTTCGCGATCTCTTATCAAATCTTGCAAGCCTGCAATAATTTTTGATTTTTTCATTTCTTCTACACCTCATTTCAAGTAATGATTTCGCGGAACAGCCATCCGCGCGAACCGACGCACCGAGGCAGTCTAAATTATCAATGTGCATTGTGCTCCGCCTCCTGCGCTTTGATGTACCGCCGGCCGGCAGCGTCAAACCTGTCAACAAAGTTTGTCCAACATTCAGCCGGACTGCTGCCAACTGTACTCGTTATCGCTTCGTTAAATGCCTTGTACATGATTACCATTAATTCGTTTTTTGTCATTTCAACACCTCCGCTTTCCTTGCAACTGCACCATGCTATAAAACTGGTACTCAAACCCGAAAATTTCGCCATCTACCGTCTTGCCCTGTTCCAAATAGTACCCTTTGAGCGGCTTGGGTTTTCTTCTCCAGCTGTTTCGCCCAATAACGTGCTTTGTAATTTTCGGCTGCCGCAGGTTCCGACTGCTGTTCCAGCGGCGCTTGAAAGGAGATTCCCCGCTGCGAAAAGTCTTGCTCGTTTGCTTTATCAGATAAGAAGCAAGCTGCGCATAC
Organism: Oscillospiraceae bacterium; assembly: GCA_022487055.1. GTDB lineage: Bacteria > Bacillota > Clostridia > Oscillospirales > Acutalibacteraceae > Caproicibacterium. The sequence continues at coordinate 26,550 of JAKVJJ010000012.1, forward strand.
TGGCCGCTGTTGTCCAACGTTTTGATTGATATGGCACCGTATGGCCACGAGTCACTGACCACTTGCACATCGAACTTTGGAATGATGGCATGAAAATGTACCGCCCCGCGTTCTCCAACTTCAGCCACTACTATGTACCGTAATTCCTGCCCTGCAACACGAAAAGCTTTCCGAAGTACCGCCCAATACTTCTCCAGAATTCTAGGAATCTGCTGAACCGTTGGGCGGAGCTCTTTTTTGAACGTTATGGTCAGGTACAAATCACCCGGCCTAAAGTTTTCATTAATCAGCCTGCGCAGTTTCATGTCTGCATGACGGTCATTCACGCGCGCCTGCTCTTTAGGGGTTGGTCTAAAATTCTTCTGCCGTTGGATTCCCGGCCTGTGATAACGTGCCGTGTAATATTTGCGTGTTTCGATTGTCCGGCCTGCGCGGCAGACCTCCTCAACGTAAGGCACTTTTTCACTCCCTAATCTTTCAACATTCTTTTCCCAGATTGTCGATAACTTAATACCTTTAACAAGGTGGGTAAGGCGGGCATTCCCCCGTCCAAAAATGTTGATTGTTAATGCCTTATGTGCTATACTATATATGTATATAAGTTTTACCGCGTAAGGCTTGGCGGCTGAGTGATGCAAACACCCAGCCGCCACTTTTTTATGCTCACTTTTCATTCCACGCCATTCTCCATGGTTCCGCCGGAGCCAGCCCCTCCCGCTGTGTTTGCTTGCGGAGCTTGTCCACCTTTGACTTCGGCATCCGGCGCGTACATTCCTGCCCGGTCGGACAACCACGCGGGTGCCCAGTAATCAGGCAATACTCGCATTGAATTACGCCGCGCGCCGCGTGGAATCCACAGCCGGGACAGCCTTTATTACTACTCATGGTTCTTCATTCTCCTTTTAATCTTGCGTTTTGTGATTATTGAGCGTACAATCAAATTGGAAAGAGATGATATATATGGGTCTTTCAACAAAAATCACTGGATATGACCGATTCATGGACAAATTCAACAGGAAAAAGAAGCAAACAGCCAATTCTCAACCAAAAAGCCGCTTTAGCAATAACCCTGTTGCACAAACTCCAAAGAACAGCTCAGTAAAGTAAAATTACAAGAATTTTTAGATTAACCATTGCCGCTTCGATTTTCGAGGCGGCTTTTATTTGTCTGATTTTCAACCCAATACAGCGCAGACGCACAATGTCCAGCAGCATTGCTTACCTCTTGCTCCATGATGCTGTAGGCGTTAAGTACGGCTACATTATCTACATTTGCCGCCGCTTCAAGCGCATCATTTAGCTGATGTAAGGCTTCGCGCACTTTTTTATCCATGACAGTCCTCCACTGGTTCGTAATTATCCGGTGCGCCATCAAGCCGCGCGCAGTTACTGCAGTGCTGTATGCCCGGCTGATTGAGCCAGCGGCAGCCGGTGCAGTTGAGAGAGTAATCATTCCGGTGCTTCAGCACATTTGCCGCACGTTCGAGTATTTCGGCCTTACCTCTTGTTTCTGCTTGCTCCGCATAATCGTGCAGAGCGTCTGACAACTCTTTATTTGTCATTTTTTTCTCCTTGTTCATCTTGTCATACCAATCGTCAACGCCCGCCGCCACCGCAAGTGCAATCAGCGCCGGTGTGAGTATGTAGGCTATTGCAAACCAGTCCACTACTTGTCCTCCTGATGGTGCTTGTGGTGCCACACTATCCATGCAATGCAAATCGGCGCAATAATAGCTGCGGCCACCGTCGCCGTTATGCCTATACAGTAATAGATGAGTTGTTCCTGTGTCATTAAATCCTCCCAGGGTTGGCATATACCCGTCTGCCGCGCATCAGGTACGGCGGTTCCGGGTGACTGCTTTCCCGCGCTCCGGTGTGATTATCTATGTACTGCTGCAAGCCTGCTTCTGTCACACGATGCATCTTGCCATCATCCAGCGTTTCTCCAAACTCCCCAGCCGCGATGCGGCGACGAACAGTTTGGACGGACACGCCGAGTTTTTCCGCAACCTCCTGCGGCGTAAACACCTGCTTTTGCGGATGCTGACGCAGGCCATCAATAATTGCGGCAGCAATACGTTGCACGTCTGATTCACTCAGTGTTATTTCTGCCATGTTAATTCCTCCTTCCTCGTCCCCGCTGTGTCAGGCAGTTTTCTTCTCCGCTACATTAACTGGCGATTTTTCACGCATATGCTCATAGGCCATGAGTACGCCGCGCATATAGCCCTCCATGTAATCTTTTCCAGCCTGCGGCAGCTTTGTGAATGCAATAGCCGTACGCTCTTTAATAGGTTTATCTGTCATACTGTGTCACCTCTTATCTGTCCTCTGTACAAATAATACAGTACTTAGTACAGAAAGTCAATACTTTTTTCTTGACTTAGTACAATTTTTTTGCTATCATGAATGCAAAGAGGTGAAAAGCAATAATGAATGAGCGTATAAAAGAATTACGCAAGGCTTTAAACCTTACGCAAGATGAATTTGCAAAACGCTTAGGGATTACTGGAGGCGGTGTGTCAAAGTTAGAGAATGGAACGCGCAATATTACTGAACAAATGGTTTTATCAATTTGCCGAGAATTCAATGTCTCTCACGCTTGGCTGGTTGATGGTATCGGAGACATGTTTCTCGACGACGATATGGCAACAACCGCAGTGTTTGACCGCATTATGGCCGGAGAAAACGAAACGGCGAAGGCTGTGTTCAAAGCCTTCGCCAAGTTGGACGATTCCGAATGGGAAACACTGTATAAAATTATTACTGAAGTAAACAAAAATATTTCCGGACAAAAAGAAAGCGCTGACAATTAATGTCAGCGCTTTTTATTATTTCAACTCTTATGTGACAGATATGATACCAGCTCTAAAATACGTATCAGTTTTCTCTCCTCCTGAATCTGCTCAATAAGGTTTATAATTTCTTCTTTAATTTTTGCTTCGCTTGTCATGCTGCGGCACCTCCACAATGTCCCGCACGATGTTTCGCAAAATTCCTTACTAATAAGTATAGAACGTGTGTTCTTTCATGTCAAGAAAAAATTTCCATATTTATTTATAAACTTTAGAGTTGGCCAAATATGGTCCTTTGCTAAAAAAAGAATGACTTTTGTCGAATTTGCTCTTGACGTATTTATTTTGGAAGAATATAGTAATTATAACTATATTCTAAGCAAAGTGTTTACAAACAGAAGAGGAGATTGATATGAGCTTACGTTTTCGGAAAAGCATCAACCTGGGACACGGAGTTCGGCTAAACATCGGCAAAAAAGGAGTCGGCATCAGCGCCGGTGTGAAAGGTGCCAGAGTCTCTATTAATTCAAGCGGACGGAAAACCACTTCTGTAGGCATTCCCGGCACTGGAGTGTCTTATGTAAAATCCGAAAAAATCGGCGCACCCACAAAAGTGGGAAATGAAGCCCAAAGTAAGTTTGAAAGTCAAGACCTTCTGCCGGACAACAATAACACACCGCCTACCAAAAAGAAACCCGGTTGCCTCCCAATCGTTCTTGGAATAGTCGCTGTAGTATGCGTTATCGGATTTATCGACTGGGCAGCGCATGGCTTCCCAGCCACAAATTCCTCTTCATCCGCCGCATCATCTGCTTTACTTACATCCAGCATCTCAGAGATCAGTAGTACGGCAACAAGCAGCGAGGCTGTTTCTTCCGAAGAAAGCAATTCTGCTGCAGAGTCAAGTAAACCATCTTCTACTTTAGGAAGCAGCACTCCGAAATCTTCCGCTCCTGCTGAAACCTCAAAGCCCGCTGCTGCAGCTAGTCAGAAGTTAACTGTTACTTCTGCGCCCGGCACCGTTTCTAAAGGCAGTATAGCCTCTATTTCTATTAAGGGTAAACCAAATGCACAGTATTCGATTGCTGTGCATTATGCAAGCGGTGTAAGCAAAGCCAACGGATTGGAATCAAAAACATCTGATGCAAACGGTAATGCCACATGGTCATGGAAAATTGGTATAAAGACAAAGTCCGGCACTTATGATGTGATAATTTCCGATGGCACAGATGAGATTGATTCTTCGGTTACGATTTCGTAGCTGAATTATTCCCGACCTTAACTGAACTGCACCCCATTTGTTAGACAGTATGATATACTGAAAACAGATGGGGTGTTTTTATGTCAAAAGATAAAGCAAAGAAACGATACACAGGAGAATTCAAACCGGCCGGGAATTTTTTAATATCCTTTGCTGTACGTATTGACATTATACGTACATATGCGTATAATAGTATTATCGAAAGGAGGACGGGGAATGACATTCAAAGAAATCGAAAAAATCATTCTTAGCGACGGTTGGATATACAAAGGCACTGCTGGCTCTCACAATCAATACATTCACCCGTCAAAGCCCGGCAAAGTTACCATTCCAAAGCATAAGGGCGACCTGCCAAAGGGAACAATAAATTCGATACTGAAACAAGCAGGGCTGAAATAAGCCCTACTTGTCATATACTATAAGGAGGTTATTTATATGTTATCAAATTATCCGGCCTGCTTTTATCCAGAAGAAGATGGCCAATATTCTGTTATATTCCCCGATTTAAACCATTTGGCAACCTGCGGAAGTACACTTGATGAAGCCTTTTCTCAGGCTGTCGATTGTCTTGCCGGTTATCTCTACTCTTGCAAGCATGACCATGAGGAAGTACCGCACCCTTCCGCACTCAAAGATGTTGACGTCAAATCTGAATATCCCGACTGCCCTGCCGGCGCGTTCGTCAACATGGTAATGGTAGACGTTGACAGCTATGCGCGCGCCCATTTTGAAAAGTCCGTTAAAAAGACGCTGTCCATTCCGTCATGGCTCAACGAAGCCGCTGTGCAGGCAGGAATTAACTTTTCACAAACCTTGCAAAGCGCTTTAAAAGAACAATTAAGGATTGCGAAATAATATCGTGTTTCGCCTGCCCTGCATTTTGGCAGGGCAGATTTTTTAGGAGGGACAACATGGCGAAGCTCACAAAGCGCGCTGATGGGCGCTATCAGCGCAGCATTACACTTGCAAACGGCAAGCGCAAAGTAGTATACGGCCACAGCATTGCTGAACTCAATGCCGCTGTGGATGCCGCCCGCGCCGCCGATAAGCAGGGCATTTCTGTAAGCAACCAAACGCTTGTTGGCGAATGGGCAAAGAAATGGCTAAAATCGTATAAAACCGGTCTTCGGGCCGGCACTCTTGTAATGTACCGCAATGCGTATAACGTTCACATCATGCAGTATCTCGGTGGCCTGAAACTGCGTGACATCAAACCTGTAAATGTGCGGGAAGTCATGCAAGGCTGTGCAGATTTATCAGAGTCCATGCAGCACAAAATACTGCTTACAATGCAGCAGATTTTCAAAACCGCTGCACAAAATGGCTTGATAATCAAGAACCCAGCTGAAGGGATATCCATCACGCCGCACAAGCGCCCAGAAAAAATTAAATGGTTGTCTGCTGAACAGCAACTTCAACTCATGAATAATGTATCGGACCCACGGGCACGGTTGTTCTGTGCGCTTGGACTATATGCCGGCCTGCGGCGCGAGGAAATACTGGGTTTGCAATGGGGTGACATATCCAACGACGGTATTACCGTTAATCGCGCCTCTGCATTTGTTTCCAGCAATCGGCCCGACAGCGTACAAGACTTGAAAACAAAAGCTGCCCACCGCACGGTGCCAATCACAGATAAGCTCCGCACCGAACTAGATGCCGCTCCGCGCACTGGCTTGTATCTTATGACAAACGTCACTGGCCTGCAAATGACGCAAAGCGGATTCAAGCGGATGTGGGATAAGGTTGCAAAAGCAGTTGACTTCCGCGTTACACCGCATATGCTGCGGCATACATTTGCCACCTCTCTATATCACGCTGGTGTGGATGTTCGCACTGCTCAATACCTGCTCGGACACAGCAGCATCCAAATGACAGCAGACGTTTACACCCATATTGGCAAGGCCGATGCTTCCGACATTGCACCGACATTGAACGCTTATTTTTCAGGAAACGCACTGGCCACGGACGTTCATGGCTGACTACATTTTTGACTACACACTTGTGATTTTTGCTGTACTTTCGTGCGGTAAACAATCGCATGTTGAAGCCATTTTTGTGCTCACGCAGCAACACGTTTTATCATAATATTTGCCTCCGACTCCAAAGGCCAGAGGTTCGAATCCTCCCAGGCGCACCACACAAAGCCCGCACGGTTAAGCCATTTCTTAATGGTTTGGCTGTGCGGGTTGTTTTTGTTTTCGGATAAATCTGAAGTTGTTCGCGGCGTTTCGTCATCAAACAAAAAGCCACGCTGCAAAACCATTTGACTTCCAGGCGTCTTTCAGCGCAGACGAAAACTTTTCCCCAAAATTTTGTATCTCTTTATTTGAAAATTTAGTTTCCCATATTATACCTTATGTGGTGACTCTTGAACAAGTATTTTTATAAAGAAAAATTCCCGGCCTGCCGCAGAGTGCGCAGCAAACCGGGAACTTCACTCAACTAGGTTAAAGTCTTAATAAGCTTATAATTTTTCGCTTATACTGCAGGAACTCATCCGTTAGGGTGAATTCCCGGGTACGCGGTTTTGGTACATTCACTGGCAGCTCGGCGATAATTTTGCCGGGCTTACCCGCTAAAATATAAATGCGGTCAGAAAGCAGAATGGCCTCATCAATATCGTGCGTAATGAACAACGTGGAAAGTTCAATCTTCTGCATCACATTCAGATACCATGTGTGCATAGCATCCTTCGTAATGGTGTCCAGCGCGGAAAAAGGTTCATCCAGCAAGGCAACACCTTCGCTGCTCAGATAAGTGCGCAGCAAAGCCGCACGCTGCCGCATTCCGCCGGAAAGCTGAGCCGGCCACTTTTTTTGCGTACCGTCCAGCCCGAACTCCGCAAAATGAGCACTGGCCTGCTCTCTTGCTTCTTTTTTCGGCACACCATGCAAAATCAGCGGCAGAGCAGTATTATCCACCACGGTGCGGTAAGGCAGGAGCAAATCTTTCTGCAGCATATAAGCAATGTGGCCGGCGTTTCCGGTTATCTCTTGGCCCTTAAGAAACACATGACCGCAGTCCGGCTCCATCAGCCCAGAAATGACATTGAAAAGCGTAGTCTTTCCAGCGCCGCTCACCCCTAGCAGGCTGACAAGTTCCCGGTCACGCAGTTCAATACTGACACTGTCCAGAATTTTTGTTGTGCCATAACTTTTAGAAATGCCCTCTGCTGTCAGTTTTGTATCCATAACTGCCTCTTATTTTGTAAGATAATCGTTTGAGAAACCTGTATTGTCTGGAATTGTCTTGCTGACAAGTTTGTTATCTGAAAGCCACTTATAGAAAGCGTTCCAGCGTTTCGGGTTAATGTAACCCCACTGGCTAACTTCCGCCTTATACTTGTCCTTCAGCCATTCCTGGCTTTTTGTAATCAGCTTTTTGCTGCTCTTAAGGTCCGGCACCTGCTGAATCAGCAAGTTAGCGGCATCGACCGGTTTATCAATCGCATATTCATAGCCTTTCTTGCAAGCAGCGAGAAATTTCTTTGCAGTTTCCGGTTCTTTTTTCAGGAAGGCATTGTTTGCAATCATAACCGGTGTGTAGCAATCAAATACCGGATTAACATCCTTAAAAGCAAAGAAATTGAGCTTGACGCCCTGCACTTCACCGGCAATGCCGTCCCAGCCATAATAAATCCATGCCGTGTCCGCGTTGGATTGAAGCTGCACAATAGAATTGTCGCCGGACGGAACCATCTTCACTTTGGAGAAATCACCGCCGTCATGATTGACAACATATTTGATGACGCCTTTTTCCACTGGTGTGTCCCATGTGGCATAGGAACGATTGGTCATATCCTTCGGGCGGGTGATGTTTTTGCTCTTGACCGACGCAATGCCGGAAGTGTTGTGCTGAATAATGGCAGCCACAGCCGTAATGGGCAGCGGCGTCTTGGAGGTCAGTGCCGTTGCCATATCGGTGTCCTGAAAACCGATGCCAAACTGTGCATTGCCGGAACCAACCAGTGCCGCTGTTCCGGACTCCGGCGGCTGCTCGATTTCTACATCTAGGCCTTCGTCTTTAAAGTAACCCAGTGCCTGCGCAACATAGATGCCAGTATGGTCGGTGTTTGGCGTGTAATCCAGCACAAATTTAATTTTCTCCAGCTTGCCGGAAGCAGGCTGCGTGGAAGCTGTCTTGCCCTGTGCATTACTGACTGCGGATGCAGAGGAAACACTGCCGCCACAGGCTGTCATAGAAAGTGCCATAGCTGCCGCCAGCACGGAAGCAGTAATGGTTTTGCTTATAAAATTGTTTTTCATGTAAAATATATCTCCTCAGAGCTAACATAAAATATGTTTCCATAGTTTTCATTTTACCTGCCTGTCACTATTGACAGGTACTTTCCGATGTTTCTTCACGGCAGTTCTGCTCCCATGGCATACAGACACGCTGCAACACATCCACCAGCTTCATCAGCACAAGGCTGATAACCGACACCAGCAGGATGACCGCAAACATCCTGTCATAAGCATAACTTTTGCGCACACGCGTCATATAAACGCCCAGACCAGAATTGCCGCCCAACCACTCCGCCACCACAGCGCCGATGACAGAATAAGACACGCTGATGCGCAGACCAGAAAAGAAATTGCTGAGCGAATACGGCATCTTTACATGGCAGAAAATCTGCCACCGGCTGCTCCCCATAGTTCGCATCAGGTTAATCACATCCGGGTCCGCACTGGTGAATCCATTCAGCAGCCCGACCGCAATCGGGAAATAACAGGAAATCACCACAAGGATAATCTTTGGCGACATATCATAGCCAAACCACAGCACCAGCAACGGCGCAATCGCAACCGTTGGCACAGTTTGTGTCAGTATCAAAATTGGATACAGGCTTTTTTTCACCAGGCGGAATCTGTCCATCAGGTAAGCGGAACCGAATGCCAGCGTAATGGCTATCAGCATTCCCCAGAAAGTTTCCTGCAAAGAAGTGGCGGCATTCTCCATCAGGGATGAAAAATCATCGACAAATGCCTCCACTACCTGCACCGGGCTTGGCAACATGAAATTCGGCACCACACCCAGCGAAACAACCGACTGCCAGACAATCAAGACAATCAGAATGAGAAAAACCGGTGACAGTTTATCTGTGATACTTTGTAACTTTCTGTGCAATCGTCAGCACCCCGCCTTCCGGCTTATAACTGATTTTTACATAAGAAGCGACTTGCGGGCAGCCTGCCTTGATGGCAATATACTGGCACTGCTTCACAATCTCCATGAGCTGCTCATAGTCGCCTTCCAGTGTGGTTTCAAACGGCCCGACATAATAATTGACGCCGGTACTCTTGATATAGGCAATAACTTCATCGACAATACGCACGACTTCCTCATCGGTATCGACGTGCGGCAGGACTTGAATTGCTACACTTGCAGGGAATTTTTCCATTGTTCTTGCTCTCCTTTTTGATAGAAAAATATTGTGGGCAATCCGGGCGCATATGTATTCAAACTCTCTGACGGGCACAAAAAGGCCGCCTGACAAATCTGACAGGCGGCCGGTAATTGGCATGATGTGCTGTGTTACCTCCGCCGGCATTGTCCGGATCAGGCAAAAGGGTCCGGGATTTCTCCCATCTCAGCCAAGCCCCGTAAGAACTCAGCACCCCATTTGTGAATACGCTAACATTGTATCTCACACGGTGGATTTTGTCAACTGAAGGTGTGTAAAATTTCAGTCATGTGTCACGCTGCCTGGCTGATAACCGGCATCTTTAACAGCATTCTGCAGGGCTGTGTCTGTCACATCCGCATTGCAGGTAACCACGGCATTTTTGTCTTTCAGGCTGACTTCTGCCGCTGTCACTCCCGACACCTTCTGCAGTGCCTCCTGCACATGCGCCTGACAATGTGCACACATCATACCTTCCACAGCAATCGTCTTTTTCATAGCAAACACTTCCTGTTTCATTATAATTTTATCACTGTCTGCAGCCTTTGGCGCAGATGATAATTCTGTTTTATCCCGTTGGACAGATGTTTCCTGTTTCGGACGGAACCCACGCAGCCGAAGCGCATTCGTCACCACAAATACGCTGCTCAAACTCATTGCAGCAGCAGCAAACATTGGGTTGAGCTGCCAACCAAGCAACGGATAAAATACGCCGGCCGCCAGCGGAATACCCAAGCTGTTATAAAAGAACGCCCAGAAAAGATTTTCCTTTACGTTGCGGATGACCGCGCGGGAAAGCTCAATCGCCGTCACCGCATCCTGCAGACTACTTTTCATCAGCACCACATCCGCGCTGGCAATGGCGACATCTGTGCCGGCGCCAATGGCAATGCCGACATCCGCGCGGGTAAGTGCCGGCGCATCGTTAATGCCATCGCCAATCATTGCGACCTTGTGCCCCTGTTCCTGCAGAGAACGCACTTCATGTTCTTTGTCCTGCGGCATGACTTCCGCCACCGCACGGTCAATGCCAAGCTGCTTGCGGACTGCTTCCGCCGTCCTGCGGCTGTCTCCGGTCAGCATCACCACAGACAGGCCCATGTGCCGCATCGCCTGAACCGCGCCCATGCTATCCGGCTTTATGGTATCTGCCGCGGCAATTATGCCCATCAGAGAGTCGCCTTTTGCAAAGTAGAGCGGTGTCCGGCCGGACTCTGCCAGCTTGTCCGCCTGTTCCTGCACGGTATTTGTATCGACACCGCACGCCTGCATAAATGCTGCATTGCCCGCACTGCAGGATGCTCCGGCAAACCGGGCACGCACACCGCGCCCCGGAACCGCTTGAAAATCAGAAATCTTCTGTGCCGTAATGCCATTCTGCTCCGCATAGCGTAAAACAGCCTGCGCCAAAGGATGCTCACTGGCCTTTTCCAGTGATACCGCTGTGGTCAACAGTTCTTCACGGGTAAAGTCTGGCTGCACCAGAATGTCCGTCACTTCCGGTCTGCCCTGCGTGATGGTTCCAGTTTTATCCAGCACAACGGTATCCACTTGATGCGCTGTTTCCAGTGCCTGTGCGGATTTATACAAAATGCCGAACTGCGCACCCCGGCCAGTGCCCACCATAATGGCAACCGGTGTGGCAAGTCCCAATGCGCACGGACAGGAAATGACCAGCACTGCAATTCCGGCACGCAAAGCAAATTCGGTACCATAGCCCAGCAGCAGCCACACTATGGCAGTCACGGCGGCAATGCAAATGACAACCGGCACGAACACACCCGCAATTTTATCCGCCAAACGGGCAATCGGTGCCTTGCTGCTGCCTGCATCCTCCACCAGCCGAATAATCTGTGCAAGTGTAGTATCGTCCCCCACTTTTTCCGCGCGAAAAACCAATCTGCCGGTGCCGTTTACCGTCGCGGTAATCACTTCATCTCCGGCTTTTTTCTCCACCGGAATGCTCTCTCCGGTGATAGCACTCTGGTCAACTGCCGAAAGGCCTTCTGTCACCACACCATCCACCGGGATTCCGGCGCCGGGCTTCACCACAATCAAGTCACCTGCTTGCACACTATCCACCGAAATTTCCTGTTCCTGACCATCTTTCAGTACCGTGGCAGTTTGTGGTTTTAAATCCAGCAGTTTTTCCACTGCCTCTGTTGTCTGTCCGCGGGAACGGCTCTCCAGATATTTGCCGACCGTAATGAGCGTCAGAATCGTTCCGGCGGACTCAAAGTACAAATCCATATGATATTTTTCCGCCAAAGCCATGTCTCCGCTTGCCAGCCCGTTTCCCATCCGGCATATGGCAAATACGCCATAAACAACGGCAGCCGTGGCACCAATGGCAATCAGGCTGTCCATATTCGGGGCACGCTGAAACAGAGAACGGAAGCCGCCGATAAAATAGTTGCGGTTAATATAGGCAATCGGAAGCAAAAGCAGAAACTGCGCCATACCATAGGAAATGGCGTTGTGCATTCCGCTGAGAAACGGTGGCAACGGCATCCCCACCATGTGCCCCATGGAGAGATAAAGCAGCGGCACAAAGAAGATAATCGACACAATCAGCCGGTTTTTCATGGCGTGCAGTTCTTCCTGCGCACGCTGGCGAGCTGATTTTTCGGCAGCGGCGGCACTTTGCTTTCCAACGGGCTGTGCCCCATAGCCGGCTTTCTTCACAGCAGAGCAGATATCCTGTTCATTCAGTGCCGTATCATCAAACTGCGCCGTCATTGTGCCGGAAAGCAAGTTGACCGCACACTCCTGCACGCCGGACAATGCACTGACTGACTTCTGCACATGAGCCTGACAGGCAGCGCAGGTCATGCCGGTCACTGTAAATTTTTCCTGTTTCATAAGCGTCTCCATTTCAAAGAGTCAAATTGCAGACAGGACAAATTTCATGTCATTTTTTTCATGCCTGCATTAACTATACGGCTCCCAATAGTTAGTATACACTTACTGTCCAAAAAATCAATTCCCCTTGACTTTTTCTTCCTGCTTGGTATAATGAACGTATGAACATCAATTCATATGTTCATACAAGCAGAAAGGGGATGTTTCCATGCCCGATAAAAATGGAATGGAACGCTGTGACTTCATCCATGTGCATGAGGATATTGTCAAGCGTGTGCAGCAAACTGTGCCGGATGAAGAAGTCCTTTATGACCTGGCCGAACTTTTCAAAGTTTTTGGTGACAGCACCCGCATTAAAATTCTTTATGTCCTTTTTGAAAGTGAAATGTGTGTGTGTGACATTGCACAGCTTCTGAATATGAATCAGTCGGCCATCTCTCACCAGCTCCGTGTACTCAAGCAGAGTCAGCTGGTCAAATACCGCCGCGATGGAAAAACCGTATTTTACTCTCTGGCAGATGACCATGTGCGCACCATTCTAGGCACCGGCATGGAGCACCTGGCAGAGCTGACTAATAACAATGGCAACTGAGTTCCGAATTCTGACTTTTCAAAATTGACAATGGAGAAATGAGGAAAGATTTATGTCAAAAGAACAAAAGACCGCTTTGTGCCGCATTTTGGTTTCTGCCGGGTTACTTGCTGTAGCAGCTTTTCTGCCGGTTGCCGGCCTGCCAAAGCTGTTCGTATTTCTGGTGCCATATCTGCTGATTGGTTATGATGTCTTGTGGGAAGCGGTGCACAGCCTGGCACATGGGCACGCGTTTGATGAACATTTTCTAATGAGCATTGCCACGATCGGTGCTTTTGCCGTGGGAGAATATCCAGAGGCAGTCGCCGTCATGCTGTTCTTTCAAGTTGGCGAACTGTTTGAGGACTGTGCGGTCGAACATTCCCGCAAAAGCATCAGTGAACTGATGGATATTCGCCCGGACAGCGCCAATCTGGAGCACAAAGACGGCACCGTAGTCTCTGTCAGTCCGGAGACAGTACCGGTCGGCAGCATCATTCTGGTGCATCCAGGAGAACGTGTTCCGCTGGACGGCACTGTGCTGGACGGTCGCAGCCTGCTGGACACCTCCGCACTGACCGGAGAAAGCGTCCCCCGGGAAGCACATGCCGGCAGTGAAGTCCTAAGCGGCTGCATCTGTCAGAGCGGTGTCCTCCGCATTGTGACGACGAAAGAGTTTGGTGCCTCCACCGTATCAAAGATCTTGGACCTGGTGGAAAACGCAAGCAATAAAAAAGCGAAAGCCGAAAACTTCATTACAAAGTTTTCCAGAATCTATACGCCGATTGTGGTGCTGGCTGCCGTCGTGCTCGCCGTTCTGCCGTCTCTGCTGTTTCAAATGCCGTTTCAGGTGTGGGTAACGCGCGCACTGAATTTTCTGGTCGTCTCCTGTCCCTGTGCGCTGGTCATCTCCATCCCGCTCAGCTTTTTCGGCGGCATCGGCGGTGCTTCCCGCAACGGTATCCTGATTAAAGGCGGAAACTGCATGGAGGCACTCGCCAACACAGACATTGCCGTATTTGACAAGACCGGTACACTGACCAAAGGCACCTTCCGTGTCACACAGATTCTGCCAAACGGAGATGTAACAAAAGAAAAGTTACTGGAAACTGCTGCATTGGCGGAAAGCGGCAGCAACCACCCCATTTCTCTTTCCCTGCGTGCCGCATGGGGAAAAGACATCCTGCCCGGCCGTGTAACAGAGCTGCAGGAAGAAGCCGGACACGGTGTGCGTGCGTGCATTGACGGACACCGTGTGCTTGCCGGCAACGATAAGCTCATGCGGGAAAACGGCATTGTCTTCACCGAAACGACGGCAGCCGGAACCGCCGTTTATATTGCAGCAGATGGTACTTATCTGGGCTGTCTGATTATTTCCGACGAAGTGAAACCGGACGCAGCACAAGCGATTGCGAGTCTGAAGTCCGCAGGAGTCCGGCGCACAGTAATGCTCACTGGCGACAGTCCGGCAGCCGCGCAGGAAGCCGCCCGGCAGATTGGTGTGGATGAAGTGCACGCCGGTCTGCTGCCCGGTGACAAAGTCGACGCAGTGGAAAAATTGATGCAGGAAAAGCACGGCAGCCTTGTCTTTACGGGTGACGGCATTAATGACGCGCCGGTATTGGCCAGAGCGGACGTTGGCATTGCCATGGGTGCGCTTGGCAGTGATGCCGCTATTGAGGCTGCCGATGTGGTGCTGATGGATGACCAACCCAGTAAACTCGCCGCCGCTGTACACATTTCCCGCCGGACTCTGCGCATCGTTCATCAGAATATCGTATTTGCGATTGGCGTTAAACTGGTGATTTTGGTGCTCTCAGCACTGGGATACGCAGATATGTGGGCCGCTGTCTTTGCGGATGTCGGAGTAACGATTCTCGCCATCCTTAATGCCATGCGCGCGCTGCGGATAAAAGAATGCTAAACACAGAAAGCGGGTGTCCTGCCAAAAGGCAGAGCACCCGCTTGTTTATTTTCCGTCTACAATATCCTGCAAGCAGCGAATCAAATCAGTCAGTGTATAAATCTTCACATCTCGCTTGAGAATCTCATTTTTGAGGTCTATGGACAAGGACTCGAACTGCTTTTCCAGTGCCGGTGAAACATAAGACATAGATGTTCCTCCTTTACATTCTGTGCGGTTCCATGTGTTCAGCCGATATTTTCCATCCAAGGTCTGTCAGCTGCATGGAAAGCACTTCCGCCGAAACGCCGGTGGTGTCGTAATCCACCGCCACCTGCTGCTTTTCCGGGCTGACGCTGACGGAATTGACGCCCGGAAACTCATCCAGTTTCCGCTTGATTTCCTGCATATTGTGCTTGTCCGGGTTGGGCTGAATCTGAAAATAAACGCTTGCCTTTGCCATGCTTATCACCTCCCATATATTCTTGACCGCTGCAGGAAAAATATGCACATCTTTCTGCATAAAAATGCCCCCGGCTGGCTAAGCCGGAGGCTGGCTGCGCACTTCTGCACAGTTTGTAAGAAAAGAGAGGCTTGTATGTAAATGACTTGTAAGCAAAAGGAAGACCAATAAAAAAAGCGCCGCACTTCAAGAAGTGCGACGCCATTGTCGTTATGCCATACCAACTAAAATGTTTCTCTCACAGCGATTGGAATAAAAATCAGTATAGCAAATTTCCGCTGAGATGTCAACTGCAGATATGGTTGCCTGCAAACAATTTTTTCTGCCTGAAACTTTATAAAATTAATTTTTCAGCTCACAGCAGATTTTCATCATAATGTGCCCGGCTGCCGCCAACAAATTTAGGCCGGGTGCGCGCGCACAGCAGCACCGCCTCACCGATATGATCGATGGACAAACGCACTGGCACCGCCACCTCTTTCAGATGCATTCCAATGAGTGTGCCGCCGATGTCAAGGCCGCAGTCCGCCCGAACGTGCTCCACCGCCACCGGTTCCCGAAAACGCGCATAAGCAGTGGTGCCGAAGGAACCGCCGGCTTTGGGCTGCGGCACGACGTTCACCTGTTCATAACCGAATTTCACCGCCGCCTCACGCTCGATAATAAGTGCCCGGTTAAGATGTTCACAGCACTGTGCCGCCAGATACAATCCGCTCTGCTGCACCTGCGCATAAATGCCGTCAAAGATTGCCGCCGCGGTTTCCACACTGCTGTCTGTGCCGATACGGTGGCCGCCAACCTCGCTGGATGAGCAACCCACCACCATCAAACCGCCCGGACGCACCTTTGCCACCTCCAGCAGCTCCTTTGCAGCCTGCTCTGCCAGTGCACGCAGTTCCTCTAAACTTTCTGCCATGATGAAGCGCTTCCTTTCATATCATATCATGAAAATCACCAAAAAGGTTTCCTTGTCCTCTCTGATTCTTTTTTATTAGTATACCACATGGACGCAAAAAAAACATTTGCACAGATGTACTTGATTTGTACGGTATTTCCCCCGAATGTTTTCAAAATTTGACTTGACAACTTCATAGCTGAGAAGTATATTTATCATAAGATATTGTTAATTTCACTGACTGTCCTTATTTTTTATCAGTGAATTTGGGCAGAAAGGTTGGTTCTATGCTTCCAAAATACATGGTACTGGTCAACTGGATACGCGACCGCATCAAAAATCAGGAATTTAAATACGGGGAGAAGCTGGCTTCCGAAAAAGAGCTGGGACAAATGTTTAGTGTCAGCCGGCAGACAGTGAGGCAGGCAATCAATGTGCTGGTGCAAGACGGCCTGCTGGAAAGCCGGCAGGGCAGCGGCACTTATGTGACACGCCGCATTGCAGGCAAGCATTCGCCCAAAATGGTTGTTGGTGTCATTTCCACCTATGTAAATGACTACATTTTTTCCGGCATCCTGCGCGGCATGGAAAATGTGCTGACAGAAAACGGGTATTCCATGCAGCTCGCTTTTACGCACAATCATATTGAAAGTGAAAAAAATGCCCTTGCAAATATGCTGACACGCGGGGTGGATGGTTTGATTGTGGAACCAGCCAAAAGCGGCCTTCCAAGCCCGAACATCGATTTGTATCAGGAAGCTCTGCAGGAAGGAACACCGATTCTCTTTTTCAATACCTATTATTCTTCCCTGGCGCTGCCGCACGTTGCTCTGGATGATGCGGCAGCCGGCCTTGCCGCAACGGAATATCTGATTCGCGCAGGTCATCGCCGCATTGCAGGCATTTTTAAGCTGGACGATTATCAGGGCAGGCTGCGTTATGCGGGTTATGTGCGTGCGCTTATCAACGCGGGCATTGCGCTGGATGACAATCTGGTTCTGTGGTACTCCACCGAAGATTTTGCCGACGGCTTT
This sequence comes from Oscillospiraceae bacterium, assembly GCA_022487055.1. Classification (GTDB taxonomy): domain Bacteria; phylum Bacillota; class Clostridia; order Oscillospirales; family Acutalibacteraceae; genus Caproicibacterium. Next base: position 43,741 of record JAKVJJ010000012.1, read on the forward strand.
AGTACCGGAAAAATGCGGCAGCGTCTGAGCAGTGCCACAGCAATTTTCTGTTACAACGACCAGATAGCACTGAAGGCAGTGTCTGCATTGCGGGAAGCTGGAAAACGTGTGCCGGAGGATGTTTCCGTTATCAGTGTTGAAAATTCCGATCTCGCCAAACTCTGTGAAGTACCGCTCACCAGTGTGGCACACCCCATGGAGGAACTGGGCATTACAGCCGCACAAAACCTGTTGCATCTGATACAGGACCCCAGCTTTAAGGCAACAGTCAACTTTCCGCCCCATATTGTGGAGCGTTCCAGCGTTTGTCCGCTGCATGACTGAAAAACCGATATCTAAGATTATTCGTTTTTTAAACATATATATAGGTTTATCATTTATCAGGAGGAGTTAAAATGGCAAAGTATACGATTGGCGTTGATTATGGCTCTCTGTCTGGTCGCGCCGTACTGGTCAATGTAAAGACCGGCGAAGAAGTGGCAAGTTCTGTCTATGAGTATCCGCACGCTGTCATGGATGAAACGCTTTGGGACGGCACAGAGCTTGGCCCGGACTGGGCGCTGCAGCATCCGCAGGACTATCTGGACGTGCTGGGCAAAACGATTCCGGCCGTGCTGAAAGAAAGCGGTATCAATCCGGAAGATGTTATCGGTGTCGGCACGGATTTCACCGCCTGCACCATTCTGCCAGTCAAAGCGGATGGCACACCGCTGTGCTTCCTGCCGAAATTTGAGCACAATCCGCACGCCTATGTGAAAATGTGGAAACACCATGCCGCACAGGACAAGGCCAACAAGCTCAATGAAATTGCCGCACAGCGCAAAGAACCGTGGCTGCAGAACTACGGCGGCAAAATTTCCAGCGAATGGGCTATCCCGAAGCTGTGGCAGGTACTGGATGAAGCACCGGAAGTCTACAATGCGATGGACCGCTGGATTGAGGCTGCAGACTGGATTATCTGGCAGCTCTGCGGTAAAGAAACCCGCAATTCCTGCACCGCCGGCTACAAAGAAATGTGGAACAAACGCACCGGCTACCCAAGTAAGGACTTCTTTAAGGCATTGGACCCATGCATGGAAAATGTTGTGGAGGAAAAGCTGGGCACGGTCATTACCCCTCTGGGTGAAAAAGCCGGAGAACTGACCGAAAAAGCCGCCAAACTGACCGGCCTGCGTCCCGGAACAGCCGTCGCTATCGGCAATGTGGATGCACACGTCTGCGTTCCGGCTGTCGGCATTGATGGCCCGGGCAAAATGCTTGCCATTATGGGCACCAGCACCTGCCACATTATGATGGGTACAGAAGAAAAGCAGGTTCCCGGTATGTGCGGCGTGGTTGCAGACGGCGTGATGCCCGGCTACTATGGTTATGAAGCCGGACAAAGCTGTGTCGGCGACCACTTTGCATGGTTTATTGATAACTGCCTGCCTGCTTCCTATTATGAAGAAGCCAAAAAAGAGGGCAAGAACATTCATAAGTTTCTGCGCGCAAAAGCAGAAAAGCAGAAGCCGGGCGAGAGCGGCCTGCTGGCTCTGGACTGGTGGAACGGCAACCGCTCCATTCTGGTCGATGTTGATCTGACCGGCATGATGCTGGGCATGACACTGCAGACCAAGCCGGAAGAAATTTACCGTGCACTGATTGAAGCAACCGCTTATGGCACACGCGCAATCATTGAAAATTATCGGGAACACGGCGTGCCGGTCAACGAATTCTTCGCTTCTGGCGGAATCAGCCAGAAAGACCCCATGACCATGCAGATTTACGCGGATGTCATCAATATGCCAATTAAAATTGCAGGTTCTTTACAGGGACCGGCACTCGGCAGTGCCATCTTTGCTGCAAAAGCCGCGGGCAAGGCAGCAGGCGGTTATGACGATATTTTCGAGGCCGCACGCACCATGGGCAAAGTGAAGGACACAGTCTACACACCAATCCCGGAAAATGCCGCTGTCTATGACAAGCTTTATGCGGAATACAAAACATTGCATGATTATTTTGGCCGCGGTGACAATGATGTGATGAAGCGCCTGAAGGCACTGAAAGCAAAGCAGGCACAGCACTAAATCAACTGCCTTATCATAATTCGGAAAGGAAATCTGTAAAGATGCTTGAAAAGCTAAAAGAAGAAGTTTACAAAGCAAATCTGGAGCTGCCCGCTCATGGTTTGGTCGTCTTTACCTGGGGCAATGTTTCCGGCTATGACCCGGATTCCAAACTTTTTGTCATCAAGCCCTCTGGTGTTCCGTATGATAAGCTCACCCCGGGCGACATGGTTGTCTGTGACCTTGACGGCCACAAAGTAGAAGGGGAACTGAATCCTTCCTCCGACACACCGACTCACGCAGTGCTTTACCGCCAGTTTCCCGGTGTCGGCGGCATTGTACATACCCACTCACGCTGGGCAACAATCTGGGCACAGTCCGGCCGCGGCATTCCGGCATACGGCACGACACACGGCGATTACTTCTATGGTGAAGTCCCCTGCACACGCAAAATGACACCGGAAGAAATCGGCACCGCCACAACCGGTGAATATGAGAAAGAAACCGGTAATGTCATTGTGGAAACCTTCCGGAAACGCAGCATTGACTCCGCTCATATTCCAGCAGTGCTGGTTCATTCCCACGGTCCCTTCAGCTGGGGCAAGGACTGCGGAGAAGCAGTTTATAACGCTGTTGTACTGGAAGAAGTCGCCATGATGGCATGGCACACGGAGAACATCGCCGGTGTGCAGATGCAGCCTATGCAGCAGGAACTGTTGGACAAGCATTTTCTGCGCAAGCACGGCGCACACGCTTACTATGGACAAAGTAAGAAAATCTGAGTCTTTAACAGAATAAAGAGGAGGCCGCGGGAATTTTTTAAAGTCCTGCAACCTCCTTTTTTTATATGCATTTGTAATTGTAATTTCTCATGCGAATATGCTATAATGAGTTTTGATTTTGTACTCACAGGAGCGCTTCATTTGAATAAATATAGTAGACTCATATCCAATACTCTGATTTTTGCAATCGGCACTTTCAGCTCCAAAATACTAACCATCCTAATGACACGCTTCAACACCGCCGCACTGGGCAGTGATTTTGGCACAGCCAGCGTTCTGCAGGACATGGGCAATGTTCTCATTCCGCTGTTTTCCCTGCAGATTGTGGATGGTGTCACACGCTTTGGCCTTGACCGTCGCTACAACAAAAAAGATGTCTTTTCTGTCAGTTTGATTGTCACGGTCCTCGGTTCCCTTGTCCTGCTGCTGATTTCTCCGCTGATGGAAAGAATCCCCGGATTGGACTTTATGAAGGGCAGGAGTATGCTGGTAGCAATTTTCGTGTTCACCTCCTCCCTGCGCAATATGTGCAGCCAGTTTGTGCGCGCACGAAACATGGTCAAGCTTTATGCCGCAGAGGGGATTTTCACTACTTTCACTACGGTTATCTTTACACTGCTGTTCCTGTATCCGCTCAAAATGGGCGTCACCGGCTTCTTGCTTGGCATTATTCTGCCGGACATTATCGGTGCCGCTGTCCTTTTTTGGCTGGCAGATCTGAAAAAGTTTGTTTGTTTCCGGGGACTAAATCACCTGACTGCACAGCAAATGCTGCGTTACTCGGCACCGCTGATTCCAAATAAAGTGGCTTTCTGGGTAACCAACAGTTCCGACCGTATCATGGTGCAGACCATGAGCGGCAATGTGCTTTCCAGTATTTTTGCCGGTGCTTATAAGATTCCAAACCTGATTACACTGGTGGTCAATATTTTTCTGGACGCATGGCAAATGTCCTCCATCACAGAAGAAAAGGGCCGGGCACACTTTTTCACGAAAGTTTTCCACGCGATGTCAGCTATCATCTTTATTGGCAGCGCACTGGTCATTCTCCTCTGCCGCCCACTGATGGATATTCTGACAACCGGAAAATTTCATGTTGGCTGGATTTATATTCCCCTGCTGGTACTGGCAACGGCTTTTTCCTGTCTCGCCAGTTTTCTCGGTACTGTCTATATGGTGGAAAAACGAAGTGTCAACAACATGGTCACCACCATCATCGCGGCTGCCATCAACATTATTTTGAATCTGCTGCTCATTCCGAAATACGGCCCGCAGGGTGCTTCTGCCGCCACCCTCTGCGCATACTTTGTTATGTTCATTGTCCGTGTCTTCGATACACGCCGGTTTATTGAGGTAAATTTTAGTCCGCTTCGCCTGATTGCAGACACCGCCGTACTGTCACTGGAAGCATATCTGATGGTAAATAACGGCACCCTGTGCCTGCTTTGGTGTTTCCTGCTCACTCTGCTGATGATTATGATCAACTTCCGCCCGCTGATGCAGTCCGTTTGCAAAGTCCTGCCCGCACGGATACTGGCCAAACTGCCGTCATGGCTTACCAAGCATACCATTCAGACAAGCCAGCCGCAACCCCGGATAAACAGACCGGTTGTCCCTGCTCGGCGGCCAAGAGTGAACAGGCCAGTTATCCCTGCCCCGCAGCCAAGAGTGAACAGGCCGGTTGTTTCTGCTCGGCAACCAAGAGTGAACAAGCCGGTTGTCCCTGCTCGACAACCAAGAGTGAGCAGGCCCGTTATTCCTGCCCCGCAGTCCAAATCACAGCAGCCTGCTCCCGATGAAAGCAGACGCGGCAGGCACAGAAGTACCATCGATGAAGAAGACGGCTTTGACTATGAAGCTTATCTGCGGGAACGCGAAAAAGAGGAGCAGGAGCCTCCGCATGACCGCTTTCGCAAATGATTTTAAGCACTTCTGGTCGATCGTAAAATGGATCTGGACACTTGAACAGAAAAATCCACAGTGATTTTCCTTGTGATAGCATGGCGTTCTCACATAACCATTGACTAAAGGAGGGCAATTACTATGGACTATCAAGATTATCTCGTAGGTTTTGCCCGCCATCCCATACGCCAGCAGCGTCTTCTCCGGATATTGCATGAACAATCGTTTATCAAAACGGTTTATCCAGTTCCTCATCTTCCCTAAAAGATTTCGTTTCAGATACAATGTCCGCTACATTATAATCTTGGAAAATACCCCTCGGCACATTTGGGTGAGTACGGGAACCTTCCAGATAGGCCACACGAATACGAGAATCCTTAGTTGCTGTATCAATAATTTAAAATCAAGAGTCTTTTTTCTGAACGCGTAACAAGCCCTCTTTTCAGGAATCCACTCGCAGTTCAAATTTTAATCCACAGTATTCTATGATTCTATCATACGGACTTATTCAAAACAAGCCGGAGATTATCTCTCCGGCTTGTTGCCTCTTTGTGTGATGATAAGGTCGCGCAGCAGGCTGTTTTTCTCATAAGTGGAAACAGACGAGCGGCCGTTTTGTTAAATGGAACAGAACTTTGAATCACGCTCCTTTACAAATTATTATGGAAAGTATGCTTGACATTTTAAAAGTTAATGTTATACTTATTTATGGAAAGTAAGCTTTCCATAGGTCGAGAGGTGGTAAAATGAAAAACCGTTTGGAGGAAATCCGAAAAGAACGCGGGATAAAGCAAGAGGAATTGGCGGACGCCTTGGAAGTATCTCGTCAAACCATTGGGTCTCTGGAAAATGGGCGCTACAATCCCTCAATCACTTTGGCGTTTAAGCTTGCCAGATATTTCAATATGAGCATTGAAGAAATATTCATTTATGAGGAGGATAATTGATGTTGCGGAAGAAATCATTTTACGTTATTACATTACTGGTTGGAATCGCTTTACTTGGTGCAGCTTTAGTGTTTAGAATGTTTCCTGAAGCTCCTAAGAGCGTAGGCGGTATGTGCATTGGTATCGGCGCTGGATTGTTCGGAATGAGCGTTGCCAATTTGTATATGAAGCGCCTGGAAAAGACCGACCCTAAAATCGTGAAGAAAAAACAGATTGAATACACTGACGAAAGAAACACAATGATTCGTAATGCGGCAAAAGCAAAAGCTGGAGATATTATTCAATGGTTTATCATGGGCATAGCTTATCTTACTATTTTGATTGGAACACCATTATGGATAACATTAACTGTAATTGGAGTGTTTGTACTGAAATGTTTTTTGGAAGCATATTTTGCAAGCAAGTATCAAAACGAGATGTAATTAGCGAATGGTTACGATGATGCTTTTTACCAAAACGGTGTAAATTGCCATGCAGACAATGACATCCAATCTACTCTGCCAGAAATGTGTTCACAGTTGCAAGCAGAGTTTTCGAGCTATCGTGATGGCCTATACGCAGCTTTTCAATCTGCTGTGTGAGAAGGCAGACGACGTGTACGCGGGCGCTTGCTCGACAAATTTGCTAACATCGGGCAGATCTCAAAATTTGAAAAGCTGATTGCAACCATCCGCAGCCGCGAGGTTTCTCACAGCCTCAATTTTCAGAGATTTTGGAAGGATTTAGCCTCGGTCGATGAGCTGTCTGTCCTTGCGGCGGCAAGTGCATCCTTCAACTTCGCGGCGTCCGGCCTTTCCTTTCGGACAAGTACCTGTCCGACTACGAGACCCGCAACGCTTTCCCTATCGAAAAGTTTCTGTTCACCAAATTAAAGCCAAAACCGGACGATGTGTTCAACACATATGCCGTTGATCTCTCCGGGAAACCGAAAGCCGCAGAATAGCGGCTTTTTTTATATTCAAAATTAGAATTGGAGGTAACCTTTCATTCCGCAATCGGCGTTCTCCAGGCCCTCGTGATCGTCCTCGGCGCTGGCCTTGCCATTGGGGGCGCGATCATTATGGCAACGACAATCCGGGAGTGAATGCGCAGGGCCCATAAGGAAACAAGAAAAGCAATTAAAATGAGATAGATAGCCACTGACAGCAATGCATTAAAAATTTTAAAAAAGGTATTGACTCTCACGTTGCGTGATAGTGTATTCTAAGAGTAGAAAAAAGCTGTTGTTAAATACCCACAGGCAGCAGCATATCTCTTGGAAAATCCATATCCCGACAATCGCATTTAGGAGGATAAGTATGAAGACTGTAAAGCAAGTGTCCCAACTGACTGGAATAAGCGTAAGAACTTTGCAATATTACGATGAAATTGGCTTGTTTAAGCCAACTAAAGTAACTGCGTCAGGTTACAGATTATATGATGATGATGCTTTAGAAATCCTACAGCAAATATTGTTTTTTAGAGAACTCAACTTTCCATTAAAAGATATAAAAGCAATCATGCAAAACCCCCGATATGATAAAAACGATGCCTTTATTAGGCAACAAAAATTTCTTGAAGCAAAACGTGACAGACTAAATGGCCTTTTGGATTTGCTGAATAAACTTATAAAAGGAGAGAAAAGTATGAGTTTCAAAGAATTTGACATGAGTGGGTACTTTGGCTTACTAAAAGAATTCAGGGACAATCACGCAGAGGATATCGTCAAAATATGGGGCAGCATGGATAAGTTTGACCAGACAGTAGATAAGATTAAGGAAAATGAAGGAAGAGCGGCAAAAGCTGCTATTCAATTTTATGGTAGCATTGAAAAATACACCGAAGCTATGAAAGAACATCTGAATGAGTTGCCGAAAAAGACTCAGGATTTCAATAATTTAATGAGCGGAGATTATATAGCAAAGACAACAGAGCTAATGAAAAAACTCACATCAGATTTGAAAAAAGATGCGTCTTCAAATGAAATTCAATGTATTGTGGATGAATGGGTAAATGTGGTGAATAAGCAGACAAGTGGTTTGGATAATAGTTATTGGCGCCTTTTGACTGAAGGATTTTTGTCGGACAGCGCGATTATTGAAGCAAACGATAATATGTATGGTAAGGGAGCGTCTGCCTTTATTGGCAAGGCATTAAA
>JAKVJJ010000013.1 GCA_022487055.1 Oscillospiraceae bacterium
CAAAAAAGCGGAAATATTAGGCGGGCATTTACCACAGACTATGAAAGCAGTGTTCCGGCCAAATTTACGAAAGATGGGAAGGCTCATTGCTATCTTTATATTGCCGTTAAAAAATAAGCATCTATTGATTTCTATCAGGACTTGTATTAAAGTTAAGAAAATATCATAGGTGAAAAAGCTCCATGTGTAAGATTAGAACCTACACATGGAGCTTTAATTGTATTTGGGTTGCAGCTTATTGAAATAAATTTATAGTAAGGACATCTGTTGATAGAAAGATGGAGGCAGACGACATCTACATACTTCCACCCCATCAGAAGAGGTATTGGGAGTGAAATTATTCGGAAATGCATTGCAGAAACAGACATGCCCATATTTCTTTGTGCTTTCATTAAAAATACGAAAGCAGTCTCTCCATATAAAAAGTTAGGCTTTCAAATTACAGCAACTGTCCGTCTTATGTGCGTTCAAAAGTGCTTTAAGATCAATTACCCGATTCGTTTTATGCGCCAACTCAGAGCTGTGTGTTACTACAATGACCGTTTTGTGATATTGGTTCGTAAGATTTTGCAACAACGCAAATGAAACGTTTGCTGCGTTTGCATCCAAGGAGCCAGTGGGTTCGTCTGCCAGTATCAATTTGCCCGGCTTCAGCATGGTTCTAGCTAGCGCAACTCTTTGCTGCTCTCCACCGGATAATGTATTTACAATCGCATCTTTTAAAGGCAGCAGATGAACCGCGTCTAAGACCTGATTGATTTTTTCCATTTTTTCGTTCTTTGAAAGATTGACAAAATGCATGGATAATAACAGGTTTTGCAATACCGTTGTATCATTTAATAGAGCAAAAGACTGAAAAAGATAATTGATTGTTTCCCGCCGCATCATCATTGCTTTATGACTTTCAATTTTGGGAAGTATTTCTCCAAAGATAGAGATTGTTCCTTTGTCATACGTTTCCAAAAGCCCGATTATATTTAATATTGTCGATTTTCCACACCCTGACGGACCAATCAGAGAAACCATTTCTCCTTCGTCGACTGATAAAGAGATATTTTCTAAAATGGTTCGTTGCCCGTATTTTTTTGTTAGATTGTTTATCTCTACTGCTTTCATTACGAGCCTCCTTTAAAAGCGATCAGAATTCGCTTGAATTCATTGTGTGTCATATAGGTTACAAATATCAGTAATTGCAGCAAAGCCGAAACAGTCATTACAAGTGTTCCGAGTTTTGAGCGCAAAACTAAGGTAACGATTATTTCTATTATGACAGCTCCCAGCAGTACACATGCCGGAACTTTATAAAGCTGCCAAAAGCTGAATCCCAAGAATTTCTTCACATTGATTTTTTCCTGGTTTGCAATTCTGTAAATGGTAGCTAAAGTAATGAGCAATCCAATAGCAATAACAAACAGGAAAACAAAAAGTACCCCATACATTTTAATAGAAAGCCAAAGCTCTTTTTGTATTCCGTCAACATATTTCTGGACGGATGTAAAAGTCAAATGATTGTCAGCTAAGTGAAACTGACTTAGTCGTTTGTCGCTCATATATTGTTTCATAATTTTGTTGCTTGAAAATTTAATACATCCGTTTTCTAATCCGGTGGCTTTGAGACTGTCTTCCTCAGAAAAATTCATGTTTTCCGGCGTACATACATAAATCACCGGTGAAGTTGTCATTGTTGCGTTGTTGGAATCGGCCGACCAAGTAAACAAATTGTTTTTTGGTGTATAATCAACGAATATAAAGTCGGGATGCTGTGTGAACTTATTTTCAAAATCATTCGTTATAAAGGAATCCGACTCACGAATCCAGCCCATCATTTTTTTGCGTTCTGCTTGTGAAAGTGTACTTGGCAAAAGGTACAGGCGTTTTCCGTCTTTTGTTTCTTTCAGTTTCTCTGCACTGACATGGATGTCTATAGTGTCCAAATAGTTCGGTGACATGGTGAAGTACCAAAATGGCTTTTCCGGTACGGATTTGTAAACAGACTTACTTTTCCAAATATCCAAAACGCTTTGTTTGTAATATTGTGTATGTACCAAAAAGACTCCCCGTTCATTTGCAATCGATTGATACCAATGATACAGATCCTGACTAAGCTGATTGGACTGTCCATTTGCAGAAACACTGTCATGTCCAACGGAAAGGTTCCTTAACACCTGATAATCAGAAACTTTAGACCAATTTTTCAGCGTCTGTGTGTTTTGGGAAATTAGCTGCATTGGGCCGTCCAAATAACAGCCGGAGGCCACCAGCCCTGCACTAACCAACAAGTATGCCAATATGCCAAGTATATACAATGGCTTTGTTGAAAAGCGCCTGCGTATCGCATCCAGTGATTTTGTAACCATAATCACAATAGATGCCAGAATTGCTTCGATACCCACAAAGACAAGATTGATTACGACTGCCAAAAAATAATAACTCAAAAGCATTGGGGAAAATTTATTCCACCCAGACAGCAGCCATCCAATTCCAATAAAGACCGGCGCTCCGATTATCGAGGTAATTAAAAATTGACCGAATACTTTCAATGCAAAAGAAGTTCGTGACCAACCAAGCAGCAGTAGCGTTCCTTCTTCCGGAAGCCGCTTTACAACGATGACAAGAAACAAAATTATGTTTAAGAAAACATTTGCAGCTAAAAACAGAAGTAAAATATTTCGCCGGGAACTGTCGTCTGAATACGCTCCACTTTTCTGAGTCGTAAGTTCTGCCTTTGCCACACCGCTTACTTGGCTAAGTTCGCCTAGAAATTTACTGGTTTGTGTATCGTCCTTAAAACCCAAAATAGAATAAGTCCCATTTACTGTGGTGCTTTTGCTAATCAATTTCGGCATTTTTTCAACGACAATATGGTTGTTGTTAAACTGAGGGATTGTGCCAATGCTGTTGATACTTCCGGTATCCACTCCAAGCGTACTGTTTGGGCTTTTTGAATTCAGCAATTTGGATATGTTCTCTGTGGTAAGTATATCTTCTCCTAAAAATGATAACGAAGCATCTTTAGAATCAGGATTACCAGCTATTCCTACGTTATAGCCTTGTGAATAACCTTTATTGTCAAGCTGAATATCTTTTCTGACAATTAAGAGATGCTGTTCGTTGGCTGCCTGAAGCAAACACTGTTGTGCTTCCATTTGTTTGCTTTGGTTAACATCCTTTAAATAGATCATTACTGACTGACTTGAATTTGGATATTTTCCCCATACACTTGTGTATTGTTCAGAAAGAAAAAAGTTTAAGCAAAGCATGATGATGATTGCCTGCGTAACAATAAAAACATGAGCAAAAATATGTATGTTCTTTTTAACTTTCAATTTTCAATCACCCTAATCATTCTATTTTGTGTTATTAATCAAAGCAAACAATTACAAACAGGCTTATTCAATTTTCTATTGTGGATACATTGCTGGGAATATTGAACTCATAAAGGGTTATCGAATTCAAATAATATAGTTGCTTGCAGTTTCAGTACCAACCTACGATCCTGCTTTTGAGTCAAATGATTTGCAATTTCAAATAAAGACGCACAGACATCATTTACCTTATGATACAATATCTCCAAGACTAATATGAGAATATTTACCATTAAATAATTATATCATATACCGTTAAAATTGTAAATTATATGCACGAAATCCAGAATATTCAGAATTATGGATGGAATAGAAAAAGTCCCGCGAAAGCATCAAGCCTTCGTGGGACTTTTGAATATCCGGTAAAAATACAGGTTTCGTTTATGGAGATGAATTACTCGACGGTCACGCTCTTTGCCAGGTTGCGCGGTTTATCCACGTCACACCCACGCAGCACAGCAATATGGTATGCCAAAAGCTGCAGCGGAACAATCGTGACCATAGGAGAGAGAATGTCGCGTACTTTAGGAACACGCAGCAGATTGGTCGTCAGGTTTTCGTCCACTTTGTCGCCTTCGTTGCAGACCAGCATAACGTCAGCGCCGCGGGACTTTACTTCTTCCAGATTGCTGACCGTTTTTGCATACAGAGTCGGCTGCGTTGCCACGGCTATCACGGGCGTGCCGTTTTCAATCAGCGAAATGGTGCCGTGCTTCAGTTCGCCGGCAGCATAGGCCTCACAGTGGATATAGGAAACCTCCTTCAGTTTCAGGGAACTTTCCATGCACAAGGTATAATCGACGCCACGACCGATGAAAAAGACGTGCTGGGCATTCTGAAGCTTCTGGGCACACTGCAGGACTTGGTCGTCCCCGTCAATCGCCTTCTGAATCCTATCCGGAATGCCAAGCATATCATTGCACAGTTCTGCTTCATCTTTCACACTCAGTTTTCCATGCAGACGTCCAAGTTTGACTGCCAGCAAATACAGCACAGAAAGCTGCACCAGATAGGCTTTGGTACTTGCCACGGCGATTTCCGGGCCGGCCCAAGTATAGAGCACATCATCCGCCTCACGGGCAATGGAGGAACCCGGCACATTGACGATGGCAAGTGTGCGAATTTCCCGCTGCTTTGCCAGACGCAGTGCCGCCAGCGTATCTGCTGTTTCGCCGGACTGGGAAATCAAAATGACAAGGTCGTTTTTGCCCAGTACCGGGTTGCGGTAACGAAACTCAGAGGCAATGTCGACTTCCACAGGCACACGCGCAAGGGACTCAATGGCATAACGCCCCACCAGACCGGCGTGCATGGCAGTGCCACAGGCGACAATGTGGATACGCTCTGTCTTGGCAAGCACATCATCCGGCAGCCCGGGAATGCCGAGCTGAATCTGGCCGGCACGAATGCGCGGCGAAATGCAGCGGCGGACAGCATCCGGCTCCTCATGGATTTCCTTGAGCATAAAGTGGGGATAGCCGTCTTTCTCTGCCGTGCCGATGTCCCAGTCGGCCGTCATGACATCTTTGTGGATGCGCTCACCATCCATATCGTACATTTCCACGCCGTCCTTGCGTACTACGGCAATTTCGCCCGGCTCCGGCAGCAGATACTTCTTTGTGTGCTGCAGCAGTACCGTCATATCAGAGGCAATGTAGTTTGCTTTGTCGCTTAGGCCGATAACCAGCGGACTGTCATGGCGCACAGCATAGATGGTGTCCGGCTGGTCATCAAAAAGGATGCCCAGCGCATAAGAACCCTCCACTGCTTCCGCTGTCTTTGCAATCGCGGCAATCGGGTCGCCGGTGTAATAATGGTTCAGTGTAGCGGCGGCGACTTCGGTATCGGTTTCGCTGACAAAGGTGACACCCTCCGCAACACGTTCTGCTTTTAACTGCATATAGTTCTCAATGATGCCGTTATGCACCAGTGTCACATGGCCGCAGTGATGCGGATGCGCATTCACATCACTGGGTTCACCGTGTGTAGCCCAGCGGGTGTGACCAATGCCGCAGGTGCCCACAGGGCGCTCTCCCGCATCAATTTTATCCTGCAGGGCCTGCAGCCGGCCGCGCGCTTTCACAATGGATACACCGCTTTCTCCGCAGACAGCAATGCCCGCGGAATCATAGCCGCGGTACTCCAGTTTGCGTAGTCCGTCCAACAGAATGTCGACAGAGTCTTCATTTCCTGCATAGCCAATAATTCCACACATATTTAGTTTTCTTTCCTTTCCGTAATCAGGCATATAAAAATTTTTACGGAAACGACAGCGGTTTTGCCGTGATTCTCCACGGGGTATAGGCACCCGCATCACGCTTTGTGCGCTGTCTGACGACTGTCCGCATTTGTCCAGCCGGAAGTGCATCCGCCGAAATCTTCGATAACACTTCTCCTCGTCACGCCGGGGGTGAAGTCACCCGCGCGTCTGGCGCTTCATTCAAATTTTGTGCAGGGCAGATTTAGTCATGGCATTCCCTCTTTCAAGATTGAATATGCCTTATTATATACAAAATCAAGTGATTACGTCAACCAATATCGCTTCTGCTGGCATGATTTTCTTCAGGCATGAGAAGATTATTTGATTTATAGACAGATAATAAAATACACGGCTGGCAAATTTCATGCAAAATAAAGGAAGGAATACAGGGCACTTATCTTGCAGAAATTCCCTGTGTGTGTTATAATAATAACTAGTAAAACAAAAACAATAACTGTTATTATATTTCTGGAGGGATATGCCATGTACTGCACACGAAAAGTTACCGATGACATTGTATGGGTTGGCGGCAGTGACCGGCGGCTTGCTCTGTTTGAAAATCTTTTTCCTTTACCGGAAGGGGTAAGTTATGACTCCTATGTAATTCTGGACGAAAAAACAGCTTTGATGGATACTGCGGACGCGTCGATAGGCCAGCAATTCCTGGAGAATGTGGAAAGCACACTGAATGGGCGGAAACTGGACTATTTGGTCATTGACCATATGGAGCCGGATCACTGTGCGGCTGTGGCACAAGTGGTATGTCGCTGGCCAGAGGTGAAACTGGTCGGCAACACGAAAACCTTCCAAATACTTGGACAGTTTTTTAATATGCCGCTGGAAGGCCGCAGTATTGTGGTGAAAGAGGGAGATACACTTTCGCTTGGCCGGCACACGCTTTCCTTTGTCATGGCGCCGATGGTGCATTGGCCGGAAGTGATGATGACCTATGACAGTACGGACAAGGTGTTATTCAGCGCAGATGCTTTTGGCACATTCGGTGCGTTCCATGGCACGATTTTTGCAGATGAAGCAGATTTTCAGAATCACTGTCTAAATGAGGCACGCCGCTATTATACCAACATTGTGGGGAAATACGGGGCGCAGGTGCAGGCAGTGCTGAAGAAAGCCGCCGGGCTGGAGATTTCTGTGCTGTGTCCGTTGCACGGGCCAATTTGGAGAAAAGACATTGCGTGGTTCCTCGAAAAATATGACCGCTGGAGCCGCTACCAGCCGGAAGAAAATGGTGTGGTGATTGTCTATGGCACCATGTATGGGCACACGGGAAATGCGGCGGAACTGTTGGCAAATTTGCTGGCCTCCAGAAATGTGCCGAATATCTGTGTCTATGATATTTCCAAAACGCATTCCTCGTATGTGATTTCGGATATGTTCCGCTACAGCAATTTCGTGCTGGCTTCTCCGACTTATAACAACAACGTGTATTTGCCGATGGATGCATTGCTGCGGGATATGGCTGCGCTCAACCTGCAGAACCGCTCCTATTCGCTGATAGAGAATGGAAGCTGGGCACCGGTGGCCGCCAAGAAGATGGGCGAGCAGCTTGCCGCGATGAAGTCCATGCAGCAGGTCGGTACAACGCTGACGGTTCGTTCTGCACTGAAAAATGAGCAGATGCCGCAGATCGAACAGCTTGCGGACGCCATCGCAGATTCACTTGCAGGCTAAATCAATTTTTATCCCAACCGAAGGGTCGTTTCCTCCGGCTGGGATATTTTTATCGGGCAGAATATTTAAGCAGACGCAGAATGCTGTCCATTGTCCATGCCAAATCCTGCCGGCAGGTCTTTTTTGCCTGCTCAAATGGCACAGCCAGACGGTTAATACTGAAAGCAGCGGTCACACCGGCCTCATAAATATTTGCCGGGTTGCCAAGCAGGTCGCCCGCAACCGCAAACAGCGGCACTTTGGTGGCTTTGGTGCGGCGCGCGACACCGGAAATTACTTTTCCGTGCAGGGACTGGCTGTCCAGTCGGCCTTCGCCAGTGAAAACAACATCCGTTTTCCGCAGCAGGTCATCAAAGTGAACCGCGTCCAGCACGGCTTCAATTCCGCTTTGCAGAGAAGCACCCAGCAGCGCTGCCATGCCACCGCCCATTCCTCCGGCGGCACCAGCGCCCGGCAGGCCAAGAATTTCCGTGCCGGTTTCCGCTGCCACGATTTTCGCAAAATGTGCCAGACCACAGTCAAGCATCCGCACGGTCTGCGCATCCGCACCTTTCTGCGGGGCAAAAACGGCAGCGGCTCCCTGTGGCCCACACAGCGGATTATTAATGTCACACATGACGATCGTCACAATGCCTTTTAACCGCTTCTGCAGCCGGCTGTTGTCAATCGCGGCTATTTCCTGCAGTGTCTGCCCGACCGGTGTGAACACAGTACCGTCTGTCCGGCGAAAAACTGTGCCGAGTGCAGCCGCGGCACCGCAGCCGCCGTCATTTGTTGCACTGCCGCCGAGTCCGAGAATGATTCTGCGGCAGCCGGATTTAACAGCAGATGCCATGAGCTGTCCGACGCCATAGGTGGTGGCAAGCTCCGGCTGAAGACGACTGCCTGCCAGAGGAAGTCCGGCCGCAGCCGCCATTTCAATGACAGCGGTTCCATCCGGCAAGATGCCATAAAAGGAAGGGACATCCTCAAAATACGGCCCCTTGACCGTTACAGACACTTTTCGTCCGCCGATTGCTGTCAAAAGGGCGTCCACAGTGCCTTCCCCGCCGTCTGCTGCCGGAATACGGTGTATTTCTGCCGCCGGAAAATTCCGCCGCACTGCCTCTGCCATAATGGAGCAGACTTCGGCGGAGGACATGGTGCCTTTGAAGGAATCCGGAATCAGAATACATTTTTTCATAGCTGGCGCTCCTTCAAAATTTCTATTTTTTTACAGAGATTTTACAGTCAGTGTTTCCATGTTTATTTTTCGCCGGATGAAGGATACTAACAAAAAAGGCGAAAGAGAGGGATTCATGTGGAAGTGCTGCAAGTCATTTTAACTTCTGTTTTGTCTGTCATAGCGATTTTTATTGTCGGAAAGCTGATGGGACACAAGCAGGTTGCGCAGATGGATTTTTTCGATTACATCACAGGCATTACGATTGGCTCCATTGCTGCCGAGCTGGCGACAGAACTTGAAAAGCCGTGGAAACCGTTGGTCGCGATGGCGGTGTATGGCTTCTTTGCAATTACGCTGAGTATCTTGAGCAATAAACTGCCTCGCATCCGAAAATATGTTGACGGTGATCCGATTATCTTGATGGATAACGGAAAAATTTATCGGGAAAATTTAAAAAAATCAAAACTTGACCTCACAGAGTTCCAACTCCTTTGTCGGCAGGCGGGGTATTTTGACTTGCGTGCGGTGCAGACGGCGGTTTATGAGTATAACGGCAAACTGACAATCCTGCCGGTTTCCTCAGAGCGGCCGGCAACGCCATCTGACATGAATCTCAATCCACAGCAGGAATATCTTTATACAGAAATCATTATGGATGGTCGCATTCAGGGGGAAAACCTGAAACGAATGGGTTTAGACGAAACATGGCTGCAGCAGCAGTTGAAAGCACAGGGTTATCATTCCGCAAAAGATGTTTTTCTGGGCGTCTGTGACAAAAATCATTCGGTGCAGTTCTATCCTGCAAAATGAATTATTTTGTTAATAGACAGCCGCCGCTGCAAATCCTCCGAGGGGGACGTGCAGCGGCGGCTGTATTTTATTTTACTTCAAGTGCTGCTCAATGCGAAATCGCGGACGATGCTTGACTTCACTGTAAATTTTTCCGATATATTCGCCGACAATCCCCAAACAGAGCATTTGAATACCGCCCAGCAACCAGATGGAGCAGACGATGGCAGTCCAGCCGGCGACCGCATTCCCGGTAAAATGGGAAATCAAGGCATAGAGCAGACCAACCACCGAGATGGCCGCAACCAAAAAGCCGAGATTGGAAATAATTTTTAATGGTTTAACACTGAAGGAAGTGATGCCGTCCATGGCAAAGCTTATCATCTTTTTCAGTGGATACTTGCTTTCTCCCGCAAAGCGTTCATGCCGGTCATAATAGACATAATCGCTGCGGTAGCCAATCAGCGGTACCATCCCGCGCAGGAAAAGGTTGACTTCCTTGTACTCTGAGAGAGCTTCCAGCGCACGTTTGCTCATCAGGCGGTAATCCGCGTGGTTGTAAACCACTTCAGCGCCAAGTTTCTCCATAATTTTATAAAAGCTCTGTGCCGTGGTGCGCTTAAACCAAGTGTCGGTTTCCCGCTTGTTGCGCACACCGTAAACAACGTCGCAGCCTTCCTGAAACTTCTGAACGAACTGGGGCAGCACGGCAACGTCATCCTGAAGGTCTGCATCCAGACTGATGGCACAGTCCGCTTCCTCTTTAGCGGTCATCAGTCCTGCCAGCAGGGCGTTTTGGTGGCCGCGATTATGTGCTAGCTTTAAGCCATTGACCAGTGGATTTTCCGCATGGAATTTTTCAATCAATTCCCATGTCTTGTCCCGGCTGCCATCATCAACAAAGAGCATTCGGCTCTTTTCGTCTGCCAGTCCGGACTGAATCATCCCCTGTATCTGCGCGGTCAGTTCTTTGATGGTTTCCGGCAGGACAGCTTCTTCATTATAACATGGAATGACAAAATATACTGTGGACATTTTATCCTCCTAATCTTTTACGGGTATGCTGTTCCCAAAACGATGCACAGAGAAAAAGATTTGCTGCGTATCGAAAATATTTTAGCATAATTGTTTTAAGTTTACAAGATTTAGTGCAGAGCCTTCATACGCTCATGCTATCAGCATAGACTTCCTGCTTGTCAGTTATATGTCAAAGAAACGAAAAGCAGGTGAAAAAATCGGTTTGGGAATAAATTATCAGCACAATTTTGTTTTCATGCATAAGATGGAAAGGGGAATTCCCCATGAAAGGAGTTTTTTCGATGGAAGATAAATGGGAAAGCCTTCCTTGCAATTCAAAGGTTCTGCCAACATTCCCGGCGAAAGTGTCGCTGGCAATGGCATATATTCCTTACCAGAAATTTGAAAATCTATATTCACCGGAAAAAGCGCTGGAGGCGGGTACGCTTTTCAGCGGGCTGGATAAACCATTCCTTGGGGGTGCCAAAAAATGATGAGTGAACAGGAGCGCCTGATGCGCAAAATCTGTGCCTGCCGCTTTGCTATGTGGGAGCTGAAAATTTTTTTGGATACACACCCAAATGAATGCGGTGCTATGAAGCGGCTTGCAGAATACCGGAAATACACGCAGGAATTGGTTGCACAGTATGAGGAAACCTATGGGCCGATGAACCTCAGCTCAGACACAGCCAACCGTGTGGCGTGGGTGCAGGAACCGTGGCCATGGGAAACTGAGCAGCAGGCTGAAGAAGATAAGGATAAGGAGGCACAGTGCCATGTGGAATTATGAAAAGCGGCTGGAGTATCCAATCCATATAAAAAATCCGGATGCCAATATGGCAAAGATTATTTTGGCTCAGTACGGTGGGCCGCACGGCGAACTTGGAGCGTCCCTGCGCTACATTTCTCAGCGCTATGTCATGCCGTATCCGGAATTAAAGGCTATCCTAACAGATATTGGTATATCCGTATCGTAATTGCACATCTAGTTTATCTATTTACATAGGCATAAAAATGGATATCCCAAGAGCGGATTTTTCATCGAATTGACGCGGGATATTATACGATGTTATAAAAAAAGTGAACTGCACCCCCAAAGTTAGTTTTAGTATATCATACTTTCTAACTTTATGGGTGCAGTTCAAAAACAAGTATTTAGCCGATTCTTTATAACCGTACTTTTAGTTTCTCTTGCATACTTTGGATGATTCAGAATTTTCCTGATTAGCTTTCGCGGCATAAAACGTTGCATACGAATGGCGTGATTCTGTTTTACTGCCGCTTATAAAGGGAGTCTCTATCACAAATGATGTGACTTTTTAGCCGTTACAAAGCTATCGTGCTTATGTATTACGCTTTTACGGTATGCTTTTTGGAAAGGATGTCAAACACAACCGCTGCCAGCAAAACAAGTCCTTTTATGGTTTGCGTAATATCGCTGCCAACACCCATAATCGAAAGGCCGTTGTTAATGACGCCCATGACCAATGCACCTACGACAGCACCTGCAATGGAACCGCTGCCGCCCATGACGGCTGCACCGCCGATGTAGCAGGAAGCGATGGCATCCATTTCAAAGTTTTGCCCTGCAGAAGGTGTAGCTGCCTGCAAACGAGAAGTAAAGACAATGCCGGCCAATGCTGCCAACACACCCATGTTGACAAAGGTGAGGAACAACGCTTTCTTCGTATTGACGCCGGAAAGCACGGCAGCCTTTTCATTTCCGCCCATTGCATACAACTGGCGGCCGGGCACTGTCTTTTTCATAAAGAAAGAATATAAGATGATCAGTGCGAGCATAATCAGCAGTAAAACCGGAACGCCATTGTAAAGCGCCAGCCAAACTGTCAGCAGCCCAATCGCCACGGCTGCAACAATGTTTTTACCCCAGAAAGCGGCCATTGACGGACATTGATAACCATTTTTCTTCTTCTTTTGCAGCCCGATAACTGAAACCGCCACACAAATAACTATGGCAATCACACCCAGTGTCATGGTCGTCATATCCAGCTTCCCGGTTCCGGTTTTTACCAGGAATCCAGAGCTGATGGACAGGAATTCTTTCGGGAAAGGGGAAATTGTCATACCCTGCAGCACATAAAGCGTGATGCCGCGGAAGATAAGCATACCGGCCAAGGTTACAATAAATGCTGGAATCCGCATATAGGCAATCCAGAAGCCCTGCCACGCACCAACCAAAACACCGGCCCCCAGCGCAATCAGAATTGCCAGCCACACATTCATGCCCTTCTGCACAATCAAAACACCGAGAAGTGCACCGATGAACGCAACCACCGAGCCAACTGAAAGATCAATGGAGCCGCTGCTGACGATACACAAAAGCATACCAATGGAAAGAATAATAACGTAGCTATTCTGCAAAATCAGGTTTGTAATGTTTTGCGGCTTTAAAAAAATACCTCCTGTCAAAGCCTGAAACAAGACCATCATGACAATTAGTGCAATTACCATACTGTACTGCCTGAGATTTACAGGCAGTTTCTTTTTTTCAGCGTTTATTCTCATATTTTTCAGGCTCCTAACTTTTTGTTTGCCACAATGCACTGCATGACCGTTTCCGCCTTGGCTTCCTCTTTGGAAAGCTCACCGGTTACAGTGCCGTTGTTTATGACATAGATTCGGTCGGAAATCCCCAACACTTCCGGCAGCTCTGAGGAAATCATAATGACGCACTTGCCCTTTGCCGCAAGCTGGTTTATAATCGTGTATATCTCATATTTTGCACCAACGTCGATGCCGCGAGTAGGTTCATCCAAAATCAGAACATCCGGCTCGGTCATAATCCATTTGCCCAGCACAACCTTTTGCTGGTTGCCGCCGGAAAGACTGCCTACCGGTTGATAGATGTTGTTGGATTTAATCTTCAGTGCGTCCCGGAACTGATTCGCATAAGAAATTTCTTTATCCTTATCTATGATTTGATTTTGGCTGACACGGTTTAAACTGGAAAGTGTAATATTTGTACAAATATCCTCCGACAAAATCAGGCCGGCGTCTTTTCGGTCTTCCGTAACGTAGGCAATTTTGTTGGCAATGGCCTTTTCGACCGTGCTGGTGTCAATTTCTTTTCCGTCTTTATACACTTTTCCGGTGATGTTTTTGCCATATAAATGACCAAACACGCTCATAGCCAGTTCCGTTCGCCCAGCTCCCATCAGTCCAGCCAGCCCAACGACCTCGCCTTTATGTACTTTTATAGAAATGTCATTTAAAAACTTTTTTCCTTCAATTACGGGGCTATCGGCGGACCAGTTGCGAATTTCAAAAGCGACGTCGCCAATTTTTACATTACGCTGCGGAAAGCGCTCAGTCATTTCTCGGCCGACCATACCTTTAATAATGCGGTCCTCAGAGATTTCGTCTTTTCCCTTGATCATGGTTTCAATCGTCTCGCCGTCACGCAAAATTGTAATGGAATCTGATACTTCAGTAATCTCATTTAATTTATGAGAAATCAAAATAGAAGTCAGCCCGTTTTTCTGCAGGTCTTTCATCAGTTCCAACAGCTTTTGCGAATCTTTCTCAGTCAGCGCCGCAGTCGGTTCATCAAAGATGAGCAGCTTGGCATTCTTTCCCAATGCCTTGGCGATTTCAACTAGCTGCTGGCGGCCAACATTCAAATCTTTTACCAGAGTATGGGGATTTTCATCTAGTCCAACACGCTCCAGCAGCTTTTTTGCCTCGTTATAGGTCAAGTCCCAGTCGATTACTCCGCGCGAGGTCTTTTCATGACCCAAAAACAAGTTCTCACCGATGGAAAGGTACGGAATAAGCGCCAACTCCTGATGGATGATGGCAATGCCAGCCTGCTCACTGTCTTTAATATTCTTGAATTGGCAGGCCTTTCCCTCAAACACGATATCACCCGAATAAGTGCCAAACGGATAAACACCGCTGAGTACGTTCATCAAAGTAGACTTTCCGGCGCCATTTTCGCCAACCAAAGCATGAATGGAACCCCTTTGCACTGCAAAATTAACATCTTTTAAAACGCGAACCCCTGGAAATTCTTTGATAATATTTCGCATTTCCAGAATATTTTCCGCCATTGTGTAACCCCCTGACCAATAAAATAGCCAAACCATATCTTTTTGTGATCGCTGAAAAGATAGTAAGGCAAAATCAGCAAATCAATTTAAGCCTAAATCGGTCTTTGTGTAATATTTGGAGTCAATCAGTTCCTTCTCGTAATTGTCTTTGGTAATAACAATCGGGTTACATAGATAGGAAGGAACCACCTTTACACCGTTATTGTAGGTTTTCGTGTCATTTACTTCGGCTTGTTTTCCCTCCAGCAGAGCAGTTACCATGTCGGCAACCTTGTTGGCCAGTGTGCGTGTATCTTTAAAGATGCTCATGGAAATCTCGCCTTTTGCAATAGAAGCGACATTTGATTTTTCACAGTCCTGACCGGTAATCAGCGGCAGCGGCTTAGAGGCAGAACCGTAGCCGATGTTTTTCAAGGAAGCCAGCACACCGCGCGCAATCGCGTCATTTGGGGCAAGCACTGCATCAAGTTTTGCGCCACTCGCATAGTTTGCAGAAAGCAGATTATCCATGCGGGACTCAGCTACCTCTGTTTTCCAGTGTTCCGTTGCGCACTTTGTAAAATCATTCATACCACTCTTGACAATCAACTTTTTGCTGTCAAAATAGGGCTTTAGAACATTCATGGCACCGTTGTAGAAGAATTTCGCATTATTGTCATCGGGAGCGCCGGTAAAGACCTCGATATTAAATGGACCTTTGCCCTCTTTCAGCCCCAGCTTGTCGACTATGTACTGGCCCTGCATCTGACCAACCTTGAAGTTGTCGAAAGTTGCATAATAATCAACCGCATCGGAATTCATCAGCAACCGGTCATAAGCAATGATTTTTACTTTATTGGCTTTTGCCTGCTTCAGCGCATCTGTCAGAGCCGAGCCATCAATCGACGCGACCACCAGTACGTTTACACCGCTGGTCACCATGTTTTCAATCTGAGAAACTTGGGTGTTGACATCATTGTTTGCATACTGCAGCTGCACTTGGTAGCCTTTGGACTCAAGCACTTTCTTCATGTTGTCGCCGTCCTGCACCCAGCGCTGCAGATTTTTTTCTGGCATACAGACGCCCACTTTTTTCCCACCGGAAGCCGCTGCAGCACTGCCTGCGGAAGCTCCCGTTTCCATAGTGACGGAAGAACATCCGGCGCCTGACACCATCAGACACAGGGCCAAACACGCTGCCAAAAACCTTTTCATAACAAACAACTCCTTAAAAATTCTAACCATCTCTCTTTTGAGATGCGGTTGACAGAATAAAAGAAGGGGAAGCTACTCTTTCTCTTCTTCAGCAGAAACTATTAACAAAAACGGAGAAATTAATTCAAAACTTTTGTTAAGTACTTTTCATAATCGTTATAGCACTAGTACCAGTAATTGTCAATCATATTTTTACAATTTTCCACAATATTTTCTTGAAACACAGATATTTTTGTATATAATTCTGCATTAGAAAAATAAGTCAAGAAACAATGCTTATATTTTAATGGTAGCGTCAATACATTTTATGAGTACTTTATAAAATGAATGCTATCGATACACATTTCATTTGTACTTTTTAAAATTGTATTGCATTACATCCCAATTTGCCGTGACAAATGCTGCAGTGATTTTTCTTTGAAACAGGTGAATAAAATATGAACAGTTTAAACCTTCGCGCGGAAAACCGCAGAAAAATTATCAATTTTCTATATGAAAGCAGTGGCGCCACAAAAAAGAAAATTGCCAAATCCCTGAACCTCAGCGTACCTACTGTTACCCTGATTCTAAAAGACTTAACGGAACTGGGACTGGTTCAGCCAGCCGGAACCCTGCAGTCCTCCGGCGGCAGAAAACCTACTGCTGTACATTTGGCGTATGATTCCAAATATTCTGTGGGCATTGCTATCACCCTTTACCATATTCGCTTGGTGGTAATTAACCTTGGTGAAGAAATTGTGCACTATAAGTGTGTAAGTCACACGTTTGAAAACACTGCGCAGTACTATCAATATTTAGCAGATGAATTGGAAATTTTCCTTAATGATCATGCGCTGCCGCGAAATAAGTTGCTGGGGGTTGGGCTTGCTCTGCCGGGGATTGTCAACACAGATAAGCTTTTGCTGGAATACAGTCCAACACTTCAGGTGCACGACTTGCCCGTGCAGGCGATTGCAAAGTTTATTCCCTATCCCGTGCTGGCAGATAATGAGGCAAACTTGGCCGGTCTGGCAGAAATTTGGCGGATCAATGATGTTGAGAGTGCCATTTACCTTTCTATAAACAAAGGTGTGGGTGGTGCAATCATTCTGCAAAATAAAATTTATAGTGGAGCAACTGGACACTCGGGCGAGTTTGGCCATATGACCATTGTAAAAGACGGCCTGACGTGCTCCTGCGGCAAGCGCGGTTGTCTGGAGGCTTACTGTTCTACCAATATTTTAACGGACCCCAATTTTAACGATGTTGAAGAATTCTTTTCTGCACTGAAAATGGGCAACCAATACTGCATCAGGAAATGGCAGAGCTATTTAGATTATCTGGCTACCGGCATTAACAATATCCGTATGATTTTTAATTGTGATATCATTTTGGGCGGTGAAATTTCCCAATATTTAGAGGCCGATTCTAACCTTTTGAGTCAAAGACTGCTGGGACTGAATCCTTTTAATGAGCAGCCAAACTACCTGCACTACAGCAAATTTAAAGACAAGGCAAGTGCAACCGGTGCAGCCCTGCTGTTTGTTGATGACTATTTAGACACATAATGCAGTGCGTGCGAAGGCAATGCAGTTTTCCCGCCCCCAAAAACAGCCCAAACAAAAAGGTCGAGCAGGATTCCCTCAAAGGGTTTTCTGCTCGACCTTTTTGTTGTAGGACTCTATTGCAAAAATGAAAAAACTTATTCTTTAAAGAAATTTATCGAAGCGACAGAGAAGTTATCACTGCTTCCGAATACGCGAAAAAATTGCATCAAAGTAGATGGCATTCCAGACAAGCGCCAAACTAGGGAACCAAGTTACACAGAACTGCCGCCCACCTTGCTTGATCAGCGTCAATTTCTCTGTCAGAAAGAGTCGTGCTGATCCATTTCCAAAGCGGTGTTCAGCAAAACATTGGCGCCCTGCCAGCATTTCTCAATCGGTGTGTACTCGATTTCGCAGTGGCTGTGCCCGTCGACACTTGGTACAAAAACCATGGTGGTTGGCACAACGTCTGCCAAATACTGTGCGTCATGACCGGGGCCGCTATACATCCGCATATTTGAATATCCCAGTGCGTTTGTCTTTTCTTCTACAATGCTGACCATTGCTTTGTTGTAAGCAACTGTTTTGCGGGACCAAAGTTCCTGATAACTGACTGAGCACTTATCCATCTCTTTGGGGACGTTTTCAATAATTTTAACGACCTGCTTGATGACATCCGGGTCCTGATGACGCGCGTCCAGCGTAAAACGCACATCGTCCGGAATAATGGTATGTACGTTTGGAGAGCAGATGATTCGTCCGGTGGTATAAACCAGTTTTTTATCCAGCGTATCCAGCTCTGTATGCAGGTACTTAATTACGTCACAAGCAGCCAGCAGGGCATCTTTGCGGTAGTTCATTGGTGTTGTGCCGGCATGATCTGCCTGCCCGCGCATAGTGAACTCATAGTTTACCATGCCAACCACACCTTCCACAACGCCGATGTCCTTTTCCTCAGCTTCCAGAACAGGCCCTTGTTCAATATGAAGTTCCAGCAGACCTAAGGTTTTATTGAAATCCAAGCGATCGGATTCGCTGCCTTTATAACCACTGGCGTCCAGTGCTTCACCAAAAGTTACACCTTCAGAATCCCTGCTTTTTAACATATCTTCTTTTTTAAACTTACCTGTTATGACGCCAGAGGACATCATGGCAGGGTCAAAGCGCGCGCCTTCTTCGTTGGTCCAGACCACAACCGTAATCGGGTGACGGTGCGGCAGCTTTTTAGTGACAATCGTTTCTGCGGCTTCCAAAGCGGTCAGCACGCCGAGTATGCCATCATAATTGCCGCCCTGCACAACGGAATCCATGTGTGACCCCATCACCAGCGCGGGCAGGTCGCCTTCGCCGGGAATAGTTGCGTACAGGTTGGCCATATCATCGCTTTTCACGGTCATGCCAAGCGCTTTGCAGCGTTTGCAGAATTCTGCGCGTGCAGCAAGTGCTGCGGGAGAAAGAGAAAGCCGAGTAATGCCTCCATTTCCAGTTGCACCGAAAGTGGAAAATGTTTTAACCTTTTCGTTCATTCTGTTCTTGTCGCAGGTCAGCATATTGTATCGCACCTTTCATAAAAATAGTTTGATTTTGAGCTTGTGCACAAAAAGCGCCCAACATTCATATGGAATGTCAGGCGCCAATGCCGTGCTTATGATGAATTCTCTAACTGCACTCATTATAGTCTGGCCAGGTAACGGTGTCAATGCTTTTATATAAATTAATGCATAATATACTTTAATATCTTGCAAATGCAAAAATCTGATAGCAACTTTGTTTTATCTGACGGCACGGAAAAGCAAAGATTGTGCGGGAATTGCAATTCCGCTATGCTCATGCATAATTTTCATCCGGAGGCTGAAAATTGCAGAGAAAGGGTGATATAATGGAAAATATTATAAAACAAGTTGCCAAGAAGGTAATAAAATCTGCAAATCATCAAAATGTGCTGATGCACAACTTCCTTTGACTTCAGCACAGGACCATCGGAAAAGATAAAAATCGCAAGCGGAATCGTCTTAAAATGCCTCTAAAATGAATAAAATTAATGTAAATTATTCATAAATCTATAAAAGAGGTGTTGACAAGAACAACTGGCAAGGATATAATTTTGGACATAGACAGCTTGCAGAGTTTCCTGCAGCAGTCCAAAGCGGAGCCATCCCAAAGAAGGGAGTTTGGCTCCGCTTTCTGTTTATTAGCACAAACGA
The DNA here is from genome assembly GCA_022487055.1 of Oscillospiraceae bacterium. Taxonomy (GTDB): domain Bacteria; phylum Bacillota; class Clostridia; order Oscillospirales; family Acutalibacteraceae; genus Caproicibacterium. The sequence continues at coordinate 19,280 of JAKVJJ010000013.1, forward strand.
TACATTACACAGAACGGGGGAGTCATTATGGCAGAACTGGCGAAACAAACAGCATCCGCAGGCACAAATGCGGAGATCCTGATTGAACATATCGGCATGACCTACCACACAGATGGAGGCGAGGATGTACCGGCGCTTTCGGATGTCAACTTATCGGTTGCAAAAGGAGAGTTTATCTCTTTGCTGGGCCCCTCGGGATGTGGCAAAACGACGCTGCTGCGCATTATTGCAGACCTGCTGCAGCCAACAAGCGGAAAGATTCAAGTTGCCGGAGAAACACCGCATGAAGTGCGGATGCAGAAAAAATACGGCATCGTTTTTCAGAGCCCGGTGCTTTATGACTGGCGTACGGTCAGGCGGAATATTCGGCTGCCGCTGGAGATTATGAAACTGCCGAAACAGGAACAAGAAGCACGGGTTAATCACATGCTGGAACTTGTGGGGCTCACCGAATTCGGTGACCATTACCCATTTGAGCTGAGCGGTGGTATGCAGCAGCGTGTGGGAATTGCCCGCGCCCTTGCCATTAATCCGGAGATTTTGCTGATGGATGAACCATTTTCTGCGCTGGATGAGTTTACAAAAGAAAAGCTGCATGAGGACTTGCTGCGCATCTGGCGGAAGACCAACAAAACCATTGTCTTTGTCACGCACAATATAGCAGAGTCCGTTTTTCTGTCGGACAGAGTCTGTGTGCTCTCTCCTCATCCGGGCCGGCTTTCCGCGATAGTTGATATTACGCTGCCGCGCCCACGCACCGCAGAAGTGCGCTCCCTGCCGGAATTTTCACAGCTAGTTGCAAAGATTCGTGCAAGCTTTGAGGGGGTGTGAGCGGTGAAAGGGCCTATCCGAAAAAAGAGCCGGCTTTTGGTGCCGATGGTGTGGATTGCCGGGGTTGTCGGTGTGTGGGAACTGGTTGCGTTTCTTTTGGCAGAAGTGCTGAAAGATCCGCAGGCCGCAAATAAGCTTCCGTACTTGCATGATGTAATTGTAGTGTTTGTCCAAAACGCGGATACCATGCTGCAGGCGGGCGAAATTACGCTGTCCCGGGCGGTGGTTGGTTTCCTTTTGGGCATTTCCATTGGCTTCATCCTTGCGGTACTGATGAGTCTTTCCAAGATTATTGAAAAGATTGCAATGCCGTATCTGCTGATTATGCAGATGATTCCGATTCTCGGTCTGGCACCGATTATTTTCAGCTTGGTCAAGGATTTGGACACTTCCCGCATTGTAATCGCGACTTACATTTCTTTTTATCCGATTGCCATTAATATGCTCAGCGGATTTCAGGCAGTTGCAAAGGACCGTAAAGATTTGCTCTATACCTATGCTGCCAAGCAGCCCGTGGTGTACTTAAAACTCATGTTTCCCTCGGCACTGCCTTCCTTTTTCACAGGGATGAAAATTGCGGCGCCGATGGCAGTGACTGCTTCCATTCTGGTCGATATGCTCAGCAATAAGGACGGCATCGGTGCCATCATGATTTATTCCCTTTACGGTGGGGGCGATAAATTTTGGCCGGCAGTTCTTACCGGCATCATCATGGGTATCCTCAGCACTGCGGCAGTTTCCCTGCTGGAGTGGCTGTGTGTTCCATGGGAGCGTCATTCCAGACAGAGAGAGGGGGACTCCGTATGAGCGCAAAAGCAAAGAACCGAGCAACCAGTATCGGTTTGCCGCTGGCAGTCGGGGTTGTGTTGGTCCTGCTGTGGCAGATGGGGGTGCTAAATGCCGCAGGCGGGCTGACAACGATGCAGTTGCCACTTCCATCCGACATCAGTGTCGCACTGGTGGAAAAGGGTACTCGTGTTATTTCGGATGCAACGATTACGCTCGTTGCATCTTTGGCAGGACTGTTTATCGGCTGCGGAATCGGGTATCTTTGTGCGGTGCTGGCAACCATGGCACCACGCTGGGGACGGGGCAGTTTAACGGTGCTGTCAGCACTGAACGCAGTACCGATTGTGGCGCTGGCCTGTATTATGAACCGCTGGTTCTCGTCAGCAATGGGTTCCAAAATTGCGGTGGTCGCGATTGTCTGTATGGCAACCATGGCAATCAATGCGTATCGGGGCTTGAATGACCTGCAGCCATTTGCGCGCGACTTGCTGAAAAGCTATGCCGCACCTAGAAACACAGAGTTTTTAAAGCTGCGCATTCCAAACAGCCTGCCAAATGTGTTTACTGCCGTTAAAATCAACCTTGTCAACGGTATGATGTCTGCCTTAATCAGTGAATATTTTTCCAAAGACACGGTGGGTCTGGGCTTCACCATTAAGACCTGCATGAAGATGGGCAATCAGAAGGCGACAGGATGGGCTTACATTGTTGTGGCAGCACTGCTGAGCATTGTTTTGTACATTGTGGTTACACTCGTTGAAAAACGTGTGCTTCGTTGGCACGCTTCTCATCGGTGAACATAGATAAAAAGTCAAATCATGAAAAGGGGTAAAGCGTAATGAAAAAGAAAGTCACGTCCTTGATTGGGAGCTTGCTGGCGCTGACCTGTGTGCTGTCTGGCTGCGGCTCCTCTGCAGCAAGTTCGGCTTCGTCTGGCGGAATGTCCTCTGCTGCGGCAGCAAGCACTTCCGCAGGCAGCGGAAAGATGGACAAAATTGTGCTGCAGGATAAATGGCTGCCACAGGCACAGTTTATGGGTTACTATGTGGCAGATAAAAAAGGATACTATAAAGATGAAAACATTGAAATTACCATCACCCCCGGTTCCAGCGATTTCACTGCGGAAGACCAGGTCATTAACGGTACCGCCAACTTTGGCCACACTTGGTATTCCAGTCTGCTGACTTATCAGGAGAGCGGCAATGACTTGATTAACATTTCACAGATTTACCAAAAGAGCGCGCTGGAACTGATTACGAAAAAATCTGCCAACATTAATTCCGGGAAAGACTTGAAGGGGAAAAAGGTCGGTAACTGGTTTGGCGGCAACGAGTATGAAATCTATGCGCTCCTTGGCAAATACGGCTACAACAAAGATAAGGACGTTTCTTTGGTGCAGCAGGACTTTACGATGAATGCTTTTAATAATAACGAAATTGATGCCGCTTCGGCAATGACCTACAACGAACTTGGCTTGGTGATTGACGATGATGACAGTAAGATGAGCAATTACAAGCTGATTGATATGAATGATGAGGGTGTGGCAATGATGGAGGACTGTCTTTGCTGCAGCAAAGCGTGGGCAGCATCCCACAAAGATTTGGTCGTGCGTTTCCTGCGTGCCTCTCTCAAGGGCTGGCAGTACGCCTGTGCCCATCCGGATGAAGCTGCACAAATTGTCTGGGATGTGGGAAAGAGCGTGAGCCTGAAGCATCAGCAGTTTATGGCAAAGAAAGTGGCGGAAACTGTGAAGCCGAGTGGCTATTCCGACAAAGATATTGGCAAACTGGACGAAAAGAAGCTGCAGCAGACCATTGACCTTGGCACCAAATACGGACTCATTAAAAAAGCAGTGAAGCTATCGGATAGTATTGATGCTAGCTATTGGACGGAAGCGACAAAGGCAGCCTCCTAAGAGCAGCAGGAAAAGAGGATGTGTCATGAGAAAAATTTTAGTAAGCGGATGCCTTTATGGCTGGCACTGTCGTTACGATGCCGTTGACTGCCCGTGCACAGATCCATTGTTTCTGAAGTGGAAGCAAGAGGGGCGCCTGGTGCCGGTGTGCCCGGAAACCTTTGGCGGTTTGCAGACACCGCGTCCCGATGCACAACGGGTTGCGGAAAAGGTAATGACAGAGAGTGGAAAGGATGTGACGGCGGAATACCAGAAAGGCGCCCACGAGGCCCTGCGGCTTGCAAAGGAAAATGACGCGGCCTTTGCCATTATGAAAGAAGACAGTCCGTCCTGCGGCAGTAAATATATTTTTGACGGAACCTTTACGGATACCAAAAAAGCAGGGCAGGGATGTGCCGCACAGTTACTGCGGGACGCAGGTTTTCCGGTTATGGACGAGGATGAATTGCAGCAGGCGCAGAAAACCTTGTGCCGCTTGGAAGCGAATGAGTAAAAATTAAGGAAGACTGCTCATTTTGTGAGCAGTCTTCCATTATAAAAATAACAGTAGGAGGAATTTGCAGTATGTATGATTTGCTGATTAAAAATGGTAAAGTCGTGACACCGGTTTCTGTCTATACGGCAGATGTGGCGGTGCAGGGAGAAAAAATTGCCGCGATTGGTACGAATTTTGGAGAAGCGAAAAAATGTGTAGATGCGGCTGGAAAATATGTGCTGCCCGGGGCAATCGACGCACATACACACTTGGCGATGCCCTTTGGCGGTACGGTTTCTTCAGATGGCTACGGTGCAGGCACCAGAGCTGCTGCCTGCGGAGGAACGACCACTGTTTTTGACTACGCACCGCAGATTAAAGGTTGCGGCATTGTGGAAAGTGTGGAGAAACGCCACAAAATGGCCGAAAAGGAAGCTTGCGTGGATTATGCGTTTCACTGCTATGTAACGGATATGATGGGTGGAAAGCTGCTCGATGAGTGGCCGGATATCATTCAGTACGGTGTTACCAGTATTAAGTGCTTCACCGTATATAAAAAAGAAAAAATGATGGTGACAGATGGCGAAATTGTTCAGATCCTGCAAAAGGGCAAGGAAACCGGCATGATGACAAACGTGCATTGTGAAAATCCGGATGTCATTGACCTAAACACAGAACGTTTTTTGAAGGAGGGAAAAACCAGCGCGTGGTACCATTATCTGAGCCGTCCGGAGTTTGTGGAAGCGGAAGCAGACAAGCGCGTGATTCACTGGGCGAAGTCGCTGAATGCACCGGTTTATATTGTGCATCTTGCCAACAAAGAGGGCATGGAAGAGGTCACCCGTGCCAAAGATGAGGGCTATCCGGTTTATGCGGAAACCTGCCCGCAGTATCTGCATTTTACTTGTGATGTTTACAAGCGTGCAGATGGACGTAACTTTATCTGCTCCCCGCCAATGAAGGGACAGGAAAGCCAGGACGCCCTTTGGGCAGGTATCCAACGCGGGGACATTGATACGATTGCCACCGACCACTGCCCATTCCAGTCCTACGAAAAAGACTGGGGCAAAGATGATTTTACGAAAGTCCCAAATGGCTGTGCAGGCATAGAAAATATGTTTCCATATATGCTGGCGGCGGCCAACAGCGGAAGGATTACATTTTCCAAGGCAGTCGAGCTCTGCTGTGCCAATCCGGCGCGTATTTTTGGTTGCCCAAGCAAAGGACTGCTGGAAGCTGGGCGTGACGCGGATATTGTTCTCTACGACCCGGAAAAGGATTTTACAATTTCGCAGAAAAATATGCATTCTGACAGCGACCATACCATCTGGGAAGGAACCAAACTGCATGGTTATCCTGTGCAGACTTACAGCCGCGGCAGGCTGGTTTATGACAATGAAAAATTTGTCGGGGAATATGGATGGGGCAAGTTCCTTCGTCGCGAGCCGCATCAGGCGTAATTATTAGGAGATGATTGCATGACGAAAGCACAGGAAAATGAGAACCTGCAGCGTGTCTGTGCGGCAGATGAGGCGGCGCGTTGCCTGCTTTGTTTGGATGCTCCCTGCACAGCGGCATGTCCGGCGCAGTGCAGTCCAGCCAGAATGCTGCAGTCCATTCGCTTTGAAAACACCGGCGGTGCGGCAAAATCCGTGCCGAACTGCGCAGCATGCAGCACTGCAGTTTGTGAACAGGCGTGTATTGCACCGCTGCGGAAAGTGCCTATCAAAAAACTGGCGGCGTGTGCTGCGGCATGGGCGGTACCGGCAGCGGAGCTCCCCTCTCTGGCGGTTACTTTTTGCGGGATTCCCTGCGAAAATCCATTCTTCTTGTCCTCCTCTGTGATTTCCAGCAATTATGAAATGTGTGCCAGAGCCTTGCGGGCAGGGTGGGGCGGTGTCGTGTTTAAGACGATTGGCGTGTTTCAGCCGCAGGAAACCTCTCCGCGTTTTGATGCGGTTCGCAAAGAGGGAACACCATTTGTCGGTTTTCGTAATTTAGAGCAGATTTCAGACCATACATTGGCGGAAAACTTACAGTTTCTGCATGATCTGAAGCGGGACTTTCCCACCAAAGTCATTGTGGCTTCCATTATGGGACGCGACGAGGCGGAATGGACGTTTCTGGCACAAAAGGTCACAGAAGCGGGAGCCGATATGATTGAATGCAACTTCTCTTGTCCGCAGATGGCGGGGGAAGGGCTGGGCTCGGATGTCGGTCAGAATCCGGAACTGGTGCGGTGCTACACAAAGGCAACTGTGCGTGGAACCCATTTGCCGGTGCTTGCGAAAATGACGCCGAACCTTGGGAGTATGGAAATTCCCGCAAAAGCGGCGGTTGAGGCAGGCGCTGCTGGCTTGGCGGCAATCAACACGGTCAAAAGTATCACCGGACTGAATTTAAACGACTGGTCGGGTACGCCGGACGTTGGGGGCAAAAGCGCGGTTTCCGGTTATTCCGGCAAAGCAATTAAGCCGATTGCACTGCGCTTTATTCATGATTTAGCAAAGTGTCTGGAACTGCAAGGGGTTCCGTTGAGCGGTATGGGTGGAATTGAAACGTGGCGTGATGCCGCCGAATTTCTGCTGTTGGGCTGCACAAATCTGCAGGTTACCACTGCCGTTATGCAGTATGGGTACCGCATTATTACGGACTTAAAAGAGGGGCTGGCGCGCTATATGGCAGAGAAGAAGATTGCGTCTGTTCAGGAAATGGTTGGTCAGGCGCTGCCGAATCTAGTCCCTGCTGATGCCTTAGACCGCGGCACTTTTTCGTTGCCAGTGTTTCACAAACAGCGGTGCCTTGGCTGCGGGCGGTGCGTCATTGCCTGTCAGGACGCCGGTCATCAGGCGCTGCTGTGGGATAAGAAGACACGCAGACCGACTCTCGTGGGCGCCAAATGTGTAGGCTGCCATTTGTGTTTGCAGCTTTGCCCTGCGGGAGCGGTGACTGCTGGAAAGCGAGTGCATAAACCAAACTGAAAGCGTGTGTGCAATGGCGGTCACATTGGAAAAACTCTATCTTTCAGGAAAACAAACCTATCAAATGGATTTGCTTGCGGGAAAAGCCGGTCTGCATCATTATGTCCGCTGGGTACATATTATCGAAAATCTGCAGGCCCCGTCTTTTCTGCATGGAGGTGAACTGGTTTTCACAACAGGCATCGGTCAGCGGGACAGCCGGGACTGGCTGCTGCATTTTGCCGAAAAAATTTATGAAAGTGGCGGAGCCGGGTTGGTAGTGAACATTGGCCCCTATATTGATACGGTTTCCTCCAAAGTTATCATCTTTTGTGAACAGCACGGGTTGCCTCTTTTTCAGGTTCCGTGGAAAGTCCACATCATTGATATTACCTATGATTTTTGCCATCACATTGTGGAAAACGAAGAGAATGAAACGAGTTTGGCCAATGCACTGCGGGACTTGATTTTTTCAACGAAAGCATTGGCTGTGCTGCGGCCAATGCTTGAACGGCATGGCTTTTTTGATACAGGAACTTATTGTACAGCCGCATTTCATCTTGAATGCAGTGCGGGACTTGGTGAAGAACAGCGTGGAATGCTGCTTTTTCGGGCACACCGGTTGCTGGGGCACCTGGGCTGCCAATACAGTCTGTTTTATCAGGACGGAAGGCTGATTGCGGTTACGAACGGTTTGCAGCCGGATCAGGTGCAACTGTTTGCAGAAAACTTTGCCAGTGACTGCGCTGCCCGAAACCCGGCTGTGACTGTTTTTGCGGGGATTGGTTCACAGGCGGACAACTGCGAAAATCTGCCAGTGGTTTATCGTGAAGCTCTTTCGGCATTGAAAATGGCATTGTGCAGGCATCAGAAGTGCCTGCATTATCGGAATCTGGGAGTCTACAAACTGCTGCTTGCAGTGAAAGACCCCTCAGTCCTTCGGCAGATGTATGAGGAAGTGCTGGGGCCGCTGGAAAGGTTCGACGAAAAACATCACACAGATTATTTGCAGACGCTGCAGGAGTATATTGAACACAATTCTAGTATTCAGGAATTGGCTCAGCTCAGTGGACTGCACCGCAACACAGTGAATTACCGGATTCAGCGTATCAAAAATTTATTAAACTGCAGTCTTACGGAAGAAGATAAGCTTAAATTTTTGCTGGCTTTTTACATCCGCAATCTGCTTAGTTAAGCAATACCCCGCAATAAAAAATTGACCGATTTTGGAGGTACATGATTATGACAGGTCAGGAAATCAAAGAACTTTCGCTTCAGTATAATCTCCATTCTTGGAGCAAACAAAAGAGCATTGACCCAATCCCGGTAATCGGTGGGAAGGGAATTTACTACTTTGACACGGACGGCAACCGCTACAGTGATATGTCCAGTCAGCTGGTCAACCTGAATGTGGGTCATGGCTGCCAGCCGATTATAGATGCCATTCGGGAGCAGGCGGAAAAATACTGCTTCATTTCACCGGCAATGGCAAGTGAACCGCGTGCAAGGCTTGCAAAAATGGTAATTGACCGTATGCCGGAGAATATGGCAAAGGTTTTCTTTACCAACGGTGGTGCGGATGCCAATGAAAATGCGATTAAAATTGCGCGGCTTTACACCGGACGTAAAAAAATCTTTTCCCGTTACCGCAGTTATCATGGCTCGACCTTTGGTGCGGGCAACTTGACCGGTGAACCGCGACGCTATCCGCTGGAACCCGGTATCCCGGGATTCGTGAAGTTTTTTGACCCCTATCTTTACCGTGAAAAAATCCATTTTGCCAGCGAAGAAGAGGCTTCTGATTATTATGTTTCTAAACTGCGGGAGCAGATTATCTATGAGGGAGCAGACAGCGTTGCCGCAATTGTGATGGAAACGATCACCGGTTCCAACGGCGTTATCATCCCGCCCAAGGGTTATCTTACAGGTGTCCGCAAAGTGTGCGACGAGTTTGGCATCATGATGATTTGTGATGAAGTGATGGCTGGATGGTGTCGCACCGGCAAAATGTTTGCTTTTGAAAACTTTGGTGTGAAGCCAGACATCGTGTCCTTTGCCAAGGGCATTACTTCCGGCTATGTGCAGTTGGGCGGTGTCGCGGTCAGCAAAGAGATTGCGGCTTATTTTGACGATCATGTGCTGCAGTGCGGACTGACCTACAGCGGGCACCCGCTTGCCTGTGCGGCAGGAATTGCCTGCCTGAATTATTATGACAGCGAACATATTCTGGATAAAGTCGCTGTTACGGGGAAACTGCTCGGCGAAATTTTGGAAGCTCTCAAAACGAATCACAAATGCGTTGGAGACGTGCGGTATATTGGCCTTTTCTCAGCAATCGAATTGGTCAAAGACAAACAGACAAGAGAGCCTCTGGTGCCGTTTGGTCAGGACCCAACCGGTGTCATGAAAGCTATTATTAAGAAACTGGCGGCACGAAAGTTTATGACATATTCCCATGAAAACATGATTATGGTTGCGCCGCCGCTGATTATTACACCGGAACAGCTAAAAGAAGAAATGGCGAAAATGGATGAGGTGCTGGCGGAAGTCGATGCAGAGCTTTAACAGGAGGAAAACACCTTGAGTACACAGTATTTTATGCCGACACAAGTGTTTGCAGGTAAAAATTGTCTGATTGAGAACGCCGCTGAATTTGCAAAGCTGGGCAGTAAAGCGCTGATTGTGACCGGTGCCCACTCTGCCAAAGCCTGCGGTGCGCTGGAGGATGTGACAGCGGCCCTCAGCAGAATTGGCTGTACCTATACGATTTATAATCAAGTTCCCCAGAATCCAACGATTTCCTGTGTGTTCAGCGGCGTGGAAAAAGCAAGAGAAATTTCTGCCGATTATATTATCGCCATAGGGGGAGGCTCTCCCATGGATGCCGGGAAAGCGATTGCATTGCTGGCAAAAAATCCGCAGTTGACGGCCGAAACTCTTTTTAGCGGTTCTTACCCGGGGGGTGCGCTTCCAATCGCGGCTGTTCCTACAACTGCCGGAACTGGGTCTGAAGTTACCAAAGCTTCTATTTTAACGAACGATGCTGCTCAAACAAAAAGCAGCATAGCGAATCCGCTGATTTTTCCGCAGATTGCTTTTCTGGATGGCCGGTATACAGAGAAGTTGCCGCTGGTAACGACCGTCAATACAGCAATCGATGCTCTTACGCACGCGGCAGAAGGTATGCTCTCCTGCAAGGCGGGAATGATGACAGATTGTTTGGCAAAAGAAGCGTTAGGGCGGATTGCCGCGTGTTTTCCAGCAATGCAGTCCGGCGATATTTCCCCAATGCAACGAAGCAGTTTGCTGGCAGCCTCCACACTTGCAGGCATCGTGATTGCAAATACTGGCACCACAGCGGTGCATGCTATGGGATATTCTCTTACTTATTTTAAACATATTGCTCATGGTCGGGCAAACGGGCTCATTTTTCCTGCATTTCTAAAATTCATGTATACCAAAGTGCCAAACCGCGTGCAGGATATCTTAGTGGATTTGGGCTGTGAAACAGTGGAACAGCTCACGGATATTTTTACGGAGCTGCTTGGCAGGCCGGAACCTTTGACCTTACCGGAAGCCGAGCAATTTGCGTCCATTGCTATCCAATCCGGCAATATTAAAAACTGCCTTATAAAACCATCGCAGGCAGATTTACTGAATATTTATAAGGCCAGTTTTTCACTCGAGTAGCTGTCATAGGGATAGAGGTGTGTTGATATGACTATAAAGCGCTATGAAAATGCTGAATTTGTCAAGCTTGAAGATTTTATTCCGGTAAATCGGTTTCGTACGGTTTTGCCAGAAATGTTGTCAATTCCATGCGGGATTGGTGAGATACCAGTTGAGGTGGATGTAATGCAGGCTTTTGCTGTGCAGTTGCCGCAGGAAATATCTGCGGATGGAATTACGATTTACGGATTCGTAAGGCCAAATGATGCTTTAAAACAGCGTTTTGGTACTGCGCTGACCGAAAATCACAAAACCTGTCGAATTACGATTTCGGATTGGGAAAATCGATTTTTGTTCTTGTGTGAAACGGGTGTGCAGGAGATTCCTGCGTTTGTAAATTCAACGGAAGTGCAAAATTTGCTTACAAATTGTTTGCATGCTCACTATTAACCGGTGTTCTCAAGCCGATTATCCTAATCCAAAAGTCACGATTTAAAGAAGTTTTAAATCGTGACTTCTTTTATTTTCAGCAGGAATCTATAAAATCAGGCCATTCGTGCGGGAGCCCATGCGTAAATTGGAGCTGTGAGCAGTACTGAAAAGCAGGTTTCACACATATACTGTAAAAATTCCATCTGACAATCCATTTAATTTTGAGGCAGCAAAATGGGAAACGGCAGCGCAGAAAACAGCTTGCACATTCGTCTGACTGAGGAGCAACAGACAGCATTCCATAAGGTGCTGAAAATCGCGGTTTATAAAGAATTACATAGACAAAAGAAAATTACAGATATACAACTAAACGAACTGATTCAGTGGCAGGAAAAATAGCTCTATTTGTGCAAATAAGCTGATACATTAGGGTATCAGCTTATTTTTATTGAAGGAAGGGAAGCTTTCTGTGTGGACAAAAAGCTGCGTGTTGCCGCTTACTGCCGCGTTTCCACTGAGAAGGATGACCAGGTGAATTCCCTGCAGAATCAGCAGCAGTATTTTACAGAATTTATCAGCAGCCATGAAAACTGGATACTCTGCCGCGTGTACTTTGACGAGGGCATCAGCGGGACTTCTGTGAAAAAGCGCAATGGGTTTCATCAGATGATGGACGACGCGGCAAGCGGAAAGTTCAGCCTGATACTGACTAAGGAAGTCAGTCGTTTTGCACGCAACACTGTGGATACGCTTTCTTATACACGCAAATTAAAGCAGCAGGGTGTTGGCGTGGTTTTTACCATTGACAACATTGATACGCGTGACAATGACGGCGAACTGCGGCTGTCCATTATGGCGACTCTGGCACAGGAGGAAAGCCGGAAAATTTCCGAACGGGTAAAGTGGGGACAGAAACGCCGAATGGAACAAGGCGTGGTCTTCGGACGTGATTTGCTGGGTTATACAGTGAAAGGCGGCTGTCTGACTGTCAATCAGGAAGAAGCTGAAACTGTTCGGTTGATTTTTCATAAGTATGTCAACGAAGGCAAAGGAACGCATGTCATTGCACGAGAGCTGCGGGAAGCGGGCATCTCACCCAAATGCTCACAGGAATGGTCAAACACTGTAATTTTGCGGGTGCTGCGCAATGAAAAATATGTAGGAGATTTGTGCCAGAAAAAGACGTTTACACCGGACTATTTGTCTCATATAAAGAAGTATAACAGAGGGAATGAAGAAATGGTTTATTTAAAAGACCACCACGAACCTATTATTGACCGGGACACATGGAACCGAACGCAAGCAGAACTTCAGCGTCGCTCTCCATCGGCAGAGCAGAGGTCAAAGTATTCCAACCGTTACTGGTGTTCTGGAAAGATTTTCTGCGGCGAATGTGGCCGGCACTTTGTCAGCTGTACCAAAAAGCTGAAAAGTGGGGGAGTTTACAAAGCTTGGCGCTGCTATGCTGCCGCAAACCATGGTCAGAAAAAAAACGACGCTTTGGGTGATGAAATCGGATGCAGCAGCGAGTCTATCAATGATAAAGTGCTGCGCTTTTGTGTTGCGTTTGCATTAAACCAGCTCCAGGTGAACGAAGAAATATTGAAGCAAGAAATCCTGACAGAACTGGCGCTGGTGACACAGACAAAGAAAAATGAAAGCCCTGCTACTTTCTATAAAAAAATAGAGAAGATGGAGAGCAAGAAACGCCATGCGATTGATTTGGTACTGGATGGAACGATTACCAAGGAAGAATTAAAGCAGCAGAAAGCAATGTACGATGAGAAAATATCGGACTTGCAAGCAAAGATTAATGCACGGAAAGACCAAAACACAGCACAGCAGGAACAAGCGGCGGGAATGCAGGGCTATGCAGAGACGTTGGACAATATTGCAAAGTTGAATGCCGACAATGAAGCGATGTACCGCAACTTGGTGGATAAAATTGTTGTTTATAACGGCCATTATGTGGTCGTTTGGTTTTACTGTATCCCGTTTGGCATGCGACTGCATTATCAGGTCAGCGGCCGTATGGCGAATTATCAGGTGACGGTTGATGAGGTGATTGTTGAAAAGGAAAAGTCTCAGGAAAACAGCGATTGAATATAATGAAATAAATGAAGTTCTTTGCCGTTCGATGTGTTCCGAATAGCAATCCATAGTTTCAAGCAAGACCTTGGAAGCCTCTCTTGCAGGCTCCCAAACCTGCGGGCGCTTTTTAGGAGGAAGGTCTTGGCGGGCGTTGCCCCACATTCCCAGTCATTTTCTAAGAAAGTGATTTTGGAGTTGCTCACAGCTTTCAGCAGAAGATACGCAATAACGATACAGATACAGGCACAGAGGAATTAGCACACCTTGAAATGATTAGCGCGATTGTATATCAGTTGACACGGAATCTAACACCGGAGCAGATTAAAGAGGGCGGCTTTCAGGACTACTTTATGGATCACACAACCAGTATTTATCCAGTCGATGCTTCCGGCGTGCCGTTTAATGCAGGCGGTCTAGCTGTAACGGGTGACCCGCTGGCAGACCTGCATGAGGATTTGGCGGCGGAACAGAAAGCACGCGTTACCTATGACAACATCCTGCGCTATGCGGATGACCCGGATGTGCGGGACCCCATCAAATTTCTGCGCCAGCGTGAAGTGGTGCATTATCAGAGGTTTGGGGAAGCACTGCGCATTGCAACAGATAATCTGAACAGCGACAATTTCTATGAAATGAATCCTGCCTTTGACAAACAGCCCTAACGCGGCAGATGATTTTTCGGTGAACTCAAAAGTCCTCAGAAGCAACCAAATGCTTCTGAGGACTTTTACATTTTGAGGAGAGATTGAGTGCTAAATTCTAGTAATCAACAGAACGACAATGAAAAATATTCCACCAAAAAGAGCGATCCAAGGCAACACAAGCTGGAACATCGCAAAAATCATGGCGGCAATGTCCTTTTTGTCGGGCTGTGTGTCATCGTCAGCACTTACTGCGGCGTTTTTAACCTTTTTGGCGCGTTTTTTCATGGAATGAGTGGAACCATGTAACTGTGTGGAGGCTTCCGCTTTCATTTCACGTTCCAAGACATCCGGCCGCGGGCCTTGGCCCAAATTTAATAAATCAATCATAATGTTGCATTTTCATTGGTCTGAGGTTTTGATTCGGCAGATGCATCCTGTGCACCGACCAAATGACAGGCAATGTAATGATTATTGCCGATGTTGCGGTACTCTGGCACAGATTGTGCACATTTTTCGCAAGCAATAGGGCAGCGGGTGCGGAATTTACAGCCCGATGGCGGATTTGCCGGAGAAGGCAGGTCGCCGGAGAGAATAATGCGGTTACGCGTTGCTTTCGGGTCTGGAATCGGGATGGCGGAAAGCAAAGCCTTCGTGTAAGGATGCAGCGGATTCTTATACAGTTCCTCTTTGGGTGCCATTTCCACAATATTGCCAAGGTACATCACGGCTACACGGTCACTGATGTATTCCACAACAGACAGGTCATGGGAAATGAACATATAGGAGAGGTGTTTTTGCTTCTGCAAGTCGCTGAGCAGATTAATGATTTGTGCCTGAATGGACACATCCAGCGCGGAAACCGGTTCGTCACAAATAACAAAGGACGGATCAACGGCAAGGCTGCGTGCAATGCCGATGCGCTGACGCTGTCCGCCGGAGAATTCATGCGGATAACGGTTAATGTAATACTGAGGCAGACCGCACAGCTCCATGGTTTCCTTAACCTTTTTGCGGACTTCCTCTCTGTTTCCCATCTTATGGTCGGTCAGTGCTTCACCGATAATCTGACCAACGGTCATGCGGGGATTCAGCGAAGAATACGGGTCCTGAAAAACCATCTGCATTTCCAAACGCTTTTTACGCAGTTCCTTTTTGCTCAGTTTGCTGAAATCCTCACCGTTAAACAGCACTTGCCCGGCGGTCATCTTATACAGCCGCATGATGCTGCGGCCAAGAGTGGATTTGCCACAGCCGGATTCACCGACAACACCAAGCGTTTCGCCGCGCTTAATGTTAAAGGAAACACCGTCCACTGCCTTCACATGACCGACTGTGCGCTGAAAAACACCGCCGCGAATCGGAAAATACTGTTTCAGGCCTTTTACTTCCAAAATATTGTCTTCCATATCCATACCCCTCACTCTGCACTCTTAACCGGGCAGGCAACCAAATGCCCCGGGCTGATTTCTTTCAGCACCGGAATTTCCTGTTTGCACTGTTCCGTACAGTATTCGCATCTTTCATTGAAGTAGCAGCTGTCGGGCATATCGACTGGATTCGGCACCTGTCCGGGAATGGAATACAGGCGCTTGCTGTGGTCTGTCAAACCGACGACCGGCTTGGACTTTAGCAGACCGACGGTGTAAGGATGTGTTGGATGCTCGAAAATATCCATCACATTGCCTTTTTCGACGATTTTGCCTGCATACATAACCACAACATAGTCAGCCATCTCTGCCACCACGCCGAGGTCATGAGTGATGAGCATGATAGACATCCCCATTTCCTTTTTCAGCTTGCGCATCAGATCCAGAATCTGTGCCTGAATGGTAACGTCCAGTGCAGTGGTTGGTTCATCCGCAATTAGCAGACGCGGCTTGCAGATAAGTGCCATGGCAATCATAATACGCTGGCGCATACCGCCGGAAAGCTCATGCGGATAGCAGTCCACAATTTCCTCGGCACGCGGAATATTGACCAGTTTAATCATATCAATCGTCTTTTTGCGGGCTTCCTCTTTGCTGATGGTGGAATGATTGAGCAGGTTCTCCGCAATCTGGTCACCCACGGTATAAACAGGGTTCAGGGATGTCATTGGCTCCTGAAAAATCATGGAAATGTCTTTGCCGCAGATTTGCTGCATCTCACGGGTGGTCTTTTTCAGCAAGTCAACTCCGTTCATCAGAATCTCACCGCCGACAATCTTGCCGGGAGGGGACTGCACCAGATGCATCAGGGAAAGCGCCGTGACGCTTTTGCCGCAGCCGGACTCACCGACCACACAGACAGTCTTGCCTTCCGGGATGTCAAAGCTGACACCGTTGACTGCCTTTACAATGCCGGCTTCGGTATAAAACCAAGTCTGCAGATTTTTAAATTCGATAAATGCCATTGCGTGTTTCCCTCCTTATTTACCGGATACCATTCTGGGGTCAAGAGCATCGCGCAGCCCGTCACCGAGCAAGTTGATGCACAGAACGGTTGCGAGAATGCAGAAACCGGCAGGCATCCACATCCACGGATGCAATGTAAAGTCAATCATGTTGGAGCCTTCCTGTACCATGTTGCCCCAGCTGGCATATGGCGGTAAAACGCCAACGCCCAAATAAGACAATGTGGATTCGGAAAGAATCGTATCGCCAACAGCCAAAGTTGCGGAAACGATAATCAGGGGAAAAACATTTGGCATGATGTGCTTGAAAATTTTACGCATATCGTGCAGACCCATTGCTTCCGTTGCGGACATATAGTCCATTTCACGGATGGTCAGAACCTGACCGCGGATAAAGCGGCAGGTGCCCACCCAGCCGATGCAGGAAAGAATGAGCATCAACAGATAAATGCGGGAGCCGGTGTCCACATGACGGTCAGAGAAGATGGCACTAATCATAATCAGAATAGGCATGCCCGGGATGGCCATGACAATATCAACAATACGCATCATAACGGCATCCACAGCACCGCCGTAATAACCGGCGAGGCAGCCTAAGAACGTGCCGATGAAAATTTCAAGGAAAGTGGCACCGAAACCGATAAGCAGGGAAAGCCTGCCGCCCAGCATCAGGCGGGTGAAAATGTCACGGCCGTTGGTGTCTGTGCCCAGCAGATGCGCTGCCGACGGCGGCTGCTTTGCGTGGAGAATATCCACTGCGGTAATATCACCGTAAGGTGAAATCAAGGGGCCGATGATGCAGATCAAAATCATGGCAACAAGAAAGATGAGGCCAATCATTGCCATTTTGTTGCGGCGCAGACGGCGGGCCGCAAGATGCCATGGCGACTCAATGACATCTTTTTTCTTTTGTGCAGTTCCTTTGGTTTTTGCTATTGCATTACTCATAATTTCCTGCCCTCACTTCAAACGGATTCTCGGGTCAACAACACTGTACAGAACATCTGACAGCAAGTTGCCAATCATAACCAAAACGGCAAGCAGCATGACATAGCCCATGATGAACATATAATCACGCTGAGAGATAGAAGCGAGGAAGATTTTACCGATTCCAGGCCACCCGAAGACGGTTTCTGTAATCATTGCGCCGGAGAAAAGCCCGGGCAGCGCGCCGCCGATGAAAGTGACAATCGGGATAGAGGCATTGCGGAAAGCATGTTTATAGATAACGACACGCTCTGACAAACCTTTTGACCTAGCTGTGCGAATATAGTCTTGGTTGATTACTTCCAGCATGGAGGTGCGCACATAACGCATAGTTCCGCCGATGCCCATTACTGTCAAGGTAATAGTTGGCAAAATCATGTGCAGGCAAACATCTCCAAATTGCTGCAGCGGACCCATGGCAACACCTACAGAACTCATACCATCCAGCGGCAGCCAGCCAAGGTCAACAGAGAAAGCCTTCTGCAAAAGCAAAGCAAGGAAGAAGGACGGCAACGAAATGCCGGCAAATGCGACGATGGTGAAAATCACATCAAATGCAGAATGAACCTTGGTTGCGGAATAAATGCCGATCGGGATAGCAATGACCATTTCCAAAACAAAAGAAACGATGGCCAGAAGGAAAGAATTCCAGATATAAGTGTGGATAACATGGGAAACCGGCTCGTTGTACTGAATGGAGAAGCCGAAGTTGCCGGTCAAGGCATTTTTGAGCCAGTTGACATAGCGGATGCCGACCGGCTGGTCAAGACCGAGGAACGCTTTCATCTCCGCAATACGCTGTGGAGTCAGCCTGGACTGCCCGAACTTTGCATCGATTGCATCGCCCGGAATGGCAGCAACGAGAAGAAAAACAATAATGGACACGCCCAGTAAAATCGGAATCATGAGGAGCAGGCGCCTTACGATGTACTGCTTCATAGCAAAATCACCAAATGCATACTATACATTTTCCCTTTCCTGATAAATACGAAAATCCAGAGAAGGGCAGTGCTCTCCTCTGAATTTCCTAAATGGATGAAATTATAAGCTTTTATCAGCCGACTTCCAATTCTTCAATGTTGCTCAGGAAGCCTTCGTATGGAGTGGATTTAAAGTTCTTCACACGGGAGTTGTAACCAATGCAGTCGCTGCGCTGATAGATGAACCAGCAGGGCAGGTCTTTATTGATTGTCTGGTATGCTTTTGCAAAGTTGTCTTTGACTTCGTCTTTGGTGGTTGCACTAAGTGCTGCAGCATAAGCCTTGTCGATTTCCGGATCGCCGAAGCCGCTGTAGTTCTGCGCGCCCTTAGATGTGTAAATCGGGGAGTCATCCGGGTCAGCGGTCAAGGCCCATGCCATAAAGGTCATGTCGTAATTCATCTTGGAATGTTTCTTGAACAGAGTCGCTCCGTCCACATATTCAGCCTGCATATCGATGCCGAGCTTCTTGTAGGCGTCAATCATCATTGGAATCATGGTATCAGTAACTGCGTTGCCCTTGGAAGCAGAGAACATGAACTTAAACTTCTTGCCGTCTTTTGTAAGTTTGCCGTCGCTGCCCTTTGTCCAGCCAGCTTCTTTCAGCAGGTTTGCAGCTTTTGTCATATCGTAGTCATAGGTGTTCAGGCCTGTGCCGGGATAAACCCAACTGATCTTAGCCTGGTTGCAATTCAGCTCACTTGCATAGTCGCCGTAAACGGACTTAATGAGGGCCTTGCGATCCAATGCATACAGCAGAGCCTGACGAACCTTAATGTCGCTGAACAGAGGATTTTTGCAGTTGATGCCAACAAAGCCATAGCCCAGTGTCGGCTGTACCCACATATTGATGAACTTGGATGCCTGACCAACGGAAATCTGGTCCTGAGAGCAAACAATGTCCGGCTCGATGTCAACATCGCCTGTGCTCAGTGCCTGCATCTCAGCGCCCTCAGCCACAGCCTTGAAAATCAAAGTTTTAATTTTCGGGGCACCCTTGTAGTAGTTCGGGTTGGAGGTCAGAGTTGCGTTCTGGCCTTCTTTGTAAGAAGTCAGGGTATAAGCACCGTTGCCGACCCAGTTAATCATCTTCAGACTCTTAATGCCGGACATATTGCCCTGCTTAATCAGGCTGCCGTACTTCGCGGTGGAGATTGGGTAAGTGGAACCGAGGAAGTACTTTGCGCTGGAATTTCTTGCGGACAGCTTAATGACCAGAGTCTTGTCATCCGGAGTGGTGACGCCGGAAATGGTCTTCGCTTTGCCGGACTTGTAATCATCAACGCCGACAATTTTAATCTTGGTGTTGTCGGCCGGGCCGTCATAGCTCTTGTCATACAGGACATTGAGATTATTGACATAGTCCTTTGCGGTGACCGGTGTGCCATCGCTGAATTTGTCAGCTTTCAGTTTATAGGTATAGGTAAGACCATCCGGGGAGATTGCAAGGGAAGCAGTACCGTCAATGATTTCACCTTTAGAATCGTTTGAACTCAATGCGGAATAAGTGGAACCTGCCACATACTGGTCATCTAGATTTTCACACCACAGCCCGTTGAAGTCACCGCCCAGAGTGGCAGCGCCAATAACCAATGTGTCTTTTCTCGCACTGGCTGCTGCCGGCAGCTTGGAGGGGTCTGTTGCTGCAATCAACTTGCCGTTGTCGGAAGCACCACCGGTTGTGGAAGTGCCGGATGCAGTTGCGCTGGATGCGGCGCTGGACGCAGTACCGGTTGCCGCAGAAGAAGCGGTACCTCCATTGTTACCGCACGCAGAAAGCAGCATGCACGCAGCAAGCGCAATACTCGTAACGCCTGCTAATTTCTTATGTTCTTTCATAAACACTCACCTTTCCTCAATAATAGTTCTCAAAATGTTTATTTTAATTCAAACAAAATGAATTAAAAACTTATTCATTGGCCGCACGGGAACGGCCGTTGCCCTCATTGCTCAGGGCAGTGCGAATTTGGGCTACCGCACTGAAGTGCTGCCGAAGCAGCTCCGCGCATTTCCGGGAATCTTTTTCCTTTATAGCATTGTATATGGCGCGGTGTTCTTTCAGGCATTGAACCAGCCGCCCCGGATAAGCAAGCGTCTGGATTCGCATATCCTTCATTGTGGTGCCCAGCGAACGAACGATGCCAGCGATAATCTGATTCTTTGTCGCCATCGCCATGCACTGATGAAAAAGGATATCGGCCTTGATACCTGAATCGCCTCGGTCAATACTTTCCTGCATCATAGTCAGTGTCTTTTCCATCTTCATCAAGTCCAGCACATCGGCACGCTGGCACGCCAGTTCACCAACTTTGATTTCCAAAATTTCGCGGGCTTCATACAGGTCGTCAAACATCTCACTGTCCAGCTTGCGGGGAAAATCGATGGCGGAAAGAATTTTCTCCAAGCAATACTTACAAAGGAAAGTACCGCCGTTTTTCCGCCGCTCGACCACACCTTTGGATTCCAAAATCATCAGAGCTTCACGAACCGAGGCGCGGCTCACACCGAACTGCTGGGAAAGCTCTGTTTCATTGGGAAGCTTCTGGCGCTCGGTCAGCCGGCCTTCCACAATCTGGCTTTGTATTTGATTGACGATCTGGTCACTGACACGCATGGACTTAATGTTTTGAAACACGTTCATTCCTCCAGCATTCCGGGCTTTACAGCGCTTGTTTATCAATTTGCATTGCTAAAGCGTATGAAATGAACGATATTCAGGTCCCGGCCCCATTGCCGAAATCTGATTGTCTGACATATTGATAGAGAAGCGGAGAAAACAGAGGGCTGTTTTTCGTGCATATGCATATTTTCTACACGCTGCCCTGCAAATCCAGATGCTGAATTTTGGAAACGATTGGACTTCATTTCTGCATCTAAATTTAAATTGAATTGTAGCACTTCCATCCTAGTAAAGCAATATATTTTAATATTTTCTGCATTTTAGAGAATATACTGGTTCAAAATGAAAAGATTTTAGGCGCTGTACCGAATGAATGATTCCTAATTGGAAAATAGAATGAATTTGTACGATTCTCTGTTACATACTAGGAATGTCTGATGGTATGACATAAAGTTAACAGATGCAGGAACTGGTAATGGAAGTTGCAGCCACCCAACACTTGTGCTATAATTACGCACATAATATTAAATAATACAAGTCAGACAAGAAGGAGCAGACAACATGAAGTTTTCAGAAATGCCCTATAACCGCCCGGACATTGCGGCGGCGGAGAAAAAGTACACGGAGCTGACCGAAAAATTCCAGAACAGCACTTCCGCCCAGGAGCAGTATCAGGTGATTCTGGAGCATGAAAAGATGAAAAACAATCTGGATACCTTGTCCACCATTGCCTACATCCGTAATAGTATTAACACAACGGACAAGTTTTATGAGGACGAAATGGCCTTTGTTGACGAAAACAGTCCGGTTGTTGAGGAGTACATTCAAAAATTCTATCAGGCAGTTGCACAGACATCTTATAAGGAAGACCTGCAGAAGCTGACCGGCGAGCTGTTTTTCACAAACATCGAGCTGGCACTCAAATCCTTCTCTCCGGCAATTATCGGTTTGGTGCAGAAGGAAAACGCATTGGTTACGGAGTATGAGAAACTTCTGGCTTCTGCCAAGATTGAGATGGACGGTAAGACGGTCAACCTCTCTCAGCTTGGCAAATACACCACTTCCTCAGACCGTGGCCTGCGGAAAGAAGCGTGGGAAAAAGCCGGCGGTTTCTTCCTTGCCAATGCAAAACGTCTGGACGACATTTATGCGGAACTGGTGAAAAACCGTACCGAGCAGGCAAAGCAGCTTGGCTATCAGAATTATGTGCAGCTTGGTTATGATCGCTTGGGCCGCAACTGCTATGGACCGGAAGAAGTTAAGGAATACCGCAAGCAGATAGTGCAGGACTTGGTACCGATGATTACGGAACTGAAGAAAAAGCAGGCGCAGCGCCTTGGCCAGCCGGATATTAAATTCTATGATGACAACTGCCTATTCCCAGACGGAAACCCGACACCGCAGGGTACCACACAGGAACTGATTGACGATGCCAAAAAGATGTACCATGAAATGAACCCGCTGACGGGCGAATTCTTTGACTTTATGACAAAGAATGAGTTGTTTGATCTTGAAAGCAAAGCCGGTAAGGCGGGCGGCGGTTACTGCACCAGCATCCCGGATTACCAGGCACCATTCATTTTCTCCAACTTTAATGGAACTGCCGGCGATGTGGAAGTACTGACTCATGAGGCAGGCCATGCTTTTGCAGATTATATGTCCCAGAACATTGCGCTGCGTGAGGAAGCATGCCCGACGATGGACGGCGCGGAAACACATTCCATGTCCATGGAGCTGTTCTCCCGTCCGTGGGACAAGCTGTTCTTTGGTGATCAGGCAGAGAAGTTCCATCAGTATCAGCTTGAGGCTGCATTGGATTTCATTCCGTATGGTTGCTTGGTTGACCACTTCCAGACAGAAATGTATGAGCATCCGGAACTGACACCGGACGAGAGAAAAGCAAAATGGCTGGAGCTGGAGCATCTGTATCGTCCGTGGATTGATTTTGAAGACATTCCGTTCTTCAGTAAGGGCGGCGGCTATCAGCGTCAGCACCATATTTATTCTTTCCCGCTGTATTATATAGACTACTGTTTGGCACAGACCACGGCATTGGAATTCTGGTCTGCTTCCGAAAAAGACTGGAAGGAAGCCTTTAACCGCTATCTGACCTTTGTCAAGGCAGGCGGCACCAAGACTTATGTGCAACTTGTGAAATCTGCCGGTCTGGAACTTCCGTTCCATCAGGGCTGCATCAAGAAACTCTGTGAAGAAATTAAAGAATATCTGAAACAGTACGAAAAATAAAAATAGACAAAAAGACAGCCGCCAAAAAGCTTTTACGCTTCTCGGCGGCTGTTTTATTGAGGAAAAGTTACCCGACTATGGGAAGAAACTTAATATCAATGTGAGCGTTGCTGGTTTCCGCGCTGAGGTGCTTCACCTGTCCCGGATAAGACCAGTCAGAGGGCAGATTGCTGTGGCTGTTGCTGGTGTGGCTGTGAATGGTGTATGCCCGTGAGTCACCGACAATGGTGGCATTGATTGGCCCATTGCAGGATTTCAGCAGAATATTGTCAGAAGCAGCATTTTCGGCGTGGATGGAAGCGTTGCTTGTGTGCAGGAGGAACTGAGAAGGGAAGCTGCAGCCTTCGGCGTGGATACGGCTGTTGCTTGTTTTTGCGGAGCAGGATTGGCCGGAGCAGTTGAGCAGCTCGATGGTGCTGTTGGAAGTTTTTGCCTGGAGGGAGCCGAATTCGGAATTTGTGACAACAATGCGGCTGTTGCTGCTAGTGAGAGAAGCGGTGCTGAGGTGGTGTAAGCAGTCAGCGGTGATTCTGGAATTACTTGTTTGAGCGGTAAGGTTACCATGAAATGCCTCCGGAATTTCAAGAATGATAGGGCGTGATGTCATGTGGAACAGATCAAACCAGAGCAGCGTCAGGTGTTTCACTGTCTGTGAAAAAGTGAAAACGCCGTTTTCCTCACTGACGGAAATATTGTCAATATCAAGCGGGGTGTACAGAACCCGAACTTTGTTGGATGGTACCTGCCGAATTTCAATAGGGTTATTTTCCGCACTGACGAAGATTGCGCCAACTTCACCCTGCGCTTCATAAGACTGGCCGCCCGGAGCGGTAGGACGTTTTGCGGTCGCTGCACCGTATTCCGAAGTAATCTGTGCAATGATGTCTGGCAGGGGACCAAAGTCATGGATAATGGTTTCTTCAGACTTTCCGTTTTCGACACCGTCACAAATCAATTCCCGGTAATAATCCAGCACACGCTGACGTTCTTGCTCGTTCAGGTTAGTAAGGCCGGCTGCCAGTTCACTCAAAAATTCTTCTTTATTCATGATTCGCACCCTCCACAAATTGATAGATTCGTTTCATTTCTGCTGCTTCATTTAAAAATTCCTGCACTTTTTCCAATCCGGGCTGCTCGATTTTGTAGTACTTGCGGATGCGGCCGTTATATTCCTGCTTGTAAGTGGAAACACAGCCGCTGTTTTCCAGCCTGCGCAGAATCGGATATAAGGTGGATTCCGAAACCTCAATGCAGGAGGAGATGTCACTGACAATGCGGTAGCCATAAGACGGCCCGCGCTTTAATACAGCCAGCACACAGATGTCCAGCACGCCTTTTTTCCTTTGGGTGTCCATTCCGTCCCTCCTTATGAATAATATGTAATGTATCATATAATGTATTGCATACTGTGCAATGAATGGTATGTAATATATAGTATACGCAGGGAATGGATTTGTCAAGGGTTTTTGAAAATTTTTTTTAGAAATTTTTATTGCATAAAAAAGCAGGCACTCATAGAGAGTGTCTGACTTTTTTCATCAGTCTTTCATTTGAAACAGAATGCCCGAATAGGCGGGTAGGTCGGCATAGATGCCGATACGGTTTCCATGCCGACAGGTGTGCATGGCGGGATTGCGGTGGTCACCTCCACCAAATTGAGCCGTGTCAGTATTTAGCAGCTCAGTATAAGTGCCTGCCTGCTGGACGGGCAGAAAATACTCAGGTGCGGGGCGGTCGGAGAAATTCAGCGCTACATAAATCCGTTCCCGGTTTGGCCCTTCCAGACTGTCACGGCAATAGGCAAAAATACATCGGCCGGTATTGGAGAGGTCCATCCATGTAAAACTCTTGGCGTTGTAGTCATTTTGATAGAGTGCCGGGTGCTGCTGGTAAATTTTCTGCAGTGCCTGCACATAATGATGAAAAGCATCGTGGTTTGGGTATGTCAGCAGATTCCATCCGAGTGCGGCGTTTTCATTCCATTCTTTGAATTCTGCCAACTCATTGCCCATAAAGTTCAGCTTCTTGCCCGGGTGGGTGAACATATAAAGCCAGAAAAGACGAAGCTGCGGGAACTTTTCTTCATAAGAGCCGGAAATCTTATCGATAATCGTCTTTTTGCCATGCACAACTTCATCATGGGAAAGGGGCAGCAGAAAGATTTCACTGTAAAAATAGCTCATGGAAAATGTGAGGTCTTTGGCAAAAGCGGGGCGCTCCTCCGGCCGCTTTTTCATATAGTCAAGCGAATCATTCATCCAGCCGAGATCCCATTTGTAGTCAAAGCCAAGTCCGCCGTATTCGACCGGTGCGGTCACTTTCAGAAAGCTGGTGGAGTCCTCCGCAATCAGCATAGCGCCGGGGTGGCGGGACTGCATGGCATAGTTGGTGTTGCGCAAGAACCACACGCCGGCTTCATTTATGCCGCGCTCCTCCTGCCCACAGATGTAAAGCAGACGGGAAACCGCGTCATAGCGGATGCCGTCAAAGTGATAGCAGGTGAGCCAGAAGTCCACAGCGGACTTCATAAAGCTAACAACGTGTGGTTTGGTATAGTCGAAAAATATCGTTCCCCATTCACTGTTGCGAAGGGATGCGTCACTGCTTTCATACAGATAGGAGCCGTCAAACCGGCTGAGTGCGTAATTGTCACTGACAAAATGTGCCGGAACAAAGTCCATGATCACGCCAATGTTTTCCTGATGGCAGCAGTCAATAAAGTGCATGAGTTGTTCTGGAGTTCCATAGCGGCTCGTGGCGGCATAACAGCCGGAAACCTGATATCCCCAAGAAGCGTCCAAGGGATGTTCCGTCAGGGGCAACAGCTCAATATGGGTGAAACCCTGCTCTCGGACATAGGGCAGCAACGTGTCGATGAGGTCCTCATAAGTATAAAAACGCGCGGCATCCTCGGCGTCTGACCGGATTTTCCACGAACCGGGGTGCACTTCATAGATGGATACAGGTCGGTTAAAATTTTTGCAGCGTGTCTGCATCCATTTCCGGTCTGCCCACTGATAGCGGTCAAGGTCAAAAATGCGGCTGGCAGTGGCGGGACGAAGTTCCGCGTAAAAGCCGAACGGATCCGCATGGTCCAGCAGACCATCCTCCGACTGGATGCGGTATTTGTACATCTGCTCGTCTTTCGCACCGGAAACAAATATCGTCCAGAAGCCTTCTGAAGTGCGTTTCATCTGCCATGCGTTCCAGTCAGAGAATTCCCCAATCAGAAAGACATTCTGCGCATTTGGTGCATAGACCGTAAAACGGACACCCTGCTGGTCGTATTCCACAGTGTGGTGTGCCCCCAAGGCACGGTAAGCCTCACAGCTCTGTCCCTGCAGATATTCGTGCAGAATCTGTTCCTGCATAGCAAAAACCCTCTTTCGTTTGCAGACTGTTTGGTGCAGTCCTATTATAAACGAAAAGAGGGTAAAAAGCTATTAAATTCGCCGAAAAACCGATTCCCTTGTCAGTGAACACTGTGCATAACAAATTTCTGCACAGCATAGGCGACACCGTCGTTGTCATTGGAACGTGTGACAAAGTCCGCGTCGTTTTTAATAACGGACTGTGCGTTTGCCATGGCAACACCCATTCCGGCATAGCGAATCATGGACTGGTCATTAAAGCCGTCCCCACAGGCAATAAGTGACTGCTGTGTCAAATGCAGATGCTTTAATAGGGCAGAGAGCGCATGTGCTTTGTCCACATGGTTTGGCATGACTTCCAGATAATATGGTTCACTGCAGTAAATGCTGCAGGAGGGAAAGTGCTGCTGCAGCTTTGGCATCAGCTTGGCAATATACTGCGGGTCACCGGGGAAAAGGAACTTATTGACCGGAAAATCAATGCGCTTCAAAAGGTCGGGCACTTCTTCCACCGGCATCCGGTTGATAAAAGAATCCCCGCGCACATAATAATTATCCGCTGTTTCTGTAACAATGGTATCATTGTTGCTATAAATGATAACTGCCAACGGATGCTTTTTATTCAGGCCACAGAGTTCCGGCAGAAGCTCTTTCGGAATGCAGCGCTCATACAGTGTCTTACCGCTTTGGCAGGAAATAATTTTGCCGCCGTTAAAAGCAATCATGTAACCGCCGTTTTGCTCCAATTCCAGTTCATGGGCGAGCGACATCATTCCGGCAGTCGGGCGGCCGGAAACCAGTGCCACCTTGACTCCGGCGTGTTGGGCGCGCAGCAGGACTTCCCGCGTCCTTGGGCTGATTCTTTTCTGCGAATTGGTCAGGGTGCCATCCAAATCCAGCGCAATCAGTTTATAGTCCTCCATCAGGCGTTCCTCCTCATTCCATACCGGTTGTAAACGGGTACAGCCAGCTATGACCGCACTTCTATTTTACACGGGAAACGTAAATGCCGCAATAGACAGAAAAGAGAACGTGAGCGCAGCAGCCCGACGTTTTTGTGGAAAAGGTGCGAAAATTGCGGCAGGCTTGCGCTTTTGCTGCGCTGCTTTTATAATAGGAAGTACAGAACAGCGAAAGATGAGGGGGAACTTGACTTTGCAGTTAAATTACCGGACAGTTCTGTTCGATTTTGACGGCACCATCTGTGCGTCCGGAGAAGGCATCACATCCTGCGTGGCACTCGCGCTGGAGGAAATGCATTATCCGTCACTGCCGCCGGAAACTCTGCGGCGCTTTGTTGGCCCACCGGCAGAAGAAGCTTATCAGACTTACTGCGGCATGGACAGAAAAACTGCACTGGAAACGGTGGAGCACTTCCGTGTCCATTATAATCGGGACGGCTGGCTGAAAACAGAGGTATACCCCGGCATTCCGGAATTGCTGCATGACTTGAAGCGGGCAGGTGCGGTGGTCTGCACGGCTTCTTCCAAGCCGCTGATGATGGTGGAGCGTATGCTGAAACATTTTGATGTTATCCAGTATTTTGATAAACTCAGTGCGGCGGACAACAGTGACGCCAATTCCGATAAAGCCACCGTCATCCGCAACGCCATGAAAATGTGCGGGACCAACAGCCTGACGGATACCGTGATGATTGGGGACACGCACTATGATGTGGAGGGTGCGGCCAAGGTTGGTCTGCCGTTTATTGGTGCGGCATATGGTTACGGCGGCGCGGAGGATTTAACGGGAGCAAAGTGGCTTGCAGAGTCACCGGATGAACTGCACAAATACCTTTTCCGCAAATCATAAGGGTACTTTATGGACAAAAAATGCCGGCACCTGTTTTAAATAAGCAGATGCCGGTATTTGTATGGCTATCTAAGTTTTTCCTCGTCGTCTGTTATGCAGGCGCTGAGCTGTATGCTTCGCACGGCGCAGACACTCAGCACAGCCGCCAGCAGCAGAGTAATGATGAGCAGGGGAACGTCTATGCCAAAACTGGTGCGCGTTAGTGACCACTCATCCAACACCAGAAGCACAACCAGAAGCACAGCCATGCTGCCAGTTAGGATGGCTGTGTGCAGATAGCTGCTGTGGGTGGGTGTGCGGCGCTTTTTACCGCCGGATAAATGCGCCAAAAACAAATCCAAATAATTCAACACTTTATTTTGCGTATTTTTCAGCATATTCTTCACCAAACCAGAGTCCGATTTCCCGACGGACTGCTTCAGAACTGTCGCTTGCGTGAATCAGATTATGGCAGGAACGGTCCTCCGCACTGCATTTTTCAAAGCTGTCGATGCCAAAGTCACCGCGGATAGTGCCCTTGGCCGCCTCGATTGGATTCGTGGCACCCACCACTTTGCGTACCCGGTCAATAATATCGGAATGCTCCGATTTTACGATAATGGGAATTGTCCAGTGGTTGGTCATGTAGTCGGTCAGTTTCCGCTCGAAGTCCTCGCCGTATTTGCTGATGACTTCTGCGTAATGCTGCTTGACCAGCCGGGTGTTGACTTTGCGGCAGTCAATCATTTCAATTTCAATGTCTGCTTTCTTCAGGTAAGCAAGCACCGTCTTTGTCAGTCCACGCGCAATGGCATCCGGTTTTAACATAATAAAACTATAAAACATTCAATAAATCCTCCTGGCTCCGGCATACAAATTTAACACTTAAACAGTTATAAAATTATTATATAACGATTTCTGCAGGAATAACAATAGTTGTGGGAAAAATTTCTTTCAGCCGAACATTAGGAATCAATGCAGGGTTAGCGCGGCTGTGGTGCCGCCGGTCAGTTTCAGCAGGTCATGGATTGAGAGCTGAACCTGTGTGCCGATTTTTCCACCGCTAACAAAAATTGTCTCGAATTGCAAGGAACTCTCGTCAAATACTGTAGGAAACTGCTTTTTCATGCCGATGGGAGAGCATCCGCCGCGGATATAACCGGTGACTTTATTGATGTCTTTTACATGAATCATTTCCACGCTTTTCACATCAGCGCTGCGGGCTGCGGCTTTCAGGTCCAGCTCTGAAGCAACAGGCAGAATGAAAACATAGTAATTGTGGTCGGCACCCTGTGTGACCAGTGTCTTAAACACCTGCGGCAGGGGCTGACCGAGCTTTTCCGCCACTGCCACACCGTCGATTTTTCCATCTTCATGTGGATAAAAATGAGGGGTGTAGTGGATGCTGGCTTTGTCCAGAATCCGCATCACATTTGTTTTGTCATCCTTTTTCTTTGCCATAGTTTTCCCTCCAATCCTCTCATTATACCCCGGGCAGGCAACCTTTGCAAATAAGCGGCAGCAAAATGACATTTGCTGCATATTTACATCCCGTGAGTCCTGTATTATAATGTATATATAGAAGAATACCTCTGACCGGCAGGGGCTTTTCCATACCACATCAGTGAAGAAAGGAAGAGATAGAAGCATGCTGCAGGACCTTGACTATTTTTTTATGCTCCTTGCGAATCTTTTGATTGTGGGAGCATGGCACGGCACGACTTTTTTGTGCTCCACCAAGCTGACCGACAGCTACTTTCAGCCGAATTCGGCATTTTATCGCCCACACAAATGGGAACACGGCGGTCGCTGGTACCGTGACCATCTGCTCATCTGTAAATGGAAAGACCGGGTGCCGCAGTTTATCAGCAAAGAAGGCTTTTCCAAGCGTCATCTCACTGACCTTTCGGCGGAGTATCTGGACAAATTCATTAGTGAAACCTGCCGGGGCGAATGGATGCATACCTGGAACCTCGGATGTGTCTTTGTAATGCTGGTGGTCAATCGGTCCATGGTCGGCGTCACTTTCTCTATTTTGATTTTTCTGGGAAATGGGCCGTTTGCTCTTATTCAGCGCTATAATCGTTTCCGCTTGGAAATTGTGCGTAAAAGACTGCACCGGGAAACCGCACGGGCACTGGCAGCAGTATGACAAAGTGTACCGGCAGAAAGCAGGCAGCTAAGAGAAAAATTCTGTTAACCATTTTATTAATTATCTGCACTGTCGTCCTGCTGGATATTCCGGCTTCTGCCAATCTCAGTCGAAGTGATGGCCCGGCTTTTTGCATCCGGACAGCAGATCAGTACGCACAGCCGGGCAGCACCGTCCAAGTTCAGCTTTCGGTTTCGCCCGGCAGAATTTCCGCCGGCGCATTTCGGATTTTGCTGCAGTATGATGAGCAGTCATTGGAATACTGTAAAACAGAAACCGCACCACAGCTAAGCGGCGCGGATATTTTTGTGCGTCAGGACAATCCGCTTGTGACGGTTTATACCTGCGATATACATCAGGGCAGTGCGGCGCTGCTTTCCGGCGACATCCTGACTTACGATTTCCGTGTAAAAGAGGATGCACCAGCCGGAGAATACCATTTTCGCGCGTATGCAGACCAAGTGTGCGGCTTTGACGGCAGCCCTTTGCCGGACAGCGTGACTACACAGGCTGCCGTTCAAGTGAAGGAGGTATCCTCTGACAGCTCTATGAAGCAGAGCGGACAGTCGTCCGCTTCTTCCACTCTGCTGCCGACTTTGACAGCATTGGAACCGGATGACACTTCATTGGAATTGACACCTGCATTTCAGCCGGATATTACCGCTTATCAGATGACGGTGCCACCGGAGTGTGAGGAAGTTTGGTTTCGCACCGCACAGCCAGAGGGCACTGCTGTAAAAGTCAAC
>JAKVJJ010000014.1 GCA_022487055.1 Oscillospiraceae bacterium
ACTTTTGATTTGGCAATTCTGCTGTCCATTTCCTGCCGGGTCTTTTGGCAGCCCGTGCGAATAAAATCCTGCAGTTCTGCTTTATCCAGTGTTGTGCCGTACTTGGTAACTAGCATTTTCCCAATCTCATAGTCTTCAGCAGCAGGGTGGCCGTTTGGATAATATTTCATTAAATCAGAATTCAGAAACATAAAATAAAACAGAGCGGTGAACAGGACAAGCACCAACAGGATTTTCCAATTTAATATTTTTTTCAGTTCATATCCAAAAATGCGCATAAGAAACTCCTTTTCAGTCCAGCAGGTTTATCCGCTGTTCCCGATGTATCAGCAACACGCAGAACAAAAGCGGCAGCAGCAGGATGGCCACACAGAGGACAATCCACTGCGGTTGTGCAATGAATTCTGTTAGAGCGTTTTCCATTATCCAGTTCAAAAATTTGCTGCCGAGGAAAGCTACCGGAATCTGCACGGCTAGGATGGCTACATAGTTTTTCAGGACGCGGGAAAGTGCGAAACTGAGCAGAGCAAAACTGAAAGCACACAGGAACATTAGGACACAGTTGACGAGGATAAACTGCCAGAACTTTAAGTTGCAGCCGTAAATCAGTCCGTGGATGGAACTGATGCGGCAGTCCAAAAACAGCAGGTCATCATGGTGTGCCCCAAAGCAGTAAACTAGTAAAAAGCCTCCCAGCAAGACCAGCTCTGTCAGGATTGCCGCTATCATAGCCGCAGCAAACTGTGTGCGAAGAAGCGGTCTGCCTTTTTTGCAGGTATAAGCAATATCACGCACACCGCTGCGGTGTTCCCGAATCAAGACCGGAGAAATCAGAATCATCAGATTCAGAATGAGCAGAGAGGGCAGGTACTTCTGAATTTCGTCTGACCAAGAATTCAGAATGGGAAAGTCAGGAAGTGTAGAAGCACCGTGCGCATCTTCCCATGCGGCGGTCTGCTTAGCAAATTTCTGCTCATCCGGTGCAAAGCGAGGCAGATTCGCTTTTAGCCAATCGGCGGAACTGATTTTAAAATCTTCTGTCCGGTTCCTCATTTCCTGATACATATAAATCGGCAGTGGCTTATCCATTTTCGAAGAATTGTTGTCCACAGCATACAGGGCATCAAAAAGCTTTTGCTTCTGTTTCCACTGCTCATCTGTAGTACTTGCCTGGTTGTCTAGTACTTCATATTGTTTCAGCGTGGAAACCTTGGCATCCTGAAATGCTTTTGATTTGGCAATTCTGCTGTTGATTTCCTGACGAGCCTTTTGGTAGTCCGTGTGAATGAAGTCCTGCAGTTCCGCTTGATCAAGTGTAGGGCCGTATTTGTTAACCATTATTTTGCCGATTTCATAGTCCTCTATGGGCGGGTGGCCCTGATAATCTAAATCAAAGTTCAGGAACATATTACAAAAAAGTCCGGTAAAAGCCACCATGAAAAGCAGCAGCTTCCAGTTGAAAATTTTTTTCAGTTCATATCCCAAAATGTGCATAATCCAATCTCCTCATAAATCGCGGCGGCGGAAATGCCGGAGTGAAAAGGTTATCAGTACCACTGATAAAAGTCCCCAGCAACACAATATTGCGGGGATATACTGCGGATAAACAGCGGCGCTGCCGACTTGTGTCAGCCATGCTCTGCAGATGGACCATGCCGTAATCGGGTTGCAGGCAGTCAGATAAGCGGGCAGAGAGCGGGGAGAAATCATACTCGGAAGTGCAAGCAGCGCCATGCTTATCAGTGCATAACCGAGAAAGCCAATGTAGCTGTTTCGACAGAGAACTGCTGTGACAAAGGCAAACAGGCAGAATATCACTTGAAGCCCAAACAGGATGGCGATGGAAGTCCACAGATACTGCCGAATGGTCATGGGCTCCCATGTGACATACGGAGCGATTTCCATTCCGTTTCTTTCGGCGTTCATGCCGCAGGAAACTATGGAATCCCACAGATTAGAATAGTGAAACTTTGAAAAATAGACCGGCAGGGTAACGCCAAGCAGAAAAAGCGGCACCAGAAGTCCCGTGAACAGAGATGCTCCGAATTGGTCAAGCGTTAGCATCCGTCCGCGCCGGGTGGTGTAAGTCAGCGCCTGTGTACCGTGCATAAACTCAAAGCTGACGGAATAGAGCATGACCAGTACACCCAGAATGGCGCTTTCCATCAGGATGCTTTTTAAAAGGGTGTTGTACAGGAAAGAGTGCATCGCATAGGTGGTTCCGGGGAAAAAGAGAGTGTCCATTTCACCGTCCTGCCGAATCTGTTCCACACGCTGCTGAAGTTTGGCATAGTTTGGTTTCAGAAAAGACGTCAGGGATGCGTCGGCGCCGACCTCTTTCAGAAAGTATGTACCGCGCTTATTTATGTCAAAACCGTTATAGATTTCCGCGTGATTCTGCACCGCGTTTCCCAGATTCAGGGTGGCGGAAATGTCACGCACACGGTCCTGTTCACTGCCGGTCAGTGGCAAACCCGTTTCGGTCAGGGCATAGAGCATTTTTTGGTCATCGGCGGGTGCCTGCTTGGTTTTTGCCTGATAAAGTGTTCTCAGGTCTGCCTCGCTTGCATCTGCTATCTTTTGAAATTTCTGATGAAAATCCGCGTTAATATGAATGCCGGTCTGCCCGGCAATGTCATTGATCAGGTTGATTTCCCGCTGCATTGGCATTTTCTGCGAAATCAGGAATCCATTCCACAGGAGAAAGGCCGCCAAAAGGAACAGAAAAAAAGGTGCACCTAGAATCCGCCTAAGCTGGCGGTAAAAAATATTCATAAATCAATCCTTTCTGCAAATCTGCTGGTCAGTTTGGTACATTGGCTGCCGCTTCTCAGTGGTGCAGTAGTTTCCAACTGAAAATCCTTTTCGTTCTTACACAAGTGGCCTACTCCTCCCGGTAAACATAAAGGAACACATCCTCCATATTCGGTGTGGATATTTCAGCATCCGGGGGGACATCGGCTTGATTTTCACAGATAAAGCGGAAGTGTGTCTGACCCGCTTCCTCACGGCGGGAAAGAATGAAGTGGCTGTTCTCAAAGTCATCTGATGCTTCCTCCGGTACGGTGCATAGGAATACTTTGTTCTGCAGCACAGTGCAGACACTGTCACGGTCGGTGTTGCAGTAGACCTCGTGGTCTTTAATGAAAATGACCTGATTTGCAATGCACTCAATATCAGAAACAATGTGGGTGGAAAGAATGACAATGCGGTCTTTGGAAAGCTCCGCCAAAAGGTTGCGGAAACGGACACGTTCCTTGGGGTCCAGTCCTGCGGTCGGCTCGTCCAGAATCAGAATTTCCGGCTGATTGAGCATAGCTTGTGCGATGCCGACACGCTGAATCATGCCGCCGGAAAATTTTTTCATTTTTTTGTCTTTCACATCAGACAGCGCTACCATGTCCAGCAGCTCTTCCGTGCGCTTTTCCGCCTCTTTACGGTCGATACCTTTCAGTGCGGCAAGATAATGCAGATACTGCCGGGGGGAATTGTTGCGGTAATATCCGAAATCCTGCGGCAGATAACCGAGCTTTTCCCGGTATTTGGAACCCATGCTGCTGATTTCTGCTCCATCATATAAAATCTGGCCGGAAGTTGGGAACAGCAGTGTCACCAGCATTTTCATCAGGGTGGTTTTTCCGGCGCCGTTTGGTGCCAGCAACCCATAGACACCGTGGCTAAACTCCAGACTGATGTCCTGCAGCGCGGTGAATTTTCCAAATCGTTTGGTTACATTTTGTACAGTCAGCATTGCATTTCACACTCCTCTTTCTTTTGAAACAGCCGGCTCAGACCGGCAAAATATACACATGCACACAGGATGGTCACCACAATGTGCAGATACAGCGGAATCGCCTGCAGCAGATTGCTGTATCCAGTGTTCAGTTCCTGATAAACCAGACCGTTTGCCAGCAGCCATCCAAGGGCTGTGGCGGTTGGTGCTAGCAGGCCGTGGTTATGCAGCACGCTGAAAAGCAGCAGCGCGGAAAATAGGAACAGCCCGCTGGCAGTGACAAAGAACAGATGCCAAAAATGTGCGGTCGCGCCCTGCGCACAAAAGATACCAACGGCCACCATGTTCACAAAAATGCTGATACAACTAAAAATCAGCATCCGGAAGGCCATCATGTCATAGGGGGTATAGCGGCAGGTCATTTTCAAGTCAAAGGTATGGCTGATTCTTTCTTTCCAGAGTCCCAGCAGGCACAGCAGCAGATACAGCATGGGTGAAAAAGTGAACAGCATGGCATACAGGTCGTTATGTGACTGGTTAATATCTTTCAGATAATGCAGCATGGAGCTGAAAATACATAGGGTAGTGAAGGTGGAAATAAATACAGTGTCTGCCATATCATGAAAAATCACGCGTATTCCCATGCTTTGCCGCATTTGCCGGAACATCAAAAGCAGGGAGGGACGCTGCGCCATACCCTTTTGGACAATTTCCGCAATCTGGCGGCGCTCTGTCTGTTCTGATGGATAAGGGATTCTCATAAGCTTTCCTCCATTTTTTCGCGTATTTGTTTCACAGCGGTATAATAGCGGCTTTTCACGGTGCTTTCCGGCATGGAGAGCGCATCAGAAATCTGCAGGAAAGTCTGTCCTGCAAAAAGTTTCAGTTGCAGCACCTGACGGGTTTCCGGCTGACAGTTTTCCATTAGCTCCAGTACACGCTGAACGGAATCTTTCCTTTCCAGCCGGAGCGCCATGCCGTCGTCTGAGGGGGGAAGGATGCTGCCCAGTGTCTGCGTCAGCTTTTTCTGCCGGTAGCTTCGGCTGCGGTAGTAATCTGTGATGCGGCAGGAAGCGATGCGGTACAGCCATGTGCGGAAAGAAGCTTTCTTTGGCTCGTAATTTTCCAATGACTGCAGTACACTGATGAAAATTTCCTGTGTCAAATCCATGGCAAGCTGGGTGTCGATTGTTTGGCGGTAAGCATAGGCATAAATTTCCCGATAGTGCATTTCCACCAGCTTATCCGCTGCCTTTCGGTCTTTCAGGTGGATAGCCCTCCAGACCAGCAGCTTTTCCGGACTGTTTTGCACGCTCTCACCTCCCGCAGATTTATATTCGTAATCATAACGCAAAAAGTCGAAAAAATTTAATTTATTTTTCCGTGCAGCAAAAACGACCCGCGGATTTTAAGATTTTGAGAAAAAGCAATGGCAGTTTTCTGCTTTCTGTATATTATGTAATTGAAAATGATTATCAGCACCGGTGCAGAGAGGAAGATGTTCTCTGCTGCATCGCAACAAAGCAAAGACACAGGGAATCCCCCTTATTTCCCTGTGTCCCTGCTGTCTGCGGCTGAGCGGAAAGCTGACCGCGCTGCAGGAAGGGGTGGTGCGGGTGTCTCTGTCAGTTGGCGAATTTAAGCAGGAGATACTAAAGACCTACAATGCTGTGAATAAGGGAATATTTCATGGAGGTGTCAGGCAGCAGAATGTGGAAATGGACGGCAACCGAATCATCATTCTTTCCAAAAACAGCCGGGCGCCAGTGCTAAAAACACTGGATTCACGAGCGCCGGACATTACCAGCTATCTTGACTATCTGCTGGCGCAAATCTTTAAGGAAAGAATTCGGGCGGAGATGGAAGAGCGCTTTCAACTGAATATCACAGCGATTTTTAAGGATTATGATGCGATGACCGAAACATCCGGTACCGTCATATACCTTGAGCGCGATTTTCAAAGCTACCTGAACGAGCTGCCGGAGATTCCTCGATGAAGAGCCGGCCCAGTCGTTGGTCTGCATTCCATTGGCGGGCCGGCGGCTTTTTTCTTTTAATTTATTTTGTCTGAAAGGGATGAAAAGAATGAACGGAAAAGGGAAAGTGGAAGTGACCGATATCTGCAAGACTTACCGTAAGGACGACATGAATGTTACATCTCTGAGCCATGTGTATCTCTCGGTTGAGGAGGGACGGTTCGTCAGCATCATCGGGCCAAGCGGATGTGGAAAGTCAACTCTGTTCAATATCATGGCTGGCCTGTTGCTGCCTACCAGCGGAGAAGTGACCGCCGACGGCAAAAGCATCATCGGCCGGGCCGGCTATGTTGGATATATGCTGCAGAAGGATATGCTGCTGCCGTGGCGCACCATTGAAGATAACATCATCCTCGGGCTGGAGATACGCGGGGTGCCGAAAAAAGAGGCACTGGCGCGCGCTTTGCCTATGATGGAAAAATACGGGCTGAAAGGCTTTGAAAAGCATCATCCGGAGGAGCTTTCCGGCGGAATGCGGCAACGGGCGGCACTGCTGCGCACTCTGCTGTATGACCGGGATATTATTCTGCTGGATGAGCCTTTTGGCGCACTGGATGCGCAGACGCGCCTTTCCATGCAGAACTGGCTGCTGGAAATTTGGCAGGACTTCGGCAAGACCGTGCTGTTCGTTACGCATGATATTGATGAGGCCATCTATCTTTCCGATGACATCTATGTTTTTTCCGCGCGGCCGGGCAGTGTGCGTGCCCGTATCACCGTGCCGATTCCGCGTCCACGCACCACGGAGGATATGACTTCACCGAAATTTATGGAGCTGAAACATGAACTGATCGGCTTGCTGTATGATAAAAACTCCGGTGTGCAGCAGAGCAGCCGGGAAGAAAGGAGAATGCGGGCATGACCAATGCAGGAGAAAAGCTATGTCCGGCACCGGATACAGTGATTTCAAAGGGCGAGGTCAGAAAGAAGCCGGAAACAGGAAAAGCGGTGTCGATTCCGGCGCGCCGCATCCTTTATGATGAGGAAACCGAAAAAAAGGTGCGCAGGCGCCATATCCGTGCAGGGCGCCTGATAGTTGGTGCGGTGCTTTTTGGTGGGTGGGAACTGCTGGTGCGTGCGGGACTGCTGGATTCCTATTACTGGAGCTGCCCAAGCGCAATCCTGAAAACTACCTGGCAGCAGCTCACCACCGGTACGCTTTGGGGAGATATTCTTTATACTTCCGGTGCAACGATACTAGGCTTTTTGACGGGTACGTTTTTCGGCGCTCTGCTGGGGCTGTCTTTCTGGTGGTCAAAGTCCTATGCGGGTATCAGTGAACCATATCTGATTATTCTGAACGCACTGCCCAAACTGGCACTCGGGCCGGTGCTGGTGATTCTGTTCGGCATTGGTTTTCCTTCTAAGGTAATCCTTGCGTTCCTGATGACGGTTATCACCACGGCACTGTATGCCTACAGCGGTGTCAAGAGTGTGGACCCGGCAATGGAAACGCTGATGTATTCTTTGGGGGCCAAGCGCCGGCAGGTTTTTGCAAAAGTGGTGGTTCCATGGTCATTGCCGTGGATTATCAGCAGTCTGCGGGTGAACATCGCACTGGCACTGGCAGGTGCAATCGTCGGAGAATTCATTGCGTCGGAACATGGTGTCGGCCGCATGGTGATTTATGCCGGCACTATTCTGGACATTAATCTGGTTTGGGTGGGCGTGTTCGTGCTCTCCATCCTTTCCATGGTGATGTACGGCGGGGTTGTCCTGCTGGAGAAATTCCTGTCCAAACATTTATCTAACATTCATTCTTAACCAATGGAGGAAAACTGTGATGAAAATAAAGTACTTTGGCAGAAAGCTGCTCGCCGCCGGGCTGGCTGGCGCGCTGCTGGCTGCGGGACTGACCGGATGCGGAATAGCAGAGAAGACGGGGCCTAAGACAGCGGGTGGTGCGAAACAGCTTGTCATTGCGGAGCCGGTGCATCTGATTGGGTATCTGCCGCTGTATATGGCACAGCGCGAGGGTTACTTTAAAGAGCAAGGGCTGGATGTAAAAGTCATTCAGGCAACCGGCGGCACGCACGTTACAGCAGTTATCAGCGGCAGTGCATGGGGGGTTATTGGCGGTGTTGATTCCAATGCACTGGGCAACAAAGGCAACTCCGACCCGGTCACTGCGGTGGTAAACTGTGTGAACCGTGCCAATGTTTATCTGGTAGCGAAAAAAGGGCTGGCACCAAAAAGCAAAAGCAATGCTGACTTGAAGGAATTCCTGCGCGGCAAGAGCATTGTGGCAGGACGTCACGGCGGTTCTCCAAATTTGCTGACACGTTATCTGTTGCTAAAAGTCGGGCTGGACCCGGAAAAAGATGTGAAGATGCGGGAACCGGGGGATGCGGCGACGGTTGTTACCATGCTGCAGAACGGCAGCGGCCAGATTGGCAACGGCGCGGAACCGCAGATTTGCGACGGCGTTGAAAAAGGTGTATGGGAAGAACCTTTCTATAAATTTACCGACCTCGGCGATTACTCCTACTCCGTTTTTGGTGTGAAAAAATCGACCATCCAGAAAGATCCGGTCACTGTACAGAAATTTGTAAATGCTGTGTTGAAAGCGCTGAAAACCGTACAGAATGATAAGGCACTGGCGGCGCAAGACCTGAGGCTGGAATTTCCGACTCTGAAGGAATCGCAGGTGAAGGCATCACTCGGCCGTGCTTATGAAGACCATTTGTGGAGCGAAGATGGCCTGATTTCTAAAAAGGCTGTGGACAACGACATGGATGTGCTGAACAAAACCGGTATTTTTACTGGCTCGTATTCCTATGACACACTGGTCGATATGCAATTTGTAAAAGCAGCGCAGAAATAATTTGCGGCTGCTTTTACCTGCTGAAACATTCTGACGGAATGTTTCACAACATACCCAAAACCGAAAAAACAGGGCACCCTGCGCTTCCTTGGCAGAGTGCCCTGTTGCTTTTTGATTTAAGATAACTTCATGCGGAGAATCTGCAAGCCGGCCGTAAATCCATTTTTGCGGTAAAGTGCGATTGCCCCATGATTTTGCTGCCAGACGGATACATCCAGAAAGCCAATATGCTTTTTGCGGCACCAAGCCTGAAACTGACAAATAAACTGGCCGGCAATGCCCTGACCGCGAAATGCAGGCTCCACGAAAACGGCATCCAGCCTTGCTTCCGGTTGTATGGCAGGGTCATCCTTTATGAAACCGTGCAGGAAGCCAACCACCTGTTGCGCTTCCACAGCGGCAAATGTCACGCGTGATGTATTAGACAGAGTTGTCCGGTACCAGCCGCTGACGGTGAAATCACTTGGAATATTGGAATTGTAAGTTTCCCGTTCATCTGTAATCAGCTTGGTCAGCAGTTCATCACAGGCATCTGCTGTTTCAGCATCTGTAACCTGCTCAATTTTCACAGGAATTCCTCCATATGGTGTTTTTGATAGTCCTCTCTGGTCAATTCCAGAGAAAGAATGCCATCACGAAACTCGGTAATCCGGAAACCGGCTTTTAAATGAATGATAAGGGCGGCACGTTTTTCCGGCTCGAAAGAATTATGTACAGTCTGTGCGTGATTGTGTACAAATGCTTCCTGCAGGAGAAGCGCCAGTGCCTCTCCTGCGTAACCGCGTCCGCGGTACTTGGCATCTATCACGACACCCATTTCATACCAGTTGCCTTTGGCACTCTGATGCAGGTTGACTGCTCCGAGGAAAGCATTGTCTTGGCGGCGGACAAGGTAGGCATAGAAACGCTTTGGCTCCTGCCCAATCCAATCGTCATGCCACTGCTGCCATTTAGCCTGTGGAAAAGCAATGCAGCCGGTCTGCCGGTCATAACCGTCAAAGGCTAAGTCATAGCCGCAGTTATACTGCATGGTGGCGGGGTCGGCCATCCATTTTTGCCTATAACAGAGTTCCTCAACGGATGGAGGCTGCAGATACAGCCGGCCGGTGGGAGCATTGAGCTTTTGAAATAAGCGCGTGCTGAAAGTGGACATTCCTGCTTTTTGATAGAAGTTCAGGAGCTGACGGCTGTTCTGGTTGGCGGCAATCAGTGTGACACAGGAAATGCCTCGTTGGGCCAGCTCTGCTGTGACGGTATCGTACAATAACCTGCCGGTACCATGGTTCCGCATTCCCGCTTTCACATATAACTCTTCAATTTCAAAGCAGGAGGTTCCTTCCGGCAGAATGCTTTTCATGCGATGACTGTCATAAGCGTTTCCGCCGAGATATCCGATGATAGTTCCGTCTGCTTCCGCTATCCAGAGTGTATAGCTGGCCATTTCCGGTGTGTCTGTGACTGAATAGCCATAGGTGATTTTCTGCTCCGCCCATTCCTGTGACAGGCGGCAGACAGCAGGTAAGTCCTGCTTCTGTGCTTTGCGTATTTGAATTTTCATAGAATTCTCTTTTGGTTTATGCCATCAGTTTTAAAAGCAGTTCCTCAGCTTTTTGTGCATCTGCCCGGCCGCGGGTGGATTTCATCACATAACCGACCAGTGATTTGACTGCTTTTTCTTTGCCTGCACGGTAATCCTCGGCGGCCTTCGGATTCTTTTCCAGTGCCTCTCTGCACAATGCTGTAAGCTGACTGTCATCGACACCGGCAAGGTCCTTTTCACTTAAAAATTCACCATATGGTTTGCCGGTATCCAGCATCTTTTCCAAGGTGGACTTGACCAGATTCATGCGAATTTTTCCGGCATCCAACAGCCTTAGGAGCGCATTGAGATTCTCCGGAGGAACAGTGGGGGCAAAAGCTTCCTTGTCTGCTTCAGTTTCCATGCGGCGGAATATCTGTCCCAATATGCAGGAAGCGGCGGCTTTACCGTTTTTCAGGCCATCACAGGCTTTGTCAAAGTAATCTGCCACTTCCCGATAGCGCAGAAGTAGCTGAACATCCGCGTCGCTGATTTCTAATTTTTCCATCCACCGCTGCCTGCGTGCTTCCGGACTTTCCGGGAGCTGTGTGCGAAGCTTGTCCACCCAGTCTTTGGTGACATGAATCGTTGGCAGGTCCGGTTCCGGAAAATAGCGGTAATCATCGGCGTCTTCCTTGCCGCGCATACTTTCGGTGCATTCGTCCGCTTCATTGTAGCGCAAAGTTTCCTGTGTAACGGCTTCACCGCTGTCCAGCAGGTCGCACTGCCGGTCATATTCGTAAGCCATTGCTTTCGTGATAAAACTGATGCTGTTCATATTTTTAATTTCAGTGCGGGTGCCAAGCTTCTCGATGCCCTGCGGACGAACGGAAACGTTCACATCACAGCGCATGGAACCTTCCTCCATGCGGCAGTCGGAAACGCCGATATAGCGCATGAGAAACTGCAACTTTTCCACATATTCTTTGGCTTCTTCAATGGAACGGATGTCCGGCTCACTGACAATTTCAATCAGCGGGACACCGCCGCGGTTGTAGTCCACATAAGTATTGCCGCGGGAGTGCACCAGCTTGCCGGCATCCTCCTCAATGTGGATACGGGTAATGCGGATTTTCCGCCCATTAGAGAGTTCAATCCAGCCATGTGTGCACAGCGGCATATCAAATTGTGAAATCTGATAGTTTTTGGAGAGGTCTGGGTAAACATAATTTTTGCGTGCCATTGTGCTCACTTCAGAAATCTCGCAGTGTGTGGCAAGCCCGGCCAGCACAGCGTATTCCACCACTTTTTGATTTAGCTTTGGCAGGGTGCCGGGCAGGCCGATACATACCGGACAGCAGTGTGTATTCGGTTCACCACCGAATTCTGTGGAACAGCCGCAGAAAATCTTTGTTTTGGTTGCCAGCTCCACATGGGTTTCCAGTCCGGCGACCAGCTCATATTTGCTCATGGATGTGAACCTCCTGTTCCTGTCATACAGATTAAAGAAATCCGCTTATGTGACGCGGGTATAAAATTCTAATTTAGCATACCGCAGGCGGAAACGGATGTCAATGCTTTGCATCAGTGAAGCGCTGAAAAAAACAAAAACCCGGCAGTCCTTCACTGCCGGGAAACGTATCATTGAGCCGCAATATCAAATTAAGCGCCGAATGCCAGATGGCTGCGTTTGAGAGCCGCACGGATGGCATAGAAAAGTGGAACTGCAACCACATCGGCGACAATGCCGTTAAATAGTGTCACTGCCAGTTTCACATGGACAATCGTGTCTAGTGCTTTGACGGTGTTGCCGACTAAGATGCCGCTGATATAGGAATGGGTTAAGTACAGAATGCTGTAGCACAGGGAGCCGATGACTGCCGCCAGCACGGTGCGCACAATCTGCTTTTTCTGCACTTCATTGGTGAGCAGCTTGCCATGGATCCCCCATGCGATAGTGCCGCAGACAAAGGCCATCACAAATTTGGTGACAAATGTCAGTAGGCAGGTGTCTGCCCAGCCGCTGGTGATGTCATACAGAAAACTGCCGAGACCCGCCGCCAGTCCGCCGTAAATCGGCCCGAGCATCAGACCGGAAAAAATGCAGAAAACATTGCCGAAGCCAATCTGCGCTTTGTCAGAAATCGGCAGCCGGATGGTGAAAAGATAGCCAAGCAGCACGAGAGCCGCCATCATTCCGGTGAAGGCAAGGTTCATCGTGCGGGACTTGCCTGTCACCTGATAGTTCACCTTTTTCAGTACAAAATAAAGGCACACAAGCACAATGCCGCCCAAAATTCCCGCATAACCGAAAGAACTGGAGATGCTCTGCACCAATCCAGACTTTTTGCCTGCCGCAATCCACTTCATCAAGTTTGCCGGAAAGGCGGTACTGCCGCCATTTACCAGTGGCAGCATCTGCAGAAACAGGATGCCCACCGCAAAGCACAGCACAACCAGCACCCAGTAAATAATGGTGCGTGCCAGGCCATTTTTCTGTTTCGTTTGTTCCATCGTTCGTCCCTCCTAAAGATGACTTTACTTTACTTTGTCAGCCTGCTATAATCATAAAAAATATCTGTACATTTTAAAAGCGACAGTTTATAAAAATATTGAGTGTACAGTTTGGAGGAACCCTCTGTGACTTATGATTATATTCAACTTGAGAAAGAGAGCGGACAGCCGCTGTATCTGCAGCTTTATGAGCAGCTCAAGAGTGCAGCGCAGAGCGGCAGTATTCACCCCGGACAAAAGCTGCCCAGCATCCGCCGCCTGAGTGAAGACCTTGGGCTGTCCCGCACGACCATTGAAAACGCTTATCAGCAGCTCTGTGTGGAGGGATATATTGATGCACAGCCGCAGCGGGGCTATTTTGTGCTGACCAGTGGTGGGAAGCGCGGAGTCCGACCGGAGGAAGCGGTGCATCCGATTCCATGGCAGCCGCGCTATAATTTCGGCACGGATGCCGTGGACAGCACCTGTGCCGACCTGAAGGCATGGCGGCGGCATATCCGGGAAATTCTTAACCGGCCGCAGGCGATGGTGCGCTATGGAGAGCATCAGGGCGAATTGTCGCTGCGGGAAGCACTGCGGGATTACAGCTATGGCGCGCGCGGTGTGGTTTGCTCGGCGGAGCAGGTAGTGATTGGCGCGGGCACACAGCCTCTTCTTTACATCCTATGCGGGCTGATGCAGGGACAAGTCGGCGCAGTGGCGATTGAGGAGCCGGGATTTCCGCAGGCAGAGCAGGTCTTTGCGGACTGTGGCATTGAAGTGCTGCGTCTGCCGGGGGATGACAGCGGAATGCGGCCGGAAGCACTGCAGCAAAGCGGTGCGAAAGTTGCTTACGTCACCCCGTCCAGCCGGGAGGGGAACGGTAGCCCCATTCCGCTGCTGCGTCGTCAGGAATTGCTGAACTGGGCGGCACAGACCGGTGGCCTGCTGATTGAAGATGATTATAATGGGGAACTTCGCTACCGTGCGCGGCCGATTCCGGCAATGCAGGGAATGGCGGCGGATGACAGAGTGCTGTACCTCGGTTCCTTTTCCAAACTTTTGCTGCCCAGCGTGCGTGTGGGTTACATGGTTCTGCCGCAGCGGCTGCTTCCTTTATATCTTGCCAGAGCGCCGCGCTATAATCAGACAGCATCCAAAGCAGAGCAGCTCGCTTTGGCGGATTATGTGAAAAGCGGCCAGCTTGAGCGGCAACTTCGCCGTTTAAGGAAAGTTTACGCACAGAAAAGCAGCCTGCTGATGCATTTGCTGCAGGAAGCCTT
This sequence comes from Oscillospiraceae bacterium, assembly GCA_022487055.1. Taxonomy (GTDB): domain Bacteria; phylum Bacillota; class Clostridia; order Oscillospirales; family Acutalibacteraceae; genus Caproicibacterium. The sequence continues at coordinate 13,889 of JAKVJJ010000014.1, forward strand.
CGGAAAATGTGCACAGATAAGCCTCCAGGAAACGCCACTATGTGTGACACTGCAGTTTCATGGGGGGCCTTCTCCGGCGCGCCTGGCAGAATTGGCGGAAACGTATGGAGTGCGTGTGTGTCCCGGCCCGGAGGGGAAAGTGACGCTTGGCTTTGCCGGCATTCCTATGGGGGATATCGCTCCCGGTGTGCACGCACTGCAGAAAGCGTGGAATCCGCCCGAATTTTGCATTTCTGGTTGAAACAGCATTCATTTAATGCTATACTGGATGAAATACTTTATTTCTGTGAAGTTTTAACTCATAAAGTATTCCGCTCGCCGGACACGGAGGCCGGAAGAGCTGGGCCGAAACAGGCGCTGCGCCTGTTCAGCCGAATATTGCAGACAAAGGGGAATGAAAATGATATGTGTGAACAAGTACCGCAGCAAATCCTGCGGCGAAGTAAGCGAAGCTGATATTGGCACGGTTATCCGTGCTGCCGGCTGGGTGGAGAATATCCGCGACCATGGTGGTGTCAAATTCCTCGACCTGCGCGACCAGTATGGTGTGCTGCAGGTTGTGGTGCATGATGATTCCATGCTGGAAAACGTGAATAAAGAATGTACGGTCACGGTTTCCGGCAAAGTGCTTCTGCGTGATGCGGACACGGTGAATCCGAAGATTGCCACCGGCACTGTGGAGGTGGAGGCCGACACTCTTGAAGTGCTGGGCAAATGCCGTCCTGTGCTGCCATTTGAAGTTGTTACCAGCAAGGACACCAAAGAGGATGTCCGTCTAAAATATCGCTACCTCGATTTACGAAACCCCAAAGTCCACAATAATATCGTACTGCGCAGCAATGTTATCTCCTACCTCCGCCAGAAGATGACCGAACTCGGCTTTTTGGAAATTCAGACGCCTATCCTGAGTGCATCTTCACCGGAGGGTGCCCGCGACTATCTGATACCAAGCCGCAAACATAAAGGAAAATTCTATGCCCTGCCGCAGGCACCGCAGATTTTTAAACAGCTTCTCATGGTTTCCGGCTTTGACCGCTATTTTCAGGTGGCACCCTGCTTCCGTGATGAGGATGCCCGCGCCGACCGTTCACCCGGTGAATTCTATCAGCTTGACTTTGAGATGGCTTTTGCCGAGCAGGACGATGTTTTTGCCGTTGCGGAAAAAGTGATCGGAGATACGTTCCGGAAATTCGGCGGCGGAAAGGCAGTTTCGACCGCACCGTTTCGCCGAGTTCCCTATGCGGAAAGTATGCTGAAATACGGCACAGACAAGCCGGATTTGCGCAACCCGCTGGAAATTATTGAGTTGTCCGATATTTTTGCGGAAACCACTTTCCGGCCATTCCGCGGGCAGTGCGTGCGCGGCATCACTGTGCCGGATTGTGTCGGACAGCCGCGTTCTTTCTTTGAAAATATGTTAAAATTCGCGGAGTCCATCGGTATGAAGGGACTCGGCTATATCGAGGTGCTGGATGACGGTACCTATAAAGGACCGATTGACAAATATCTGACGGAGGAGCAGCGGGCGGCACTGGTACGCCGCGGAAAGCTGGAAAGGGGCAGCGTCATTTTCTTTATTGCGGATGATAAAGCCATTGCGCCGCAGCTTGCCGGTCAAATCCGCACCGAGCTGGGCCGCCGCCTGAATCTGATTGATGAAAGCCGGTTTGCGCTTTGCTTCATTGTCGATTTTCCAATGTTTGCAATCGATGAGGAAACCGGGAAATACATCTTTATGCACAATCCATTCTCCATGCCGCAGGGAGGAATGGATGATTTGCTGAATAAGGCGCCGGAAGATGTGCTGGCATATCAGTATGATATTGTGTGCAACGGTGTCGAACTTTCCTCCGGTGCTGTGCGCAACCATGATATTGCTATTATGAAAAAAGCATTTGAGATTGCCGGTTATACGGAAGATGACCTCAAAACCAAGTTTACGTCGCTTTACCATGCTTTCCAGTATGGTGCACCGCCGCACGCAGGCATGGCACCCGGCATTGACCGCATGGTGATGCTGTTGACCGGAGAAGAAAATATCCGTGAAGTGATTGCCTTTCCGATGAACTCCAACGCACAGGATGTGATGATGGGTTCTCCAAATGAAGTCACAGAGCAGCAGCTTCGTGAAGTGCACATCAAGCTCAGGTAAGGAGGGACTGCCGTGGTTACGCATGAAGATATACAAAAGATTGCAAAGCTTGCCAAGTTGGAAGTGGAAGACAATGAGCTGGAAGGCCTGACCAAGGACATGAACGAAATCATTGCCTTTGCGGACACCATCGCCTCTGTGCCGGTGGAGGATGACGGATATGCGGACCCCAACGGGCTGGAAAACGTGCTGCGGGAAGATACAGTGCAGCCGGGGCTTACGCAGGAAGAAGTCCTTGCCAACGCAAAGGATACAGACGGCAGCAGCTTCGTTGTGAAGCAGCACGCATAAGGAGCAGCTATGGAATCATTCAGTGAAATTAAAAAGATACAGAAAAATTTGACCGATAAAAAATATTCCTGCACGGAGCTGACACAGCAGTATCTGGATGCTATTGCACAGAAAAACGGCAGCCTGAATGCCTACACCTGTGTGACAGCGGAAACGGCACTTGCCGCGGCAAAGAAAACGGACGAGAAGATTGCTGCCGGCGGGATGCTTGCCCCCATTGAGGGTGTGCCGATGACGCTCAAGGCAAATATCAGTACCAAAGGAATTGACACAGACTGCTGTTCCAAAATTCTGCAGGGCTATCGTCCGGTCTATGACGCTGCTGTGTGGGAGTTGCTGCAGAAGCAGGGTGCTGTCCTGCTGGGCAAATGTAACATGGATGAATTCGCCATGGGTTCCAGTTGTGAAACGAGCTGTTACGGCGGCGCGAAAAACCCGCATGATCTCTCCAAAGTGGCGGGCGGTTCCTCCGGCGGTGCAGCCAGTGCTGTGGCCGGAGAACTGGCTGCTTACGGTATTGGCAGTGATACCGGCGGCTCCATCCGTCAGCCAGCTTCTTTCTGCGGTATTGTCGGGCTCAAACCGACTTACGGCGCAGTTTCCCGTTATGGCCTGATTGCCTATGCCAGTTCCTTTGACCAGATTGGCCCGCTGACCACTTCTGTGGAGGATGCGGCGCTTTTGTTTGATATTCTTTCCCAAAAAGATGCGCGTGACAGTACCAGTGTCGGCGCACAGCATTTGGCGGTTCCGGCACTGCAGCAGAGTTTGAAAGGCCGAAAAATCGGCATTGCCGCGGAATACTTTACCGGTCTGCGGGAAGAGGTGCAGGCTGCTCTGGATAAGGCTGGGAAAGTGTGTGAAAAGCTTGGCGCGCAGTTGGTGCCGATGTCCATTCCGGAGATTCAGTATGCACTGCCGGTTTATTATATTCTAGCGTGCGCGGAAGCGTCCTCTAATCTCAGCCGCTATGACGGTATCCGTTACGGCATGAAGGCGGAACACTACACCGGTGTGAACGATATGATTGAGCGCACACGCAGCGCAGGTTTCGGCAGTGAAGTGAAGCATCGGATTCTGCTGGGCACCTATGTCCTCAGCGCGGGGTATTATGATGCGTATTATAAGAAGGCTCAGCTTCTGCGCCGTAAAATACGCCGTGCGTTTGTGGCGGCCTTTGAGCAGTGCGATGTGCTTTTGGCGCCGACTGTGCCGATGACGGCTTTTCCGCTTGGCTTCACCGGAAAAGACGCTGTGGAAACCTATCAGACAGACATCTGCACGGTGCCGGTCAACATTGCCGGGCTGCCGGCTGTGAGTGTACCATGCGGCACAGACGCAAGCGGAATGCCGGTTGGTATGCAGCTGATTGGAAACACCGGCAGGGAAGACTTGGTTTTAAATGCCGCTTATCAGTATGAAATGGCAACCAGAGCCGAATCCTAAGTAAAAGAATATGCAGCAAATCCGCAGACTGGAAAAGGTCCTGCGGATTTTTTGATGGACAGCGGTCCGAAACATGGCTTGTCCTGTCCGGCATTAAATGATATAATACAATCTTAGCTGAAAATAAATCCGGTTGAATCTTGCCGCAGAATCAGGGGATGCGAATGAAAGAGAAGCAGAAACCGCAGCGTTCCTCCATGGTGCGTGATACACTGAGCACTTTTGGCACGAATGCATTTGGTTCATTGATGGGGCTGATTGCCTCACTGGTTGTCCTAAACAAGCTGCCGCCGTTTGAAAAAGGACTTTATAATCAGGTGCAGACATGGGGCGAGGGCTTCTTCACCTGCCTTGGTTTCAGTCTGAACAGCGCTATCATTTATTATGTGGCACGCTACAAAATCAAAAACACGAAGGCAGCGATTAAAAAGCTGACACTTGGCGTGGGTATCTTTGTGATTGCGGTTTCCTCTGTGGTGCTGTTGGTACTTTATGGCGCTGGCAGCGGAATTCAGGGCAATCCCTTTAAAGAAACGCCTTGGCAGTATGGCGCGTGTGTGGTTATTTACACGGGCTGTTCTTTCCTCTTTAATATTCTGACTGCGGTACTGCGCGGTGAAAATAAATTTAAATCCTATAATCTTATCAATCTGATGCAGCGCATTTTAATTACCGTATTTTCTGTGCTGACTCTGGTGTGGCCGAGCGCTGCTCTGCTAACGGGTGCGTCCATCGGCATTTCTGCCTCCATGATTATTGTGGCCTATTTCTGTGTACGCCGCTGGAGTGGACCGCAGGAGGAACCTGCACCGGAAGACGACTATGCTGTCACGGCAAAGCCGATTTTTAAATACGGTCTGAAAGCCTATGCCAGCAATCTGATGACCTATATCAATTCCTATATCGGCACTTATATTATTCAGAGCGTGTATGACCTCAGCACTTTCGGAATTTACAACACGGCTTTTACTATTATGAGACAGGTGTGGATTTTGCCGGAAGCAGTGGGCGTTGTTATTACCAGCCGGGTGGCTTCCATGAAAGACGATAACGATAAAGTGCGGGTGACACAGCTTTCCTGCAAGATTGTCATGTATATCACAGTCATCTGCGCATTCCTGATTGTCTGGCTGGCCGGTATTTTTGTACCGAAGATTTTCCCAAAATATGTGGATTCTCTGCGTCCGCTGCAGTATCTGATTGGCGGCTCCATCTTTGTTTCTTTTGCAAAGGTTCTGTCCAATTCTATCGCAGCTTATGGCAGACCGGAACTGAATATTCTGCCAACGGCGCTGGGAATTGTGGTCAATATCCTTTTCACCATTGCACTCATTCCGTCCATGAGATACAACGGCGTTGCGGTTGCAACGAGTTTTTCCATGATGACACAGGGTATTTGCAGTCTAATCATTTTCTGCATTTACACACATACCAGTCCCATTTGGCTGCTGATTCCCAAGAAAAGTGAAATTGCGCTGATTAAAAATACGCTAAGTCGCAAATGAACGTGTGAGTCAATCGAGGTGTAAGGATTTAAAAGCTGACCGATGGAGATGAAGCATTATGCCGGAAACGGAAGATGAAAAGCTGGAAGAAACTGCGAAGAATACAGAGCCGGAGCAGCCGCAGAAAGAAAAGAAAGAATCCGTTTGGTCAATACTACTGCCCATGGTGATAGCTGTTATTGCGGCGTTGTTGTTCTGCAATTTTGTGGCGCGGCCGAGCCGTGTATTTGGTGAAAGTATGCAGAACACCTGCCACGACGGCGACCTGATGATTTTGTGGGAACTGAATTACCATCCGCAGCGGGGCGATATTATTGTGGTGGATAACCATAATAATTCACTGAATGGAAACGATCCACTGAATAAAAATCTAATTAAGCGTGTCATGGCTGTTGGCGGGGATCATATCACGGTTTCGCAAGGGACGGTGACAGTGAACGGCAAGAAATTGACGGAACCGTATGTCAAGGAAAAGGTTTGGTCCGGTTCCGATGTTGACCTGACTATTCCGCAGGGGAAAGTATTCCTAATGGGCGATAACCGTAGCCATTCGGCAGACAGTCGTGTGATAGGTCCGGTCAGCACGTCGCGGATTATTGGGAAAGTATGTGTCCGTTTCTACCCGTTCACAGCGGTCCGAACGTTTTAGTATCTGAATGATAAACATAAAAAGAGGCTGTTCCAAGTGTTTTCACTTGGCTGCTGATTCCCAAGAAAAGTAAAATTGCACTGATTGAAAATACGCTGAGTTGCAAATGAATGTGCAAATCAATAGAGACATAAATATTTTAAAAAGCTGACCGATGGAGATGAAGAATCATGCCGGAAACGGAAGATAAAAAGCTGGAAGAAACTGCGAAGAATACAGCGCCGGAGCAGCCGCAGAAAGAAAAGAAAGAATCCGTTTGGTCAATACTGCTGCCCATGGTGATAGCTGTCATTGCGGCGTTGCTGTTCTGCAATTTTGTGGCGCGGCCGAGTCGTGTGATTGGTGAAAGTATGCAGGAAACCTGCCACGACGGTGACCTGATGATTTTGTGGGAATTGAATTACCATCCACAGCGCGGCGATATTGTTGTGGTGAATAACCATAATCCGCTGAATGAAAACCTGATTAAGCGTGTCATTGCCGTTGGGGGAGACCATGTCACGGTTTCACAGGGGACGGTGACAGTAAACGGCAAGAAATTGACGGAACCATATGTTAAGGAAAAAGTTTGGTCCGGTGCCGATGCCGACCTGACTATTCCGCAGGGAAGAGTATTCCTGATGGGCGATAATCGTAATCATTCGGCAGACAGCCGTGTGATAGGTCCGGTCAGCACGTCACTGATTATTGGGAAAGTATGTGTTCGCTTCTTCCCGTTCACAGCGATCCGAACTTTTTAGTATCCCTGAATAATAAACATAGGGAAGGGGCTGCCCCAAGTGTTTTCACTTGAAGCAGCCCCCTTTACGTCTGTCTGTACAAAAGTCAGACGTGATAAATCAGGTCAGCATAGTTGGGAAATGGCCAGTAGCTGACACCGGTCAGCGTTTCCATTGTGTCTGTGTCAGTGCGCAGCGTTTCCATGGCACTCAGCACGGAATCTTTATATGCCTGCGCGGTTGTTACAAAATCATCTTCCGCAGAGGCAGCATTGACCGCTTCCTGCAGCGCGGCGGATTCATCATAAACTTTGGCACTCAGCTCACTCAGCTCTGTTACACGCTCATATTCCATATGGCAGTTCATATTAGGATTCAGCGCCTTTTTATGCGTGAAGGCAAGGCTCAGGTCGTCCATGTATTTTTCCACAGCGGGCAGAATTTGCTTATTGACCATATCAATCATGGTCAATGCCTCAATATTGACGGTCTTGCTGTAATTTTCCATGGCAATCTCATAGCGGGACTTCATTTCTGTTTCCGTAAAGATATGGTGCTTTGTAAAGAGCGCCACATTCTTTTTGTCAAGGAAGTGCGGCATGGCGTCCACAGTGGTGCGCAGGTTTAACAGACTGCGTTTTTCGGCTTCTTTCACCCACTCATCGGTGTAGCCGTCACCGTTAAAGATGATGCGCTTATGCTCTTTAATTGTCTTTTTCACCAGAGCATCGAGGTCTTTCTTAAAGTCTTTGCTCTTTTCCAGCTTATCCGCGAAGATGTCCAGTTCCTCGGCAACAATGGTGTTTAGCACAACATTCGGTCCGGAAATGGAAAGTGCGGAGCCAAGCATACGAAACTCGAATTTATTACCGGTGAAAGCAAATGGAGAAGTACGGTTGCGGTCGGTAGAGTCCTTTGGAAAACGGGGCAGGGTGTGCACGCCGACCTTTAGAATTTCCTTGTCTTTCTGGCTGTAAGGTTTCCCCTGCTCCAGACATTCCAGAATCTCATTCAGTTCATCGCCAACGAAGATGGAAAGAATAGCTGGTGGGGCCTCGTTGGCGCCCAGACGATGGTCATTGCCGGGGCTGGCAACAGAGATACGCAGCAAATCCTGATATTCATCCACGGCCTTAATGACGGCGACAAGGAACAGCAGGAACTGTGCATTTTCCATCGGAGAGTCACCTGGCTCCAGCAGATTCACGCCGGTGTCAGTGGACATAGACCAGTTGTTATGCTTGCCGGAGCCATTGACACCATCAAACGGCTTTTCATGCAGCAGGCAGTACATCCCATGGCGTTCGGCAACTTTCTTCATCACTTCCATGGTGAGCTGGTTGTGGTCGGCGGCAACGTTGGTGTTGCTGAAAATCGGTGCCAGCTCATGCTGTGCCGGTGCAACTTCATTGTGCTCTGTTTTTGCCAGCACGCCCAGTTTCCACAGTTCCTGGTCAAGTTCTGCCATAAAGGCAGCTACTTTTGGTTTGATGGCACCGAAATAGTGATCCTCCAGCTCCTGACCGCGCGGCGGGCGTGCGCCGAACAGTGTGCGTCCGGTCAACACCAAATCCTCACGCTGATTGTAAAGATCACGGTCAATCAGAAAATATTCCTGCTCTGGGCCGACGGTGGTGCGCACACTATGTACATCCTTATTGCCAAAGAGTTTCAGGATGCGCATGGCTTGTTTATTCAATACTTCCATAGAGCGGAGCAGCGGTGTCTTTTTGTCCAGTGATTCACCGGTATAGGAACAGAAAATAGTGGGAATGCAGAGTGTCCTGTCCTTAATAAAAGCGTAGCTGGTGGGGTCCCATGCCGTGTATCCGCGTGCTTCAAAGGTTGCCCGCAGACCGCCGGAAGGAAAGGAACTGGCATCCGGCTCGCCTTGCACCAATTCTTTGCCGGAGAATTCCATCAGCACGGAGCCGTCCCCGGCGGGGGAAATGAAACTGTCGTGCTTTTCGGCGGTAATACCGGTCATGGGCTGGAACCAGTGGGTGAAGTGCGTGCAGCCATTTTCCAGTGCCCAGTCCTTCATAGCACTGGCCACGGTGTTGGCGATGCTTGGGTCAAGGCTTTTGCCCTCCTGAATCGTTTTTTCCAGTGCTTTGTATACTTCCCGCGGGAGTCGCTCCTGCATGGTGCGGTCATCAAAAACCATGCTGCCGAAAATTTCTGGAACAGATGCTGTTGCCATATCCATACCTCCAGGCTGCAAATCTGCAGAAAATCTAAAATTTGTAATAAAAAAAGGCGCAACGGTTAAAAAACCGCAGCGCCTTTGCTACTTTACTTTGCATTATATGCTTTACCAGCACGGTTGTCAATAAAAAATACGCGATTTGAAGAAGTAAACTGGAAAACTGTCAGAACTGACGATTTTATGCAAAGCAACCGGCCGGTTATTGATAAAAATGCAGGAAATATTTATTCATATGCAAAATTGTGCGAAAAACGTTGACTTAAACAATATATATGCTATAATAATTTGCAGTGAACAAAGGCGTTCATAAGAGGGGAATTCTATACATTTTCCGTCTTATGGATGCTTTTTCTTTTCAAAACATTATTATATTCACTTTAATCTGCATTTACTTTCTTTTTATAAGAAATCAGGGAGGCGCTCAAAATGCAAAAAGAAGGCCAGATTCATATCCCTTCCGGCTGTGCGATTGCAGGATTGTTCTGCAAAGATGGCAGACGAGTAAGCGGCGAAAAGATGATTGACTCCATCACGGTGATGCATGACCGCAGTAATGGTTTGGGCGGAGGTTTTGCCGGATATGGTATTTATCCAGAGCATAAGGATGCCTATGCATTCCATGTTTTTTATGACAATACCCATGCAAAGGAAGCTGTGGAGGATTTTCTTGCACGGCATTTTGACATCGAGAGCCTGTCCCGCATCCCCACCCGCAAAACGCCGGGAATTACAGACGCACCGCTCATCTGGCGCTATTTCATTCATCCGCTGCCCCGCAAGCTGCAGGAATCAGAGCTGGATGAGCGCGAATATGTGATGCGCTGTGTTATGAAAATCAATGCACACTATGACGGTGCCTATGTGTTTTCCTCCGGCAAGAATATGGGCGTTTTCAAAGCGGTCGGTTATCCGGAGGACGTCGGCAGATTCTATAAGCTGGAAGAATATGCGGGTTACTGCTGGACAGCACATGGTCGCTATCCAACCAATACGCCCGGCTGGTGGGGTGGCGCGCATCCATTTGCGCTGCTGGATTACTCCATCGTGCACAACGGGGAGATTTCCTCTTATGATGCCAACCGGCGCTGTGTGGAAATGTATGGTTACAGCTGCAATCTGATGACGGACACGGAGGCAATCACTTACATCGTGGATTACCTGAACCGCAGGCAGGGACTTTCTCTGGAGGAAGTGGCAAGTGTAATTGCCGCGCCTTTCTGGAGCACGATTGATGCCATGCCGGAACCGAAAAAGAGCCAGATGACCTACCTGCGCAATACTTTTGCCAGTATGCTGGTGACAGGGCCGTTCTCTATTCTGCTGGGCTTTTCCGGTGGGATGATGGCACTGAATGACCGGCTGAAGCTCCGCTCCATGGTGGCGGCGGAGAAGGGCGAAACTGTTTATGTGGCGAGTGAGGAAAGTGCTATCCGCCGCATTCAGCCGGAACTTGACCGCATCTGGTCCCCCAGCGGCGGCGAACCATTGATTTTCAGACTCAACGAAGGGGTGGAATTCTGATATGGCAATCAATTATATTGTACCGGAATACGCGGTCGTGCGTGATGCAAACCGGTGTATCGCCTGCCGTGTGTGCGAGCGCCAGTGCGCCAATGAGGTACATACCTATGACGCAGACCTTGGTTGTATGCGCAGCGATGAAACCAAATGTGTGAACTGCCACCGCTGTGTTTCTCTGTGCCCGACTCACGCACTGAAAATTGTAAAGAACGAGGATACATTCCGGCTGAATCACAACTGGAGTATGCAGACCATGACCGAGATTTACCGTGAGGCAGAGTCCGGCGGAATGCTGCTGTCCTCCATGGGCAACCCGAATGATTACCCGATTTACTGGGACAAAATGCTTATCAATGCTTCTCAGGTGACGAATCCGTCGATTGACCCGCTGCGTGAGCCGATGGAAACCCGTGTTTATTTGGGAAAGAAACCGGACCATGTGGAGCGCAATGCGGACGGGACGCTGAAAGTCAATACACCGCCGCAGCTGAAACTGAATGTGCCAATTATGTTTTCTGCCATGAGTTATGGCGCCATCAGCTTTAATGCGCATGAAAGCCTTGCGCGTGCGGCAACGGAACTTGGAACTTATTACAATACCGGTGAAGGCGGCCTGCATCGTGACCTTTACAAATATGGTCCCAATACGATTGTGCAGGTGGCTTCCGGCAGGTTCGGCGTGCATAAAGATTATCTGAACACCGGCGCGGCCATTGAGATTAAGATGGGGCAGGGGGCAAAACCTGGCATCGGCGGACATCTGCCGGGCACCAAGAGTGTAGGCGATGTTGCCCGCACCCGCATGATTCCAGAGGGCAGTGATGCCATTTCTCCGGCGCCGCACCATGATATTTATTCCATTGAAGACTTGCGGCAGCTGGTTTATTCCCTGAAGGAAGCAACTGCCTACACCAAACCGGTAATTGTCAAGATTGCGGCTGTGCATAACGTGGCGGCTATCGCAAGCGGCATTGCCAGAAGCGGCGCGGACATTATTGCCATTGACGGTTTCCGCGGCGGCACCGGTGCGGCACCAACCCGCATCCGTGACAATGTCGGCATCCCGATTGAACTGGCACTGGCGAGTGTTGACCGTCGTCTGCGCGAGGAGGGCATTCGCAACAACGTTTCCATTGTGGTTGGTGGTTCCATCCGTAGCTCAGCGGACATTGTCAAGGCGGTTGCGCTGGGTGCGGATGCTGTGTATATCGGCACGGCGGCACTGTTGGCACTGGGCTGCCACCTGTGCCGGAGCTGCCAGACCGGCAAATGCAACTGGGGCATTGCCACACAGCGGCCGGACCTTGTAAAGCGGCTGAATCCTGATGTGGGTGCACAGCGGCTGGTTAATTTGGTAACTGCATGGCAGCATGAGATTATGGAAATGATGGGCGGCATGGGTATCAACTCCATCGAAGCGCTGAAAGGCAACCGCCTGATGCTGCGCGGAGTTGGCCTGAATGAAAAAGAATTGGAAATTCTCGGCATTAAGCACGCCGGCGAATAACCAAGGTGGAACCCTGATGCAGTCCGCAGACCTTTGGGTTTTGCTGCATTGATGAGCAGATGCTCATGGTTTCAGACAGTATAAATCTGGTGCACATTCAGACAATCCTAAAATCAGCAAATAAATATACTTTTCTATGATAAAATAAAACGAAACGACCTTTTAACGAGGTGTTGAATATGAAGCGTGTCTATGTCAATGAAGAATGGTGTCTTGGCTGCCATCTCTGTGAATATAATTGTGCATTTGCCAATTCCGGAGAAGATTATATGCCAAAGGCACTGAAAGATAAGACCATCTATCCGCGTATTCAGGTGGAAGAAGGGGACGGCGTGAACTTTGCTGTTTCCTGCCGCCACTGTGAAGACCCGATTTGCGTAAAAAGCTGCATTACCGGTGCGCTTTCCAAAGAAGACGGCGTCATTAAAGTGGACACAGACAAATGTGTCGGCTGTTATACTTGCATCATGGTTTGCCCCTATGGCTGTGTGATGCCCGCACCGGATGGTCATGTGATTCAGAAATGCGAGCTGTGCACACAGAATGCCTGCGGGGAACCGGCGTGCGTGAAAGGCTGCCCGAACCACGCAATCGTTTATGAGGACAGGGGGTAAAAACATGAATTACGTCATTATCGGAAACTCCATTGCCGCAGTTGGCTGCGTGGAGGGTATCCGCAGCAGGGATAAAACCGGCAGCATTACCATTGTCGGCGATGAACCGTACCCTGTTTATTCCCGCCCGCTAATTTCATATCTCCTGCTCGGAAGTACGGATGAGGAACACATGAAGTACCGTCCGGATGATTTCTATGAAAAGAATCATGTAAAAACCTATTTAGGCCGCCGTGCAGAAAAGGTGAACAGCGCCGCAAAGACCGTCACGCTGGAGGACGGCACTGTGCTGACATATGACAAACTGCTTCTTGCGACTGGCAGCAAACCTTTCGTGCCGCCGATGGCTGGTTTGGATAGTGTGCCGGAAAAATTCACTTTCATGGCGCTTGACTCTGCAAAAGCGCTGGAAGCCGCTCTGAAACCTGCCAGCCGGGTGCTGATTATCGGTGCCGGCCTAATTGGCCTTAAGTGCGCTGAGGGTATTGCGGACCGTGTCGGCCATATTGATGTGGTGGATATGGCCGACCGTATTCTGCCGAGCATTCTGGATGAAGAAGGTTCCGCCATGATGCAAAAGCATCTGGAAAAGCACAATATCCGTTTCTTCCTGTCTGACAGTGTGGCACAGTTTACAGAAAACACGGCAGCACTCAAAAGCGGAAAAACACTGGACTTTGACATTCTGGTCGTTGCCGTTGGTGTACGTCCGAATGTGGAACTGGCACAGCAGGCAGGATGCGAAGTCAGCCGTGGCATCTGTACGGATACTTCCTGTGCAACTACTGTAAAAGATATTTATGCCGCAGGTGACTGTGCAAAAAGTTATGACATTACAACCGATACTGACCGCATCCTCGCGCTTCTGCCCAACGCGCATATGCAGGGTATGACAGCCGGTGCAAATATGGCAGGTGGGCAGGAAAGTTATACAGCACTCCCAATGAATGCCATTGGATTTTTCGGCCTGCATATTATTACGGCGGGCTGCTATGACGGAGAAGCGTATATTACCCGTGAACCCGGCGTCTACAAAAAACTGATAACAAAAGACGGCCTGCTCAAGGGTATGATTCTGATTGGCGACATTGCGCGTGCGGGAATTTATACATCCCTGATTCGGGAAAAAACGCCACTTTCCACAGTCGACTTTGACCTTATCAAGGAGCACCCGCAGTTAATGGCATTTGCCAAGAAAGACCGCAAAATAAAACTCGCCGGTGCGAAGCAGGAAGGGGATGCCTGAAATGAAAATTACAGCAGGCGATATGCATTTTCAAGAACTGAATGCGGCAGTGCGTAATTCTTCCGATAAGGAAATTGAGATTGACGGCTGTCTTGGCCAGCGCTATATCGGTGCGGGGTTGACCGGAAAGCATATTGTCATTCACGGCACGCCCGGCAATGCGCTCGGTGCATATCAGGACGGCTGCGACATTGAGGTGCACGGCAATGCCCAGGACGCGACCGGCGACACGATGAATGACGGCACCATCACCATTTACGGCAGTTCCGGTGATGCGACCGGATACTCCATGCGTGGAGGCAAAATCTTTATCAAAGGGAATATCGGCTACCGCGCAGGCATCCACATGAAAGCCTATCAGGAGAAACAGCCAAAGCTGATTATCGGCGGCTGTGCGGGCAGCTTTCTCGGCGAATATCAGGCGGGCGGCATCATTGCGGTGCTCGGTCTGGATAAGCAGGACGACCGTCCACTGGTGGGCAATTTCTGTGGCACCGGTATGCACGGCGGGAAAATGTATCTGCGCACGGATACCCTGCCTGCTGGTCTGCCGGTGCAGGTGAAGGCGGAGGACGCTTCCACGGAGGACATGGAAGCCGTGAAGCCGCTGTTGCGGGAATTTTGTGAAAAATTTGGCTTTGACTTGGCCAAAGTGCTGGATGCACACTATTTCGTTTTGACACCGGACACAGCGAATCCCTACAAGGCTCTGTATACCCGGAACTGAAGCCTCAATATTTTCCTCCTTTTCACAAGAGCTGTGGGCGGCACTGCGGCTCTTGTTTCTGTTCGGGGTTTATGATACGATTTAAAGTTGAAAGAAGCTGTATACCAGAAAATAATTATTAAAAAAATCGGAGGTGCCGCAGTGAATTATACACGCAGCGAAGTGATGCAGTATGTGGAGGACAATGACGTTAAGTTTATCCGCCTGGCCTTCTGTGATATTCACGGAATGCAGAAAAATGTCGCGGTGATGCCCTGCGAGCTGGAGCGTGCGTTTGACACCGGCGTTGGTTTTGACGCCAGTTTTGTGCGCGGCTTTATGAATGAAGTGAAGTCTGACCTGTTCCTTGTGCCGGACCCCAGAACGTTCACCGTGATGCCGTGGCGGCCGTCACACGGGCAGGTGGTGCGGCTGTTCTGTGATGTCCGTTATCCGGATGGGCAGCCTTTTGAGGGAGACTGCCGCGCTCTGCTCAAGTCGGCTGTGCGTGACGCGCGGGAGATGGGCCTTTCCTGTAAAGTCGGTACTGCCTGTGAATTTTATCTTTTTAAGACGGATGAAAATGGAGAACCGACTTTGGAGCCGTTTGATTACGGCACCTATTGTGACACGGCCCCGCGGGATAAATGTGAGGACGTGCGGCGGGAAATTTGCCTTGCGCTGGAAGCTATGGGTCTGCGTCCGGAAACCAGCCGCCATGAGCAGGGCCCGGGCCAGAATGAGATTGACTTCCGTTACAATAACATTCTGACGGCGGCGGATAACTTTATTGCCTTTAAGGGTGCCGTCAAATCGATTGCGGAGGGCAGCGGACTGTATGCGTCCTTCATGCCAAAGCCTTTGCCGGGTTACAGCGGCAGCAGCCTGCGGGTGAATATGTCCCTTACCCGCGACGGAAAGAATCTGTTTCAAATGCAGGACGGTCGTTTTGAGCCGGAAGCGGAGAGCTTTATGGCGGGCATTCTGCGCCGTGTGTCAGAAATCACACTGTTTCTCAATCCGCTGACCAATTCCTATGAGCGCTTCGGCCGGTTTGAGGCACCCAAATATGTGACTTGGTCGCACCAGAATCGTTCCCAGCTTATCCGTATTCCTGCCGCACCGGACACCGGACATGGAAGACTGGAACTGCGCAGCACTGACCCCGCGTGCAATCCGCACCTTGCCTTTGCCCTGCTGCTCCGTGCCGGGCTGGAGGGTGTGCATGACAAGCTGCCGCTCTGCCCGCCGGATAACCGCAACCTTTTTAAGGCAAACGATGAAGAAACCGCCAGCTTGGAGCATCTGCCGGGAAACTTGAATGAAGCACTGCAGGAGGCGGAAAAGAGCAGCTTTGTGTACACTTATGTTCCGGAAAAACTGCGTGCCAGTTACTTTGAGCAGAAGCGCCGGGAATGGGAACGTTACCGTACCTCCGGCAATGGGCAGGAGTTTGAGCGCCGGGAATATTTTTTGACTGTATAAAAGGCATCAAAATCCTGAAAAAGCTGGTGATGAAGGTTGAAGCAGGTTCTGATTGTTTCCAGTTCCGATAAAGGGAAAAAGTATTTTATGGATTTTCTCAGGGCACATTCGGTCAAAATGCTCAGCAGTGCTTCCACCGGCGGAGAAGCCCGGCGCATGGCTGTGCAGCAAGACTTTAACTTGGTGGTGATCAACACACCGTTGCAGGATGAGTTTGGCCATGAGCTTGCGGCAGACCTCACGGAAAAGACCAGTGCCGGAGTGGTACTGGTGGTGAAGGCGGAGCTGTATGAAAGTGTATCCGCAAATGTGGAGGAGACAGGTGTGATCCTGGCGCAGAAGCCAATTAACCGGGTGCTGCTGTACCAATCCATGCGGGTGGCGGCGGCCTGCAGCAGAAGGCTGGAGTCGCTGCGGAAAGAGAACCAGAAACTGCAGGGGAAAGTGCATGAACTGCAGGTGGTTGGGCGTGCCAAATGTGCGTTGGTGCAGTACCGTCATTTGACGGAACAGGAAGCGCACCGATTTATTGAAAAGCAGGCTATGGACCAGCGTACCCCGCGTATTGAAATTGCGGAAGACATTCTGCATACCTATGAAGATTAAAAAATGGTCAGTGTTCCTGTAAGTTTGCAGGATTGCTGACCATTTTTCTATTATTCTTTTATTACGGTTTTTTTAAAATGAATCCTGCGGTTTAGCCGGTGCTTCAACCGGTAACAGTTTATAGAGAATTTGTAAATCCTTATTGCGGCAAACTTTGTGATAACTGGTCATAATACGCTTGATGGCTTTTTCAGAGTCTTTTATATTTGCCTGTGGAAGCAGAATTAGAAATTGTGTGTCGCTGTATGATGTGACAATATCGCCGCCGCGCAGAGAAGAAATGATGGCGGATTTCAGCACATTCTGCTCTCGAATGACACTGCCGCTCTCCGGGGCGGAACCGTCGGCCATGGCAAGCGTCATCAGGATAATGGTGGCGGGATCATGGCTTCTCAGACAGGCACGTGCTTCCACCCGATACAGATTGCGAAAGACTTCAAAGTCACAGAAATAAGCATTTTTAATGCGAGAAGTTTCCTGCAGTTCCTCCCGCACAAAAGAAATGTCCATCTGTGCATGGCGGAAGTTTTTGGTAATCATGCGGTAAAGGTCACGCAGCTCCGGCGCAACATCCGTGCCTTCTTTTTGGAAAAACAGGGAGGTGGTATCATTATAATGGGACAATGCTTCAGAATAGCGCTCTGTTTTCAGATAGCAGAAGAGTGTTAAACGATGCAGTTTGATGTTCATTGGTGCTTTTTCCAGAGCGTCCAGACAGAATTCCGGGAGTCTTTCCGTGCGGTTCTGCTGCTCCATGGCTTCGCAGCGGGCAGCAATGCATTGTGCATAATTATCCTCAAGCTGGTGTCGGGTATTAACTGCCCACTGGGAGTGTTCTGTACCCTCCAGAAAAGCGCCGGAATAAAGCTGCATGGCCTCCGTGCTGAGCTGGATTTTTTCAGTAGAGGACTTTGCGTCAGTGATAGACTGGCACAGGCGGCTGAAACGGTCAACATCGGTGTGGACTTCCAGCGTCGGGTTCCAGCAATAGGTGTCTCCGTAAAAAAGGATGAAGCGCGCGCCTTCATCCCCATAAGCTTCCTGCAGCATATCACGCGTGCGGTAAACCAGATTTTTCAGCGCATTCATAGGGTCAGAGCTGCTGGAAGAATGGTCCCACAACACCTTAATTAAATCTTCCACAGAGAGCGGCGAG
Source organism: Oscillospiraceae bacterium (assembly GCA_022487055.1). Lineage (GTDB taxonomy): Bacteria > Bacillota > Clostridia > Oscillospirales > Acutalibacteraceae > Caproicibacterium. The sequence goes on from JAKVJJ010000014.1 coordinate 31,701, forward strand.
CGCCGGGTATAGATAAGAATTTCAAGCAGAAGCCAAACCAGAGTGGGCCGGTGCTTCTGACAGGTGATACGCTTGCCGCCCACTGTGAGAGAAAACTTTCCCAGCATTTTTGCATTTACAACGATTCTCTGCGTTTCCGTCATTGTTTTGACCTCCAGCAAACCATTTTTGGGCGGAATGCCTGCCCGAATATTTTGGGAAATCAAGCGGGACTGCCCGGTGTTTAAAATAAAAAAGCCGCAAAGCCGTGACTCGGTCACAGCTATCGGTAATATACAGCGTATTTTACCACATTGTTTCTTAAAATGCAATCCCATTTTAACCTGACAGGAAGTTGAAATCAACCTGTAAATGTGAAAAACAGGAAGTATTTTAGAAAATATTTCTGGCGAATCCAATGGGATTCTGTCAATGAGTTTGAAGTTTTACATGAGTCCATTGTTATTACAAAAAGTTATAGCAAATGGTGATTATGTATAAATTGTAAGCTTGAAAAGCTTACAAAAGAGTGCTATACTGCATTTCAAAGGGTTAGTAAATTGAAAAATGCAAAAAAGCTACGGGAGACACCTGCCGCTTTTGTGTGACTTTAATATGGAACATATACCGATTGAACATATACAATATACAATCAGAAATACAATATAACGCAGTAACTCTTCAGTATGCCCCAAAAGACGATAATAAAAAGAGAAAGAGGTGCACAGGTTGTCAAATCCGGATATTTTAAGCAACACGTCCCTACGCGTCTATTTTCAGGCAAAGGAGGAGACTTTTGAGCTGCAGACCGTGGTAGATAACAAAAAGCTGCAGATATACAGCTGTTCTATGCCATTGGGAGAGTCAGCCATATCTTTTATATATAGTGATTTCGAGGAGACTTACACAGCTCTGCGCAATACAGAAACGATTTTTCTGGAAATCAATGCCGGGCTGCAGGTGAAAGCGCATTGGGAGGAACTGCACAAACTGTCTGTAAAATTAGTGCGGAGGCATCCCTACTTTGGTTTTGCCAGCCAGATGCTTTCACAAGCTGCAGGGCAGGCAATGGCAGTGGACATGCGGCTTTTGTCTCGTCTGGTGCCGTTGTATCGGCAGATGCACGATAATTTGACGCTGCTGGTGAAAAAATGTATGAGTGTGCAGGATGGCATACGCGGCAGTTCCTTTGTTGACCGCTATGCGGATTTGATGCTGACACATCAGCTTGCAGACCGTTCTCCGCTCAGATATTCTACAGTTGTCACAGAATTCCTGCCGGCTGTGCCGTTTCCTCTTTGGAAAACGGAAGACTGTGATTATCCCGTGATTCCGACACTGCAGGAACTGCGTGCCCAAGAGGTTCCGCTGGAATTGGTGGATTCTCTTTACCCGCGTTCATTGCAGGATCTTTATCACTATATCATTGCGGGCTATCTGAAGCAGGGAATCTGCTTTAAAATCTGCAAAAACTGCGGACGCTATTTCACAGTCACCGGCAGCATGAATGCCGAATATTGTGACCGTAAAATTGAGGGTTCCCAAAAGACTTGCCGTCAGATGGGCGCTGTGCGTGTCTATCAGCAGAAGCAGATGAAAGACCCCATTCTGCGCCTGTATAACCGCGCCTACAAAACCCATAACGCGCGCATTCGCTATGGCCGCATGACCAGAGAGGAATTTTTGGAATGGTCAACGCGCGCCCGTGCCCTGCGGGACAAATGTTTGGAAGGACAAATCTCTGCAGCGGATTTTGAAATGTGGCTGAAAGAATGATGTCCATTCTTTTGCATTCGCTCTGTTATTCAGCACTGTGATGTGGTATACTGGTGAAAAATTGATTAACGGAGGGATTCCAATGAATCAAGTTATTTCAGCACCGAATGCACCGGCGGCGGTCGGCCCTTATTCTCATGCTGTGCAGGCAGGAAATACCCTGTATCTTTCCGGTCAGCTTGGACTGAATCCGGCGACAGGAACATTGCCGGATGGAGTGGAGGCACAGGCACATCAGTCCATGAAAAATATCGGTGGAGTTTTGGCAGCAGCAGGCATGGATTATGCCGATGTGGTGAAGACAACCGTATTTTTGGCGGACATCAATGACTTTGCAGCAATCAATGCCATTTATGCGCAGTACTTTAAGGGAGCCTGCCCAGCACGCTCTTGTGTGCAGGCGGGTGCGCTGCCCAAAGGTGCGCTTTTTGAAATGGAAGCAGTGGCGGTGAAAGGCTGAATCTTTTCCGTTTAGACAGAAAAATAGCATAAGTCAAAGCCCGCAAATGCTGTTTTACCACAGCCGGCGGGCTTTTTTCTGCTTTCACAGAATCCAGAGGAGCCTCATAGTCTGTAATGGGAAATAACCATAATTCTCTAAGGAGGAATTCCACTTGCAGGCTGAAGATACCGCAGGCAGAGTGAATCTGCCCGATACAGGTGGGGCTGAACTGGCAGTCCCGAGAAAACGAGAACGAAAAGGCAAGCTGCTGCAGCTTTCTAAATACCTTGGTCCGGCGTTTGTGGTCAGTGTAGCGTATATTGACCCAGGAAACTTTGCAACGAACATCAGCGGAGGCTCCAAATTCGGATACACGTTGGTATGGGTGATTATGTGGAGCAACCTAATGGCAATTTTTCTGCAGACGCTTTCCGCTAAGCTGGGCATTGCCACAGGGCACAACTTGCCGGAAATGTGTGCAAAGGTTTTTCCACGCCCGGTAAACTGGGTGTTCTGGATTATGTCAGAAGTGGCAGCAATGGCAACGGATTTGGCGGAATTCTTAGGCGGAACTTTGGGGCTGAATCTGCTGTTCCATATGCCAATGCTCTATGCCGGACTGCTCACCGGTTTGATTACCTTTTTTATCTGTTACACGGAAAAATATGGGCAAAAGATTGTGGAAATTATCATTACGGCGCTGGTGGCAGTCATCAGTGTGGCTTATCTGCTGGAAATTTTCCTTTCCAAACCGGATTGGGCGCAGGTGGGTATTCACACGTTCATCCCATCCCTGCCAAATAGTGAAGCCGTGATGATTGCCGTTGGAATGTTGGGGGCGACGGTTATGCCTCATGTGATTTATCTGCATTCTCAGCTGGTGCAGTATCGCTGTGTGGATAAATCAGACGAGGGCAAGCGTCATCACTTGAAGATGGAAAAAATCGACATCGCGCTGGCCATGAATATCGCCTTTTTCGTGAATGCGGGCATGGTGATTGTTTCGGCGGCTGTCTTTAATCGGAATGGTGTGGTGGTGGAAACCATGCAGCAAGCGCACAAATCCCTGGAACCGCTGCTCGGTTCTCTTTCCAGCGGTGCTTTTGGCATTGCTCTGCTGGCGGCAGGCCTTTCTTCCTCAGCAGTCGGTACCATGGCGGGACAGACGGTGATGAAGGGTTTTGTTAACATCAGTATTCCGGTTAATCTGCGCCGGCTCATTACCATGCTGCCCGCTCTGATTATTATTGCAATCGGCATTAACCCTATGAAGGCACTGGTGCTGAGCCAGGTCGCACTCAGCTTTATCTTGCCGCTGCCGATTATTCAGATGCTGTTCATCACCGGCAGAAAAGATTTGATGGGCAGCTTTGTCAACAAAAAATGGGTGCAGGCGCTTGGCATTCTCATTGCGGCTGTGATTATTCTGCTGAATGCCGTCCTGCTGTATCTTACCTTTACCGGCCAGTCCTAAATTCGGCTTATGAAAATCAGAAGGCCCATGCGCAGACTGCTTTTACAGCGGATGCACATGAGCCTTTTTCAGATGGGCGCAATAAGCAATATTGAAAACAAGACGTTTTCTCAACGAAAGGTAGCAAAACTGCAGGTATAAATCGAAAACACACTCAGATGGATGCCGGATGAAACGAACAGAGGGTGGCGGTGCAGCACCTGTTTCTGATATTGGATTCCATATGACTGTTTGCAAATGAAATTTATGGAAGCTGTTTGTTTTCATTAAGCTAGAAAAGCATCACGTTACTGCTGTAAAAGTTGCTAAATTTAAAGTAACAAATCGATATAAGACATTTGGACATATTTGGATGATTTTACAACAAATCAAGGGAATTAACCTAAAATATTTAGAACATTGTTTTTAAATATATGTATTTACTACAAAAAATCAAAGCAAAATCATAAAAAATACATTTTTTTATTCGTTTTTTCGAAAAAAGGATAGCGAAATTTTGCACAATGTATTATAATAACAAAGACCTGTCGGAAAGACAGCATTCGTTCCACAAGAATGCGAAAAAGCGGAGGTGCATCATGAAACGTATTTTTCTAATCGTGCTGGACAGTGTCGGTATCGGCGAAATGCCGGATGCTTCTGTTTACGGCGATGAGGGCAGCAATACACTGGCGGCAGCGGCTACCAGCCCGTATTTCGCCATGCCGAATATGCAGAAGTTGGGCCTGTTCAACATTGATGGAGTGACTTGCCGCCCTGCTGCAGAGCATCCAGAAGGTGCTTTTGCACGCATGACAGAAGTTTCCAAGGGCAAAGATACCACGATCGGCCATTGGGAAATTGCCGGTATCAATTCCACTCACCCACTGCCGACCTACCCGAATGGGTTCCCGCCGGAAGTGCTGGAGGAATTCAGCCGCAGAACGGGACGCGGGGTGCTGTGCAACAAACCTTATTCCGGCACGGAAGTAATTAAGGACTATGGGCAGGAGCATCTGCACACAGGAAAGCTGATTGTCTATACTTCCGCTGACAGTGTCTTTCAGGTAGCGGCACATGAGGATTTGGTTCCGGTTGAGGAGCTTTACCATGACTGCGAAATTGCCCGTGAAATTCTGACTGGCGAACACAGTGTCGGCCGTGTCATCGCCCGCCCGTTTGTGGGTGAATATCCGAACTTCACACGGACAGTGCGCCGCCACGACTTTTCGCTGAAGCCGCCTGCGGTTACCATGCTTGACCAGCTTTCCGCGGCAGGCAAAGATGTGATTGCTGTTGGCAAAATCAATGACATTTTCGCCGGACGCGGGACTACGGAGTTTACCCGCACCACTGGAAACGACGATGGTATTGCAAAGACCATTGAATTGACAAAGCGCGATTTCTGCGGCTTGTGTTTTGTCAACTTGGTGGATTTTGATATGCTTTATGGGCATCGTAATGATGTGCCGGGCTATGCCAAGGGTCTGACAACAGTGGACAGGGCCGTGCCGGCGCTGATGGAGCATCTGGGCAAGGACGACTTGCTGATGTTTACCGCTGACCATGGATGCGACCCCAGTACACCGAGCACTGACCATTCCCGCGAATATACACCGTGGGTGATTGCCGGGCAGCAGGTGAAATCCGGAACAAACCTTGGCACACTGCCGACTTTTGCGGACATCGGTGCAACCATTCTGGACGCATTTGGTGTTCCGCAGCAGATTACGGGCACATCCCGCCTGCAGCAAATTCTGGGCTGAGTTGCAGCCCGCTTGAGAGAGGCTTACCCTTATGCCATAAACCCGCACAGTTCCGCCGGCAGGGTGCTGGCTGGACGCGGATTTGATAATTACTTCTTATAGGAGGAAGCAACAAGATGAAAAAGATGAGAAAGCTGCTAGCTGTTGTTTTGGCAGGGGCTATGGCTGCGTCCATGAGTGCCTGCGGCGGTACAGGGACTGCAAGTTCCAGCGCAGCCAACAGTACGGCGGGCAGCAGCGCGGCTGCATCCACTGAGGGGAGCAGCGCTGCCACAAGCACCACAGGAACCAATGCCAAGAACTTTAAAATTCGCATGGTCACGGATACAGGCGGTGTGAACGACCAGTCTTTCAACCAGTCCTCTTGGGAAGGCCTGCAGAACCTGAAGAAGTCGATCGGCGCGGATGTCAACTATGTTGAGTCCAAGCAGGAATCCGACTATGCAACAAACCTGGACAAGGCTGCTGATGACGATGCAAAGCTCATCTGGGGCATTGGGTTTGCGATGGCAGAGTCCATCGGCAAGGCTGCAAAAGCAAATCCGGACATTGCTTATGCAATCGTGGACAACGGTTATGATGCAAAGACAATGCCGAAGAATGTGACAGGTGTTATGTTCCGTGCACAGGAGCCGTCCTTCGTTGTCGGTTACATCGCGGGCAAGACCACAAAGACCGGCAAAGTCGGTTTTGTCGGCGGCATCAAGAGCAACATTATCGACCAGTTTGAGTATGGCTATAAAGCCGGTGTCGACTATGCGGCAAAGGAACTGAAGAAGAAGATTACTGTGGATGCCCAGTATGCTGAGAGCTTCTCCGATGCAGCTAAGGGCAAGGCCATTGCCAACAGTATGTTCTCCAGCGGATGCGATATTGTTTTCCACGCAGCAGGCGGTGTTGGTGTCGGTGTCATTCAGGCAGCAAAGGATGCTGGCAAGTATGCAATCGGCGTTGACCGTGACCAGGCTTACCTTGCACCGAAAAATGTGTTGACTTCCGCACTGAAGCTTGTCCATGCAGCCGTTGAGGATGTTTCCAAGAAGGCAATCGCAGGCAAGAGCATCGGCGGCCAGACCTTCACTTACGGCCTGACAGAGGATGCTGTCGGTATTCCAACGGAGCACAAGCTGATGGGCGATGCTACCTATAATGCAGCTTTGAAGGTTGAGGAACAGATTAAGAGCGGCAAGATTGTTCCGCCGGCAAACAAGGACGATTACGCGAAGTTCGGCAAATAATTCACCGATAATCCAATAAGGAATCGGGAAACTCCCCTGATACGGGTTCCCTAAAAAGCGGGGCGTTCTCTTTGGAGCGCTTCGCTATTTTTATCAAATATTATGCAAGACCACGCGGAGGTAAAATCAAATGGAGGTCAGCAATGAGTATGCAGTGCAGATGCACGGCATAACGAAAACATTCGGTACCTTCTGTGCGCTGAATCAGGTCGACCTGGATGTTAAGAGAGGAACGATTCACTCTCTGCTGGGTGAAAACGGCGCAGGAAAAAGTACACTGATGAATGTGCTGTACGGACTTTATCAGGCAGATGAAGGCGAGATCTATCTGAATGGTGAAAAGGTAGATATTACAAATCCGAATGTTGCCATTGAGCACGGCATCGGCATGGTGCATCAGCACTTTATGCTGGTGGACAATTTTACAGTGACTCAAAACATTATTCTTGGCAATGAAACAACCAGCCACATGGGTGTGCTGGACATGAAGAAAGCACGGGAAAATGTAAAGAAACTTGTGGAAAAATATGGGCTTGAGGTTGACCCGGATGCAAAGATTGAGGATATTTCCGTTGGTATGCAGCAACGTGTGGAAATCCTCAAGGCACTGTACCGCGGCGCGGATCTGCTGATTCTGGATGAACCGACAGCCGTGCTTACTCCGCAGGAAATCGAAGATTTGATTGGCATTATGCATAACCTGATTGCGGACGGCAAAACCATTATCATTATTACCCATAAACTGAAAGAAATTAAGGAAAGCTCTGACACCTGCACCATTATCCGCCGCGGGCAATATGTGGATACTGTGAAGGTTGCCGATGTGGATGAAGAAGAGCTTGCCTCCAAGATGGTGGGCAGACAAGTGCAGCTCGTGGTGGAGAAAACGCCGGCGAAACCGGGTGAAACCATTTTTGAGGTTGACCACCTGAATGTGAAGGACGACCGTGGGCTGCCCGCCGTCAACGACCTGTCGCTGAAAGTACACGCGGGCGAAATCGTTGGTATTGCAGGTATTGACGGCAACGGCCAGGAGGAACTGATTGAGGCAATCACCAATCTCTCCAAAACCGAAAGCGGCACGATTAAGATTCGGGGAACAGAAATTCAGAATACTTCCCCGCGCAATGTGGTGAATCATAAGATTGCCACCATCCATGAAGACCGGCAGAAACGCGGCCTGGTGCTTGATTTTACTGTAGCAGAAAATACCGTGCTGGAGAAATACCGCACCGCACCTTACAGCAAAGGCGGGATGCTGAACCGCGCGGAAATCGGCAAATTTGCAAACCAACTGATTAAAGACTATGATGTTCGCCCGGAAGACTGTGCCAATCATCCGGCACGCGGTCTTTCCGGCGGCAACCAACAGAAAATCATTATCGGGCGTGAAGTTGCAAACGAACCGGATTTGCTGATTGCTATGCAGCCTACGCGCGGCCTGGATGTCGGCGCCATTGAGTATGTGCACAAGACACTGATTCGTGAGCGCGACCAAGGGTGTGCAATCCTGCTCATTTCACTGGAACTGGATGAGGTCATGAGTGTAGCTGACACAATCGATGTCATTTATAAAGGGCAGATTGTGGATAGTTTCAAGCAGGGCGAAGTGGATGAAAAAACAATCGGTCTGCTCATGGCGGGAGGGAAACAGAATGGAAAAGACAGCTAAAATTCTGAAAAAGCCGATTACTTCGACCATCATTGCAATTGTCTGTGGCTTTGCGGTGGCTGCGATTGTACTGGCTGTGGCAGGCTACAATCCGGGGTCGGCATTCGGTGCGCTGTTCAGCGGTATTTTCAGTAGACCAAAGTATATTTCCAATGTGATTATCAAGGCAACCCCAATTACCCTGACGGCACTGAGCGTGGCTTTTGCTTACAAAGTCGGACTTTTCAACATCGGTGCTGAGGGGCAGTACATTGTTGGCGCAGTGGCGGCAAACATTGTCGGCTATCTGTGCAATTTTCCGCCGGTTATTGAGATTCCGCTTGTCATCCTTGCCGGTATGGTGGCAGGCGCACTGTGGGGCGGCATTGTTGGTTTGCTCAAAGCCAAGTTCGGTATTCATGAAGTCCTGACCAGCATCATGCTGAACTGGATTGCTTTCTATTTTTCCAATCTGGTTGTGAACAGTGCAGCATTCCATCAGCCAAACTCAACCGCTGCTTATCCGGTGAATGCCTCCAGCTACACCATGCTGCTGCCGAACTGGAAAACCAGTGATGCCGGTATGGCGGCTATGAGCGGCACAAAATGGCTGCGTGAAGTGATGCTGAAAACCGATGTCAATTTCGGCTTCCTGATTGCGATTGCGGCGGCTGTTTTCATCTGGATGCTGCTTTACCGCTCCAGAAAGGGATATGAGCTGCGCGCGGTTGGCCTGAACCATGATGCTGCCGAGTTTGCCGGAATTCCGGTGAACAAAAATATCGTGATTACTATGCTGATTGCGGGTGCGCTGGCAGGTTTAGCTGCGGCTTTGGCGATTACCGGCACCAACCCGCATCGTATTTCCACTCTTTCCGCATTTGAAAACAATGGTTTTAACGGCCTGTCGGTCGCATTTATCGCGGGCAGTTCACCGATTGGCTGTATCTTTGCCGGCCTGCTTTTTGGCGGTCTGCTTTACGGCGGGCAGTCCATTCAGGCAAACATCGGTGCTCCCAGCGAGATTATCAATATTATGATTGGTACGATTGTGTTCTTTGTGGCACTGACGGCAGTCGTTCCGAAACTGGCTGTCCGGCTTGAAAAGAGGGGGATGCGCAATGCTAAATGATATTTCACTGCTGATTGGCAATACATTTATGTACTCCGCACCACTGATATTTGGCGCACTGGGCGGTGTGATTTCAGAACGTTCCGGTGTGGTCAACCTTGGTATTGAAGGTATGATGACAGTCGGTGCTTTTGTCGGTGCGGCAGTCGGATTTTTTTCCGGCAACGCATGGGTCGGCTTTTTGGTGGCAGGTTTGGCAGGCGGACTGTTTGCCCTGCTGCACGCAGTGGCTGCTGTTACGTTTAAAGCCGACCAGACCATTTCTGGCATCGCTCTGAACTTGATTGGCCCGGGCCTGGCTTTATTCCTGTGCCGTCTGTGCTTTTCCGGCGCAACCATGTCACAGCCTGTGCCGCACAAACTGCCCAAAATTCTCGGTGGCGCACAGAGCAATATCGTTGCACAGAATTTCAATTTCGATATCACAGTTATTCTGGCATTCCTTGTAATGATGGCCATGTGGTTTATCCTATACCGCACCAAATGGGGTCTGCGTATCCGCTCCGTCGGTGAACATCCCGCCGCGGCAGATACACTCGGTATCAACGTGAACCGAACCCGCTACACCTGCGTGCTTGTTTCCGGCATTCTTGCCGGATTTGGCGGTGCTGCTATGACGCTGGCTGTGATTCAGCAGTTCACACCGACTGCCATCAGCGGGCAGGGCTTTATTGCGCTGGCTGCCGTTATCTTTGGCAAGTGGACTCCGCAGGGTGCTTATGCCGCCTGCTTGCTGTTTGGTTTCGCACAGGCACTGTCCGTATTTCCCAGCCTTGCACACTCCGCCATCCCGTCAGAGGTGCTTGCAATGCTGCCGTATATCCTGACGATTGTTGTGCTGATTCTTTTTGTAGGGCGTTCTGTTGCGCCGAAAGAAGACGGCATTCCTTACGAAAAGGGTGTACGTTAAAAACTTCCGAAGAAGTGGGACGGTCAAAATCGGCCGCCCCGCTTTTCCATTCCCGAAGGATTGGATGTGTCCGGCTGTCCGCCGCAGAAAAGCTGAAATTTTCCACACCAGGAAGGAACTTGGTTGAAAACTTTTCAGACTTGTGCTATATGAAAAATGGAAGAAAAGAAGGCTTAATACAATGGATATTCAGAAAATTCTCAGTGCGGTTGACCACACTCTGCTCAAACAGGATTCCACTTGGGAGCAGATTCAGCAGATTTGTGATGATGCGATGCAGTATCATACGGCATCTGTCTGCATTCCGGCAAGCTATGTGAAGCGTGCAAAAGACTATATGGGCGACCGCATGGCAGTCTGCACGGTCATTGGTTTTCCGAATGGTTATTCGACCACTGCCGCAAAGGTTTTTGAAACAAAGGATGCACTGGCGAACGGTGCGGATGAAATCGACATGGTCATTAACATCGGCTGGGTAAAAGATGGCCGGTATGAGGACGTGTTGTCCGAAATCCGCCAGATGAAAGCAGCGTGTGGCGACCATATTTTAAAGGTCATTATTGAAACCTGTTTGCTGACAGAAGAAGAAAAAATCAAAATGTGCGAAGTCGTAACTGAATCCGGCGCGGACTTTATTAAGACTTCCACCGGATTTTCCACGGCAGGCGCCACTTTTGAGGACGTTGCCCTGTTCCAAAAACACGTCGGTAAAAATGTGCGCATCAAGGCGGCGGGCGGCATTTCTTCACTGGAGGATGCTGAAAAATTCATGCAGCTTGGTGCACAGCGTCTTGGCACCAGCCGCATTATTAAAATTATCAAACAAGAGGAAGCACACGGTTATTGAGCTGTGCACGGAAAAGAGGAGATTTTGGTATGCGTATGTATGATATTATCGCCAAAAAACGTGATGGCGGTGTGCTGACCGATGAGGAAATTCAGTTTTTCATTACCGGTTATGTCAATGGAGAAATTCCGGATTATCAGGCGAGCGCACTGTGCATGGCTATTTTCCTGCGCGGTATGAATGCTCATGAAACGGCGCAGCTTACCCTGTGCATGGCCAAGTCCGGTGATACAGTGGATTTGTCTTCCATTGACGGAATTAAAGTGGACAAACACTCCACCGGCGGTGTGGGTGATAAGACCACACTGGTGGTTGCGCCAATCGTTGCCTCTCTGGGTGTGCGTGTGGCAAAGATGAGCGGACGCGGTCTGGGACATACCGGCGGCACGATTGATAAACTGGAGTCCATTCCCGGCCTGCACACTGATCTTGACCGCGACCGCTTCTTTGAAATCGTGCGAAAAGTCGGCTGCTGTGTGGTGGGGCAGACGGGCAATCTGGTACCCGCTGACAAGAAGCTCTATTCCCTGCGTGATGTGACGGCAACGGTCAACTGCATTCCGCTGATTGCTTCCAGTATTATGAGTAAGAAGATTGCCGCCGGTTCAGACTGTATTCTGTTAGATGTGAAGACCGGCAGCGGCGCTTTCATGAAAACCGTGGAGGATTCCATTAAGTTGGCACAGGCAATGGTAGAAATTGGTGAGCATGTTGGTCGCCGCACTGTGGCGTTGATTACGGATATGGACCGGCCGCTCGGCGATAACATCGGCAATGCGCTGGAAGTGCAGGAAGTGTGCAGCACTCTGCATGGCAAAGGCCCGAACGACCTGACGGAAGTCTGTCTGGACCTTGCGGCAAATATGCTTTATCTGGCAGGCAAAGGCGAAATCGGAGAGTGCAAAAAGCTTGCCCGCCGCCAGATTGACAATGGGCAGGGATTTGAGAAATTTAAAGAAATGGTAGCGGCACAGGGTGGCGACACTGCTGTGCTGGACGACACGGAGAAGTTTGCCAAAGCTGCCGTGGAATTCCCGGTACCTGCGGAAAAAGACGGGTTTATCACGGCAATGGACACCGAAAAGTGCGGCATTGCTTCCGTAGAACTGGGTGCAGGCCGTGAGAAGAAAGGTGACCCGATTGATTACAGTGCCGGTATTATCCTGAAGAAAAAGACCGGCGACCGTGTGAAAAAGGGAGAACCGATTGCTTGTTTCTATGCGGCGGATGCTGAGAAATGCAAGTCTGCGGCGCACTTGTTTGAGGGTGCTGTCACTATTGGTGCAACAGTCCCTGCAGCAGTGCCATTGATTCATGCTCGTGTCACAGCACAGGGTGTGGAGCGCACAGAATTCTAAATTTATATAAAATAAGCTGTCCCGGGCAAAAATTCCGGCGGCAGCTTATTTTATTCTTCATTTTTTCGCATTTATAACAGTAACGTCAGAATCTGTTTGTCTTGCAAAGCAAAGCATGGTATAATCAATTAAATATCGCTTAACGTGCGGAAGCAAGCAGACTGCAGTGCGGCCCAATGTTTATTTTGGGAACTCTGTGTCAAAACTAGCAGATGTATATTGCGTATCAGAATTATCAGAAAAGAGAGTTATATGGATTTTAAATCGTTGCAAATCATTCCGCCAATCCTAAAAAATCTGGAGAAGGCAGGTTACACAATACCAACGCCGATTCAGCAGCAGGCTATTCCACAGGTGCTGCAGGGACGTGACCTTTTTGGCTGCGCACAGACCGGCACCGGCAAGACCGCTGCGTTTGCCATTCCAATCCTGCAGAATTTGGAGGAAAAGCGCGTCTCCGGCAGGCCAATCCGTGCACTGGTGCTAACACCGACCAGAGAACTGGCAATCCAGAATTTCGACAATTTCAGGGAATACGGCAAAGGGTTGCACCAGAACTGCTGCGTTGTTTTTGGCGGAGTGAATCAGGCCGGTCAGGTACAGAGCCTGAAACGCGGCGTTGATATTTTGGTT
>JAKVJJ010000015.1 GCA_022487055.1 Oscillospiraceae bacterium
GTGCGGTAATCATTGCTGGTCAGGTAAATAGTGTCGGCATCCTTCACGGCTGTTCCATCAGGATAGCAGAGATTTTCGACACGGCTGCCGGCTTGCTTGGAAATATTAATGTTGTAATTGACACCCGCGAAAGTATCATACAGATAGCTTGGCATGGTTGGATTAAAGGAAACAGTCAGGTCGCCCTGCTTGTAAGTATTATAGTAAGAAGCAGACCACTCCATATATTTTCTGAGTTGCTTGCCGGTAATCTTCATCGTGCAAAGTGTATTATCAAACTTGTAGATATTCACCATATCACTACGCTTAATGTTGCCCTGCTTGATATTAGAGGAAGCATCCAGCATAGCGGCAGAGGTGACAAAGTGCGCTCCTGCCGGCACATACTTCCTTGTGTAGTACATCTGGGTGTCCAGAATCAGGTGCATCAGGGCGGTATCCTGCACCTGTGCCTGTGTAATGCCCTGAACATCGGTCTGCGGCACCAAATCGCCGCCTGTCAGCTTGCCGATGGCCTGCTTGCCATAAGCAACCGCCCGGTCATGATACGGCTTCAGAATTGTGTCGAGGGAAGCATCCGCCGGTGTGCCTTTTAGGCTGATGGTGGTGGAGGAAGCATCCGCAACGGTGTAGTTTCCTTCGCTGCCTTTTACGGTCAGCTGCACCTGAGAAAGTGCTTCCCCGTATTTGCCAGGCTCTGTTAAGACTGTGGAGCCGACCTTCTTTTCCGGCACATTCAAGTGCGCGTGACCGGAAACAATAGCCGCAAGCTCCGGGCAAGCCTGGGCGACTGCTGTGGTGGAATCGTCTGTTCCGTACTCATTGTCAAGCCCCATGTGCATGACACCGACAAAAACGTCCGCCGCTTTCGATGCCTTGATTTCATCAATCGCCTTGCGGGTTTCTTCCACCGGGCTGGTCACTTTGTAGCCGGGCAGTTTGCTGCCGTCCCAGCGCAGAATGTTCGGGGTGGTCATACCGATAATTGCCACACGCACACCATCCACGGTTTTAATGATATACGGTTTGCCAAGGCGTGTGCCGTCTTTCTTATAAACATTCCCGCACAGCACCGCACATTTTGGTTCTTTCACCAGCTTTTCAATCATCGCACTACCATAGTTGAATTCATGATTTCCCAGTGTCCAGCTGTCATAGCCGATAGCATCCATGGCAACAAACATGGGATGCTCGGTGTCTTTTAGGAACAGATCGGCCATGTTGTCCTGCACACTGTCGCCGGCATCCACAACCAGCGTGTCCTTATTTTGTTTGCGCAACTCTTGAATCTTTGTGGAAAGCTGCGTCAATCCGCCATTGGTGTTTGGCTTTCCGCTGGCATAGTCGAAGGAATCGAAGCGGCCGTGCAGGTCAGAGGTCCCAAGAATCTGGAGCGTTTTGGTCTGTTCCTCTGCAGCATAAGCTGCCGGAGTGAGCGCAGCGGTTGCGGCGGATGCAGCCATCAGCGCGGACAGAGCGATTGCAGCACATTTGCTGCCCAGTGAGTGTTGGAACATTTCATTTCCCTCTTTCTTTTTTCCCTGTATCTGATAGTGATACCAAATGCAGAGGTCATCATTTCTTATCAATTATAGAAAAAATTTTCGCCGTTTTCAATGATATTCACATTAAATGTAAATAAAAAATGAAATATAAAGTAAATAAAAACTTTTTCTTTGACTTTTCGGTAAGATATGGTATAGTGAAAGCAGATACAAGGCAGTTTGATGAATGGAGGCGTTTTTTGATGGACATTTCTTCAGTTGCATCCATGAGTACCGCAATGCACACTGCACAGGCTCAACAGAGTGCCAGTATTTCCGTGCTAAAAAAAGCAATGGATAACCAACAGGCTGACGGCAATGCTGTAGTGCAGATGATGCAGGCCAGTACTTCCGGCGAACATCAGTTGGACATTTTAGCTTAAAAATGGCCGCCTTCCACTCCTTGTGGGGCGGTCTTATTTTTTGTCTTGCGGCGATGATTTGAGGCCGGCCACACAGGAATCGTTTGAAAAATTTGAAAATATAAGGAGGAAAATTTACTATGAATGAAATTTTAAAGAGGATTGGCGCAGTTACAATCGTACCAGTCATAAAAATCACCGATGTGGACAATGCCGTTCCGCTGGCACAGGCACTCTGCCGCGGCGGATTGCCTGCCGCTGAAATCACCTTCCGAGCAGCCGGTGCGGAGGAAGCTATCCGCCGTATCCGCAGCGCCGTACCGGAAATGCTGGTCGGTGCCGGAACCGTGTTGACAACGGAGCAAGCCGACAAGGCAATCGAAGCCGGCGCGCAATTCCTTGTCAGCCCGGGACTAAATATCCATGTGACCAAGCATGTTCTTGACCGCGGCATGACCATGCTGCCCGGTTGTGCCACCCCCGCTGAATGTGAAGCTGCCATGGCCCTTGGCTTGGATGCCGTGAAGTTCTTCCCGGCCGAACCTGCAGGCGGTATCAGCATGATTAAAGCAATGTCCGCGCCTTACTCTGGCCTGCACTTCATGCCTACCGGCGGCATTAAACCAGAAAATCTGGACTCTTACCTCTCCTTTGACCGTATTCTTGCCTGCGGAGGCACCTGGATGGTTAAAGAAAGCCTGATTGAAGACCACCGGTTTGACGAGATTGAGCGTCTGACACGCGAAGCTGTGAAATCCATGCTGGGACTTCATGTGCGGCACGTTGGCATTAACTGTGCGAATAATTCCGCTGCCAGCTCATTAGGTGATGCTCTGAGTAGTTTGTCCCTTGAAAAGACAGAAACGCCGCTTTCTTACTTTAACGGCGGTCTGTTTGAACTGATGAAACAACCCGGCCGCGGCACAAATGGTCATGTTGCACTCGGAGTCCATCATCTGGAACGTGCCATTGCCTATTTTAAGTTGCGTGGCATTCCGTTTGATGAAAGCAGCTGTCAATATGATGAAAGCGGAAAGCTCCGCCTGATTTACCTGGACAAAGAGTTCGGTGGATTTGCCATTCACCTGCTTGCTGATTAAAATGATTTTAAAGGTCTGTCTATTTGACAGACCTTTTTATTTCCAAAAAACTCGGCAGACACCCGTTTTTTTTAACCCTGAAATTGCAAATTTACAATTAACACCTTTGCCGTTGTATTTTCTATATGTTCGTATTATATAATTCAACCCATTGTTTTTTTAAAATTTCGTTATTTTATTTTCTAAATCTCGCAGAATTTCTAATGAATATGAGCTTGTTTGCAGACCAATATAGTTTCTCAGTTAATTATTTGGTCGTATTTTGCCGCGATTTTGAATTTTGTGGCTGTAATCATTGCAAAATTTTGGCTATTAGTGTATAATCACTTAGAAATATTGCTCAAGCTTTGTTTATTTTCCCCTAAGAAGTTTTTGATTTATCCGCGACATGCATAAATTGGATGAGTTCTTATATAAATTCCATATTTGCTCATGAATCTATAAGCAAGTTAGAATTCCCATCAATTTCGTACCGTATAAAATACAATACGGTCAAAGGAGAGAATATTATGTCGAACTTTTCTGGCAAACGGTTGATTTTGATTGTGGATGATAACCAAATTAACCGGCTGATTTTATGCCGGATTCTCTCAGATGAATATGATATTCTGCAGGCCGGCGATGGCAGCAAAGCACTGAAAATCCTTGCTCAGTATGCTGACTCCATCTCTGCCATTCTGCTGGATTTAATTATGCCAGTTATGAATGGCTACGAATTTTTAGACAAGCAACAAGCAAATCGACAGATGTCTGCCGTGCCGGTGATTGTCACCACCCAGCGGGAAGGCACAGAATCCGAATTGAACGCGCTGGCCCACGGTGCATCCGATTTTTTGTCCAAACCCTATAATCCGGCACTGATTAAGCAGCGGCTGGCAAATCTTATTAAGCTGCGTGAAACCGCTGCTTTTGCCAATCGGATTGGCATGGATGAGTTGACACATCTACTTAACCGGGAATCTTTTTATATGCACACGGAGGAGCTACTCCGCAACCATCCGGGTATTGATTATGACATTTTATGCACAGATGTTGAGAGCTTCCGCCTCGTTAATGACGCCTTTGGAGATGATACCGGGGATCGGGTGCTCTGCTGTCTGGCTCATACGCTAAAGTCCTGCGTATCGACCGGCTATGTCTGCCGCTTCAGTGGGGATGTTTTCATTGCCGTTTTGCCGCACCGTACCAATTATCAGACACTGACAGCGATTGTGGACAAAAAGATGAGGGACTGCCTAGTGCAAGCAGAGTTAAAGCTGAAATACGGCATTTATCCCATCGATGACCGCAGCCTGCCTGTGCGTGCCATGTGCGACCATGCACGCATTGCATGTAAATCCATTAAAGGAAAATATGGCACACAGATTGCTTACTATAACCGCAGCCTTGATCTGTGCCTGACAGAAGAGCGCCGCATGACCGTTGAAATGGGGCCTGCACTGCAAAATGGTGAATTTGTTGTCTATTATCAGCCAAAGTATGAGCTTGCCACAGAGCGGCTTTCCGGTGCGGAGGCACTGGTTCGGTGGCAGAGTCCAAAGCGCGGATTCATGCCGCCGGACAAATTCATCCCGCTGTTTGAGCGGAACGGATTTATCACACAGCTGGATATTTTTGTTTGGACCACCGTGTGTCAGGAACTGCGTAAATGGATAGACAGTGGGCATCATCCTGTTCCGATTTCTGCGAATCTGTCCCGTGTGGATATTTACAATCAAAATCTTCCAGATATTATCTCCAATATTCTTGCGCAGTATCACCTTCCGGCAAATCTGCTGCATATGGAAATCACGGAAACTTCTTATACTGACAATCCAAAGCAGCTCATTGAAACCGTCACGAAGTTAAAGCAACGCGGCTTCCTCATTGAGATGGACGATTTTGGAAGCGGATATTCCTCCCTGAATATGCTCAATGAAGTACCGGTGGACACCCTGAAGCTGGATATGCGCTTTATGAAATATCGGACACTCGGCGGAAATGCAGGCAATATTCTTTTCTTCATCATGAACCTTGCAAAATGGTTGGAAACCACTGTCGTAGCCGAAGGAATTGAAACCCGTGACCAAATGCTTTTCCTGCGCAGTCTTGGATGCAACTATGGGCAAGGATATTATTTTGCCAAACCGATGCCGCTGAAAGATTTTCAAGCACTGCAGATAAATTCTTCTTGTGTTTTTCCGCAGTCGCAGAAGGAAGCCGATATTTCAGAACCTGTGCATAACTTGCTTTCCATCAATGAAGTGTGGAACATGGACTCCGATTTCAACCGGATTTTTAATGATTTCATCGGTGCACTGGCGCTGTTTGAGTACCAGGACGATAAGCTTCTGCTCATTCGCGCCAATGCACCTTTTGAGAAAATACTGGGTTACTCCCGTGCATATGTCGGTGAAAGCCTGACGACGATTCTCTGTGTAGAAAATCCGCAGCATTTTCAGGAGGAACTGCCGCATGCTATACAAACGGGACAGCCCCTCCGTGAGAATTTCTACACCATTCCCATGAAGGACTCGATTGTCCACATCCAGTTACAGGTTATTAGTCGCAATACACATAAAACACTTGTTCTGGCATCTGCACAGTCCAATTTGCTGCAGCAGGAAAATAGCCCGGCAAAACAAGCCTGACAGCGTTTGGAAGAAGGAATTGGCATGAGTGAATTGACGGAACGAATGGATACTTATGGTGCGGACACAGCCGCCACAATGGAACGATTTCTGAATGATGAGGTTATGTATCTAAAGTGTCTGCACATTTTCTCCAAAGACAGCGGCTTCACCGATTTGTCCTCCGCACTGGAAAAGAAAGACTACACCGAAGCTTTTGAAAGTGCGCATATGCTGAAAGGTGTTGCTTCCAATCTCGGTTTAACTCCCCTTTATGATAAAATCTGTATTTTAGTGGAAGCATTACGCAGACAAGACGATGCCAATACCGCACAACAGTATCAAAACATCTGCACCGAAAAAGAACGAATGATAAAAATACTACTTAAATAGTAAAAGAGAGGGGTTGGCTTCCTGCCAGTCCCTCTCTTTTTATCGCTGAATGATCCTGGCTTTTTAGTTTCCGCAAATCAAATTCATTTCCGCGACTGCACGTCCCTTATGATAATAAATGCGCGGGACTCGTTTGCTGATACCACAAGTAATCTCATAGTTGATAGTCCCCACCAGTTCCGCAAGCTCATCCGCTGTAACCGTTTCCTTTTCATCCGCACCAATCAGCGTAACAATGTCCTCTTCCGTTACATCCGGAATATCCGTTACATCGACCATCATCTGGTCCATACAGATGCGACCAAGGCTATGTGCCCGTCTGCCGCGTATCAACACATCCACTTTACCGGAAAGCATCCGAGGATACCCGTCCGCATAACCAATCGGTACGGTGGCAACCTTGGTTTCCCGTGTTGTCCGATAAGTGCAGCCATAGCTCATGCTGGTATCTACTGGCAGTGTCTTTACCAATGAAACCACACTTTTGAGTCGCATGACACGCTGCAGGTCAAGCTGCCTGCGCATTTTCCCGGAAGGCATCATGCCATAAAGAATAACGCCCGGGCGGCACATATCCAACTGAAACTCCGGATAATCCATTAGGCCGGCTGAATTGTCACAGTGACGAATGCGAAAATGAATGCCTGCACTGGAAAGCTTTTCGATGGCACCGGTGAAGCACTGATACTGATGACGGGTAAATTTTTCACCGTCCGCGCCTTCATCCGCAACCGCAAAATGCGTGAAAATCCCCTCTGGCTGCAAATGTTTCAGCGTACAGATACGCTTGATTGCTTCCAGAGCATCCCCATCACGCACCGGTTCCTGATAAACAAATCCAATGCGGCTCATGCCGGTGTCCAATTTGATATGCGCACGCACGCACACACCCGCAGCAGCAGCCTCATGGTCAAGCTGCGCCGCATATTTTTCAGAAAGAATTGCCTGTGCAATATTCAGTTCCGCCAGCTTTTTTGCTTCTGTCGGCGGTGTATAGCCAAGAATCAGAATGGGCAGGCCCACTCCGCACGCCCGGATTTGAATTGCTTCCTCTAAATTGGAAACTGCAAGCCACTGTGCGCCCAAGCGCTCATAAAGATGTGCCAGTTGCTCCGCTCCATGACCATAGGCATCCGCTTTGACAACACAGCACATTTTCACACCCGGCCGCATTGCTTCACGGATAACCTGATAATTATGAGCAGCAGCATCTAAGTCAATCTCCGCCCAAGTGCGTTTCAGTGAATTATTCAAAATACTTTACACCCGATTCAAACAGTTTTTGATCTTTCTCGCCCGGCACATTTTTATATAAATCTGTACCATGGCGCTCGCTGTGCCCCATCTTGCCCAAGATACGTCCATCCGGGCTGGTGATACCCTCCACAGCGCATACAGAACCATTCGGGTTCCACACAATTTTTCCGCTCGGGCCGCCGCTGGGGGCTGTATACTGCGTGGCAATCTGACCATTGTGAATCAGCATGTCCATCACTTCATCGCTTGCCACAAAGCGGCCCTCTCCGTGCGAAACTGGCACAGCAAAGACATCGCCCGGCTGCACGGCGGCAAACCATGGGGATTTCACACTGGTCATACGCGTGTAAACCATGCGGGACACATGGCGGCCAAGGGTGTTAAAAGTCAAAGTAGGCGCCTGCTCGCTCGGCTCGGTAATTTTGCCATACGGCACCAGTCCAAGCTTAATCAGTGCCTGAAATCCATTACAAATGCCCAGCATCAGACCGTCACGCTGCTGCAGCAGACGGGCAACTTCCTCCGCAATTTTCGGGCTGCGGAAAGTTGTGGCAATAAATTTGCCGGAGCCGTCCGGTTCATCACCACCGGAGAATCCCCCTGGCAGCATGATCATCTGGCACTGGGAAATTGCCTTTGCCATGGCATCGATTGTTTCTTCAATCGCTGTCGGTGTCAGATTTTTTACAACCAGCACATCCGTCTGCGCACCAGCACGCTCAAAAGCTTTGGCGCTGTCATATTCGCAGTTTGTACCCGGAAATACCGGAATGAACACCCGCGGTTTGGCTGTACGGACGATCGGGCCCTTTTCATTGCGGATTGAATACAGCGGAATGTCCCGCGACACCGGTACTTCCTTCGCATTGCTTGGGAAAACTTCCTCAAGCGTGCCACTCCAAACCTTAATCAGGTCATCCAGCATCATATGCTGTCCACCCAGAATAAAGACCTGTTCCGGAATGGTATTGCCGACCTTCACTGCTGCTTTCGGGAAAGCAGTTCCTGTGGCGAGTTCCAGCACCAAGGCACCGCAGCGTGGTGCAAAGAGTGTCTGCGCATCCTCCATATTCCGGTCAAAGGAAACACCAATCTTATTGCCGAATGCCATCTTGGACACTGCCGCAGCAATGCCGCCTTCCTTTACCACAGAAGCGGAAAGCACCGCACCGGACGCAATCAGATTCTGTATCGTCCAGTAATAATCCCGCAGCGCATCCCACTTCGGCAGCAACGTGTGCTCATCCACTGGCACCGGGAAAGTGATAATCTCATGGTCAAATCCCTGCAGTGCCCCCGAAAGTGTCCGGCTTGCCTGCGTCATGGTGACCGCAAAACTGACCAGTGTCGGCGGCACATCCAAATGCTCAAAAGTGCCGCTCATGCTGTCCTTTCCGCCGATAGCAGGCAGGCCTATGCCGAGCTGTGCGGACAGTGCGCCGAGCAGTGCCGCAGTCGGTTTTCCCCAGCGTTTTGGGTTCTCTGTCATGCGCTCAAAATATTCCTGAAAAGTTAAACGTGCTTTCAGCGGATTGGCACCCATTGCGCACAGTTTGGAAAGACTCTCCGTCACAGCCCACGCGGCACCATGGAATGGGCTCCATTTAAAGATACCGGGCATAAAGCCGAATGCCATCGCCGTAGCGTCGTCGGTTTCTCCGTCTGCCGGAATTTTGGCAACCATGCCTTCTTCCGGTGTCAACTGGTATTTGCCCGCAAACGGCATCAGCACAGTGGATGCACCGATAGAGGAATCAAAACGTTCTGCCAGACCCTTTTGTCCGCAAACTTCCAGCCGGGCCAGATTTACACGGAAAGCCTCTGCCAACGGTTTGCCGCGCAGACATTCCGGAATCTGCTCCCGATAGTTTTTCTGCGGATTCACCGGCTCAATCTCTACGTCGGTTTCCTGCGTAACACCATTTGTGTCCAGAAACGCGCGTGTGATATTGACAATTTCGTCCCCGCGCCAAAACATCTGCAGCCGTGGCTCCTCGGTTACCACTGCCACCACCGTTGCAACCAGATTTTCCTTTTCGGCTTCGGCAATAAAGCGGTCTGCATCCTTTTTATCCAGCACAACCGCCATGCGTTCCTGGCTCTCGGAAATGGACAGCTCTGTGCCGTCCAGTCCCTCATATTTCTTCGGTACCTTGTCCAAATCAATTTTCAACCCCGGAGCAAGCTCACCGATGGCAACACTGACGCCGCCCGCACCAAAGTCATTGCAGCGCTTAATCATATGTGTCACTTCCGGCTTGCGGAACATCCGCTGAATCTTACGCTCTGTCGGCGGATTGCCTTTCTGTACCTCCGCGCCGCATTCCTCCACGCTTTCCTCTGTGTGTGCTTTGCTGGAGCCAGTCGCGCCGCCAATGCCGTCACGTCCGGTCGCACCACCAAGCAGCACAATCACGTCACCGGGCTGCGGCTCGCTGCGCACCACATTGGACTTTGGAGAAGCACCAATGACAGCGCCGATTTCCATGCGCTTTGCCACATAGCCGGCATCATAAAATTCGTGCACCTGACCGGTCGCCAAGCCAATCTGGTTGCCGTAAGAGGAATAGCCGTGTGCCGCGCCGGTCGTAATCTTGCGGCTGGGCAGCTTTCCGCGCAGAGTATCCTTTACCGGAACACGCGGGTCGCCGCTGCCGGTCACACGCATTGCCTGATAGACATAGGCCCGCCCGGAAAGCGGGTCGCGGATAGCACCGCCAAGACAGGTTGCCGCACCGCCGAAAGGTTCAATTTCCGTTGGATGGTTATGTGTTTCGTTTTTAAACTGCACCAGCCATTTTTCAGCCTTGCCGTCAATGGTCACCGGCACCTCAATGGAGCAGGCATTGATTTCCTCGCTCTGGTCAAGGTCTGGCACCATGCCGCGCTTTTTCAACACTTTCATGCCAATAACCGCCATATCCATGAGTGAAACCGGCCGCTTAGTATCTTTTCCGTAAACTTCGTCCCGCACATCATAGTAAGCTTTCAGCGCCTGCTCAATCACATCACTGACTGCACTTTCTTCCACTGAAATTTTCTTTAGTTTCGTACTGAAAGTGGTGTGGCGGCAGTGGTCACTCCAGTAAGTGTCAATTACCCGCAGCTCGGTGACAGATGGATTGCGCTGTTCTTCATCGCGGAAATAGTCACGCACGAAGTACAAGTCTTCCATTGTCATGGCAAAGCCCATAGAGGCATAGTAGGATTTCATTTCCGCATCGTCCCATGCCATGAAGCCCTGCACACGCTGCACATCTGCCGGACGCTGCACCCGCATCTGCAGACTTTCCGGTTTGTCCATGGAGGCCGGACGGCTCTCTACCGGATTGATAAGATAGTCCTCCATCCGTGTGAAGTCATCCTCTGAAAGATTTCCTTGCACCGCAATTACCTTTGCAGTCATTACCTGTGGGCGCTCGCCTTGTGTCAGAAGCTGCACACACTGAGCCGCACTGTCCGCACGCTGGTCATACTGCCCCGGCAGATACTCCATGGCGAAGCTCTGCCAGCCCTCCAGCGGGCAGTCCTCATCATAAACCGTGTCCTGATTCGGTTCAGACAGAATCGTATCGCGTGCTTTTGCAAATTCTTCCGCTGACAGGCCGGAAATATCATAGCGGTTAATCATCCGCAGTGCCGTGATTTTCAGTCCAAGGTTCTGTACCAAGTCGTCCCTCATCTGCTGTGCTTCCACGTCGAAGCCGGGCTTCTTTTCTACAAAAACTCTGCTAACGTTAGCCATCTTTTCCCCCGTTCTGCCGGATGACCGGCTGACTGCTTGTTTTACCCGTAGTTATTCTAACATAAATAAGGGGTTATTAAAAGAGATAAACGCAGAAAAGGAATTTTAAAAGCACGCCGCTTCATTTTAAAACAGGCAGACACAAGATGAAGCGGAAAGCACCGCTAAAGTGCAGCTATGCTCCCTCAGAATTTACGCAGCCGTCCGGCTGATACAAGACCCCAACCACTGTCCCAGTAGCACACCCAGCAGGCAAAATCCAACACTTGCCGCCGCATTCAGAATGCCAAGCACCAGGTTTTCGCCCTTTAAAAGCTGTATCGTATCCAGTGAAAAAGTAGAGAAGGTGGTAAATCCGCCGCAGACACCGGTTTTTAGGAAAAAGACAGCATTTGCTGGCAAAGACGGCATCGACGTAACCATTCCAATCAGCACCGCACCAGAAAAATTGATAAGCAATGTCATCAACGGAAACTGCACAGCAACCGGTATCAACCCCAGCAAATAGCGAAACACCGCACCAACTGCACCGCCGGCAGCCACTAGCAAACATACTTCCATTCTTGTCCCTCTTTCTTTGCCCTCTCAAATTAAGACCAACTGTTACAATTTTAACATAAAAATCGGAAGCAAAAAAGCCCTTGTCTGCAGGTTTCGACATTTCTCCAAAGCACACAAAAAAAGGACTGCCAAAGCAGTCCTTTCCTATAATTATTTATTTCTTCTGCTCAGCCGCTTTTTTGGCAGCAACCTTTGCATTGTCTTCCGCAATATCTTCAGCAATGACATCACGCATCAGGCGAGTCTTACTGTGGTCAATGCGGTTTTCCGGCAGAATAGTGTTTTCACAGCCAAGGCCATGCTTATTGCCTTCGCTGCTCACCCACAGGCGGTCAGCCACCGGCTTCCATTCCTTTGCGCGTGCCTCGCACTTTGCACACAAATCATGCACATCTTCCGGCTTCACAAGGTCAGTGGAATGTGCATCGGTTGCCTTAACAACTTGCTCAAGCCGATACGGATTATCCAGCAGCGGGCAAGGGCGCAGCATATTTTCGTTGAACGGCTGGTTCTTGTGGTACTCCATAAAGAGCGGAGAACAGTAAGCTTCCAGCAGCGTTTTGTCGTGAATATTGGAATCACTGTAATGAATGAACACACAGGGGTCAATATCGCCGTTTGCATTGATGTGCAGATAATAACGACCACCTGCAATACAGCCATAAACGTATTCGCCGTCAAGGAAGAAGTCCAGTGTAAAGAGTTCCTTATATTCACGGAATTTACGAATCTGATGATACATCTTCTCACGTTTGTCGGCCGGAACCATCAGCTCAACCGGAGAATCCGCGCCAACTGGCATATAAGTGAAGAACCATGCAAACAGAGAACCCTGATCAATCAGCCAGTCAAAGAATTTTTCATCGCTGACAGCATCAACATTCTGGCTGGTGTAGCAGCAGGAAATACCGAAAGGCAGCTTATGATTTCGCAGAATTTCCATTGCCTTCATAACTTTCTGGAAAGTACCTGTGCCGCGGCGTGCATCTGTAGTAGCTTCGCTGCCTTCAACACTGATGGCCGGGACAAAGTTGCCGACACGCAGCATATCTTCCGCAAACTTGTCATCAATCAGTGTGGAGTTTGTGAAGCAAAGGAACACACAGTCGGAGTGCTTCTCGCACAGTTTAATGATGTCGTCTTTGCGCACAAGCGGTTCACCGCCGGTGTAGATATACATATAAGTGCCCATAGCAACACCCTGATTGATGATGTCGTCAATCTCATCAAAAGTCAGGTTGAGCTTGTTTCCGTATTCAGCAGCCCAGCAGCCGGTGCAGTGCAGATTGCAGGCACTGGTCGGGTCCAGCAGAATCGTCCACGGCACATTGCAGCCGTATTTCTTGCGCACTTCATCCTGCTTTTTGCCGCCAATCAGAGTGGCGTTCACAATGAAGTTGGAGAAAACGGTCTGGAGAACGTGCAGGTCAACAACATCCCACAGCTTCTTAATCAACTTAAACCAGTTGTTGTCCGGGTTGTCGATGAAACGGTGGAACATCTCACGCTGTCCCTTGTACATATTGTCCTTGTCAAACTTGTCAATCATGTCGAGCAGTTTGGGGATGTTTTTATCGGGGTCCTTGCCCAGATAACTCAGCGCTTGCTTAATGCCGAATTTCTGAAGCTGCTCCTTGATTCCATAATCTGCCATTCTTTCATTTCCTCCTAAAACAAAATAAAAATTAGAATAAATTAGAAAAGCACTGCACTTCTTCTGGTCTGTACAGAAAATGCTCTTATCCATCCGATTACGAGTTCAATTATAGGAATGAAAACACCTTTTGTCCTTAGACAACCTGAAAATAAAGTCAGAAAGTATGACAGATTAAAGAAATTGTCATAAAGGCCGATTGCTATTATCGTTTACCTGTTTGTTCCAGATATTCGCGCAGGCGGTCGAATGTTTCCTCACTGATGTCGTGTTCCACCCGGCAGGCATCTTCCGCAGCGGTTTTGTCATTCACACCCAGTGAAATGAAAAAGGAAGTGAGCAGCCTGTGCCGGGCATAAATATTTTCGGCGGTTTTTCTGCCGGAGTCCGTCAGCGTAATCAGGCCGCTGTCCTCCATGATGATGCTGCCATCCTGCCGGAGCAGTGACATCGCGCGGCTGACGCTCGGTTTGCTGAAGTCCATCTCGCGTGCAATATCCACAGAGCGCACATAGCCGTTGCGGTTCTGCAGGATAAGGATGGTTTCCAGATAATTCTCCCTAGATTCCTGCACTTTCAAAGCAAATCGTCCCTTTCTGCTGTGCAGGATTCCATGACATCCAATACCTGCACATTTTACATTTTATTTTAACAAAGTAACTGCCAAAATGCAAGCCGTTTCACATATCATATGTTTTTTTGCACCGTGTGATGACAAAATTTGACTTTTTACAGGAATTCACTATACTATACTATAATAAGTTTATGTTATAAGGAATTTTATACAGAAATATTCCATTTTTCTGCTTGTTTGATTGAGGAGGTCCTCCCTGTGCGCAATACCACACACGGTTTCGGCCACAAAGCAATTACCATCTACGATATATCCAAGCTCGCCCGTGTTTCCCCCGCCACAGTTTCCCGTGTCATCAGCGGCAGCGCGAGAGTTTCGGAAGAAAAAAAGCAGGCTGTGCTGCTGGCAATGAAAATTTCCGGCTTTACGCCAAATGTGCTGGCGCAAAGTCTGGCCGGCAGTGGCTCCCACACCATTGGCTTTATCGTACCGGATATTAAGAATCCGTATTTCTCCAGCATCTATTATCATGTGGAACTGCTTGCTTCTCAAAATGGTTATGCAGTTCTGTTGGCAAACTCCCGCGGCATTTTACAGAATGAAAGTCAGATTCTCAGCACACTGACCAGCAGACACGCGGATGCCATTGTCTTTATGGGCGGCCGCATTGACTCCTGCCTTTGCGGGAAGAAGGAACTGTTGGAATTGGAGCAGACAGACCAGTTCGTGCCGCTTCTGCTTACCTCGCGTGTGCAGGAAAGCAGTCTGCCGCAGATTTACTCCTGTGAAGAAGGCACTCTCTATGCACTGATGCAACACTTGAAAGAACAGGGATGCAAAACCTTTGCAATTCTCGGCGGCAGTGGAGATGTGCGCGTTGCACATCAGCGCAAAAAGCTCCTGCTGATGTATGGGCATCAGGTGGGGATGGAATCCAGACCAGAATGGGATATTACCGATACATCTTTTTCTATTGAGGGCGGAAAACAGGCTGCTACAGAACTGCTGGAAGCATCAGAACTGCCGGATGCCGCCTGTTGCCTGAATGATATGGTTGCTGTTGGTGCACTGCAGCAATTCCGCAGCAAAGGAATACAGATTCCGCAGGACATTCTTTTAACTGGATTTGACGGAGAATTTTTAAGTGACATTGCTTATCCCGGCATTACTACGGCCGAATTTGATTATAAAGACTTTGCACAGCAAATGTTTGATTTGCTGCTCAAACGCATTCACCATGAGCCTTGTGCGCAAATCACAGAAATTTATCCGCATCTAACCATTCGCGGCAGCACCACACGCTGAGAAAAATCACTTCGGCAGCATGATAAATTTCAAATGCGGCTGTCCCCTTGAACATTAACCAACGTGATTGCTGAAAATCAACAATAAACAGCGGCCATGTGTTTTTAATCACATGACCGCATAATCGAGATAAGAAATAACCCTCAAGCGCCTGTCAACTTCAAGGCGTTTGAGGATTTCTCATTTGGTTGGGCTGGCGGGATTCGGACCCACGCATGATGGAGTCAAAGTCCATTGCCTTACCGCTTGGCTACAGCCCAATATAAAAATGCGGAGCGTGGAAAATTCCATGCCCCGTATCATGTGTGGGGTGGAAGATGGGATTCGAACCCACGGTCTCCAGAGCCACAATCTGGCGCTTTAACCAGCTAAGCTACATCCACCATATGGCGCGCCAAAAGGGACTCGAACCCCCGGCCCACTGCTTAGAAGGCAGTTGCTCTATCCGGCTGAGCTATTGGCGCGTATCCCCTTTATGGAGCGAGTGATGGGAATCGAACCCACGCAACCAGCTTGGAAGGCTGGAGTTCTACCATTGAACTACACTCGCAATTAGCAACGGATAATAATATAACACAAACATATGCCGCTTGTCAAGCGCTGTTCTCAAAATTCAGCATATTTTTTTATATAATCCGCTATCCACTTCCAGGAACTTTTAATCCGGAATTTGTTTCATAACGTGTACATATGCCGGGAACAGGAAGCAGTCCGCAAAAATCCATGCAACCGGGCTGGCAAAACACGCCGCCGCAAAGCCAAAGACGGGCACCAGTCCAAAGCCGACAATGGTGCGTGCCGTCATCTCAAATACACCTGCAAAAACAGCGATTCTACTGTAACCCATTCCCTGTATCAGCAGCCGCACCACATTCACACACGTCAGTGGAATATAGAACAGCGCATTGGTAATGAGGTAGCGGTAGGCATCCGAAATAATCTGCGTTTCATTTGCATTAACAAAAAGCAGAGCCAATGAATGTCCAAAGAAGAACAGCACAACCAGCGCCAGCACCGAATAAACTGAGCCGATAATCAGGCCGGCTTTCAGTCCCGGCGCAATGCGTTCCTTCTTTCGTGCGCCAATATTCTGTCCACCGTAAGTAGACATTGCAACACCCAGTGCATCATAAGTGCAGGTAAAGAAACTGGAAAGTTTGCTGGCTGCTGTCATAGAAGCAACTGCCAGCGAACCAAGCGTGTTAACCGCTGCTTGCAGGATTACACAACCAAAGGCCGTAATCGTTGTCTGCAATCCCATTGGCAGCCCCATAGCAAGCAAATGACGAATATACTCCCCTCTCGGTCGAATGTCGTCCCGGCTGATATGCAGAAGTGGAAACTTCCGGTGCGTATAGATTAGGCAGCAAACTCCGGAAATAATCTGTGCGGCCACCGTTGCCACAGCTGCGCCGGAAACTCCCATGTGGAATACAATGACCAGCAGCAAGTCAAGGACAATGTTGATGGCAGAGGAAAGGATCAGGAACATGACCGGTGTTTTGCTGTCCCCCAGCGCGCGCAGAATTCCCGCAATGGTATTGTAAAAAAAAGTAGCGGGAATCCCGATGAAAATAATCAATATGTAAGCATAGGCATCCTCAATAATATCGGCAGGCGTGCTCATAGCCTCCAGCATTTGCCGGCAGAACAGCACTGTCAGCACCGTCATCACCGCTGCACAGCCAATGACAAGCCAGATGATATTGCCGACATAGCGGCGCAAATCGTCTGTCTGCCGGGAACCAAAGCACTGTGCAATCGGGATGGCGAACCCGCTGCAGATGCCCAAGCAGAAACCGATAACCATAAAATTCAACGAACCTGTCGAGCCAACTGCCGCCAGTGCTTCTTTGCCCAAGCACTTTCCGACAATAATGGCATCCACCATGGAATAAAACTGCTGAAACAGATTGCCAAAAATCAGTGGCAGCGTAAACTGAAGCAGAAGTTTCATCGGAGAGCCGGACGTCATGTCTTTTGTCATTCCAACACCTCACTCTTAGCTTTTACGATACTATCATACACAAAACCTTAAAAAGTGCAAGTCCCCCTGTACACTTTTTGAAAATTTCTTTTTGCAGGATTCACAAAAATACCCGCGGATGCGTTCTTCACGCGTCCGCGGGTATTTAATATTCTGTTCAAAAAGTTTTCAGCCCATCTGTGCTGCCGGAGAATGCGGCAGAAACTGCTGCAAAAGTTTCTGCAAAGTCATGCCGCTGCCACACAGGCCAAATGGCTGAATAACAGAGCATCCCGGTACAGAAATTGTTTCACCGTTTTTATTGAATTCCAGCACGCAAGAATCAGAAGAAATCACATCGTCGATAAATGCAAGGTCAGAATAAAAGTCAATGCAGAAAACCGGGTCACGCTGGGACTGCCGCGTATGAATCGTATACTCCCGCATTTGTTTCTGCACTTCCTCCGGGCAACCGCTGTCCGCCACAAAGAAAAAGAACGGCGCATTTGCCTGCAGAACATTGGGCAGAATCTGCCTGCGATAAATCTCTCCGCTAAAGTCTGCATTATAAGGACACCATGCGGCAAAGAAGCACTTGCAGGCACTCATCAAGGCTGCTTTTTCCATAAAATCAGCGGGGTTGTCCCACCGAATGCAGGTCAGTGTATTCTGCACACCCAGCATGGCATCTGCCATTTCCTGTGTAATCTGGGCATCTTCTACTAATAGAATAAATGCACAGTCACTGTATTTTTTCAGCAATGGCTCCAGTGTCAGCGGAGAATAATTCTGTCCACAGAAGAACATATAGCAGTAAATTCCCATTTCTCTGCCCTGCCGGATAACCTCGTCCAGCATCCGGACAGTCAGGGTGCCACCTTCCGCCATCTGGAAAACTAGTGTCCACGGCACATTGTGCCCAGCATCCTGTTCCAGCGCACGCACAGTCTTTGCGCCCACCGTCCAGCTGTTATATGCCAGATTCATGCCGAAAGCCTTGAGCTGTTTCTGGTCAGCATTCACCACCAAATCATGTATCCATTTGTAATAAGAACTGCGTTCATTACGAAGCATTTCACCAAAGATATCAAAAAAGTAGCGTTGAAATCTTCCTTTTGCAAAGAACGTGCCGAGGTCCACAAGTTGGCGCACACTGCGTTTCGGGTCCCGCTCAATGTCTTTGAAACCTTTATCCACAGCAGCGCTGATGAATATGCGCGTCATCACATCTGATTTCACACTGCTCACCGCCTTTTTCTTCGTACATCTGCTGTTTTGCCTGCCACCACACGAATCGATGGCACGGTCAGCACACAATCTATCACTATTTACTATAAGCACTTTTGGATTCCCGCTAAATAGACAAACCATGATATGTGTCTAAAAAACAGACGTTTTCTATTAGCTGTCGTATTTCTCAAGAAAATGTAAAGAGAATTTGTAAAATCGTTTTTTTTCTGGTATGCTATATAAAAAAGGATCAATCAGAATAAAATTACTGGATTTAATCAATTTGCTTGCCGTTTCCGGCTGGCATCTGTAAAAGGAGAAAATCGAGATGGAAAATTACTGTCTGCTGACTGATGCCACCGCGGAGCTGACTCCAGAACTGGCACAGGAGCTGGACGTCGGCGTCATTCCCATGCCGATGGATATTGACGGTGTCCCCTATCAGTTCCAGTTCTATAATGAAAAAATGACTGTTTCAGATTTTTATAATCAGCTTCGCGCAGGCAAATTTGCGCACACTTCTCAGGTAAATGAAGCCGTTTATCTGGAAGCTTTTGAGCAGTACCTGAAAGACGGAAAAGACATTATTTACTGCTGCTTTTCCTCTGGCATGAGCAGCACTTACGAGGCTGCCTGCCGCTGCATGGAGCAGCTCCGTACAAAGTATCCGGAACGTCGGCTTGTCTGCATCGATTCCCTGTGTGCATCCGCCGGCCTTGGTCTGCTGGTTTTCTCAGCCGCCGAGCGAAAAAAGGCCGGCATGAGCATGGAAGAACTGGGAAAATGGGTGTTGGAACATCGTCAGTGCGTTTGCCACTGCTTTAAGGTGGATGAACTGGAGCATCTTCGCCGGGGCGGGCGTATCTCCGCTGCCACCGCTATTGTCGGTTCTGCGCTTCAAATCAAGCCGATTCTGGTAGTGGATACAGAGGGAAAGCTGCAACCAATCGCCAAAGCACGCGGCCGCAAGCGTGCACTCGCTTATCTGCTGGATGCCGTGAAGAAAAACTTGCTGGACAATGAGGACAGTCAGACGCTCTTTATCGGCCATGCAGACAGTTTATCAGAAGCAAATGAGCTGAAAGATGCCGTGTACCGTGAATGCCCGCACGTGAAAAGAATCATCATTGTGCCGCTCGGGCCGATTATCGGTGCCCATGTCGGTCCCGGCATGATTGATATTTTGTTCTATGGCAAAGACCGGATGTGCCATATCTGAAATAAAAAAGACGGATAACGGCAGACTTTGAAAGCTGCGGCTATCCGTCTTTTTTTGTATTTACAACAGTGTGCAAAGAGCAAGTTCCTCTTTTTGCACAGTCAGACTGACACCTGCCAGACCTGTGTCCGCTGTTTCAATAATCGTTTCAGCCAACTTATCCTCCACTTTGCGACGGATAAGGTTGCGCAAGTCGCGAGCACCGCTCTTGCCACCGTATGCGTGTTCTGCAAGCCATCCTACAGCCGCATCATCATAAGCAAAAGTGATGCTGCGCTCCTTGAGTGTCCCCACATATTCGTCCAGCATAAGCCGGGCAATTTCGCGGAAGTCCTCTTTCGTAAGCTGACGGAATACAATCACTTCGTCCACACGGCTAAGGAATTCCGGCCGCAGAAACTCGCGCAGCGCCTTCAGCGCATGTTCCTTGTTGGCGTCTTCCTGACTGCGGTTAAATCCCAATGCCGACTCCTGATTTCCGCTGCCGGCATTGCTGGTCATAATGATGATGGTATTCTCAAAGTTGACATTGCGTCCCTGTGCATCGGTAATATGCCCTTCATCCAAAATCTGCAGCAGGATATTCATAACATCCGGATGCGCTTTTTCAATCTCGTCAAACAGCAGGACACTGTATGGCTGACGGCGCACTTTCTCGGTGAGCTGTCCGGCTTCATCATAGCCGACATATCCGGGAGGCGAACCGATAATACGGGATACGCTGTATTTTTCCATATATTCGCTCATATCGAGCCGAATCAGAGTTTCCGGCTTGTCAAACAGTTCTTTGGAAAGGACTTTAGCAAGCTCTGTTTTTCCAACACCGGTCGGCCCGACAAAAATAAAGGAAGCCGGACGGCGGCGTGGGCTGATCTGCACACGGCTGCGGCGGACAGCAGCTGCTACGGCGGCAACTGCCTCTTTCTGCCCAATAATGTGTTGATTTAGAATATTCTCAATATGGGAAAGCTTTTTCAGCTCACTTTCCTGCACACGGCTGGCCGGAATACCCGTCCAGAGTTCAATGACATGGGCAAGGTCCTGCTCCTCAACCGGTGCGCCAATCGCCTTGGGGACAAGCTCTGCTATGCGCTGTTCATCTCTGGAGATTTCTGTGCGCACACGGGCAAGTTCCTCAAAGTTGGTTTCTTCCCCATCCGCTGTCATATCTTCTTCATCATGGCGCAACTTTTCCAAACTGCCGTTGAGTTGGTCATACTCTGTCATGGATTTGTTGCGCAAAGCAGCACAGGCGCAGGCCTCATCCAGCAGGTCGATTGCCTTGTCTGGCAGGAAGCGGTCATTGATATAGCGCTCCGCTAAAACGGCTGTGCGGCGCGCTATCTGGTCAGACACACGCACACGGTGGAAGTTTTCATAGTATTCCTTCACACCGAGAAGCACCTGGGTCGCCTCCTCCACAGAAGGCTCCTCAATCGTAACCGGCTGGAAGCGGCGTTCCAGTGCGGCATCCTTCTCGATGTATTTACGGTACTCCGCAAAGGTAGTGGCGCCGATTACCTGAATTTCGCCGCGGGAAAGCGCCGGCTTCAGAATATTGGCAGCATTCATACTGCCCTCTGCGTCACCCGTGCCAACCAGATTATGCACTTCATCGATGAACAGGATAATATTGCCCTCCTGCTTCACTTCATCAATCAAGCCCTTAATGCGACTCTCAAACTGGCCGCGGAACTGTGTACCCGCCACCAGTGCTGTTAAATCCAGCAGAAAAATTTCTTTCTTCTGCAGCCGCGCGGGAACGGTGCCCTTTGCAATGCACAGCGCAAGCCCCTCCGCAACCGCGGTTTTGCCCACGCCCGGTTCACCAATCAGGCAGGGATTGTTTTTGGTGCGGCGTGAGAGAATCTGAATCACGCGGCTGATTTCCTTTTCTCTGCCGATGATGCGGTCAATTTCTCCGGCTTTGGCTTTCGCTGTCAGATTGGTGCAGTATGCATTCAGGTGTTTCCGTTTGGATTTTACTCTTTCTACTTTGTCATGTTTCTTGTCATTCTTTTTGTCCTGCTCGGCAGGTTCCTGCGCAGGCTTTGTGTCCTGACTGCCATAGATATTTTTCAGAAATTCGGTTGGGAACAGTGCAGCTCCGCCGGGGGTGAAGCCGTCTTCCTCATCGTCGCTGCCTGTATCCATCAGCTCATTGAGGTCATTTTCCATGGCCTCCATCTGCTCATCCGTCAGCCCCATTTTGTCAATCAGGTCATTCACAGGCTTTATGCCAAGTTCCTTCGCACAGGTCAGACACAGCCCCTGCGGCTCGCTGCCAGTCTCTGTGGTGGAGAGAAAGACCACCGCCGGGCGCTTGTGGCATCTGGAACACATCATATGCAAAAATCACTTCGTTTCTTTCAGAATTCCTGTACTTCCGTATATTTATTCGCAGAAGATACAGTGTCATGCTTTATTATAGTCCATATTGGCACGCGAAAGTTAAATAAATTATAAATAAATCCGGCAGTTTCACCGCCGGAATCCATTTTAGCTGTTTTTCACACGCTTTTTCCTGTCCATAACTTCCGCAAGGTTAATCTGGTCTTCCGGGTCACCGCTCTTCAAAATGCGGAAAAATTCGCGGGCATACATCACCAGCGCAAAAATCATAAATGCGGCTGTAATCACCAGCATAATAATGGCTGTGTTCTGATGATAGAACCCAAAGAGATCCATAACAAGAATCGTGACAAAGGTAATGTAAAACAGAACGGTTGCCAGTTTTCCATACCATTTGGCAGCACAGGGCCTTTTCCCTTTTTTCAGCAACACGCCGCCGGCTGTAAGCATAATGGCTTCTTTTACGATAAAAATCATCAGAAAGGGCAGCAGCACCGGGTGCCGGATAGCCAAGCTGATGGCCACCGCGCCCTGTGTCAGCTTGTCAGAAATAGGGTCAAGCATTTGCCCCAGTTCCGTAAACTGATTAAAATGCCTTGCCACAAAGCCGTCCAGTGCATCTGTCAGCCCTGCAATAATCAGCACTGCCACGGCTGACCGGACATGACCTTTGAGGTAAAGGCACATGAACGGAACAATCAGAATCATCCGCAGCACGGTCAGCGTATTAGGAATATTGAAGTTCTTATTTTTTATTTGCATTCGCCTTCACGTCCCCTCTCAGGAGATTATCATACAGTGAATAAACCGGATTTGTTACAGACTTCGGCAGGCCCTGAATTGCTTGCTGCACTTTCTGCTGAATCTGGTTCCCGGCTTTTTTCAAATCATCGGCAGTATTCTGCTGAGACTTCGTTTTGGTTTTTGAGCTTGCCGCGGAAACAGGCGATTCCTGCATTCGCAGAAAAGCGGAATTGCTAAAACTGGACAGCTGGACTTTATCCGGATACTTCACTGCCAGTACCGGCAGCGCAAGCCGCAGCAGGGCGCAAATCAGCAGCACCGCAAGAACACCCTTCACACCGCCGAAAATACCGCCAAACACACGATTCACTGTGTGCAGCACCGGCAGCCTGCATGCAAGGTTTAGCAGATGCCCCAAAATTCCGGCAAGAATCAGAATCATAATAAATGCCACTACTGTGCAGAGCAGCTTCAGTGCAAAAGGCTCTGTTTTTTTTGTGGCGGGCAGCAAACCGGCAATCCATGTGCCAAGGCGCGGAGAAAGCAAGACCGCCGCCACCAAACCCACCAGCCCTGCCAGTGTGCGTGCCGCACCTTTACTGGCACCTGCAATAATACAGGCAATCAAGACAACAATTAAAATAACATCAACTGCGATACCCATGGCCATGCCTCCTGCTGTGGTGCAAAATGCATATACAAAATGTTGTTAAATTATACTCTATTTTTTTGGCAGCCGCAAGCTGTCTCTTTTTTTAAGAAAGTTTTTGCAGTTCCACTTCTGAAACTTCCAAGACGTAAACTTCACGGCCACTGCGCAGTGCAATGGCGCGAGCATTGCTATCGGCGCTGCAGGAACCGGCAGCATGACCACCGCTAGTGAAAGCCAGCACCTGTTTATTGCACAGAGCCGCCATAGTGGTATCACCATATCCGGAAACACTGGAAATGTTTCCTTTGACCTGCACGGAACCCAGCAGCTTACCCTCTGCACTAACGGCGGCAAGCGTACTGTCGGCAGCATTGTGAAAACTGGAGAGTCCCAGCACCGCCATATTCTTGCTCAACTCCCATGTGGAAAGCTCACCGTCCCCATAGCTGTAAGTGTGAAGTACTTTCCCGGAAGCACTCAATGCAGTAGTTTGTGTATCCCCCACCGCAAGAATGCCGCCTTGCTCTGTATAGCTGACATCTATGAAAAAAGTATTATCAAACTGCGCCAGCGGCTTCACAGAAGTTTTGGAACTGAAATTCAGCTCATACACCACACCGGTCAGTTCCCCGTCCTTTGTGTTGGACGCCGTAACCACCGCACGCGTGCCGGAACTGTTCAGCGCCACCGCTGTGGGATAATACTCGGAAAACGAATAGGAATAGGCAACCTGCCCGTCTGGCAGATAGACAGTCAGCTTGCCGCAATAGCCATCCTGCTGTGTCAACAGCGCATAGCGACCATTTGCGCACACATCTCCACCCATTAACTTGCCGTCCGCTGTGCCGTTAACCAGCGTTCGCAGCGGACTTTCCAACTGATAGCCAGTGCCGCTCAGATTGTAAATCAACACCCGATTCTCGCTGACTTTCATCATTGGTTCCGCAAAACTGTGCTTGCGGGAAAAAAGCTGCTTGGCAGAACCATTATAAGCCTGCACCGCTGTATCACTAGTCAAAAATACATTTTTTCCGGAAGAAATGAAATTGCGCGGCTTAACATTTTCGCTGCCCAGTTTCAGCGGATAACCGTCCCCGGTGGCAAGTCCAAGCATCTGCGTCTGCACCCACTCGGAAAGATTCGCCGGCTTCAGATTTTCGCGATTCACCCAGACAACCATTGCCACCGCACAGGTAAGCAGAACCGCTATGGCCGTATAAATGCCGCGCGGTGGTTTGCCAGCACGCCGTGCCTGTCTGCGCCGGCGTGTTTTTTCCCGGTGCTCTGTGTCACCAATCGGCGGCAGTTCCCCCGGCAGGCGACTCCTCGCTGAGGGACTCTGCTTTTTAACCATTCAGTTCTGCCTCCTCATAGTACACATGATTCAGATACAGCCCCTGCGGAGGAGCTGTCGGACCTGCCATGCCGCGGTCTTTTGCCGCAAAAACTGCCGGAATGTCAGCCGGTGCAAGCTTCCCCTGCGCCGCATAGAGCAGGGTGCCTGTCAGGATACGCACCATATTATAAAGAAATCCGTCCGCTGCAACGGTGAAGCAGACCAGATTTCCTTCCCGCCGGACTTCCGACTGGGTAACCGTGCGCACAAAGCTTCCGATTTCCCGCTGGTCCTGCGTGCAAAAAGAAGTGAAATTATGGCTGCCAATAAACTGCTGAGCGGTTTCATTCAGCAGGGATTCATCCAGCGGATACCAGTAATGCAACGCACGTTCCCGCAAAAACGGATCACGCACCTGTGCGTTCCAAATTTGATAAACATACTGCTTGCCTTTACAGGAATACCGCGCATGAAACTCCGCAGGCACTTCCCGGCAGGCAGTCACCGCCACATCCGGCGGCAGAAAATGATTGAGCGCATTGATAAGCCTGTCGCATGGTATCTGCCGCTGTGTATGGAAGGATGCACAAAACATCCGCGCATGAACGCCGGCATCTGTGCGGGAACAGCCTTTCAAGTTCGGCTTTTCCTGCAGGACACTTTCCAGTGCGTTCTGCAGGACTTCCTGCACAGTGACCGCGTTCGGCTGAATCTGCCATCCGTGGTACCCTGCACCGTCATAACTGAGTGTCAGCAAAAGATTCCGCACAGGTCTGCCCCTTCCAAAATTTTTCCGATTATATCACTGCCGGAACAAAATGGTTCAACAGCAGAATCACCACCAGCACCGCACCGCCAAAGACAAGCACCGCATAGTCCATTGCTTCCATATGCAGGACTTTCATCTTGGTGCGCCCTTCACCGCCGTGGTAGCAGCGGCATTCCATTGCCATAGCCAGTTCATAAGCACGCCGGAATGAAGAAACGAAAAGCGGAATCAGCACCGGAATCAGGGATTTAATGCGCTGCATCAGACCACCGGACTCCATGTCGGCACCGCGTGCTTTCTGCGCAGCCATAATTTTATCGGTTTCCTCCAGCAGTGTCGGCACAAAGCGAAGCGCAATGGTCATCATCATGGAGATTTCATGTACTTTAACGTGCAAGACCTTCAGTGGCGACATCAGGCGCTCCATCGCATCGGTCAGTTCGGTCGGTGAAGTGGTAAAAGTCAGGATAGAGCTAAAGAGGATCAGGCAGACAATCCGCACTGCAATGAAAATGGCATTGCGGATTCCGTCGTCCGTAATCTGCATGAAGCCTATCTGCACCAACACTTTTCCGCTGCCGTAAAACAAATTCAACACGGAAGTGAACAGCACGATAAATAAAATGCCTTTCATACTCTTAAAGTACATTTTCACCGGAACACTGGAAACCACCATAATGCCCAACGTCACCAGTGCCAGAAAACCCAGTCCCCAAAAATTATTGGCAACGAAAATGTACACAATGAACGCAATGGTCAGCACCAGCTTCACCCGCGGGTCTAGCCGATGCACCGGTGACTTGCCTGGAAAATACTGTCCGAGCGCAATATCTCTGGTCATACACGGTCACCGCCTTTCTTTATCAAAGGCAAAAGCTGTGCCACTGCCTGCTCAACCGTCAGGCACGTTTCCACCGGATAACCTCGACTTTTCAGCTCCGCCATGATTTTTGTCACCTGCGGCACCTGCAGCCCGATGGACTCCAGCTCTTTGTCATGGGCAAAGACCTCTGCCGTGTGGTCAAACATCTGCATATGGGAAGCATTCATAACCAATACACGGTCTGCCACCCGTGCCACATCCTCCATGCTGTGAGAAACCAGCAGCACCGTATTGCCGCGTATCTTGTGGTAAGACACGATTTCACTCAGCAGTACATCCCGTCCGGCAGGGTCAAGCCCGGCAGTCGGCTCATCCAGAATCAGCACATCCGGGTCCATGGCAATCACACCGGCAATGGCGACGCGGCGCTTTTCACCGCCGGAAAGTTCAAACGGACTTTTGTCAAGCAGTTCATCCGGAAGTCCGACAAATTTTGCGGCATCTCTTGCACGCTGCTCAATCTCATTTTCCGTAAGCTTCATATTCCGCGGGCCAAACTGGATGTCCTTCAGCACCGTTTCTTCAAAGAGCTGGTCTTCCGGATACTGAAAAACCATGCCCACCCGAAAACGCACTGCACGGATTTTCTTTGGCTCCTCCCAGATATCTTTGCCGGCGAGAAGCACTTTGCCGGAAGTTGGCCGAATCAAACCATTGAGCATCTGTATCAGTGTGCTTTTGCCGGAACCGGTGTGACCGATCACGCCAATAAAATCGCCCTGCTCAATTTTTATACTGACATTCTGCACCGCTTTTTTCTCAAAGGGTGTCTCCACTCCGTAAGTATAGCAAAGTTCTTGTGTTTCCAGAATTGGTGTCATTGGGCGGCCCCCTTTTTCGTGAGAAGCAGCTCCAGTGCATCCACACATTCCGGAATGGTCAGTACACAATTTGGCAGACCGCACCCGGCGCTGTGCAGACGAAAAGCAAGCTCCGTTGCCTGCGGCACATCCAATTTATGTGTTTTGAGCAGTTCCACCTGCGCAAAAACATCCCGCGGCGTGCCCTGTGTCAAAATTGTGCCGCTGTCCATAACAATCACACGGCCTGCCTGCACAGCTTCATCCATATAATGCGTAATCAGAATAATCGTAATGCCTTTTTCGCGGTTCAGCTTCTGAATCGTATCCATAACTTCAGCACGACCGCGCGGGTCAAGCATAGCTGTCGGCTCATCCAGCACAATGCAGGCGGTTTCCATGGCAAGAATTCCCGCAATGGCAATGCGCTGCTTCTGCCCGCCGGAAAGTTTATAAGGCGCATGCGTACGGTATTCATACATATCCACCACCTTGAGTGCCTCATCCACACGGCGGCGAATTTCAGCGGGCGCAATGCCCAGATTTTCCGGACCAAAGGCAACATCCTCCTCCACAATGGAGGCCACAAGCTGATTATCCGGATTCTGCTGCACCATGCCCACTTGCCGGCGAATATCAAAGGTATGCGTCTCATCGGCAGTATCCATGCCGTCCACCAGCACTTTGCCGGAGGTCGGCGTCAGCATGGCATTAAACATTTTTGCCATAGTGGATTTTCCGGAGCCGTTATGCCCCAGCAGTGCCACAAATTCTCCGCGCTCAATGGACAAGTCAATTCCCTTGAGCACTTCATGCACCGGTTTGTCCGGCTGTTCTTCATCCGGTTCATCATAGCTGAAACGGACATTTTCTGCTTTGATAAATTCCATTATTTCTCCTTTGCGTGTCGCTCGGTCACTTCTGGCCTGAACGCACTTTCCCTTACGGGATGGGATAACTGAAAAATGGCTGTCAGTCCTGAAACCGCGCAATGGCAGTACTGCCGCACGGTAAGCTTCTGCCAGTGCTGGTCACCCGCAGCCCAATTTCCTGTGCCTGCACACTGCCGCCGAAACGAGGCTGCAGCATTACCCCCAGCAAGTATTCCATCACCGCCGGAGAAAGCCCTGTCGTATAGGAATTCAGCAGGAAGAAAAGCGGGTGTTCACTGAGGATGGGAATGCACATCTCCACCAGAGAATAAAGCTGCTCCTCCAGTTTCCAGACTTCTCCGCCAGGGCCGCGTCCATAAGACGGCGGGTCCATAATCATTGCATCATAGTGATGTCCCCGGCGCTGTTCCCGCTGCACAAATTTTGTGCAGTCATCCACCAACCAGCGCACCGGTTTGTCCGCAAGTCCGCTGGCTGCCGCGTTTTCCTTTGCCCACTGCACCATGCCTTTGCTTGCATCCACATGGCAGACCGTCGCGCCCGCCTTTGCGCAGGCAAGAGACGCCGCACCAGTATAACCGAAAAGATTCAGCACGCTGACCGGTCTTCCCGCATTGCGAATCTGCTCCATCGCATACTTCCAGTTGACCGCCTGCTCCGGAAAAATACCGGTGTGCTTAAACCCCATCGTCTTCAGCCGGAAGGTCATGCCTTCCCAGCCGATTTCCCAGACAGGCGGCACTTTCTTCAGCATCTCCCAGTGTCCGCCGCCGGAACTGGAACGGATATAGCGGGCATCTGCCTGCTTCCAGCGCGGGTCACAGCGGGGAGTGTTCCAGATAATCTGCGGGTCCGGCCGGATGAGCAGTACTTTTCCCCAGCGCTCCAGCCTTTCTCCGCCGGAAGTGTCTATCAGTTCATAATCCTGCCATTCTGCCGTGCGCATTGCCTATCTCCTTTGTGCAGTCAACTGCTTCTTACTGCTTATGAAATTCATGCCAGACGCTTTTGAAGCACCTCGGCAACGGAATCTGCCAGTTTCTTAATCAACTTTGTGTCCTTGCCCTCAACCATTACACGCAGCAGCGGCTCTGTTCCAGAGGGACGCACAATAATGCGGCCGTCACTGCCCAGTGTCGTTTTTGCCTTCTCCACGGCTGCCTGCACGGTCTGGTCTGTGCCGAAACGTTCTTTGCCGTCCGCAGCAACCTCCACATTGACTAGCACCTGCGGATAACGTGTCATCAGGGTGGCAAGGGAGCTGAGCTTTGCCTGGCGGCGCTTTAAAATAGATAGAAGCTGTGCCGCTGTGAGCTGGCCGTCACCGGTCGTGGCAAAGTCAAGGAAAATCACATGGCCGCTCTGCTCTCCACCAAAATTATAACCCTCCTGCTGCATCTTTTCCAGCACATAGCGGTCACCGACTTTGGTGGCCTCAAAATGCATTCCGTTATCCTCACAGAAACGGGAAAAACCCATGTTCGTCATAATGGTGCCGACAGCTGTGTCTCTTGCCAGTTTGCCGCGGGACTTCATGTCTGCCGCACAGATTGCCATGACAAAGTCGCCATCCACCAAATTGCCCTTGTCATCCACAGCAAGGCAGCGGTCCGCGTCACCATCGAATGCCACGCCGGCATCCAATCCGTTTTCACGCACAAAGGCCATTAAGTTTTCCATATGGGTGGAGCCGCAGTTGTCATTGACGTTCACGCCGTTCGGATGATTGGAAATCATATGGCAGTCCGCGCCAAGCTCGGTAAACAAAAGCTCTGCTGTGCGGGATGCCGCACCATTGGCGCAATCAATACCCACACGCAGATTGTCCAGTGAAAACGGCACAGTGCTTTTGATATGGTCTACATAATCGCGTACCACATTGGGGGCAGTGGTCACAGTGCCAATATCGCCGCCGACCGGAACCGGCAACTCTCCTGATTTGTGCAGCACAATTTTTTCAATCTCGTCTTCCAGTGCATCCGGCAGTTTGTAGCCATCACCAGAAAAAATCTTGATACCGTTAAATTGGCAGGGATTGTGACTTGCTGTCAGCATAACGCCGGCATCCGCTTTATACTTGCCGACCAGATAGGCAACAGCCGGTGTCGGGATGACGCCGAGCTGCACCACGTCTGCGCCCACACTGCACAGCCCGGCGGTGATAGCAGCTTCCAGCATATCGGAGGAAATACGGGTGTCCTTGCCAATGATGATTTTCGGGTGACGATTGCCGGAATCTGTCAGCACATAAGCGGCTGCCCGCCCGATTTTCAGTGCCAGTTCACAGGTCAGTTCGCTGTTTGCCACGCCGCGCACACCATCCGTACCAAAAAGTCTTGCCATATTGTTTCCACTCCTGTTTTTTAATCCGTTGAGTATTTAATTCATAAGTATATCTGCCGCATGCAGCGGAATACTTCACCAAGGAAGCGCATGACTGCCGAGTCTCTGCAAAAAGACAGCCACGGATTATTATTATGGATGATTATGAACCTGATATAAAAATTCACATAAAAGTTCTAAAAAAGGCGT
The DNA here is from genome assembly GCA_022487055.1 of Oscillospiraceae bacterium. GTDB lineage: Bacteria > Bacillota > Clostridia > Oscillospirales > Acutalibacteraceae > Caproicibacterium. The sequence continues at coordinate 30,481 of JAKVJJ010000015.1, forward strand.
TGCTGTTCCGGCGCAATATTCTGCGGCTGCTGCAGGCCAAGATGTAGATAAGCCGCCTTTGTTGCCACACGCCCGCGCGGGGTACGGGCGAGAAAGCCTATCTGCATCAGATAAGGCTCATAGACATCCTCCAGTGTAACAGCTTCTTCACCAATGGCCGCGGCGATGGTTTCCAGCCCAACCGGGCCGCCGTTATAATATTTGATCATGGTCGTAAGCATCCGGCGGTCATTGGCATCCAGCCCAAGCTCATCCACTTCCATACGGTCAAGACCGAGTTTGGCAGCATTATAATCGATTACGCCATTGCTGGCAACCTGCGCAAAGTCGCGCACGCGCCGAAGCATTCGGTTGGCAATACGCGGTGTGCCGCGGCTGCGGGAAGCAATTTCCAGTGCGCCGTCCGCATTGATTTCAATGCCGAGAATTCCAGCCGAACGTGTGATAATCTGTGCCAGCTCCTCCGGGGAATACATCTCCAAACGCAGAACTACACCGAAACGGTCACGCAGCGGTGCGGAAAGCTGGCCGGCACGCGTAGTGGCACCCACCAGCGTAAATTTCGGCAGCGGCAGATGATAGCTTGCCGCCATCTGCCCTTTTCCGGTAATAATATCAATCGCATAGTCCTCCATCGCCGGATAGAGGATTTCCTCCACTGTGCGCGGCAAGCGGTGCACCTCATCAATAAAGAGCACATCGCCAGCACCAAGGTTCGTCAAAATGGCGGCAAGGTCGCCGGGGCGCTCAATGGCAGGGCCGGATGTAATGCGCAGATTAACCCCCAGTTCATTGGCGATAATTCCCGCAAGTGTGGTCTTGCCCAGTCCCGGCGGACCATAAAGCAGCACATGGTCAAGGGTTTCCTTGCGTTGCTTGGCAGCCTCAATAAAGACAGAGAGATTCGCCTTCACCTTTTCCTGCCCGATATAGTCTTTCAGGCAGCGCGGACGAAGCGGATTTTCCGTGTCCTCATCCTCTGGGGTATACTGCGGGGCAACCATGCGGTTTTCCAAATCAAAGTCGTCTTCCGTATATTCCATGCACCTGCCTCCTTCTCTTGTCTATTTCTGTAAAATGCGATTTATCCGTTATGATTTTCATAGAACTGCGAAAAATATACCGGGAACCTTACCGTGCGCTGCCAAAACTCTTGAGCGCCTGCCGAATCAGTTCTTCCACTGACAGGCTGCTGTCCAGTTTTGCAACCGCACCGCTCGCTTCACTGGCGGAGTAGCCAAGGACAGTCAGAGCATTGACGGCTGCCTCCGCATTTCCTGCAGCGGAGAGCACACCGGCAGGCATCTGCATCACGCCCGGGTCTGCCGCCTGCATGGATTTTACCTTGTCCTTCATTTCCAGCACAATCCGCTGTCCAAGCTTCGGGCCGACACCATTTGCGCGAGTAAAAGCTTTGCTGTCACCTGTTGCAGCGGCGACAGCGACCTGCTCCGGTGTCAGGACAGAGAGAATCGCCAGTCCGGCTTTCGGACCGACACCGCTGATATTAGTAAGCAGTTTAAAGCAGTTCAGTTCCGCCTGCGTGGCAAAACCGAAAAGTTCCAGTGCATCCTCCCGCACATTCAGGTGTGTATAAAGCTTTGCTTCCTGCCCAACCGGCGGCAGTGCTTTCTGGGTATTCATGGTTGTCCGGCACAAAAATCCAACCCCGCCGCACTCGATGACCGCCACATTCAGTTCAATATGTATCAGGATGCCCTTAATACTGTAAAACATAGTCTGCTCCTCTACTGCCGAAATTTCTGAAGTGTCTGGCAGCGTATGGCACTGGCGCTCGCCTGCCCATGCGTGATTGCCATGGCAAGCGCATCGGCGGTATCATCCGGCTTGGGCACTTCCTTCAGGCACAGCAGGCGGCGCGTCATTTCCATTACCTGCGGCTTCTTTGCCTTGCCATAACCCGTGACTGCCTGCTTTATCTGCATGGGTGTATATTCATATACGGGACAACCTGCCTGCTCGCAAGCCAGTAAAATGACACCGCGTGCTTCCGCCACACCGATTCCGGTCGTTTTATTGTTCTGAAAATACAGTTTTTCAATCGCGGCGGCCTGTGGGTGCCAGCGGTCAAGGACAGCGGTCATGTCCACATAAATCTGCTGTAGCCGCTTGCCAAAATCCATACCCGCTGGAGTGCACACAGCACCGGAGGCAAGTGGGACATAGCGCCCCCCCGCTGTGGTCAGCACACCCCAGCCAACAATGGCATAGCCGGGGTCTATCCCCAAAACGACCACAGCCGCTCCCCCTTTTCTGCGGTATTTCCAGAACCGTATAGTTATACGATATTATATCACATTTCCTATTAAAAGCAAAACAAAGGTGCGGTTTTCCCTACAGAGTATACTTTCCCTTTCAGAAAGCGCTTGCCTATTCCTTCCAATTCATGTATACTAGTAAAAACTCACAGAATTCTTTCAAAAAAGTGCAGATATTTGCCAAAGCAGGAGGGCTTGTCATGCTGGAAAAATCCGATTTAAAGAAAACTGTCTCAAAAGAAGAATATAAGGCACAGGTGAAACCGCTGCAGGAAGCCCTTGCCGCACTGGACGCGCCGATGAAAACTGCCGGACTGCCGGTCATCATTCTGTTTGAGGGCTGGGGCGGTGCGGGCAAAGGGCGTGTGATTTCCCGCCTGATTCTGAATTTTGACCCCCGTTGGTTCACGGTCGTCAACATCCAGCCTCCCACTGAGCTGGAACGCCGTGAACCGGCTATGTGGCGTTACTGGTGCACACTGCCACAAGCCGGCCAGATGTCCATTATGGACCGCTCATGGTACCAGGAGGTCGGTGTTCTGCGCCTGGAAGATGAGATTGACGATCTCACCAACCTGCGCCATATGAATGAAATCAACAGCTTTGAACGTGGCCTGACGGACAACGGCTACCTCATTATTAAATTTTTCCTGCATATTACGCAGAAAGAGCAAAAGGCCCGCTTGGAAAAACTGGACAGCGACAAAGACACCGAGTGGCGTGTCACTCCAAACGACTGGCGGCGGTGTAGGCAGTATGACAAATACTGTGATGTCTTTGACCAAATGCTGGAATACACAAACACGCCCTATGCACCGTGGCATATCATTTCCGGTATGAACGATGAAGTGCGCACGCTGGAAGTTTTCCGCACCGTGAAAGAATCGGTGGAAACCGCGCTGAAACTCCGGCAGGAGCAAAAAACACTGCCGCACCACATTTCCAACGTAATTCAGCCCGGGCAGTATCATTTTCTTTCCATGCCAAAGTTGGCGGACGTTGACCTCGACAAGACGCTGGACAAAGAGCACTATAAAAAGCAGCTTAAAAAAGAGCAGGAACATTTGTCAGAACTGCACAACAAAATTTACCGCCAGAAAATTCCGGTTATCATCGCCTATGAGGGATGGGACGCTGCCGGCAAAGGCGGAAATATCAAACGTGTTTCCGAAGCACTTGACCCACGCGGTTATGAAGTGGTGCCGATTGCCGCCCCGACAAAAGAGGAAAGGGAGCGACATTATCTCTGGCGCTTCTGGAACCGTTTGCCCAAAGACGGCCATATTGCTATCTTTGACCGCACATGGTACGGTCGTGTCATGGTGGAACGCATCGAGGGTTTCTGCACACCGGAAGATTGGCAGCGTGCCTATCGGGAAATCAATGAATTCGAGCGCCAGCTTTATGACTGGGGTGCTGTCATCCTGAAATTCTGGATTCATATTAGTCCGGAGGAACAGCTTAAGCGCTTTAAGGATAGACAGGAAACGCCATCCAAACAGTGGAAAATCACGGACGAGGACTGGCGGAACCGCAAAAAATGGCCTCAATATGAAACAGCCGTCAATGATATGCTGCAGTATACTTCCACCAGTTTCGCTCCATGGAATATCATTGAAGGAAACGACAAAAAATTCGCGCGTGTGAAAACATTGAAACTGATTAACGCCGCGATAGAAAAGCGGCTGGCTGAGGAAAAGAAGCATCAACGCTGAAATGCAGAGCACAGCAAGAAAAGCTGCCTTCTCAAAAATGTCCTGAACGGTAATATTGCTTTGCAGGAACGGTATGGCTTCGGTCATGCCGTTCCTGTTTTATTAGCTCATCAAGCAGGGGCAATTTCGCTTGGGGTACGCCATGCCGAAAGACAGACTGCCTCTCCGCTGAATTCTCACGCTGATTTTTGTCCTGAACATCCTATTGGTGTAGGTTTCGAAATGGACTGTATATTCCCGACTTTTGAATGGCAGAGATTGAGCAAGTCTGGATTCGAATCTGTATTTTTCCTCCATTTCACAAAGCCATAATTGGAGGGATAAACTTAAAAATTTGACAATACTCTATATGTTTTGTATAATTATAATAATATTATAAGAAACGGAGCGTGGGATTGTAATTAGACAGAAAAAAGGAGTGGATAAGCTACAATGAGTGAAATACGCATGGGAATCGGATTCGCAACGGGTAGACGTAATTTTCGGAAAGTTTTATCAGCTTATATACATACATGGAAAGCAACGAAGAATGATTTGCCTGCAGGTATGAATGTTAAACTTCATCTTTTTGTCGCTTATGACGTTAAATATCATAATACAGAGTCAACCGACTATACCAATCTTCCCCAGGAAATTGTGAACGCTTTTGAAAGTATTACTTTCGTCGGCGCAAAGAATGCACTGAGAAGCCTTGAAAGGTTACGGGATAGCAGCAAGTTCACACAGCCTGAACTGACCAGTGTTTTTGGGGCAGGATATGCAGGAAAGCGCAATGCAGTACTGTTTGCGGCAATAGAAAATCAGATGGATTATTTTCTATTCCTTGATGATGATGAATATCCAATGGCGGTAACAAAGAATCATGAGACTTGTCTTTGGAGTGGACAACATGTTTTTGTTTCTCACTTAAAAGAAATTGTCAATGCAGATTATACAAACGGCTTCCACTGCGGATATATTTCTCCAATCCCTCAGATTCAATTCAATAAGGTGTTGGATGAGGAAAATTTCAAACTCTTTATTGAAGCAATCAGTAATGATATCATTAACTGGACAAATATTAAGACACTTATGGAATCCGGCGGTGTAACCTATGCGTCCACCAATGTGCTAACCACCAACAAAGCAGCAGATGTACCACTGGTTGGCGGCTGCAAGTTCATTTCCGGCGCGAATCTCTGCATCAATCTGAAAAAGCCTCAAAAAACGCTTCCCTTTTTTAATCCTCCGGGTGCAAGAGGAGAAGATGCTTTTCTGTCGACTTTGCTGAAAGATAAGACTGTGCGCAGAATACCATGTTACACATTTCATGATGGGTTTTCGATTTATCAGCATTTGCTGGATGGAGCGCTGCCTATACACCTTTCCGCGATTACTACGGATTCGGCCAATGTCAATTTAAGATTTTTGAATGCGTGCATTGGCTGGGTTCGCTATAAGCCGTTGCTGACCTATATTACCACACCGGAAGAATACGAGCAGAGAATGAAGTGGATAAAGTCTGCGCTGAATCAGACGCTGCCGAAATTGGCAGAATACTTTCAGGATAAGCGCTTCTTTAACATTGCAGTGGAATTTGACAAGTATTCCAAGAATGTAAAAAGACATTATAATCAATTTGTCTTGGCTCAGCATACATGGGAGAAAATCATGAGTATCTTTTGATTGTTTTTGTGTGACTTCTTTCTGCCGTATTCCTTACTTCTTTATTTTTGAGTCAAAAAACGAGCGGTATATGGACAAACATCCATATACCGCTCGTTTTGTTGCAGCAATCCAATCTGACAGATGACATCAGCCATTTTATGATTTTGCACCCGGCTTTTTGCTGTTTTCCCTCTGCCGCAGCAAACGGGCAAGTTCCAATCGTTTTTCCCGATGAATCGTTCCTGTCAGGCGCACAGTTGAGGACACCAGCAGCACACCAAGCGCAAGCGCACCAGCAATACCAAAAGTGTGCAGGCCAACACTCATAAACTGCTCTGTGTTGCCGGACACCGCATACTCCATTGCGTGATAAATGCCGCCGCCCGGCACCATAGGCAGCATAGAAACCAGCAGGAAACCTGTGACCGGACTTTTGTTGAGCCGTGCCATTGCTTCCGAGTAAATTGACACAGCCAGTGAACTCATAAAATACTGGAAAATATCATGATTGACAAAGCTGAAAAGCAGGTAGGCACCCCAGCCGATAGCACCGCCAAGAGATGCCCACACCATTTTCCATCCGCGCAGATTCACACACATACAGTATGCGACACACGCAACAAAGCTGTAAAAACATGGCAGCAGTATCTGCATCTGTCACACCCCCCACAGCAGCCGGGTAAAAACCATAGCAGCACCAACGCCCAGTGCGATTGCCATGGCAACCAGCAGGCTCTCCACAAACCGGAGCATACCGGAAAGGTAATCCGCCAGCAAAATATCCCGCATAAAGCTGGTGATGGCGATACCAGGCACCAGATTCATCACGCTTCCGATAATCATACGGTCCGCATTCAGGCCGGGGTCCATGTGCGCCGCCACAAAACAGACCAAACCAATTGCAGCGCTTTCCAAAATCGTTGAGAAAAAAGAATTGGCACGGTAACGCAGGAAAAAGTCCTGCATCCAATAAACCAGCAGGCCGGTAAAACTGCTGATAACCGCATCAGCCGCATTGCCGCCGTAAAACAATGTGAACGCAAATGCCACGCCCGCAAATCCGAGCGCCCGCAATGGCTTGGAATTTCCAGAATCCAAATCGATTTTGCGCACTTCCCTGCGAATATCACACAGCGGCGGCCGCTGCGTACAGGCATGTCTGCACAGCGAGTTGAGCCTGTCAATCTTGCCAAGGTCAATACATCTGTCCTCCACCCGGCAGATGCGTGTAATCGGCACGCCATCCGGCTGACAAACCGTCACATTGATGCAGGTGGTCATGGCAAAAATGTGGCTTTCTGAAACGCCATAAGCGGAAAAAAGCCGGTGCATGGATTCCTCTGCACGGTAAATTTCCGCGCCGTATTTCACCAGCAGCCGGCCAATCTCTGTTCCAACAAACACCAGTTGATTGTAGTCCATCTCTATCTCCCAGCACAGGCGGCCTTACATATGCAGCCGCCGCCGCAGTTCTTTTTTCACATTTCTGCCCCTAAAAATCAGCATGGCCGCCAGCATCATCAGGCTTAACCCGATGCACAACATACTCGGCAATGGCACCGTGATGGAACCGGTCAGCAGCAACACCATCTGCAGGATGCCCAGCAGAGCGTCCACCAGCAGATAAACGATCAGACTGCCGGAAGATACGTTAAACAACCGAAACATAAAAACCAGTGTGACCATGGCACCCATGCAAACAATCGGGATAACATAGTTGATGCTCCATGCGCGCCAACCTGTGGCATAGTCCCACACCGCACTCAGCGCCGAAACCAAAAAGACTTCCCACACCAGTGTTTTGGGCACATTCCGCTGCTTATAAAGCGCAAGCCCCAGCGTCAGCCACATACACAGCACACCGCCCAGCACAAACAGGCTCCACAGGCCGTACTCCCTGTGCAGATAATTCAGTAGCAGACACACCACACACGCCGCCACACTGACCAACGCCAGAACGGAAGTCCACAGCCGGCGTCGGTGCATTCCATCCGGCAACTGTGGAAAGCCGCCCGGCACCGCTTCTCCCACCAGCACGGCATTACACAGCGGACAGCGCTCCCTTTCACCACGCACACTAACTTTACATTTTTCACAGTATTTCATAAATATGCGCCCCTTGACTCAATTATCCTCAAAGGAATCCGTATCAATTTCCACTGGTATCTGCAGCGCCGTAAGCGAGCGGAAAAAGTTTTTCTGCATCTCTGTATTTAGAAAAGCGGAGGAAAAACTGAGTGTCATCTTTTCCTCATAGGTCACGCAACAGAGCTGTTCCTTTTCTGTGCTGACAAACACCTCAAATTTTTCAATATATGGCCGCAGTGCCGCGGGCATCTTCACAATTCCCACATTAGACACCGCGCTGGTTTCTCTTTGGCTGACGACATAATTACCAAAGCGCATGGCTTCATCCTTCAGGCTGAGAAAAGATACCCGCGCGATTGGATTTTTAATGAGCAACATATACTGATTGACCCGGTACTGCAGTTCCTCCGGAGAAAGACCAGCCTTAAACTGCGCATCGATTTTAGCAATCATATCCTCCAAACTGCCGCTGTTCTCTGAAAAATCATAGCTGACATCCATTACACCGAAAAAGTTTCGGGCGGAAGCAGAATGAAAATGATTGCGCAAATTGATAGGCACCGCAAGCACGACCGACCTGGTTGAATCCTGCACGGACATTTCTTTGTGAATCGCCTGCATAACAAGTGCACATATCAGCACTGTCAGACTGGTGTGATAGGAATGGCTAATTGCCAGCATACTCTTCACCGGCACCGTGCCAACAACGATATTCAGACGGTAATCCGGTGTTTTCAAACCGGGAAGGTGATAGACCGCCTTGTGCACATGGGGAGTCTTCGGTGCTTTCTGATGATTGGCGTAATGTTCAAAGCTGTCATCCATGCTCTGACTCTCGCTGGCGTCATAGTCAATCTCCGGCAAATTGCCGAGCTGCTCTGTGTGCATCAGCCGGAGATACCGGAAAACCAATACCCGCAGGAAGTGCATGGCGCCGGTGCCGTCCGAAATGGCATGGAAAACCTCCAGATTAATCCTGCATCCAAAGTAAGTGACCTCAAACAGCAGACTGGAAACATCCTTGTCATAAAGCTGCGAGCACGGCGACCTGTATTCCTGCCGGACGACTGGCATTGTATCTGTATTCTCAAGGTAGTACCAGAAAAGCCCCCGCTTGATAATCGTCTGAAATCCAGGGAAGGAATCGATGGTCTGGTCAAGTGCTTCCTGCAGCTTCTGCGGATGAATCGGTTCCTTCAGCTCACAGACAAAGCGAAAGACTTTTGTGTCACGTCTGCCGCTGGTACAGGGGAAAATTTTAGCGGCCGTATCAAGGCCTGCCCACTCAAACGTTCTCCGACTCATACGCTCCTCCTTTCCGCGGCTGCCGGGCAATTCTCAGCGGCCGCTTAAAAATGCCTGAATATATTGGTAAGCTTTCCGCACCGGCGGCGGAGTACCATATTGGGAAAAGAAGCCGTGCAGCGCATCCGGTATGCGGTGAATTTCCACTTCATTCCCGGCCGCTGCCAACTGATGCCCATATTCCTCACCCTCATCGCGCAAAGGATCATATTCGGCAGTCAAGAGCAATGTTTTGGGTTGTTTAGAAAAATCGGATACGGTCAGCGGCGCAAAATATGGGTTCTGCAAATCAGATGCACTGCCTTTGTAAAGGTCAATATAATCCTCCACCCGCTGCGCTGTAAGCATCTTGTCCTGCCCATTTGTCCGGATGGATTCAAACGGAGACGTCCGGGCATCATGGTCATTCCATGTGCTGGGATAAAGCAGAATTTGACGGGAGGGTAGAATTCCGCCCTGATCACGGATATACAGAGAAACTGCCGCCGCAAGGTTTCCCCCTGCGGAATCACCAATAAAGGTAATGTCCTGTTCCGTAAATCCAAGGGTGTCTGCTTGCTGCAAAATTGCCTGAGAAGCTGCATAGCAGTCCAGCAGTCCGGCTGGAAACCGGTGTTCCGGCGCCAGACGGTAATCCACACTGACCACCACACAGCCAGTCATGCGCGTCATTAAAACGCAGGTGTCACTGTAGGAATCAATATCGCCCACCACCCAGCCGCCGCCATGGAAAAAGAGCAGCAGGCCCTTGGCCCTTCGTTCTGGTGAAAAGACGCGCACCGGAACTTCATGGCTGCCACACCGGATTGTCTGGTCCCAAGGATGGTATGCCAGCTTCAGCAGCGGCAAATGCATTGCCCGCGTAAAACCTCGCACAAGCTGATAATACTTCTTGATATCCAGTTTCCCGGCTTTTCGTGTCAGCTCGGCAATCACAAATCGTTGGGATTTTGACAGCGCCATGGTGTTCCTCCTTTATTGCCGGGAATTACAGATGGTGTTTCAGCGGCTGGTCAGTCGGACGTTTGCGCAGCGGCTTCGGCAAATACTTGGCAAGGTCAGGTCGTACTGGTGTCCGTTTCGGCTTTTCGGTGTGCATCCGGCTGCTGTGTCCGGATTTTTCCGGCAACTGCACCTTTGGCACCTGCGGCTTCTGTTTCTGCGGCAACGGCTTAGCGGGATTGTCATTTCTGCGGCTATTCTGGACTGTCTGCTTCGGAGCCGCCTGTCTTCCCTGGCGATTCGGCTGCTTATGGTTTCGGTCTGCCGGCTGTTGTTTTTTTGCCGGATGTCTGTCCGGCCGCTGCTGCTTTTGCTGACGGCCTTCCCGGGCAGTTCTGGCAGCATGCTGACGTGCAAGCTGCTTCTCACGCTGTTCCTCTTTGCTCATGGGCACCAGCTCCTGCATGGGATACGGATGTTCCTTAATTTCCGGCACATCTTTTTTAATCAGCTTGAGGATATGCAAAAAGTCGGATTTTTCATTAATGCTGCAGAAAGAAAGTGCAATCCCGCTGTGTCCGGCGCGTGCAGTTCTGCCAATGCGGTGAACGTATGTTTCAGGCACTTCTGGAATATCATAATTGATGACATGAGAAAGTTCCTCAATGTCAATCCCGCGTGCCGCAATATCAGTTGCCACCAACACCCGAATCTGATGATTTTTAAACTTAGAGAGCGCCGCCTGACGTGCATTCTGTGTTTTGTCCCCATGAATTGCGGCGGAAGAAATTCCCGCCCGCATCAGGTCACGAACAACCCTGTCCGCGCCGTGCTTGGTACGTGTAAAGACCAGTGCGGAGGAAATGCGCGGGTCCTGCAGCACCCAGATGAGCAGCCTGCATTTGTTGCCCTTATCCACATAGTAAACACTCTGGTCAATCTTATCCACCGTTGTGGCAGGCGGCGTAATGCTGATTTTCACCGGGTCATTCAAAATACTGCTGACCAGCGAACGAATTTCTTTTGGCAATGTCGCACTGAACATCAGGTTTTGGCGTTTCTCCGGCAGTTGTCCAATCACACGCTTGACATCATGGATAAAGCCCATATCGAGCATCCGGTCAGCTTCATCCAGCACAAAGGTTTCCACCTGTGACAAATCAATATAACCCTGTCCGGCAAGGTCATTGAGCCGCCCCGGAGTTGCAACC
>JAKVJJ010000016.1 GCA_022487055.1 Oscillospiraceae bacterium
CGTGGTGGGCTATATATTCAAATGAAAGTAGCTTGCTTTCCTGCAAAGCTGTTTTGATAATTTCTAAGTATGGTTGTATGTTCCTGTTGCCCATCCACGGACTTAAATCTATGTTTATTTGATTTACTTTTAGTTCAATGTCTTTCGCTCTGTCAGCGGGAATAAAGCTCTTGACTTTCGCAAGCGCGTGTACCAGCTCATCACCTCGTATCATGCCCGAAAGACTGGAAAGTCCCATCAAAAGGGCGGAAAGGTCGGCAGTTGAAAAGACCTTTTTATCAATCTTGTATTTTTGCATGATTTCAAAGCCGCCGCCCACTCCCGATGTAGAGCGAACAGGAATCCCTGCCATGTTGATCGTGTCTATGTCGCGGTAAATTGTGCGGGGCGATACTTCAAACATATCTGCTAATTCCTGTGCGCCTATACGCTCTTTATCAAGGAGTATCAGGATAATGCTGACAAGCCTGTCTACTTTCATCTGACAGCCGCCTTTCAAATGTTCTTTTATTTTTAATTGTTGCCATAATGTTGTCAACAATTACATCATACAATAAGGATGCAGACAAATCAACATAACATTGAAAGCGGAGGAAATGTATGTTTACAATCTATGTTTACGTTCTGGATACTTTGGCCGACTGGGAACTGGGGTACGTTACTCCGGAGCTAAATTCCGGTCGATTTTTCAAAAAGGATGCGCCGCGTGTATCGCTCAAAACGGTCAGTAATTCCAAAGAGCCGATCAAAACAATGGGCGGGCTGACAATCATTCCCGATTACTTGATTGAGGATATTGTTCTGAGCAAAGAGAGCGTGTTGCTATTACCGGGTGCAACTACATGGAATGACCCGAAGCATAGCGCGATCATCGAAAAAGCAAGGGAATTTCTCTCTTTAGGCACGACGGTGTGCGCAATCTGTGGGGCTACCGCTGCGCTTGCCAGCTTCGGGCTATTGGATAACCGCCCGCACACCAGTAACGGGCTGGGATTTCTTGAAATGGTTGCTCCCGGTTATAAAGGGCAAAACTTTTATGTAGACCAGCTCTCTGTGGCGGATCATAACCTGATTACGGCAGGCTCCGCCGGAGCTTTGCTGTGGGCGAGACAAATTATCGAGCATTTAGGTGTTTTTCAATCAAACACACTGGAATCTTGGTATGACTATTTTAGTACAGGTAAGTCTGAACATTTCTTTGCCCTCATGCAAACTTTGCCGTCTGGCAATGAAAACTGACTCCACTTTGTCATAAACAAAATTCGATTTATTGGGCAGATAACATCATGTCACCAAAACGGAAAGAGCAGCCTTCTGGCTGTCCTTTTTTTGTCTGAAAGACCGAAAGGAGGACTTCAAAATGTTCACTTCCCATTTGTGAGAACCTTATCAAAGCCTTTTTCTGTTGTCATGAACAAACGAATTTTTATTTTGGAATCTGGAAACAAGGTATTCTGCCAATAAGGGATGCATACCTGTTTCTAATTCATCTGCTACAATTATGCTGCCACATTCCAGCGCCTTCTCAATAGCAGGTGCCATGCCATTAAACGGCGCGTACCATCTGATTCGTTGGAAATACTAAGTGGAAACAATGATAGGTTTATTGAAAGTAATTCGAGCAATTTTTTAAAAAATTCGGATATTTTTCTTGCATTCATTGATATTTCAGTTTTCATTACCTTTGAATTGGCTGTAACCATGCGTGTTCTAATTCATCTGCACACTCGCCCGACAATCCAACGGTAAAATCTTTTTTGATTGCGCGGCAAAAAAGCAGCAGTGACGAATCAATATCTGCCATACCAGGATAGTCCCTAGCCCGCACAGCATCCAGCAGTGCGTCCGCCTGTGCCGCATTGTCCAAAATAATGTTGCGATGATGGGAACCGATAGCATCCACCATTTCACCGACGTATTCACTATCCGGCGCAGGCTGGAACAAATTGCGCTGAAAATACTTGGCATTGTCAATGTAATCCACGGAATAAGTGGTAAGCTGACGTCCTTGTTTCCGATATTCCTCCGCTGCCACGGCCGAAATAATAGAGCTGTCTAACCCGCCGGAAAGCAGCGTACACAACGGCACATCAGACACCAGTTGACGGCGGATGCTGTCTGTCAGCAGTTCCCGCACATGGGCAATGGAAGTCTTTTCGTCTTCCGTATGTTCCTTCGCGGTCAGTTTCCACCAGCGATGCAGTTTGACACCGCCTTCCACGGTATAAGTCAAGCTGTAACCCGGTGCAAGTTCTTTCATGCCGCGAAAAATTGCTTTGCCCGGAATTGCGCCGGGACCGAGCAGGAATAACTGATTCAACCCATTTTCATCAATTTCCGGCTCTACCACTGGACTTGCCAGCAGTGCCTTGATTTCCGAACCAAAAACAAGTCCTTCTGGGTAATCATAGTAGTAAAAAGGTTTGACACCCATGCAGTCACGCGCCGCAAAAAGACGACGATTGTTTTTCTGCCACACTGCAAAGGCAAAAATACCGTTTAGCTTCGACAGACAAGCATCTTCCCACATAATGTACGCATTCAGCAGCACTTCGGTATCGCTGTGTGTATGAAATTCACACCCTAGACTCTCCAATTCCCGCCGCAGTTCCTCTGTATTATACAGTTCTCCATTATAAACCAAGGCATAGGTTTCACCCCCAGCCTGCGCAATCATCGGCTGATGCCCGTTTGCCGGGTCAACCACAGCCAGTCTGCGATGCAACAAGCAAACATGGTCCTCCGTATATTGTCCATGGTCATCTGGACCACGGCGCTGCAGTGTCTTTGACATGGCGTCCAGCGCTGTCTGCTGATCCGGTAGGTACCTTTCCCCATCTATCCATCCCGCGATTCCACACATCTTGCGCAGCCTCCTTCATATGTTTCCTAATTAGAATATGCAGAAAGCAAAAAGGTGTGCAACAACAAAAAAGGCAGGTACAGACTTTCGCCTGTCCTGCCTTTCAAGGAAACGAGATTCAGCCGTTTTGCTGTGCGCAGGAAAATTTCTGCTTGACCTGCTGCATTTGCTGCTGTGGTACCTGCTGTGTCGAATACCAACCTTTTTCGGACATTTTTTGGTAAAGGTCGCTCTGCATAGTCAAAGAATCCTGCAGTGCTGTTGTAAACGCCTGATTGACGTTCTGTGTGCCGGACTCAATGCTGCCGTGTAAATACAGGTCACAGACGTTTTTCTCTGTCAGAAGAAGGTCTTCAATTGTGTTCTTGTCATCCATTGTGTTTGCCCTCCTTAAACTAAATCAAAGAACTGGCTGAAAATCTGCTGATGCTTATTCGCCATTTGCTTTACGCATTGTTTAAGCTGCGGGTCGGTCATACTGGATGCTGCCTTCTCACACTGTTGCTGCAGAAATTGCTCCTGGCTGAGCGCGTCTTCAATATAGGACAATTCTTTCGTACTCATAAACCAACACCTCCGCGTTTATTATGCGCAGAAATGGTGCCGATATTCTTTTTTTTAATGCATGAGTGTCACAATCAGGCACACAATTCCAACCAAAAGGAGTGCAAGTTCAACCAGCACCGCCGGGCAAAAAAAGGAGACCTTTTCTTTTTCATCCGTCCGCTCTGTTTCCGGCACAGAAAAATTTTTCAGCATCTTCGCTTCACTCTGCAGCAGATGTCTTTCTCCCAAAGGCACTGCTTTCCCATTTTTCGGAAGCAAAGCAATATCAAAGCGGAACCATTTGGTATGTTTTTTGGTGCCGATTGCCGGTTTTATCTGAATTGCCGACACCGCTGTGTGCGGCAACCGATGTATTTTAGGTAACATACCGCAGCTGTATCCTAATAAGTCACTGCCATCCCGACGAATAACCGGACAGATAAGATGTATCATACCGGCCGCCAGTGTTGCCGCACCGACAATATAAAAGACAAGATAAAGCTGCCAAAAGCTGTGTCCCATCGCCATCGCCGTGAAAGCAACATACAGCAGCAGTGCCGCCAAAATTAGATACAAAATATAAGGTATACGCTGCTCATACAGTACTGACGGCAGTTTTCCCCAAGGGACTGTTTCATTTGGGCTGTCTTGTGTAGCTTCATCTTTTTCAGCTTCCATATTTCACACTTGGCCTCTTCCTATATTTTTATAAGTACATTTCAGTACATCATAGCATAAAACCAAACACGCGTCAAAGAATGCAGATATGTACAATTTCTTAATTTTTACAGGCTGCCCTTTTTATTGAGCGCCGGGTGTGCTATGCTAAGAAAAAAGCACAGCCGCCCCACTTATTAAACTGTGTGCAAAATTGCAAGGAGGCATTTTTTATGAATCTCAATGATGATCTAAAAAAAATCGTGCTGGCTGGCATTGGTGCTGCCGCTGTGACCGTGGAAAAAAGTAAGGAAATTGTCGACACTCTGGTGGAAAAAGGTGAGCTGACCGTTGCTCAGGGAAAAGTAATCAATGAAGAACTGAAACGCAAAGCCGCCGAAAAACCGGAGAGTGCTCCCAAGGCAGACACGGACGCTTTGCTGAAGGATGTGGAAAAGCTGACTCCGGAACAGCGTGCGGAGCTGAAAGCGAAACTGGAACAGCTTGACAAATGAAAGACTCTGATTTTGGCAGCAGTTCAGCACGTTTGCGTGAACTGCTCAGTGTCCTGCGCTGCCGTGGCATTTTGCATGGCCTGACTCCGCAGTCACTTCGCCAGATTCTGGAGGATCTCGGCCCAACTTATGTCAAGCTTGGTCAAGTTATGTCCATGCGCAGTGACATTCTTCCACAGGAATACTGCACAGAACTGGAAAAGCTGCGGGCAACCGTGCAGCCTGTGCCGTTTTCGGAGGCAGAAAAAGTCATTCGGCAGGAATATGGCTGTTCCATTCAGCAGGTGTTTTCCGAATTCAATGAAACGCCGCTCGGTTCCGCGTCCATTGCGCAGGTATATCAGGCAGTGCTGAAGGATACCGGTCAAAAGGTCGTTGTTAAAGTTCAGCGCCCCGGCATCCGTGAAACCATGCAGCAGGATGTGAGGCTGATGCATCGTGCCGTGCGCCTGCTCAGTCACATGGGTGGTCCCGCACACAACAGTCCGCTGAATTTTGACGCGGTCATTGATGAAATGTGGACAGTTGCCCAGCAGGAAATGAATTTTCTGCAGGAAGCGGAGCATATGCAGGAATTTGCGAAGCTGAATCAGGACATTGCCTACGTGTCCTGTCCGCAGGTTAACCGACACCTCACCACAGAACGCATTCTCGTGATGGAGTACATCGACGGCATTCCAGTGGACAACACGGAAAAGCTGACAGCACTTGGGTATGACATGAATGAAATCGGCACCAAACTGGTGGAAAATTACTCCAAACAGGTATTGGATGACGCTTTCTTTCATGCTGACCCACATCCTGGTAATGTCTGGATAAGCGGCGGCAAAATTGTCTTTCTGGATTTTGGTATGGTCGGCAGACTTACCCGCCATGACCAACAGCTTTTTCGCTCTATGTTTGAAGCAGTTGCGGAGCATGATGTTCATCGTCTGAAAGAAGGTCTGCTCACGATTGGCACCGCACACCGGCACATTGACCATGCCCGGCTTTATGACGCGATTGATGAACTTCTGCGCAAATATGGCGATACCAGTTTGTCTGAGCTTGACCTTGGCAAAATGATGCAGGAGCTGCTGCAGCTTTCCACTTCCTTTGACATTTCGCTTCCCTCCAATGTCACCATGCTGGCACGCGGTGTGTTAACACTGGAGGGTGTCATTGCCAAGTGCTGCCCTGAAGTCAGCCTTGCGGACATCGTTAAAACCCATTTGGCAGGCGAGTTCACCGAACAGTTTGACTTTAAAAAAGAAGTACTGCATAATGGCAAAGCACTTTACAGCAGTTTCCGCAGCGGCATTCGTCTGCCTGCTTATCTTTCCAGCGCACTCAAAACCTATACAAAGGGCCACACAAAACTCAATTTGGAAATTGTCGGTTCCGAAGAGCCACTGGATAAAATAGACGTAATGGTAAACAAATTGGTCGTATGCATTATTGCGGCCTCGCTGTTCCTTGGTTCCAGTATTATCTGCAGCACACAGATGAAACCGCTGATTCTTGGTTTGCCCGCACTTGGCCTACTTGGCTATCTGACTGCCATTGTGCTGTGTATCATTTTGGTTATTCACATCCTGCGAAAACCGAAAGAAAAGCCATAAAAGACCTGCCACAGAAATTCCTGTGGCAGGTCTTTTATGCGTGTGCATAATTCAGCGTAATTGTTTTTTTCGTTGGGATGAGCTGCCGCATTTTCACACCGGCACTTGCCAACATTTTTTTGCTTGCAAGTGTCATAGGCTCATCCGCGTATTTGTCGGAAAGATACACCACTTCTTTAATGCCGGACTGAATGATGGCTTTGGCACACTCATTGCATGGAAACAGGTCAACATAAATGGTTGCACCATTCAATGACTTACCACCGGAATTCAAGATGGCATTGAGTTCCGCGTGTACCACAAACGGGTACTTTGTCTGATTGGACTCTGTTCCCTCTCGGTCCCACGGGTAAGAATCGTCAGAGCAACCACACGGAAAGCCATTGTAGCCTGTAGAAAGAATAATATTCTGCTGATTCACAATGCAGGCGCCGACCTGCGTATGGGGGTCCTTGCTGCGCATGGCTGCCAGCAGTGCCACACCCATAAAATATTCATCCCATGAAATATAATCCTGTCTTTTCAAAGTTAGTTCCTCCTGCACTTTCTGCTGAAGCAAATCGCTTATCTTATGCGTTCACTTTGTCCAGTGCCTGCTGGATGTCCGCAAGGATGTCCTTCGGATTCTCAATGCCGACAGACAGGCGAATCATATCCGCACCAATGCCCGCTTCCTTGAGTTGTTCATCCGTAAGCTGGCGGTGTGTAGTGCTTGCCGGGTGCAGCACACAAGTACGCAAGTCTGCCACATGGACCACCATAGAGGCAAGCTGCAGGGATTCCATGAATTTGGCAGCGGCAGCACGTCCGCCCTTTACGCCAAAGGAAATGACACCGCAAGTGCCGTGCGGCATATACTTCTGTGCCAACTGGTAATATGGGCTGCTCTTAAGTCCGGGATAATTCACCCATGTAATGCGGCTGTCCTTTTCCAGATACTCCGCCACTTTCTGTGCGTTGGAGCAATGGCGTTCCATGCGCAGTGCCAGTGTTTCCAAACCGAGATTCAGCAGGAAAGCATTTTCCGGCGCGGACTGGCAGCCAATGTCACGCAGCAGATGCACGCGTGCCTTGGTAATATAGGCTGCCTTGCCGAACTGCTTGGTATAAACCAGTCCATGATAAGATTCATCCGGCTCTGTGAGCATCGGGAAGTTGCCGTTTGTCCAGTCAAATTTTCCGCTGTCCACAATAGCGCCGCCAACCTGCACCGCGTGACCATCCATGTACTTTGTCGTGGAATGCACAACAATATCCGCACCAAACTGGAACGGACGGCAGTTAATCGGTGTCGGGAAAGTGTTGTCCACAATCAGCGGCACACCATGTGCATGAGCTACCTTGGCATACAACTCAATATCTGTCACAACCAAAGACGGATTGGTCAGCGTTTCGCAATAGACCGCACGCGTATTCGGCTTCATGGCCGCTTCCAGCTGTTCTTCTGTTACATCCGGAGGCACAAACGTAAAGTCAATGTCCATGTCCCGCATGGTCTTATTAAAGAGGTTGAAAGCACCGCCGTAAATCGCGTTACAGCTCACCACATGGTCGCCTGCTTTGCAGATGTTCAACACGGAAAGGAAGATTGCCGCCATGCCGGAGGAAGTTGCCACACAGCCGACGCCACCCTCCAAGGCTGCTATTTTCTTTTCCACCGCGTCTACGGTCGGGTTCGCCATGCGGGAATAGAAATAGCCTTCGTCCTCCAGATTGAACAGACGCCCCATTTCTTCGGCGCTGTCATAGCAGTAAGTGGTACTCTGTACAATCGGCAAAACACGCGGTTCGCCGCTCTTTGGATGATAGCCCGCATGGATACACAGTGTATCCGGCTGATAGGATTCCTTCATTTTACACACTCCAGTTCACATCAGAATTTCATGCTTTTTATAAAGATGCAAAATATACACGCAATCAGGCAAATAGACGTTTAACCCAGTTGGCTGCCACATCAGACAGCAGAATGACCGCAAAAACGACTGCAATCAGCATAACAATCGAGAATATGCGCCAAAAAATCTGTTTCTTCCGCGGCATCACTTCAAATTCTTCCCCACCGACACGATAGGTCTGCGGTTTTGGTTTCGCATCAGTCGGCAGTTCTGCATCCGGTGCGTCTTTTGTTTGGTCTGCGGCACAGGTAGTCTGCATAGCACTAACCCCCTCCTGAAAACGACAACACGGCACATAGAAGTTAAATACCGCATCGTCGCCATCCGGTGAGAGTGCCGCCCGCTTTTCATAGGGAATCTGCGTCTGGCGCAGCTGTTCCTCCAATGCACTGGCACTCGGTTCCTTCACAGTGGCAAGCCGGGCAGGTTCCTCTGCCTGTGGTTCCACCAGTTTCCGGTTTCCGCACACCGGGCATTGCTCCTCACATAAGATATGACATTTTGGACAATAAAGCATAAGCCTGTCCGCAACCTTTCCTGAAATTTACGTTTCGTTTTATTTTACCATGAATTGCGCAATCCCACAAGTACCATCACACACAGAAAGCCGCCGGAATCCGCACAGTAAAGCTGATGTTCCGGCGGCTTTCATTAGGATTTGTTTTCTTTCTGCAGCGGTGCAAGTAAAATCGGCTCCAACTGTTCACAATTTTGTGCAGCTTCCACCGCTTTTGGAATCAGGGTGAAGTCTGCCACCAGTGAATACGGCTTTTTCACATAATCATCCTGCCGAAACGGCGTGAAAAACACATATTTCACATTGAGCAGCCGGCCAATATTTTGTGCGGAGGCTGCCAGCGCGTCGTTGGTCGCAATAGTCAACAGCACTGGCAGATGCACCCGCAGGCTGGATTTTACTGCCATCGTGACAGGTGTGCCTGTTACTGCATCCTGACAGCAAAACATCACTTCAACTGTTTGCCCTGTTTTGCTTTCTGTGCTTCCGACTCTGCCCAGATTTCCCCGCAGCGCCCAAGTATCTCTTTAATTTTCTCCGGACTTATGTCTTGGCAGCAGTCATCACAGACTTTTACTTGAACATTCCCAATCTGAAACTGCCTGATCACATGACCTTCCGGCACAGTCATTTTCATCACCTCCCTGTCATTTTTATGCGTATTTCCGCTTAAACATAAGTGGGGAGATGATTGTAAAATGGAAATGGAACAGTATTGTATTTATCTGCGAAAATCCAGAGCCGATGCGGAGGCAGAGGCACGCGGCGAGGGAGAAACACTGTCACGCCATGAACACGCACTCTTAGAACTGGCAAAGCAGCAGCAGCGCCACGTCACAAAGATTTACCGGGAGATTGTTTCAGGGGAAACGATTGCCGCCCGCCCGGTCATGCAGCAGCTTCTCGCCGATGTGGAAACTGGTTTGTGGGCAGGTGTGCTGGTCATGGAAATAGAGCGTCTTGCGCGCGGTGACACCATTGACCAAGGATTGGTTGCACAAATTTTTAAATATTCCGGTACCAGTATTATCACCCCAATGAAAACCTATCATCCGGATAATGAATTTGACGAAGAATACTTTGAATTTGGTCTGTTTATGAGCCG
The DNA here is from genome assembly GCA_022487055.1 of Oscillospiraceae bacterium. GTDB lineage: Bacteria > Bacillota > Clostridia > Oscillospirales > Acutalibacteraceae > Caproicibacterium. The sequence goes on from JAKVJJ010000016.1 coordinate 9,700, forward strand.
CAGAGAATATAAAACCATTAACCGCCGGCTGCAGCGTGGCCGTACCGCTTCTGTGAAGGAGGGCAAATATACTGGCAGTCTGCCGCCCTATGGCTATCAGAGAGAAAAGCTGGTCAATGACAAAGGTTACACACTGGCACCAAATCCGGAGCAGGCGGCCATTGTGCGCATGATTTTCGGCTGGTATACGGCCAGTCCATCTGCCAATTCCGACTCTCTGCGGATGGGTTCCACACGAATCGCCCGCCGCTTAAATCAAATGAAAGTTCTTTCTCCCAAGGGCGGAACATGGAGCGCTGGCACTATTCTGCAGATACTGCACAATCCAGTTTATATTGGTAAAATTCGCTGGCACTGGAGGCCAGAAAAGAGAATCATCTCTGGCAACCGTGTCCTAAAAAAAAGGCTGTGCGTACCTTTCGGCAGTGCCAACCTTTCCACTGGACTGCATGAAGCGCTGATTTCAACGGAACAGTTCTCCAGAGCACAGGAGCTACTCAGCCATTGCTCGCCATCCGCCGGAGGACGCAAAACGATTCAGAATCCGCTTGCCGGTTTGCTCCTCTGCGGTGAATGTGGTCACCACATGACCCGGCACCTGAGCCGGAACAGAGCGCTTTTGGTCTGCCCTACTTCCGGCTGTCAAACAGTTAGCTGTGCCCTCTCCTATGTGGAAAAAGCCATGCTGTGCGTCCTGCGAACATCGTTTTCCCAATATTCTGTACCGATAAAGCCAGATATTCCGGTACCTGCCGATAGTCTGCTACAAGATGAAACTGTCTTTCTAAAAAATGCAGATGCAGAGCTGCAACTTTTGACACGCCAACTCAGCAATACACATGATTTATTGGAGCAGGGCATCTACTCTGCCGACGTATTTCAGGAGCGCTCCCACTTGCTGCAACAGCGAATAGATGACATACAAGCACGCAAAGCCGCGCTTCCCTGCCGGATTCAAAGGGACAGGGAGGAAATATCCGCAAATATTGAGCCAAAATGCAGCAGCCTTTTTGAAATTTACGACAGTCTGCTGACCGAACAGGAGAGGAACCAGCTGCTGCGGCTGATTCTGGACAGGATTGTCTATATAAAAAAGTGCGGCAGCAGATGGGGTCCAAATCCGGAAAGCTTTGAACTGACACTTTATCCCTTTTTACCGCCAAAGTAAATATAAAGGCAGTAAAAGGCGGCAACATTTCCTGCGCAGGAAAATGATGCCGCCCTTACTGATCGTTTATTACAACAGGGTTTGGGTAGTTGGTATATCAACAAATTCAAAAGGGCTATTTTCAAATTTGTTGATGAACTCAGTAAAATAAAGTATCACTGTGTATGGTTTCAAGCATAGCACAGTGCTGCTGTAAACACCACAACTTGACCGCCATTTGTTAAAAATTGCACGCAGTAAAAGACCCCGGCTGGGGTTTTCCTTTGCCGGGGTCTCCAGCTCATTTGCTGTTCTTTCCGTCTGCCTGCAGGCACTTCGGAGTCTTCGGCTGATAGCCAAACACTGCGGAGCTTGCACCTGCACCAAACTTAGCGGCTGCCTTAACAGCCTTAGAAATCAGCTTGTATGCTTTCTGCATTATGAATTCCCCCCTTCCTTTTTCTGCAGCCATGCCGCCATCATCAAAGCGGCAGACAGTGCCGTGGAAACAGCGGCAAGGCTGCAAAAGAATAAATCTATCTGTCTGACGTAACACGTCAGGCTGGCAAAAAGAATGACAGGCGCCTGCACGGCAATCGTTCTCCGTGCCCGGCATCTGTTCCTGCGGACTTTGGTGGCAGTCAGCGGGTTGTTGGAATTCTGTACCGGTGCCACGGCAAAAACCGCACAGCAGCACAGTAGCACTACCACACAGTCAAGTAGCACAGTAACGTTCGCCGGCAATCTGGCGAACAACCATGTCAGCAGCAGCGCTAACAGAAACATCCCGTTGCTGAAGAAAAAACATCCGCCATAAGTCCTGCAGTGAAATCCACCCGCAAAAATGCGCACCGGCACAAAGCAGACAATAAACAGCACTCCTGCTGCTGCACTGCCAGTCAGACAGGCAAGTAGCAAAATTGTCAGCAGGATAATTCCAGTGGAGAGAATCTGCTCAAACCCATAGGTGTAAACTTCCATCTCCGCCGGCCGAATAACCTGCCGGTCTGTCAGCTTCCGCGCACATTGTTCAGCAATTCTGTGCATCATCTTTTGCCTTTCTGTAAGAAACGATTACAACAGAAATAAACTGGCCGTCCTGATAGGTCTGCAAAAGCTTCCCATCATACTTTTCCGCTGAGGAGCAAACGCTCTGCAAACCAATGCCATGACACTGCGGATTGTCTTTGGTTGTCTTCAGCATTCCATCCGCCTGAAACGGATTTTTCAGGACTGTATTTGCAATGCGGAAAATCAGGAACTCATTCCGCGGGTGAATCTTAACATCAATGGAGCGCTTCTCAGGCTCCGGGATTTTTTTGCACGCCTCCAGCGCATTGTCCAGCAGGTTTGCCAGAATCACACACAAATCGGGCTGCAGAATACGATTATCTCTTTCCTGTGGCAGAGAAGCATCAATCCGCATAACGGTCTGCTGCTTTTCCGCCTGCTGCATCTTGTCATTCAAGACGGCATCAATTACGGCAGTCCCAGTGAAATCCTGCCGGCAGTCTGGCTGAGAGGAACAGGAAATATGTTGAATGTATTCCCGTGCCTCATCATCTTTTCCATGCAGGATAAGGCTGTCTATCGCTGTCAGATGATTGCGAAAATCGTGAAAATTTTTAGAACTTTCCTGATAGGTCTGGTAAAGCTGCGAATATTTTTCCTCTGTAATCTGCGCCTCTGCCTGCAGTTTTTGGTTTTCAAGCTGCTCGTGACGATAAACTTTTGCCTTATATAAATACTGCGTAACCGCGAACAGGCATATCAAAATCACCACGCCGCAGATACCAACAATATACTGAAGAGAGGAATCGGAACGAGAAGTGGTAACTTCCACGAACCAGGATAGCAAAAGGAAACCAAGCACGATGATTGTGGCATAACTGAGTGTTGAAATTTTGTCCACAGATTTTTTCTTTTGATAAAATCTGTAAAAAATGATGTATAAACAGCAGTCAATCAGCTTATCAACCAACAGATAAACACACCGTGTATATCCGGTACGGTAAATCAGGCTTTCAATAGGGACTTTTTGAAAGTATCCAATAATTCCCAGGAGAAAGCTCTCCTGCAGTGCTAAAACAACAATATAAGCAGCTGTTCCAGCCAGCGCCGGAACCGGTTTGGTCGTACTTACAATGATGCCGCCTACCGTAATAAGCATCAGTGCAGATATAGTGGTTATCCATGAAAACAGATTCAGGGTATTTAGCAAAGAAACGACCGCCGTATAGACACCTGTCACCAACAGTTTGGCAATTATTTGCACATTGCCATAATAGCGCTTGACACCAAGTGTTTCCACCACACTGATGCCGAGATACCCCTCCACCGCTGTGGCCAGTACCTCAACGCACCAAAAGAAAGCGCTCATACGTTTGCACCCCAATACCTACAGAGCTGGTCCTGCACAACGGGCAGGTTCGGCCTGCTGATTTTAATTTGCGTGCCGTCGCGACATACCGCATAACCATTTTCCAACCGCATAATGTGAAGGATATTTACAATATACCCCCTGTCAATCAGCAAAAAGTCCTCCGCTGAAAGTTCTTCATAAACAGTTTTCAGCGGCTTTCTCTGTGCATACACCACATGAGAAAGCAAATGGAAATAGCTGTTGCGGTTTGCTTTGTTTATGTAAACGATTTCTTTATATGGAATCCGCAGCAGACCATGATTGATACTTTTAAAAACATAAGACTGGTTCTCCTCAATCCGCATTACCTTGGTGGCATCCTTTAATGCCGGGAGCAGCCGCCGTCCCATTTCAGCTTTTGGAATATACCGAAAGACGGAAAGTTCAAAAGCATCTATCGCATACTCGCAATGAGAAGTTAAAAAAATGATAAGGCAATCCGGAATGACTTCATGCACTTTTTGGGCTGTTACCAGTCCATCCGGTGCCGGCATCTCAATATCCAATATCACAAGGTCATATCTTTCTCCAGCTTCAACCTGCCGGATAAGCTCCCTGCTGTTGGAAAATGCCTGTACCTCTGCTTCAATCTTCATCTGACGAAAAACCGCCTGCACTTTCTGGCACACATCTTTCAAAAAGGGTTTATCGTCATCGCATACTGCAAGTGAAAGCATTCACAAAATCCATCCTTTATGTAAATAAGAAACAGTGCATTCAATTATGTTATCTTTATCCATAAAAGTTTTCTCTAGAACTAGTTAGATTATAGCACTTAATGTAGAAAAAGCATAGTTATGTCCGTAAACAGTAAAAATATGCATGCTAATTGTTTTGCTTGGTGTCAGGATGCAGTAACCGGTGTATCTGTTATTCCGTTTGCAAGTTTTGCCAGCGTATTTCCCGTGCAGGGTGACACCACCAGCATATCAATCATGTGCTTTGGCCCAAGCGGCTCCGCACCGGTAATGGAACAGATTGGCGCGCGTCCGGTAATATCTTCAGCCTTCCACATAAAATCATTGGCACGGCCGAAACGTGTGTCCGTATTTGCCGCCGTTTCGCTCATAATGGGCACAATCTCATAACCGATATCTTTTAGAACCTGCATCTGCTGTATGGCACGGTCAAAGGTGCAGAAAGAACCGCACATTGCATATCCAAGCACTGGTTTCTCCATTTCTCTCACTCCTTCATCATCTGATAAACAGTTTGTTTAATAATTTCGCCCGCCGTGCGGGGAGCAACCTTTGCTGGCAGCGCAAAAGCGTGAAGCGCGCGAATGCCATGTTTTCCGGCTGCCACCATATCCACCCCGCCCGGCGCAGAGGAAAGGTCGATAAGCAGTGTACCGCATGCAAAAGCCGCAAGGACACTGTCTGTAAAAATCTCTGCCGGAACCGTATTGAAAATGATTTCATAACTGCCGCCCTGTGCCAGCTTCTCGACCGGCAAAGCATGGCATCCCATTGCCTCTATGTGTGCGGCGGTCACTGCTCTGCGGTAAGTTGCTGTGACATCTGCCCCCAGCGCACGCAATCTGGGCGCAAGCTGACTGCCTATCCGGCCAGCACCGGCAATCAGGCACCGACTGCCGTTTATCGTGCCCGCATATTCCCGCATGGCATAGGCAATCGCGCCCTCTGCCGTTACTGCTGCATTGCGGACTGCAAAATCCTCACGGACACTGTAGTCCCGAATCTGCAGGTCTGCCATTTGCGGGCAGGCCTGCAGAGCGCGCGCCACTTTCCCTCCAAAAATCATATGTCCTTTAAGCTGCTGTGCCAAAGTATCATTTAACGGAATCTGCTTCTGTGCAAATTCTGCTTTCAATGTTCTCCCATCCGCTGTCACAGGCAGGGGAAGCAGCAGTTTGTCACAAACCTCTGTCGTTTCCTGCAGGTCTGCTTTCTGCACCTGTCCTGTAAATTCCGCATTCTCAAATCCACAGGCGAGCACCCGAAATCCGTCCGCCGCGATTGACTCCGCCAGTGCCAGCTGCCGCCGGTCACCGCCGATTATCCCAAAGCCGCTGCTGTCCAATACCATAACTGTTTACCTCCAAAATTTCTGTACCATACTATGGGAAATTAAGAAATGATGTTCCCCGCCGCATCATAAATCCAACCCATTTTGCAGGTATATCTTGCATTTGGACTGAAAATTGATTATGATAAGAAATGGCTGTTTCTAAAAGCAGTCGGTACCATTCGGTGTTTTTGAATAAAAGGAGTTGTCCTGTTTATGAGTGATATTTTGTCCCGCGTTAAAAAAGTGCATTTTGTTGGTATCGGTGGCAGTGGAATGTGTCCTATTGCTGAAATTCTGATTCACCGCGGCTATGAAGTTTCCGGCTCCGACAATGCCGAGTCAGACACCCTGCAGCGCATCAAATCCTATGGCATTCCGGTTAATATGGGCCAGCGCGCTGAAAATGTACAAGGCAAGGAACTGGTTGTCTATTCCGCAGCAATCAAACCAAATAATCCGGAACTGGTTGCTGCAAAGGAATTGGGCATTCCCTGCATTGAGCGCAGCGTTATGCTCGGCATGGTGACCAGCCGCTATTCCAAGAGCATCTGTGTTTCCGGCACACACGGCAAAACCACCACAACCGGCCTCATCACTTCTGTCCTGCTGGACGCGGGTGCAGACCCCTCCGCTGTCATTGGCGGCAAGCTGCCTAGTATCGGCACCAACGGACGCGCCGGTTCCTCCGACAAAATTGTTGTGGAATCCTGTGAATATGTTGACACCTTCCTGCAGCTTCACCCTTATCTTGCCGTTATCCTGAATATTGACGCCGACCATCTGGATTACTTTAAAACAGTAGACAACATTATCCGCTCATTTCGTCAGTTTGCGAAACAGACTTCCGGCATCCTTGTGGTCAACAGCGACGATGCCAACACCATGAAAGCCATTGAAGGACTGCACCACGCCAAAATTATTACCTTTGGCAGAGGCGAAAACTGCACATATCGCGCTGTTAATATTGCGGATACCAAGCAGGCACGCGAAAACTTTGATATTCAGAAAGACGGCAAAGTTCTCTGCAATGTCACCCTCTCCATCCCCGGCAAACACAATATTTATAACGCGCTTGCCGCCTTTGCCGTATGTGACACCATGGGTATTCCGGTGGAGCAGATTCAAAAAAGCCTGCACACTTTCGCCGGCGTACACCGCCGCTTTGAGATGCTTGGCAAATATGAAGGCGTCACCATTGCTGATGACTTCGCACATCATCCCACAGAGCTGACAGCCACACTCACAGCCGCCATGCAGATGGGTTTCCATGAAGTCTGGGCCATCTTCCAGCCGCATACTTACAGCCGCACCGCCATGCTGCTGGATGGTTTTGCAAAGGCACTGACAATTCCAGACCATGTTGTGGTATCGGAAATTCTCGCTGTGCGTGAAACAAACACTTACAACATTTACGCAGAGGATCTAGTCAAAAAAGTGCCAAACGCCGTTTACCGCAAAACCTTCCCGGAAATTGCGGACTATGTTATGGAACACGCAAAGTCGGGCGACCTCATCTTGACAATGGGCGGCGGCAATGTTTATCAATGTGCCAACATGATTGTTGAACGCTATAAGGCACGCGAAAAAGAATAAAATAAATTTGCATAAAAAACAACCGATGCAGAAAAATTCTCTGCATCGGTTGTTTTATTATTTTTTAATAGACAGCGCTAAGCGGATTGATAACGCCGTATTCCTTGTTTTCCGCATCATCCATATACTTAATAGCCTTGCCTGCACCCAGTGCAACGCAAATGTCCGAATCCTCCGCCACATGCACCGGCATCTTCACTTTGTCCGCAATATATTGACTCAAACCATAAAGCTTGGCGGAACCGCCCGTCATAACAATGCCGTCCACATAAATATCACCCAAAAGTTCCGGCGGTGTCTTTTCCAGCATCTCCTGCAAAACACGCGCAATATCCACAGCAGGATCCAACATTGGAGTCACCAGTTCCTCACTGGTGACATCCACCCATGCCGGCAGCCCGGTGTCAGCGTCCCGCCCCTTAATACGGCAGGTGAGCGGTTCTGCACGCTCCATAACGCCACCGGCTGCCACTTTGCAGCTTTCTGCCATACGATCTCCGATAATTAAATCGTATTTGTTGCGCACATAGCGGATAATCGCCTGGTCAAAAGCAAATCCGGCTGTCTTAATCGACCGCGCAATGGAAAGGCCGCCCAGAGAAATCACACCCATATCCGTTGCACCAGCACCCACATCAATAACCAGCGAACCATGCGGATTGGCAACATCCACACCGGCACCCATTGCCGCCGCGACCGGTTCATCAATGGAATACACCCGGCGCACGCGGGCACGGCTCACCGAATTTACGATTGCACGCCGCTCCACCCCAGTAATCTGGCAAGGCAGACTGACCACAGCACGCGGCATGATATGTGTGTGCATAATTTTGCTGTCGCCAAGCTGCTGAATATAATAATTTACCATATAACGTGCCAATTCGAAATTGGAAATAACGCCCATTGTCAGCGGGTGTATCACTTTAACTTTATCGCTGGTGCGCCCAAGCATTTCAAAGGCTTTGCTGCCGATTGCCAACACTTCATCCGTTGTCGCGCGAACTGCCACAACTGCAGGCTCATTCACCACCATGCCCTTGCCCTCAACATAAACCTTGATTGCATATGTACCAAGGTCTATGGCAATATCGGTTCCGAGCACATAACCACATCCATTCTGTAATTTTTACGAAACTCCATAGCAACCGCATTCCCTGCCGCAGTGCCAAGGAACAGGCCCCGTCTGCAGGCAGGGAAAGCGGAAAACGAATTCTTAAAATGTTTATAAGATTATTATAATCTCATTTCATAATATTTTCAATCCTAATCTGTCGCTTTCTCCGGCACGGAAGAAGCCGCCGCTGCACAGACAACCTGAACCGCCCCAGCATTCAAAAGTTGCTGTGTGCATTCGGACAAAGTGGCACCTGTCGTAACAATGTCATCCACCAACAGAAGCTTTAGTCCTGCAGCACACGGCAATGCACAATAAGCACCCCGCACATTCTTCCGGCGTTCCTCTGCTGTCAGCCTGTGCTGAATGCGGTTGTGCCGCACTTTGCGCAGGCAGTTCCGATAGGGAAGGTGCAGTTCCCGGGCAGCCGATTTTGCGATTAGAATGCTTTGATTATAGCCGCGCCGCATTTGATGCAGCCGTGTCATTGGCACGGCTGTGACCGCATCAAATGTCATATCCGGCAGCCTCTCCCGCACTATCTTTGCCACACTTTTTCCAAAAAATGTGCAGATGGACGGTTCTTCCTTAAATTTCATGCGAAGAATTGCCTGCCGAACAACACCCTGATACCAGTAAGCCGCATAACAGCAGACAGACATCTGCTCTTTCAGAGGCATCGGCCGGATAAGATTGTCTATTTCTATACTGCTGCAGTCTTGACAGGTCGTTTCGTCGCTGGAAATCACCGTGCCGCAGAAAGGGCATCGCGACGGAAACAGGATATTCAGCAACCACTCACGGTTCATTTTCAAACACAGCCTCTCCTGTCAGGAAATCCTTCAGTCCGGAGTAACGGTACATCCGGCGATTGTTCGTCACCATCAGCCGCACTGTCTGCTGGGTGCCAACCAGAATGAGCAGATGCTTTGCACGGGTAATTGCCGTATAAAAAAGATTGCGGTAATACAGTGGCCGCGGCCCGGGATACATCGGCATCACCACCGCGGGGAACTCACTGCCCTGACTTTTGTGTACGGTCAGCGCATAGGCAAGTTCCAGCTCGGCGGCGGTTTCAAATTCATAAGTGACCGTGCGGTCGTCCATCAGCACTGACAGCACGGAAGCGCTCCGGTCAATCTGCTGAATGATGCCGATGTCGCCGTTATAAACGCCTTCGCCAGTGGTGCCGTCACTGCGTTCCCACTCCATCGTATAATTGTTGCGCGTCTGCATGACCTTGTCGCCCTCCCGAAACAGGCTGCCGTTGATTTTCACTTCCCGCCTGCCGGCTTTGTGTGGATTCAACACATCCTGTAGCACACGATTCAGTGCACCTGTGCCAAGCTCGCCCTTTCGTGTGGGAGAAAGCACCTGTATATCCGTAAACGGCGAAAAAGAATAAGTAGCAGGCAGGCGGGTGCTGCACAGTTCCTGTATCGTCTGTGAAATTTGTTCCGGTTCCGTGCGCTGCATGAAAAAGAAATCACCGCTGTGATCATTGAGTATCGGCATTTCTCCCGCAATGATTTTGTGTGCATTGGTAACAATCAGGCTCTGCATGGACTGCCGGAAAATGTGCCGGAGCTGCACCACCGGCAGCATTCCGGACATAATCAAATCTCCCAGCACATTACCCGGCCCCACACTGGGGAGCTGGTCACAGTCGCCCACCAGCACCAAACGGCAACCCATTGGCAGCGCACGCAGAACAGCCTCAAACAAAAGGCTGTCCACCATCGAGAGTTCATCAATAATCAAAGCGTCGCATTCCAGCGGCTTTTGCTCATTTCGTGCAAATGTGGGACTGTCCGATTCGTCCCATTCCACCTGCAGCAGCCGATGCAGCGTCTTTGCTTCTTCCCCGGTTAATTCGCTCATTCGTTTTGCCGCGCGTCCGGTGGGAGCTGCCAGCAAAACTTTTTCACCCTTACGCTGTAAAATTCGGATGATGGCATCCAACGTGGTGGTTTTGCCTGTGCCCGGCCCGCCGGTCAGCACCAGCATCCCGTGTGACAGTGCCGCGAGGATTGCTTCCCGCTGCTCCGGCGCATAGGAAATGCCCACTTCTTTTTCAAAGTCGTTCAGTGCTTCCTCCCCACCTGCCACCGACTGACATGGATACTCCATCATCATCTGCAGCCGTGCCGCCGAAAAGACTTCCGCATGGTAAAGCTTCGGCAAATAAACGGCGCACTTATTATGGATGGTGCAAAGCAAGACGCTGCCATCCTGCTCCAACTCTCCAAAAGCCTCGTCCACCTGTTCACGCGGCAGACCAAGCATGGCAGCGGCAGTCGGCAAAAGCTTATCTTTCGGTAAATAAGTGTGTCCGTTATATAAATTATGCTGTAACACAAAGAGGATGCCTGCCCGTACACGGCTTGGGTCATCCGCCGGATGTTCCAGTGACTCCGCAATCATATCCGCACGCCGAAAGCCAAGGTCAACTTCTTCCGTACAGAGACAGTAGGGATTCTCTCGCACCCGGTCAACGGACTCCGGCCCGTAAATACGATAAACCCGCACCGATTCCTCCGGCTGTACACCCAGTTTCTGCAAACCGAGAATAACTTCCCGTATTCCCTGCTTTTTTCGGTATTCTTCCCCCATCTGCTGTGCTTTTCGCTCTGAAATGCCGGAAATCTGTGCCAAGCGTTCCGGCTCTTTCTCCAACACCTCCAGCGTATGTTCCCCAAAAGTTTCAACCATGCGCTTTGCCATTGCCCGGCCGATGCCTTTGACCGCACCGGAAGAAAGGTACAACAAAATGGATTCTGCAGTGGATGGCTGCATCCGCTCATAAATCTGTGCACTGAACTGCCGCCCAAAAGACGGATGTTCCGTCCATGTGCCAACAACATGAAGCTCGTCCCCCGGTTCTGCAGCAGGAATGGAGCCGACCACAGTCGCCAGCTCCTCCCCATTGTTCAATTCCAATACTGTAAAACCGTTTTTTTCGTTTCGAAAAGTGATGCGCTCCACCGTTCCCGTCATTTCCAGCAGCATACTTTTTTCCATCCGACTGCCTCCGCCCTGCTTCCGCACATATGTACGGCTTAATCAATTTTAGTATACAGCAGTTTTCCCATTTTTGCAAATACCTCCGCATTACACATCAGCACGCCCGGCTTTTTTTGGAGAAAAAGCTGACAAATCCTGCGAGTCTCCCTGTCCATGCCGTCGTCCACTATCAGCAGTTCCTTTTTTGCATATCCGTCTGCTTCCCGCAACTTATTTTTCGCACAGCGAAGATGATACTCTGCATCCTCCCGGTGACCGGTAAAATGTAGCACCAGCAGCAGCGTGCCTGTCTTGCTGCCGGAATGATAGAGAAGCTGCATCAGCCACTGCATCAGGCTGCACAGGCCGACTACTGCAAGCAGAACAATTATAACCTGACCGGCTGCCATAAAAATCACCTCTTTACAGTGTATGCAAAGAGGTGATTTGTGCGTACTGAATTATCAGAAAGAAAAAACTTAGGCCAATGCTTTTTTCAGCTCATCCACACGGTTGGTCTTTTCCCAGGAAACACCCAGATCTTCGCGACCCATGTGGCCATAGCTGGAAAGCTGACGATAAATCGGCTTGCGCAGGTCAAGGGTGCGGATAATTGCTGCCGGACGCAGGTCAAAGACTTTCTCCACTGCGGCGGCAAGCTGATCATTGGTATACTTGGAAGTACCAAATGTGTCTACCATGATAGACACCGGACGTGCGACGCCAATCGCGTATGCAAGCTGGACTTCGCACTTCTTTGCCAGACCTGCCGCAACAATATTCTTTGCAACCCAGCGGGCAGCATAAGCAGCGGAACGGTCCACCTTGGTCGGGTCTTTGCCGGAGAATGCGCCGCCGCCGTGACGACCATATCCACCGTATGTATCAACGATAATTTTGCGTCCGGTCAGACCTGAGTCACCCACAGGGCCGCCGATGACAAAACGTCCGGTCGGATTCACATAATATTTTGTATTGCTGTCCAGCCATTTTGCCGGAATGGTTGTCTTGATCACTTTTTCAACCATATCCTTGCGAATCTGCTCCAATGTCACATCTTCATCATGCTGCGTGGAGAGGACAACCGTGTCCACACGGACAGGCGTGTCACCGTCATATTCCACAGTAACCTGTGTCTTTCCATCCGGACGCAGATAAGGGATGCTGCCGTCTTTGCGCACTGCTGCCAGCTTCTTTGCCAACTTGTGTGCCAGAGAAATCGCCAGCGGCATCTTTTCCTCAGTTTCATCGCAGGCAAAGCCAAACATCATGCCCTGATCGCCCGCACCGATGAGGTCATCCGCATCGGACGCGCCGTTTTTGACTTCATAAGATTCATTGACACCCATAGCAATATCCGGAGACTGCGCATCAATGGAAGTAAGTACGCCGCAGGTGCTGCCGTCAAAACCATAGGCAGGATTGTTGTAACCAATCTCATTCACCACGCTGCGCACAATCGACGGAATATCCACATAGCATTCGGTGGAGATTTCGCCCATCACATGAACGACACCTGTGCAGGCCGTTACTTCACATGCCACATGAGCGTTGGCATCCTTTGACAAGATGTCGTCTAAAATTGCATCTGCAATTTGGTCGCAGACTTTGTCCGGATGCCCTTCCGTTACAGATTCAGAAGTAAAGAAATGCTTAGCCATTAAAAAAACCTCCTAAAGAATAAATCTGCCAATAGCAGAGCGAAAATAAAAAAAGCGTGCCCGGTGAAATGCGGACAGCGCTTTATATCTTTCGATACCTCATCTATCGGCTTCACCGCAGGATTTAGCACCATGTACATTGCTGTACGGGTTGCCGGGCATCATAGGGCCTGTTCCCTCCGCCACTCTTGATAAGGGTGATTATTAAGTTTTTTGGTACAAGAGGCAGTATAGCATAGGAGCCGAAGAAGTGTAAATAAACAAATTCGCAGATTTGTCAAAAATCGCGACATTCTGCCGCATTTACATAAACGAAAAGGCGCATCCTTAATCAAAATCTACCGGAATGCGCCTTGTGCAAATCGCATTGGCGAAGTCCGCTTTATTTCTTATTCGCACCATGTAAAATGGGGCTGACGCGCTTATAAAGCAGGAATGTAATGACCGATACAGAAACACCTTTTAATAGATTGAGCGGTGTGGTAGCCAGCAGGACAAAGCTGGGCAGGTCGGAAATTGCCTTGTTGACCGCAGAACCCATTGCAATGATTTTGTCCATCGGCCAGCCAAATGCAGTCGCATAGAACGGCAGCATCACATAGGCATTCAGCAGACCGCCGAGGACTGCCATAGCCAAAGTACCAACCACCATGCCGAGAACTGCACCTTTGCGGGTTTTATTTTTGCGGTAAATGGCCGCGGCAGGAACGATGAACGCACAGCCGACGAGGAAATTCGTCAAGTCACCAATGCCAATCGTTGTCGTGCCCTTAATCAGCATTTTAATCAGTACTTTCAGCGCCTCAATGGCAGCACCCGCAGCTGGGCCAAGCGCAAAACCACCCAGCAGCGCCGGAAGTTCGCCGAAATCCAGTTTATAAAACGGCGGCAAAAATGGCAGCGGCACTTCTAAAACCATCAGAGCACCTGCCATGGCAGACAGAACCGCCACTACCGCAATGGTACGCACTGAAAGAACGTTGGAGCGTTTCATACTTTTCATAGTTGCTTCTTCATTTGACATTTTGTCTCCTTCTGAAGATATGGAATGGATTTAAAAATGCCTCGGTGCATAAAATAACACACCGAGGCACAATTTATTCCATATCTTCTACCATCCGGACTATACCGTCGGCTCCGGAATCTAACCGGTATCTGCGGCGTGACTGCCGCTCGCGGGCTAACAGCAAAAGCTGTATTACCGCCGGTGGGGAATTACACCCCGCCCCGAAGAATTATTCAATTCTATATAACAGTATATACATCTGCAGCAATTCTGTCAAGTCTATTCGTGAAAAATTAGACGAATCGCGGAAAAGTTGCTTTTTCGCATCATTTCGAATAAAATAGAGAAAAACAAAGGATGAGCAATCAATGGAAAATCATACATCAGAAGTACATAACATACCAGCAAAGCACGTTTCCGACTCCGAAATCGAGCAGATTCAGCCGGTTTTTAATGCGCACCTCAATTCCCAGAATCGGCTTTTCGGCGGGCAGCTTGTCGCTTGGATTGACGTTGCCGCCGGAGCAACCGCCCGCCGGCACAGCTGTCATAATGTGACTACCGCTGAAATAGACAGCTTGCAATTTAAAGAGCCTGTCTGCGCAAATGACGTCGTTGTCCTGCACAGCCGAATGACCTATGTCGGGCGCACCTCCATGGAAGTGCGTGTGGACAGCTATGTGGAATCCCTCAACAGCAGCCGTAAACTGGTCAATACCGCTTATCTGGTACTTGTTGCGTTAGATGAAAACGGCCATCCCACACCGGTGCCGCAGCTCATATGTGAAACGCCGGAGGAAAAGGCAGAATTTGCCGCCGGACAAAAGCGCCGGGAACTTCGCCGGACCCGCCGGGAAGAACAATTCTGATTACTGTATTCCCATGTGCAGTACCAAGTCGGATTTTTCACGAATTCGGCAGGCGCTGAAATAAGCTTCCTCCAGCGGAATCCAGCGTGCGGCAAACTGTTCCGCCCGCGCTGCTCCATTTCGGCGGCGGATTCGCTGCATTTGTGTTTCCTTGTCAGCATCTGCAAATACGCGTAAATCCATATATTCCTGAAGCGCCGGATGCTGACTGTAAGCGCCCTCTACAATGCGCCACTGACTTTCTTTTACCTGACGAGATCCTCCGTAATCCATTTGGGAACAATCGAACCGACGGTAGGAAAAAGGTGCACTGTCCCGCAGATACGGCAGCACTTCCTGCTGAAAGCGCTCGTAATGCACATTGCCTCCCGGCACTGCAAAGCGTTCCGCCGTGCGCAGATTTGGCGGCAGGAAGAAATCATCCATATGTATAATTCCTGCCCCGGTTACAGCAGAGAGTTCCTCTGCCAACGTTGTCTTGCCGGATGCTGACCTGCCGTCCACTGCCACCACGCTTACTTGATCTGTCGGCAAAGCAGCCATTTTCAATAGAAGCGGCAGCAATTCACAAAAGCTGCCGTCAACTACCCGGTAGGCCGGTTGCTCCTGTTCCCGGTAAATGCTGCTGTGATGCACAGAATGCATCCCTTCCGCTTCAAACTGATTTTTGTATGCCTGCCACTCTGTGCTTGGCAGTGGAATCTTATCTGTCTCTATGAGCGATTGCACCTCTGCAAGGCACTGCTGAAAACGCTTTGCCCCGCCATGTCTCGGTGCTGCGGAAAATCTGAACATCTGAAAAAGCCATTCCGGAGGCAGGTTATGCCAATTCCATGCCGAAAGATTTATGCGGCAGGTATCTGTGCCAATCCATTCATACAGCGCTGTATCTTTGGCTGTCACCACACCAAATTCATCCTGAAAGCAGATGTGAACTTTATCATTATCAGCCAGCAAATGTTCCGCACCAAATGCCGCCTGATAACACTCTTTCATAACGTCCTGCGCCTGCATAGACGGATGCAGCCGGAACTGATTCAACAGCGCTTCCGAAAATGTCATATGTTGCTTTCCCTTCTTTCCGGTGGCTGCCTTTTCAGCGTGGATTTTGCTGGAATTAGATTTGCCTTTTCCAATGCTGTTATCAAAATTGGAATCAGCACAAGCTGAATAATCATGCCCGGTAGGCTAGTCAAAAAATATGCAGTTACCCATGTTGAAAAAGCATAATGGCCGGCCGAGAAAAGCAGTGCCTGCAGAATGCCGGAAAGTACTCGCCCGCTGAGCATAGCCGCAATCAAGCTGATATACAAATCGGCCGTCCGTTTGCCCGTATGCACAGTCTGCAGCACCAACCCGGATACAAACCCATAAGCACATAATTCTATCATTATGGCAGGAAGCATTGCCATTGGTGGCATCTGCAAAATAAGAGTGGAAAGCAATGGCCCGGCTAATCCGCAGAAAAGTCCAAACTGCCACCCACAGATCAGTCCGCAGAGCAGCACTGGAATGTGCATGGGGCAATAAATGCTGCCTCCTTGCGGAATTGCATGAAATGCCAGCGGCAACACTACGCACAAAGAAATGCATAGTGCAGTAATAACCATTTCCCGAATATGTGACATTTTTCTCATTTTGTTTCCCCCGTCTACATATAAAAAGTCGCCAGAAGGTTCTCCCAATACTTTGGGAAAGTTCACCTTCATGGCGACTTGTTTTTTCAGTATCAAAACATAACACGATGGGCGATTCAACCGCTTCTGCGGTAACCTGTTTCTTCAGAAGCAGGCTGTTCATTCACATTCGGTACAAAGGATTTTTACAGCCTCCTGCACTAGATGACTGACAGGCAAATTGGTTGCACCAACAAGGTAATTGTTGCAGCGGTTAACTGGAATCAGCACACGTTTGGCACTGCTCTGCCCCACCGCCACTGCCATCTTTGGGGTAACTTCTCCACACATCGAATCAGCAATCACGATACTGACCGGACCGATAATCGCATCCGCTGACCGGCATCCGACAACAACCGCATTTTCGCCGGTTGCCGCATTGTCGGCACCCGCTTTCAGCATAGCTCCGGTTGCAACGCTGTTTGTGCCAACTGCAGTCACCGTGGCCTGCGGCACATCTGCTTTAACGGCAGCAACAATCTGTCTGCCGACTCCGCCGCCCTGCCCATCGATTACCAGAATATTCATCCAATAGCACCCCTTCAAAAGATAGCATATCCAAACGCAAAACGCAAGCCGGAAACAATAAAAAAAGCCCTGTCCATTTGCAGGGCAGAGCTTTTTATGATAAGCTAAGATTATTCGTCAATCTTACCAACAACGCCGGAACCAACAGTATGGCCACCCTCACGAATAGAGAAGCGGAGGCCTTCCTCGATAGCGATAGGAGCAATCAGTTCAACGCCCATCTCAACGTTATCACCAGGCATGCACATTTCAGTGCCCTCAGGCAGAGTAATAATACCAGTGACATCAGTTGTACGGAAATAGAACTGTGGACGATAGTTGTTGAAGAACGGAGTATGACGGCCGCCTTCATCCTTGGTCAGAACATAAACCTGGCCATGAAACTTGGTGTGCGGATGAATTGTACCGGGCTTTGCCACAACCTGGCCACGCTCGATATCTTCACGCTGGATACCACGGAGCAGGACGCCCACGTTATCGCCAGCCTGAGCAAAATCAAGAGTCTTGCGGAACATCTCAAGACCTGTGATAACACTCTTCTTGCGCTCATCAGTCAAACCGATGATTTCCACTTCATCACCGATCTTGGAAGTACCACGCTCAACACGACCAGTAGCAACAGTGCCACGGCCAGTGATGGTGAATACATCCTCAACAGGCATCAAGAACGGCAAGTCAGACTTACGGTCAGGAGTCGGAATATAAGTGTCGACAGCATCCATCAGTTCAATGATGCTCTTGTATTCAGGAGCATTGATATCGGTGGACTTGGACTCCAGAGCCTGCAGAGCAGAACCGCGGATAATCGGGGTCTTGTCACCCGGGAAGTCATATTCGTTGAGCAGATCACGAATTTCCATCTCGACCAAATCAAGCAGTTCCGGGTCATCAACCTGGTCGCACTTGTTCATATAAACGACAATATAAGGCACACCAACCTGACGAGAAAGCAGAATGTGTTCACGAGTCTGCGGCATTGGGCCGTCAGCTGCGGAAACGACCAGAATAGCACCATCCATCTGTGCTGCGCCGGTAATCATGTTCTTCACATAGTCAGCATGGCCGGGGCAGTCAACATGGGCGTAATGACGCTTCTCTGTCTGATACTCAACATGAGCGGTGTTAATGGTGATGCCGCGCTCACGCTCTTCAGGAGCGGAGTCGATGTTGGAGTAATCCTTGAATTCAGCTTCACCCTGCAGAGACAGTACCTTAGTGATAGCAGCAGTCAGGGTAGTTTTGCCATGGTCGACATGACCAATGGTGCCAATGTTTACGTGCGGCTTGGATCTGTCGAATTTTTCCTTAGCCATTGGAAGTTCCTCCTTAATTTTTTAATCGTATTTCCCGAAGTATTCTAATTTATTCTAACAAACAATCAGGGAAAAAGCAAGCAGTAAATCGATTAGTCTGCCTTTTTCGTGCGGTCAGAAATAATCTTTTCAGAAATATTCTTCGGCACTTCAGCGTAATGGTCAGGCTCCATAATGAACTGGCCACGGCCCTGCGTCTTGGAACGCATATCGGTTGCATAGCCGAACATCTCAGACAGCGGAACCATTGCGTGAATCTGCTGCGCACCATGGATAGCATCCATACCCTCAATCATGCCGCGGCGAGAGTTCAAGTCACCAATAACATCGCCCATATATTCATCAGGCACAGTAACTGTAACCTTCATGATAGGCTCCATGATGACCGGGTCAGCCTTGCGCATAGCGTCCTTGAATGCCATGGAACCGGCAATCTTAAATGCCATTTCAGAAGAGTCAACTTCATGGTAAGAGCCATCATACAGCTCAACCTTGACATCGACAACATTGTAACCAGCAAGGACACCGCTCTGCATAGCACCCTGAATACCTGCGTCAACAGCCGGGATGTATTCCTTAGGAATAGAACCGCCGACAGTGACATTGTCAAATTCGTAACCTTCGCCCGGATTCGGGAAGACACGAATCTTAACATGGCCGTACTGGCCTTTACCACCGGACTGACGGACATATTTGCAGTCCACATCAGCAGGTCTGCGGATGGTTTCCTTATAGGCAACCTGCGGCTTACCAACATTCGCTTCCACATGGAATTCACGCATCAGACGGTCAACGATGATTTCCAGATGAAGCTCACCCATACCTGCAATGATTGTCTGACCGGTTTCCTGGTCAGTATATGCCTTGAAAGTCGGGTCTTCTTCAGCCAGTTTTGCCAGAGCAACGGACATTTTCTCCTGGCCGGCTTTGGTCTTTGGCTCGATTGCAACACGGATAACCGGGTCCGGGAAGTCCATGGATTCCAGCATGATTGGATGCTTTTCATCGCACAGAGTATCACCGGTCGTCGTATTCTTGACACCAATAGCAGCGGCAATATCGCCTGCATAAACGGTTTCAAGATCCTGACGATGGTTCGCGTGCATCTGAAGGATACGGCCAATACGCTCGTCGCAGTCCTTGGTTGCATTGTAAACAGTGTCACCTGCATTCATGGTACCGGAGTACACACGGAAGTAACACAGTTTACCCACAAACGGGTCAGTTGCAATCTTAAATGCCAGTGCGGAGAACGGCTCATCATCGGAAGGTTTGCGGTCTTCTTCCTCGCCTGTGTCAATATTTGTGCCGCGGATAGCTGGCACATCAGTCGGCGCAGGCATATAGTCGACGATTGCATCCAGCAGCTTCTGCACGCCCTTGTTCTTATAGGAAGTGCCACAAGTGACCGGAACAAATTTGTTTGCAATCGTGGATTTGCGGATGGTAGCCACAATCTCATCGCGGGTTAATTCTTCGCCGGAGAGATACTTCTCCATCAAAGCGTCGTCCTGCTCAGCAACGTGTTCAATCAGTGCTGTATGATATTCCTGGGCCTTTTCGACCATGTTTTCCGGAATATCCTCCACACGCATATCCTTGCCCATTTCATCATAATAGACATCAGCCTTCATGGTGATAAGGTCAATGATGCCGCGGAATGTATCCTCAGCACCAATCGGAAGCTGAATCGGCACAGCGTTGCAGTGCAGCCGGTCTTTCATCATGTCGATAACATTGTAGAAGTCAGCGCCCATGATGTCCATTTTATTGACGTAAGCCATACGCGGCACGCCAAACTGCTCAGCCTGACGCCAAACAGTCTCGGACTGTGGCTCAACACCGCCCTTTGCACAGAAAACGGTGACAGAACCATCAAGGACACGCAGTGCACGTTCCACTTCAACAGTGAAATCAACATGCCCTGGGGTGTCGATGATATTGATACGGTAATCCCGGTTTTTGTCGGGATCACCAAAATATTCGCTGTGTGTCCAGAAGCAAGTGGTAGCAGCAGAAGTAATGGTTATGCCGCGCTCCTGCTCCTGTGGCATCCAGTCCATGGTGGCCGCGCCATCATGCACTTCACCGATTTTATGATTAACACCAGTGTAGTACAGGATACGTTCGGTCGTAGTCGTCTTACCGGCATCGATATGTGCCATAATGCCGATATTACGAGTGTTTTCCAGTGATACCTGTCTAGGCATTCATTACCCTCCATTCGTTCTGCAAAGCTTGTAACACTACCATCTGTAATGTGCAAATGCTCTGTTCGCCTCAGCCATCTTATGCGTTTCATCACGCTTTTTGGCTGCGCCGCCGGCACCATTCACTGCGTCCAAAATCTCGGCCGCAAGTCTTTCCCTCATGGTGCGCTCAGAACGCTGACGGGAATACGTTGTCAGCCAGCGCAGGCCCAATGTCTGACGCCGCTCCGGGCGTACCTCCATTGGCACCTGATAAGTGGAACCGCCAACACGGCGGGCCTTAACTTCCAGGGATGGCATGACATTCTCCATGGCAGCCTCAAAAACTTCCAAGGGCTCTTTCCCGGTCTTCTCTTTAATAATATCGAAAGCGCCGTAAACGATTTTCTGGGCAACGCCCTTCTTACCGTCAATCATGATATTATTAACAAGACGTGTAACGATCTTTGAATTGTACAGCGGATCGGGCAGCACGTCCCGTTTCGCAATATTGCCTCTTCTTGGCACTTTACTTCCCTCCTTCACATAAATGATATCATAGGTACTCGAAAATGAAGCTTCCCGTCTGGCCAGCAAAAGGCGTTATATAAACGCCGCGAATGTTTCCGCAGTACGGAAATCTGCAGCCGAAAGGTTTCTGTCAGATTCAGTCCTGATTACTTGGCAGCTTTTCCTGCCTTCGGACGCTTTGCGCCATACTTGGAGCGAGCCTGCATACGCTTAGCAACACCCTGAGCATCCAATGTGCCGCGGATGATATGATAACGTACACCAGGCAGATCCTTAACACGGCCGCCGCGAACCATCACGACGGAGTGCTCCTGCAGGTTATGACCGACCCCCGGAATATAAGCGGTAACTTCCATTCCGTTGGAAAGACGCACACGGGCAATCTTACGCAGAGCAGAGTTTGGCTTTTTCGGGGTAGCAGTCTTCACAGCAGTGCAGACACCACGCTTTTGCGGGGAGTTCTGGTCAATAGCAACACGCTTCTTTGCGTTCCAGCCTTTCAGCAGCGCAGGAGCCTTTGCCTTCTTCTCAGCGACTTCTCGTCCGGTATGAACCAATTGGTTAAATGTTGGCATTAGTACACCTCCTAACTCAGACTTTGTACATCTATATGCTATGCAGACAAGCTGCGTAACATCCCCATAAAACGCCAAAACCCACCTCGGCAGATGCCGGGGCGGGGATATCGGCATTGCAGCGGAATCGCGCTAAAAAGCGCCAAACCATCACAATTTATTATTATACAGCTATACTGCCGTATTTGTCAAGCCTTCGTCACTATTTTCAGGCTCGGTTTTTTCAAGATGCACATTGGCATAATGCTTCATGCCTGTGCCTGCCGGAATCAGCTTGCCGATAATGACATTTTCCTTGAGACCCATAAGCGGATCGACCTTGCCTTTGATAGCAGCATCGGTCAGCACACGCGTTGTTTCCTGGAAAGATGCGGCGGACAGGAAAGATTCTGTTGCCAAAGATGCCTTGGTAATACCAAGCAACGTTGGTGAACAGGTTGCTTCCTGCAAACCGCTTTCTCCTGCCGCAATGCGGTCACGGATGGACTGGTTGGCAGCTTCAAATTCGGGCTTCTCAATCATGGAACTCGGCAGCAGGTCTGTGCTTCCGGCATCCTCCACACGAACCTTCTTCATCATCTGACGAACAATGACTTCGATATGCTTATCGTTAATATCAACGCCCTGCAGACGGTAAACACGCTGCACTTCTTCAATCAGATAATCCTGCACAGCCTCCACACCGATAATGGCCAGAACATCATGTGGGTTAACAGAGCCTTCTGTAATGCGGGTGCCAGCTGTAATGCGCTGACCTTCCTGCACAGTTACATGAGAGCCGAACGGAATCAAATAACTCTTAGACTGCCCGTCATCACTGGTAACCACAACATGGCGGTTTTTCTTGATTTCCTCAAAGGTAATGCGGCCGCCAAGTTCACTGATGATTGCCAAATGCTTAGGCTTCCGGCCTTCAAACAGTTCCTCAACACGTGGCAGACCTTGTGTAATATCCTCAGCGTTTGCAATACCGCCGGTATGGAAGTTACGCATGGTAAGCTGGGTACCGGGTTCGCCGATAGACTGTGCAGCCACAATACCGACTGCTTCACCGACGGTGACTTCCGTGCCGGTTGCCAAGTTAAGGCCATAGCACTTCTTGCATACACCGTGCTTAGAATGACAGCTCAGGAGAGAACGAATCTTAATGCGTTCTACACCATGATTTACAATAATATCCGCATCGGCATCGGTCAACATTTTATTCTTGCTGACCAGTACTTCACCTGTTGCCGAGTCCACAAAATCTTCAACCAGATACCGGCCGACCAAGCGTTCATGCAGGGACTCAATAACTTCGTTGCCTTCCTTAATATCATAAATTTCAAGGCCATCGGTCGCGCCACAGTCATCCTCACGAATGATAACATCCTGAGAAACATCGACCAGGCGGCGTGTCAGGTAACCAGAGTCAGCCGTACGCAGAGCGGTATCGGTCAAACCTTTACGAGCACCACGGGAAGAAATGAAGTATTCCAAGATATTCAGACCTTCACGGTAATTCGCGCGGATAGGAACCTCAATGGTTTCACCAGAAGTATTTGCAATCAGGCCACGCATACCGGCAAGCTGACGAATCTGACTCATAGAACCACGAGCGCCGGAATCCGCCATCATAAAGATTGGGTTGTAACGGTCAAGGTTCTTCTGCAGTGCGTCAGAGACCTCATCTGTTGCCTTATTCCATGTGCTGATAACTGCAACATGGCGCTCTGCGTCGGACAGAAAACCGTTCTTGTACTGGTCAGAAATCAAGTCGACACGGCTTTCTGTCTTCTGCAGAATTTCTTTCTTCTGCGGTGGAATCGTTGCATCACACACAGCCACGGTAATGCCGGACAGAGTGGAATATTTGTAGCCCTGTGCCTTGATGCAGTCCAGCACTTCGCTGGTTTTCGACGTACCATGCGTTTTAATACATTTTTCAATGATATTGCCGAGCTGCTTCTTGCCAACCAGAAAATCGATTTCAAACTTAAAGAGATTCTCCGGCTTTGAGCGGTCAACATAGCCCAAATCCTGCGGAATCGGGCGGTTAAAGATAATCTTGCCGACAGTGGTGTCGACCAGCGCTTCCTTTTCCTCCCCATCCACTGTGATACAGCGGCGAACTTTAATCTTGGCGTGCAAGTCAATCACTTTAGTGTCATATGCCATAACGGCTTCATCGATATCCTTAAAGATTTTGCCCTCGCCTTTTTCGCCGTCACGGTCAAGTGTCAGCCAGTAAGAACCCAGAATCATATCCTGTGTCGGCACAGTAACTGGCTTGCCGTCAGACGGCTTCAGCAAGTTGCCTGCAGCCAGCATCAGGAAGCGAGCCTCAGCCTGTGCCTCACTGGAAAGCGGCAGATGAACAGCCATCTGGTCACCATCAAAGTCCGCATTGTAAGCGGTGCAGGCCAGCGGATGCAGTTTCATTGCGCGGCCGTCAACCAGTACTGGTTCAAAAGCCTGAATGCCCAAACGATGCAAGGTCGGCGCACGGTTAAGCAGCACCGGGTGGTTTTTGATAACGGTTTCCAGTGCGTCCCACACTTCTGGCTTAGCACGTTCAACTGCTTTGCGGGCTGCCTTAATGTTGCCCTCCGTACCGGTTTCCACCAGACGCTTCATTACAAACGGCTTAAAAAGTTCCAATGCCATTTCTTTCGGCAGACCGCACTGATACATCTTCAGTTCAGGACCGACGGCAATAACAGAACGGCCGGAGTAGTCAACACGTTTGCCCAACAGATTCTGACGGAAACGGCCCTGCTTGCCTTTGAGCAAATCAGAAAGAGATTTCAGCGGACGATTATTTGGACCGGTAACCGGTCTGCCACGGCGTCCGTTGTCAATCAGCGCATCCACAGCTTCCTGCAGCATCCGTTTTTCGTTACGGACGATGATGTCAGGAGCGTGCAGTTCCAGCAGACGTGCCAAACGGTTGTTACGGTTAATCACACGGCGGTAAAGGTCGTTCAGGTCAGAGGTGGCAAAGCGGCCACCGTCCAACTGAACCATTGGGCGCAGGTCCGGCGGAATGACTGGAACAACGTCCAGAATCATCCATTCTGGGCGGTTGCCGGACTGACGAAACGCTTCAACAACTTCCAGACGCTTCAGAATACGTACACGCTTCTGTCCCGAAGCATTTGTAAGTTCAGCTTTCAGCTCATTGAATTCCTTATCAAGGTCAATTTCCTCAAGCAGCTTTTTAATCGCTTCCGCACCCATCCCTGCCTGAAAATCATCTTCATACTTTTCGCGCAGGTCACGATACTCTTTTTCTGTCAGAAGCTGCTTTTTCTGCAGTTCCCGCACATTGCCGGGATCTGTTACAATATAGCTTGCAAAATACAGGACTTTCTCCAACATACGCGGGGAAATATCCAGAATCAGCCCCATGCGGGACGGAATTCCTTTAAAATACCAAATATGAGATACCGGAGCCGCAAGCTTGATGTGCCCCATGCGCTCACGGCGAACCTTTGCGCGGGTAACTTCCACACCACAGCGCTCACAAATCTTGCCTTTATAACGGATGCGCTTATATTTGCCGCAGTGACATTCCCAATCTTTGGTCGGCCCGAAAATACGCTCACAGAAAAGGCCGTCGCGCTCCGGTTTCAGAGTACGGTAATTGATTGTTTCGGGCTTTTTTACTTCGCCGTGGGACCATTCCAGAATTTTTTCGGGAGAGGCAAGACCGATTTTAATTGATTCCAGTGTGTTAAATTCCATGTAGCTAAATCCCCCTGTCAGTCTGAAGTATCCGAATCGATATCATCCAGTGAAACATTATCTGCGCTGTTATCCGATTTCTCAGCGCCATCCTTGCCGCCGTCCACATAATTGTCCGGCCCGTCATACAGCGCTTCGTCCGCTTCATTCACAGAGTAGCCTGCCAAGTTATCGGCAACTTCCGGTTCATCAAAGTTATCGCTCGGAGTAAAGCCCATGTCGTCATCGTCATCGTCTAAATTCTGACGGAGGTCAATTTCATTATTGTCTTTGTCCAGCACCTTCATATCCAGCGCAAGACTCTGCAGTTCCTTAATCAGCACCTTGAAAGACTCAGGCACACCCGGCTTCGGAATATTCTGACCTTTAACGATTGCCTCATAAGTCTTAACGCGGCCGACAACATCATCCGACTTCACGGTCAGAATTTCCTGCAATGTGTAAGCAGCACCATAAGCTTCCAGTGCCCAAACTTCCATTTCGCCGAAGCGCTGGCCGCCAAACTGTGCTTTGCC
Organism: Oscillospiraceae bacterium; assembly: GCA_022487055.1. GTDB lineage: Bacteria > Bacillota > Clostridia > Oscillospirales > Acutalibacteraceae > Caproicibacterium. The sequence goes on from JAKVJJ010000016.1 coordinate 35,599, forward strand.
ACCCAGAGGCTGCTGTGTGACCAAAGAATACGGGCCGGTGGAACGTGCATGCATCTTATCATCCACCAGATGATGCAGCTTGAGGTAATACATAATGCCGACAGTAACCGGACTGTCAAAGTATTCACCGGTGCGGCCGTCACGCAGTTGGAATTTGCCGTCTTCGCTCATATGCGCTTCACGGAACAGTTCACGGATATCTTCCTCGTGTGCACCGTCAAAGACAGGCGTCATTACTTTCCAACCCAGCGCTTTTGCTGCCATGCCGAGGTGAACTTCCAACACCTGTCCAATATTCATACGGGAAGGCACGCCCAATGGGTTTAACACAATGTCAAGTGGTGTGCCGTCCGGCAGATAAGGCATGTCCTCCACTGGCAAAATGCGGGAAACAACACCCTTGTTGCCGTGGCGCCCGGCCATTTTATCGCCGACAGAAATCTTACGTTTCTGAGCAATGTAGCAACGCACGACTTTGTTAACGCCCGGGCTGAGCTCATCGCGGCTGTTCTCACGGGTAAAGACCTTTACATCCACCACAATGCCGTATTCACCATGCGGCACACGCAGGGAAGTATCACGGACTTCACGCGCTTTTTCACCGAAGATTGCACGCAGCAGGCGGTCTTCCGCAGTCAGTTCGGTTTCTCCCTTCGGGGTGACCTTGCCAACCAGAATATCGCCGGCATGGACTTCCGCACCGACACGGATAATGCCGTTATCATCCAAATCGCGCAGCATATCTTCGTTTACATTTGGAATATCACGGGTGATTTCCTCAGGCCCAAGTTTTGTGTCACGCGCTTCCACTTCGTGTTCCTCGATATGAATAGAGGTAAACACATCATCACGCACGACCTTTTCACTAATCAGGACAGCATCCTCATAGTTGTAGCCTTCCCAAGTCATAAAGCCGATGAGCGCATTACGGCCAAGGGAAATTTCGCCGTCTTTGGTAGCCGGGCCATCAGCAATCACATCGCCCGGGTTGACACGGTCATTGCGGTCAACCACAGGCACCTGATTAAAGCAGGTACCGGAGTTGGAACGCAAGAACTTGATAATCGGATACACATCAATGTCGCCATCATCCGTTGCCACACGCACTTCATCTGCGCTGACGCTCTTGACCACGCCCGCGCGCTTGCACAGCACGCACGCACCGGAATCGACACCAGCTTTGTATTCCATACCGGTACCAACGATTGGGGACTCCGTCTTAATCAGCGGTACAGCCTGTCTCTGCATGTTGGAACCCATCAATGCACGGTTCGTATCATCATTTTCAAGGAACGGAATCATTGCTGTAGCAACAGAAACAACCATTCGTGGAGAAACATCCATGTAATCGACTTTCTCACGTTCCACAACCACAAACTGGTCCTTATGCCGGCCATTGACCTTTGCGTTTTGGAAGTGGCCTTCCTCGTCCAGCGGTTCGTTCGCCTGCGCGACAATGTAGTTATCCTCCATATCGGCTGTCATATAGACAACGTCACGGGTAACCACGCCAGTGTCCTTATCCACGCGGCGGTAAGGCGCTTCGATAAAGCCATACTGGTTAATGCGGGCAAAAGTGGCCAGATAGGAAATCAGACCGATGTTCGGGCCTTCTGGTGTTTCGATTGGGCACATACGGCCGTAATGTGTATAATGCACATCGCGAACCTCAAATCCTGCACGATCTCGGGACAAACCGCCGGGGCCGAGGGCTGACAGACGGCGCTTGTGCGTCAGTTCTGCCAGCGGGTTGGTCTGATCCATAAACTGGGACAGCGGAGAGGAACCGAAGAATTCCTTGATTGCTGCCACAACCGGACGGATGTTAATCAGGGAATGCGGAGTCAGCGCTTCCAAATCCTGTGACTGCAGCGTCATACGTTCACGAATGACGCGTTCCAAGCGGGAGAAGCCAATACGGAACTGATTCTGAAGAAGTTCACCGACAGAGCGGATGCGGCGGTTGCCCAGATGATCAATATCGTCTATTGTACCGAGGCCTGCCTGCAGGTTGCACATATAATTGATAGAAGCAAAAATATCATCAATTATAATATGTTTCGGCACCAGTTCATCTGCATGAGTACGCAGTGCTTTCTTCAGTTCTTCTTCTTCACCGCCGGTCTGTTCCATCAAATCAGCCAGCACAGAATAGCGCACGCGTTCCCGAATGCCGCATTCCTTTTCTGCATCGAAAGAAACGAAATTTTTGATGTCGACCATGCCGTTGGAAATAACTTTGATTTCTTTTTCATTGACAGTCACATAGACAACAGACACACCAGCATCATCCATCTGACGTGCCAGCTCATGGGAAACGACTTTGCCTTCTTCTGCCAGCAATTCGCCCGTGGCCGGGTTCACCACAGGGCGGCTGAGGATCTGTCCGGTAATTCGGCCGGCAAGATTCAGCTTTTTATTGTATTTATAACGTCCGACACGGGAAAGATCATAACGGCGGGAGTCAAAGAAAAGGCCATTTAGATGAGACTGCGCGCTTTCCAGCGTCGGCGGTTCACTCGGGCGGAGTTTCTTATAAACTTCAAACAAAGCCTCCTCTGCATTTTTGCAGGGGTCTTTTTCCAATGTTGCATCAATCAGCGGGCTGCTGCCGAAGTACTCGCGCACTTCAGCATCGGTGCCAAGTCCCAGTGCGCGGATGAACACAGTGACCGGCAGCTTACGATTTTTATCGATACGCACATAAAAGACATCGTTCGCATCGTTTTCATATTCAAGCCATGCGCCGCGGTTTGGAATAACCGTTGCGCTGTAAAGTTCCTTTCCGGTTTTGTCATAACTCATCTTATAATAGACACCCGGGGAACGAACTAACTGAGAAACAATAACACGTTCAGCACCATTGATAACAAAAGTGCCGCTTTCTGTCATCAGCGGGAAGTCGCCCATGTAGACTTCCGATTCTTTAATTTCACCACTCTCTTTATTTAGCAGGCGTGCTGTCACCCGCAGCGGGGCCGCATAAGTTGCGTCGCGTTCCTTGCACTCCATAACGGAGTAATTTGGCTTGTCGACATCCAGCTTGTAATCGACAAAGTCCAGAACGAGGTTGCCTGTGTAATCGGTAATGCCGGACACATCCTTGAAGACCTCTCTAAGGCCTTCATTCAGGAACCACTCGTAGGAGTTTTTCTGAATTTCAATGAGGTTTGGCATCTGCAGCACCTCATCTATTTTGGAAAAGCTCATGCGTGTGTTTTTGCCTACCTTCACCGGTTTGACATTCACCATTGGCTCAATCACTCCAATCCTTTATTTAAGAGCCCGCCTATCCGCGTACGTCCTTTTTCATCATGCCCGGCACACAAATTCTCTTGCCTTTTCCGCTTAATTGTGCTATGATAAAGACAAATCTCAGATGGGTGCATGATTCTATGATGATGCAGTTTAATATTGTATTCCATTTTTTCCGGTTTGTCAAGGCGGGCGCCGCTTTCCTGCCGTTTTTTTAAGTGCTTATCCGGTTTTAGCTTAAATTCAGCATCTAACATAATCTTTATTTACTTTTATTAAGAAGATATATCTATGTTGCAGTATCTTGTGACATGGGTATGTCTTTTTTTCACTTTATTTAGGATATTGCTCAGTATTCTTCATTCTTTTTTACCTCAATTATGGAACTTTCACAGCATTTTTCTTCTTTTTAGCTTGACGAACTTCTCATTACATTTTATACTCTTAATTAGTAATGCAAGAATGTAAATATGGTTAATTGTGCTTTGTGTGTTTATATGTATCTAACATGCATATTATGGAGCAATTTCCGGAATCATCAGGCTAGGCCTGAAAGTCCTATTCTGAAAAGCAGCGAGGCAAATATGGATAACTCCTTTAATTCCTCTGGCAGCAGTGCCGAGCAGTCCCTCTTATATCTGAATTATTATGATGAATTTATAGAAAAAAGCCGTGCCGTCATGCAAAGCGCTCCCCCAAACAAACGCTTCGCCGTGCTTTATACAGACATCACGGATTTTCAAACAGTTAATACATTTTATGGCTTTGCAGAAGGCGACCGGATGCTGGCAGCCTTTGCAAACTTTCTGAATACCGCAGTGAATGCTTATGTGTGCGGGCGCGTCTTTTCTGATCACTTCCTGTGCCTCTTTTCCATCCGCTCAGCTGATTCCTGCCGTTCAGAGGCAGAGCGTTTTCGCGATAGCCTTAATTGCTTTTTGCAGAAACAGCGTCGGTTCCATCCGAACTGCAAACTGCATATTGCCTGCGGAATGTGCCGAACCGACGCTGCCAATCTGGTCACTGCTGTGGACAATGCTAATACCGCCAGGAAGCGCTCCAAATCCCGCAGCAGCACTGCTGTGCTCTGGTTTGACGAACGGCTGCGCAGTATTATTCGTCTGGAGGAGCAGGATGCGCAGGCTGCTCAGGCTGCTCTGCGGGAACAACGCTACTGCTTCTTTCTGCAGCCGAAAGTGAATCTGCACACTGGTCAGATTGTGGGCGCGGAAGCATTGGCACGCGCGATTTCCCGTTCTGGACAACTGATTCCGCCAGATCATTTTATCCCTTACTTGGAGCAGAACGGTTCCATTATTGAAATGGATTTTTCCATCTGCCAACAGGTCTGTGAGTACCTCGCAGCACGGCTGGCACAGGGGCTTCCGGTTGTCACCATCTCTGTGAATCTTTCCCGTCTTCATGTGCATCGGAGTAATACCGCAAAGGCTTTGCACGAAATGGTCAGCAGCTATCACATTCCGCCTTATCTGTTGGAATTTGAGTTGACAGAAACTTTGCTTCTGGATGAATTTGACGGTGCGAAACATTTGATTGACGCTCTGCGAAACTATGGGTATAAAGTTTCCATTGACGACTTCGGCTCCGGCTACGCAGGCATCAATGTTTGGCAAGAATTGAATTTTGACTTGCTGAAACTGGATAAAAAGTTTTTGTCGGATGATCCCAAAGTAAAAGTGCGCAATGATGCATTGATTCCAAATCTTATCCGTATTGCCAATCAGCTGCAGACCACCGTGTTGTGCGAGGGTGCTGAAACCGCCGAGCAGTGCGAATATCTGGACAGTATGGGCTGCAGCATTGTGCAGGGTTACTATTTCTCAAAGCCGCTCTCTTGCAGCGACTTTGACAGAATGTTTGAAAAAAATCATGGTACCTTTCCCATTGACATTGACCATCATCCTTATTCCGCTTATATGCAAAATTTGGAAGCTTGCTCCGTCAACAACTCCATTTTTGACATTGTTCCGGGCGGACTAGCTGGTTTCAGTAAAACCGGTCAGCTTCTGTTTGTATCCAGCAGTTTAGAAAATCTGACTGGTTATTCCATTCAAGATTTGTCTTCTCTGCAGAACCTTAAAGCATGGTTCCGCAAATTTATTGA
>JAKVJJ010000017.1 GCA_022487055.1 Oscillospiraceae bacterium
TAATCCTTTCACAATAAAGGTGGACACAATGAAAGCGACCGCCATGCCTATCAGCAGCACGGCAAGCTCAAAGCTGCCGAAGCTGCCGTAAACTTTGCAAAAATCATAGATATCTTTCAGGCTGACACCAATCATGGCCGGAATGGCGAGGAAGAAAGAGAACTCAGCGGCCGCCGGACGGGAACAGCCGAGCAGCACAGCACCGAGAATGGTGGAGCCGGAGCGGGATGTGCCCGGAATAACAGACAGAGCCTGAAACGCACCGATGAAAAATGCGGTGGTGTGATCAATGTTGTCCGATGACTTGATGTGGGGCTTTTTATGGTGGTTTTCAATGATGATGAACAGCACGCCATAGATAATCAGTGCGGCGGCAATGACCGGGGGATTATAAGTGTAGGCCTTGATTTTTTTCTCAAATAAAAGGCCGATAATGCCGACCGGAATGCTGGCAATGACAACTTTCAGCCACAAAGTCCATGTGCCTTTGCGCTGCTGAGTGGTCTTGCTGCGGCTGAAAGGATTCAGCCGGTGGCGATAAAGAATAATCACCGCGAGGATGGCACCAAGCTGGATAACAGCAAGGTAGAGGTTAATGAAATCCATACCACCTCGATAGAGGCGGGAATCCATCGGCCAGAAGGAATTGAAGAGAATCATATGGCCGGTGCTGCTCACTGGCAGCCATTCAGTGACACCTTCGATGATGCCAAGGATAATCGATTTTATGATTTCCAGTATCTGCATATAAGGTTCCTTTCTGCTATGTACATATTTACCTGAAAGCGCTTTTTATTATAGCATGAGATGAAAGAAAAATAAAATGATTTTTGTGTAGTTTCATCTCATGTATTTCATAAAAGCAAAAATGCAGCGGCACAGGCACATCTTCCGTGCAAAATGCCGTAAAATATGTTATTATGCAATTATATGACAAATTATCGTTAAATGGAAGGGACGTATGTGCGGGATGTCATCTGATGTGGAATTTGTGCAGTATGTGTGCGAGCAGATTGCCGGGGCAGGTGCGGTGCGTTACCGGAAAATGTTCGGGGACTATATGGTCTATGTGAATGACAGGCCGGTGCTGCTGGTCTGTGACAATTCCGTGTATGTAAAAATGCTGCCGTGCATTTGTGAACGCATGAAGGGAATGCCGACGAGTGTGCCTTATCCGGGTGCGCGGGAACATTTTCTGCTGGACATTGATGACGCGCCGTTCAGCAGGGAAATAGCGGCTCTGGCAGCTTCTGTAACGGAAATTCCAAAGCCGCACAGGCGAAGGAAATAAGCGTTCGTAACGTAAAAAGGAAGCATCTGCGGTGAGTGCACCGTAGGTGCTTCCTGCACTTTGTTAACTGTTTTTGCCGGTGCTGTGGAAATCAAGACCACCGCCGAAAGGATGATACAGCACACCGGTCAGGGACGGCTGCACACCATAAAAGTGTCTGGCATAATAAAGCGGATAGAACACGGCATGGTCATTCAGATATTTCTCAGCCTGTGCCAACTGAGAGCTGTTGACCGAACTTCCGCTGAGAATCTGGTCATAAGCGGTGTCTTTGAGTTGTGTAAAGTTTCCGCCCAGTCCGCTTTGGAAACACACCAGCGCTGTGAACGCATTTGCGTTGACAGGTGTATAGGGATAAATCACTGCATCATAGCTGCCGCTGCTCACATTTGCAAGCAGTGTGGCATCATCAACGGAAGTAAGGCTGAAGTAGGTCTGGAAAGCCTGATTCCAATTTGCCAGCATTTCACTTGCCAGTGCTTTGGTTTCATCTGTGCAGAGCAGCGTGATTTTTTTGCCTTTTGGCAGCAATTTGCTGCCTTCTGATGCAGCCGACGCGGACTGTTTTAGATATTGACCGCTACTGACCTGACTGTGGTAGGACTGTCCGCCGAAAGTCACAGCGGGTGGCAGAATATCATCTGCTGGCTGTGTGCCTGCAGGCAGCAGATTCATCAATGTGTTCCGATGCAACACCTGCACAAAAGCCCGGCGCAGGTCAGCGGATTTAAAAATACCGGAAGCATTGAAGCACAGTCCCACGGTCGTGTCCTGAAAGGATGTAACTGTCAGTCCGGCAGCACGTGCGGCGGATGCCTCAGAGGCATTCAGTGCGGAAGCGTCCAACTTCCCGGCAATGAGTTGCTGGATGCTTCCGGCCGATACGGTACTGTCGGAACTGGTGCCGCTGACGGAAGCGGAATTCATAGCCGCTTGTGAGGAAGTACTGTCGGAACTGTCGCTGCCAATCGTAAAAGAAAGCGCGGAAGGCAGCGGTGCTGTTGTACCTTTATAAGTTTCGGCACGGTTTGCCGTCAGGGACTTGCCATGATCCCAACCATAATTGGGGATGCTGAAGGGACCGTTGCCAAGAATCGTTGCGCGCTCCATGCCGTAGCGTCCGGCAGCATAATTAAAGAACTGCTGATTACAGGGCATGAAAACACTCTGGGCAGTCAGTTTCGGAAACTCCGGACAAGTGTAGCGCAGACGGACAACCAGTGTGTGGCTGTCTTTGGCAGTTACTCCCAGACGGTCGGCCGACATGGCGCCGGAGTGAACCTGCACGGAATTTTCAATGCACATCATAGGCGAGCAGATGGGAGATGCCGTTTTCGTGTCCAGCGCACGCTGCCACGCAAAGACAAAATCACTGGCAGTCAGCGGTGTGGGAGAAACCTTTCCGTTATTGTCGCTGTTGCTGATAAGAGTCTGCACATTTCCGTTCCAGACAGCATTACTGCGAATATTAAAGGTGAATTCCGTGCTGTCACTGTTTGCCTGCCATGAGGTAGCCGCGCCGGGAACTGCTTTGCCGGAAGAATCCAAGCGACACAGTCCCTCATACAGCGCCGAAATGACTGTGACAGAATCACTGCCTTGTGCAACCTGCGGGTCAAGCGTGGCAGGTTCTGAGGCCAACTTGATTTTAATCGTTTTATTCGCATTTTTCGGTGTGCCGCATCCACACAGGGATACAGCCAGCAGTACCACACTGCACAACAAGGCCAGTACACGCTTCACAAAGGTTCCTCCCGCAGTCATTCATTTCCTTTCCATTCTAACATTCTTTGCAGGCAGCTTCAATGAGGTTTACATAATTTTTACGATTCTTTCAAAATTGTATCATTCCCCACAGTAACCTTTGCAATTCTGTTACTACTCCTATGAAATTTATTTATCATTTATTTATAAAACAGATACAAAACTGTGCATCAGATGATGATACCGCCGTTTACTCCCAGCACCTGACCAGTTATGAAAGAAGCCTGCGCTCCGGCTAGGAAAGACACTGCAGCAGCAACGTCTTCCGGTGTGCCAAGCCGTTCCAGTGGCGCTTCCTGTGCCAATTCCTGCAGCACTTCCGGCCCATGCATGGCATTCATGTCCGTATCGATGACGCCGGGCGCGATGCAGTTTACCCGAATATGACTGGGGCCGAGTTCCTTTGCCAGTGCCTTTGTCAGGCCGATGACAGCGGCCTTGGCGGCGGAATAGTGAACTTCGCAGGAACCACCGACTTGTCCCCACATGGAAGAAATATTGATGATGCTGCCATGTTTGACATGAATCATATAGGGCAGGGCAAGTTGGCAGCAGCGGAAAGTGCCGTCAGCATCCACAGCAAACATTCGCCGCCAATCCTCCTCAGTGATGTCGGTGAAAAGTTTTTGCTGAGCGATGCCGGCGTTATTCACTAGCACGTCCACATTTCCGGCGGCCGCAAACATGGCCTCACACGCGGAACGGTTGGCAACATCCGCGCAGATGGCTTCTCCGCCGATTTCCTTGGCAAGACTTTCGGCGTCCTGTGTGTGTGTATGATAATTGACAAAAACATGGAACCCGTCAGTGGCAAGTCGGCGGGACACGGCGGCACCGATTCCCCGGCTGCCACCGGTGACAAGAGCGGTCTGCATGGCAATCCTTCCTTTTTTACTGAAGATTTCCGGTCAGAAGCATAATGGCAGTCAATGCGGCAAGCGGTGCAGTTTCTGTCCGCAGAATCCGCGGGCCAAGTGTTCCCGCATATCCGCCTGTCTGCTGAATCAGACTGACCTCCTCCTCGGAAAAGCCACCTTCCGGACCGACGTAAATCGTTAAATCGGTGTCCTGCGCCTGAACGATTTTCGGCAGAGGTTCGCCGCCGCCCTCGTAAAAGAGAATACGCTTGCCCGCCGCATCTGCCGCCGCACGTTTCAGCGGCGTAAAGTCTGTGACTTGCGGAATGGCGCCACGGCCGCTCTGCTTTGCTGCCTCCCGCGCGATTTTTTGCCAGCGTTGCACTTTTTTCTGTGCCGCTTTTGCGTCCGGGCGGGAAATGCAGCGGGCAGTTACGGTTGGAACAATGCGGGAAACACCAAGCTCCACCGCTTTTTGGACAATGAGGTCCATCTTATCACTTTTCGGAATTCCCTGACAAAGTGTTACCCGCACGGAAGGTTCCGTTTCACTTTTGTGTATCTCATGAATATGCACCCGCACGCTTTCACCGGAGATTTCCACTATTTCACCCAGATAGTCTTGCCCATGGCCGTCACACAGGGTGATGGCTTCTCCCGGCTGCATTCGCAGACTTTTGGCGATATGGCGGCCGTCCTCGCCGGTGATAACCGCGTCACCGGATGGAACAAAATCAATAAAAAATCGGGGCATGGTTTTCTCCTCCTGCCGATGTGTATTCTTCTCTGTAGTATACCATGCAGCGGGAAAAGATGCAAAAAGCGGCATATCCACACTTGCTGGTGCAGATATGCCGCTACCGAATTGTTATCAGATAAATTCCTTTAAACTGCTGAAAAATAAAGATTTTACAGAACTGCCTGAACCACAAAGTTCAGAATGAAAAGACCGGTGACGACCCAGAGCATCGGGCTGACTTCCTTAGCTTTGCCTTTGCAGACCTTGATAATGCAGTAAGAGATGAAGCCCATTGCGATGCCATAGGAAATGCTGTAGCACAATGACATGAAAATGCCGGCAAAGAAAGCAGGAATGGCTTCCGTAAGGTCAGTCCAGTCAATTTCCTTGAAGGAGGAGAGCATCATAATGCCGACGGCAATCAATGCCGGAGCTGTGGCACAGCTTGGCACGGCGCTGATGACCGGAGCCGCAAATGCGCTGAGGACAAACAGCAGAGAGGTGAACACACTGGTCAGACCGGTGCGGCCACCTGCTCCAATGCCTGCGCTGGATTCCACAAAGGTTGTCACATTGGAAGTGCCAATGACGGCACCTGCGGAGGTTGCGAAAGCATCCGCAAACAGAGCGCGGTCCATCTTTGTGGTGAAACCTTTGCCTTTGGAGAGGGTGTTTTCATCTGCAATGTTAAAGATGCCGCTTTTGGAGCCGGTGCCAATCAGCGTGCCAACGGTGTCGAACATGTCTGTCATACCAAAGGCAAAAATCGTCATCAATACAACCGGTAGGCGTGACACATCCGCAAACAGACTCTGGATTCCTTTTGAACCGAAAGCAGCACAGAAGGTGAGGGGAAGCTGACTGACAGCGTCCCCAAAGCTGATGGAATTGCTGCCGCCAATTTGTGTGACACCGAAAGGAATGCCAAGCACTGTAATGGCAGCAATGCTGATGAGGATTGCACCCGGCACCTTGCGCACCAGCAGGATAAAGGTGAGCGCAATGCCAGCCAGCGCCAGCAGAACTGCCGGCGTGCTGAATTTGACCAGCTCCGGAACAGCGCCGGCATTTGCAGTGATTGCAGTTTTTGTGATGTCAGCAATCGCGTTTTTTCCATCAGCGCTGACATACTTGCCGCCGTCAACCGCAAACTGCAGCAGGCCGGCGTTTTTAATGCCGATATAGGCAATGAAGATGCCGATGCCGCCGCCAATGGCAAACCGCAGATTTTGCGGGATGGAAGTGATGATGAGCCGGCGAAGCTTTGTTACAGTGACCACGATGTTGACAAGGCCGCAGATAAAGACCATGGCCAAAGCTTCCTGCCAAGTGAAGTGAAGGGCAAAACAGACAGTGTAAGTAAAAAATGCATTGAGACCCATGCCCGGGGCCTGTGCGTAAGGTACATTTGCAAACAGGCCCATGATGAGTGTACCGACAACAGATGCCGCAATCGTTGCCAGAAACACAGCACCCCAGGGCATACCTGTCTGGGAAAGCACGGACGGATTCACCATGATGATGTATGCCATGGCGAAGAACGTGGTAACACCGGCGATGGCCTCAGTGCTGACGGTCGTGTGGTTTCCTTTAAGGTCAAAAAAATCACCTTTGGGATGAATTGGGCGAATTGACTGTTCCTCCATGTTCCAAAAAACCTCCTGTAAACTCCATTGATGAATACTGAATAATTTAATTATAGATTATTCGTCAAAAATTTGCAATCTTTTGTCTACAGATAAGATGAAAAAAATTAACAAAGTGTTCACAGATTTCTAGCGTTTTTGGAACAAAAAAAGCCTCGGCACAGAGCCGAGGCTTTTAAAATTCAGTTAGTTCAGGCGGGATTTCAAGCCGTCGAGTTCTTTTGCGAGTTCCTTAGGCAGCTTGTCACCGAATTTCTTATAGAATTCGGCGATGCCTTCCGTTTCTTTCTTCCACTGGCCATTGTCGATGGTCAGGATTTCCTTCAGTGTGTCCTTGCTGACTTCATCCTCAATGCCCTCAAGGTTGATGTCCTCCGGCTTCGGCACATAGCCAATCGGAGTTTCCACAGCATCGGCGGTTCCTTCGCAGCGCTGGAGAATCCAGTCAAGCACACGCAGGTTGTCGCCGAATCCCGGCCACTGGAAGTTGCCGTCTTTGTCCAGACGGAACCAGTTGACATTGAAAATCTTAGGAGCTTTGTCGCCCAGCTTTTGGCCCATTTCAATCCAGTGCGCGAAATAATCGCCCATGTTGTAGCCGCAGAACGGCAGCATTGCCATCGGGTCGCGGCGAACAACACCCACAGCACCACTGGCGGCAGCGGTAGTTTCAGAGGCCATGATGGAACCGACAAACACGCCGTTGTTCCAGCTGCGGGACTGATAGACCAGCGGTGTGGTCTGTGCACGGCGGCCGCCGAAGATAATCGCGGAAATCGGCACGCCGGTGCCCTTGTTGAATTCCGGACTGACACACGGGCAATTCTTTGCCGGTGCGGTGAAGCGGCTGTTCGGATGAGCGCCCTTTTCCGTGCTTGTCTTGCCATTCCACGGATTGCCCTTCCAGTCAACACCATTGGTCGGTGGATTCTTGTCCAAACCTTCCCACCACACGGTCATGTCGTCTTTGTTCAGTGCGACATTGGTAAAGATGGTGCCCTGACGGGTGCAGGCCAGTGCATTCGGGTTGGATTTTTCATTTGTGCCGGGAGCAACGCCAAAGAAGCCATTCTCTGGGTTGACAGCCCACAGACGGCCGTCCGGGCCAAGGCGCATCCATGCGATATCGTCGCCGACTGTAAAGATTTTATAGCCTTTTCTGCGGTAACCCTCCGGCGGGATGAGCATGGCAAGGTTGGTTTTGCCGCACGCAGACGGGAACGCAGCGGTGACATATTTGATTTCACCCTTTGGATTCTGGATGCCGAGAATCAGCATATGCTCTGCCATCCAGCCTTCATTTTTGCCCTGATAGGAAGCAATGCGCAGTGCGAAGCATTTTTTGCCAAGCAGCACATTTCCACCGTAAGCGGAGTTGACAGAGATAATAGTGTTGTCCTCCGGGAACTGGCAGATGTAGCGTTTCTCCGGATCGACGTCGCACTTTGCGTGCAGACCGCGAACCCAGTCATCGCTGTCGCCAAGCACATCCCACACTTTGTCTCCGACACGGGCCATGATAGACATATTTAGCACAACATAAATGGAATCCGTCAGTTCCACACCAATCTTTGCGAAAGGAGAGCCGATAGGGGCCATGGAATACGGGATGACATACATCTTGCGGCCCTGATAGCTGCCGCGTGCAATATCATACAACATCTTATAGCATTTCTGCGGGTCCATCCAGTGGTTAGTCGGGCCGGCATCTTCTTCTTTTCTGGAGCAGATGAAGGTGCGGCCCTCCACACGGGCCACATCATTTTCAGCCGTGCGGTGCAGAAAGCAGCCCGGCAGCTTTTTCTCATTCAGCTTAATCATTTCGCCGGTTTCCACCGCTTCTTTGCGAATGCTCTCCAGCTGTTCCTCAGAGCCGTCAATCCAGACGACTTTGTCAGGTTTCACCAGATTCTTCATTTCCTCAATCCAACTTAGGACAGACTTATTTGAAGTCTTGGCAGTCATATGGCACTCTCCTTCCGGCCCAATGGCCATCACAGTGTTGATAGTTTATCCAACAATGAATATTATAGTACGGAATTATGCAAGAATCAAGGAAGCAATCCTTAACATTTGTAAAAAAATGCCGATAAAATTTTCCATACGGAAATAATCAACTGATACTGTTTTCTTGCATAGGCATTTCTGGGCGGGCATTCAGGTCAGGACCGGCGATGTGGCCGGCGAGAAATTCATAATATGCCTGCGAGCCGACCATAGCGGCATTGTCACCGCACAGGGAAAGTTCCGGCCGGTAAAACTGCCAGCCATGTTCCTGACAGATGCTTTCCATCCGACGGCGCAGCAGCCGGTTGGCGCTGACTCCGCCCGCAATTACCAATTTTGTGGAGTCGGTGTCACTGGCGGCTTTGACAAAGTTGCGCTCCAGACAGTCCACCACGGCTTTTCGGTAAGAGGCAGCCAAATCCTTTACCGGCAGTGTTTCGCCGCGCTGCTCCGCATTGTGAATCACATTGATAACAGCGGTTTTTAAACCGGAAAAACTGAAATCATAAGGGGAACCGTCCACATGGGGATGCGGTAGGGAATAGGCATTTTCGTTTCCGCCCTCCGCTGTTTTGTCCAGTTCAATTCCACCCGGATAGGGCATTCCCATTGCGCGGGCGGCTTTGTCAAAGGCCTCTCCGGCGGCATCGTCACGCGTTTGTCCCAGTACAGTGATGTCGGTGTAATCTTTTACTTGGACAATGTGCGTATGTCCGCCGGAAACGACAAGGCCGAGAAACGGCGGCTTCAGTTCCGGGCTGGTAATGTAGTTTGCAGCAACGTGACTGCGCAGATGATGCACCGGTACAAGCGGCTTGTGGGATGCCATGGCGAGTCCTTTCGCAAAGTTGACACCCACCAGAAGTGCACCGATGAGTCCCGGCGCGTAAGTGACGGCAACAGCGTCCACATCAGAAAGCTGCAGCCCGGCATCCTCCAATGCTTTTTTGGTGACAGGCACCACGGCTTCACAGTGGCGGCGGCTGGCGATTTCCGGCACGACTCCTCCATAGAGTTTGTGTTCTTCCACCTGAGAAGCAACCACGCTGGAGAGAACTTTGCGTCCGTCCTCCACGATTGCCGCGGCTGTTTCATCACAGGAACTTTCCAATGCAAGTATTTTCATATGCTGACTCCTAAGTAAATTCTCAATCACAGCAGTGGTGCACCTGAAAAATTCAGTGCAGATGGCTGCTAAAAATATAAAAGAACGGGATGGTAAGGTAAAGCATCCATGCGGGGTGCCATTTGTCAAAGAGGAAACCTGCCAGCAGGAACAGAATTGTGACCACAACGGGGTAGCAGCCGAGGATTCCTCCGTAAAAAACCGGTATCATTAGAAAGATAAGCCAACCGGGGTGCCACTGTTTAAAAAGAAAACCAAGTACCAGATACAGCATGGAAGTTAGCGGCGCAAATACGGGACTTACCAGGGAATGCAGCGGAGAAATAATAGTTAAGAGAAGCTGCAGAAACAGTACGCTGAGCACCGGTGCAACCATCATGACAGCTTCCATAGTTGTATAGTGCTTTTTATATACAGCAGGATTTTGATAGTAGGAATGCGGCGCTGCATTTGTATACGGTGGTGCTCCCCACACAGGTGGCTGATTCTGCCGGGAATCCGCATTGCCGGAAAAGTTCTGGCTGTCGGCAGTGCTGTTTGTGGAATATGGGTTTGCATTGCCGGCGAAGTTCTGACTGTCAGCGGTGCTGTTTGTGGAATATGGGTTTGCACTGCCGGAAAAGTTCTGGCTGTCGGTGGCGTTGTTTGCGGAATACGGGTTTGCGCTGCCGGAGAAGTTCTGGCTGTCGGCGGTGCTGTTTGCGGAATACGGGTTTGCGCTGCCGGAGAAGTTCTGGCTGTCGGTGGCGCTGTTTGTGGAATATGGGTTTGCATTGCCGGCGAAGTTCTGACTGTCAGCGGTGCTGTTTGTGGAATATGGGTTTGCACTGCCGGAAAAGTTCTGACTGTCGGCGGCGTTGTTTGCGGAGTATGGGTTTGCGCTGCCGGCGAAGTTCTGGCTGTCGGCGGCGTTGTTTGCGGAATACGGGTTTGTATTTTCTGCATCGGCTGTATTGGAACCGACCGGGCCGTCTGTTTTTAGCAGGTCGTCCAGTGAAACATGATACAGACGTGCCAGCATGATCAGGTTATCTGTATCCGGTGAGGACTCGGCACGTTCCCACTTGGAAACCGCCTGACGGCTGATGCCGAGTTTAGCGGCCAAATCTTCTTGGGACAAGTTGTTCTTTTTGCGGAGCAGGACAAGCCGATTGGCAATTTCAATATTCATAATAATTCTCCTTTATCTGGTCAATCTCGGGAAAATCATAGCAAAAAGGCCGGTTGCGCACCACCGCTTCTGCTTTTCAGTGCCGCAACTATTGGTTTCTAAGCAAAGCGGCGGGTGAGAATCAGCGCATCTTCCGATGGTTTGGTGTAAAAACTGCGCCGCCTGCCCTCCTGCTGAAAACCAAGTTTTTGATACAGGGCAAGTGCGGGCAGATTGCTTTCCCGAACTTCAAGCGATACAAAGGTGCCGCCGTGATTCTGTGCATAACTGAGCAACGCCTGCACAGCGGTCTGACCAATGCCATGTCTGCGGAATTCCGGCAATACCGCAATGTTGTCGATATACCCCTCTGTGCAGACAAAGTGCATTCCGCCGTATCCGGCCGGCACCCCGTCTGCCAGCACCACACGAAAGACAGCGGTGCCACTGGTTAATTCTGCCCGCAGACCGCTTTCCGTCCATGGGGTGGAGAAACAGACCTGCTCCATGTGCGCGACAGCCGCAATGTGTTCCTCTGCCATAGGAAGAACTTCCAGATGTGTCATGTGCTTTGCCTTTTATATACCAGAAAGTCAAACCCGATCTCCGTCTGCAGGTTGGAAACAGCTTTCAGCTTTTCGGAGCCTTCCTTCGGCGTCTTCCAGAAATACGGTGTCATGGCAAACAAATCCTGCACAGCTTGACCGGTCAGGGAAAGCTTTCCGCGCACCGGAATCCGTTCCAGAAACTGAAATCCGGTGTACTCTGTGTCTTTTTCCTCATTTTCATAAGGCTTTTCATACAGAATTTCTTTTAGACCGAAAAGGTGACGGGCACTGGGCACTGCCAAAAGGAAATATCCGCCCGGTTTTGTCACCCGCGCAAATTCTTCCGGCACGACCGGTGCAAACACATCTGTCAGCAGGTCAGTGGAAGCGGTTGGAACCGGCAGGGAAAAACTGCTGGCAACGGCAAAAGAAATGTTCGGCGCAGCTTTTGCAGCACGGCGAATGGCTTCTTTGGAAATATCACACCCAAAAATTTCCGGTTGCCTGCCGCTTTGCTGCAGGGTTGCACACAGCCGCTCGGTGTAATAGCCTTCTCCGCATCCAGCATCCAGCACGACCGGTACTGGATTGGTCAGCAAACGGCAGGAAGCGGCATTCAGTGCGTCGCTGAAAAGCTGATAATACCCGGCAGACAGAAATCTTCGCCGTGCCGTGACCATTTCCCGGTCATCGCCAGGGGCATGGCTGTGCTTTTTATTGGGTGGCAGCAAGTAAAGATAGCCCTCTTTTGCAAAGTCAAAGCTATGCCCGTTTTCACACGCAACCGAATGATTACAATTTGTATAATATAATTGTTTATTACAGATTGGACAAGAAAAGTACATCTATACCTCCGGCAGAAAATCCATCTGCCAAATTAATTTGCAGGGCTGTCTGAAATTTTCTCAGGCTTTCGCTTCATACCATGTCTTTCCGGCCTTTGCATCAGCCGTCAGCGGCACGGCAAGCTGTACGGCGTTTTCCATTTCTTCCTGCAGCAGCTTTTTGACCGTTTCCGCTTCTTCTTCCGGTGCTTCCACAATCAGTTCATCGTGTACCTGCAAAATCAGTTTCGCATGGAGTTTTTCTTTCTGCAGACGGTTTTCCACATGAATCATTGCAATCTTAATAATATCCGCTGCGGCACCCTGAATCGGCATATTGCGTGCCACACGTTCTCCGAAAGAACGCAGATTAAAGTTGCTGCTGGAAAGTTCCGGCAGATACCGCCGCCGGCCGAACATGGTTTCCGCATAGCCTTTGTCCTTAGCTTCCTGCACGGTGCGTTCCATATAGTCCTTAATGCCACTATAATGATGCAGATATTCCTTGATATAGGTGTCAGCTTCACTGCGGGTAATATGAAGCTGCTTTGCGAGGGAAAAAGCACCGATGCCATATACAATGCCGAAATTAACCGCCTTGGCGCGGCTGCGCATCAGAGGGGTGACCATTTCCTCCGGCATATGGAATACCTGTGCGGCAGTGGCGCGATGAATATCCGTTCCGCTTTTAAACGCTGCAATCATGTTTTCATCATTGGCGGCATGGGCAAGCACCCGCAGCTCAATCTGGGAATAGTCCGCGTCAATCAGCACACAGCCGGGGCGGGCGATAAAGAACCGCCGCAATTCTCGCCCAAGGTCTGTGCGCACCGGAATATTCTGCAGATTCGGTTCGGTGGAACTGATGCGGCCGGTACGGGTTTCCGTCTGATTAAAGCTGGAATGGATGCGTCCGTCCGGCGCGATGACTTTCAGCAGACCGTCGCAGTAAGTCGACTTTAATTTATTGACGGTGCGGTACTGCAGAATCAGCTCCACCACCGGATGGTCATAGCGCAGATTTTCAAGCACAGCGGCACTGGTTGACCATCCGCTTTTTGTCTTTTTCCCGTGCGGCAGGGAAAGTTTGTCAAACAGTGCTTCTCCCAATTGCTTGGGGCTGTTTAGATTAAATTCATAGCCCACCTGTTCCCAAATTTCTTTTTGATAGGCCAGTACTTTTTCATCCAGAGCCTTGCCATAATCTGCAATTCCGGTGCGTGCAACGGCAAATCCGGTTTGTTCCATATGCGCCAGCACACGGGCAAGCGGCTGTTCGATTTCCTGCAGCAGGGCGGTTTCATCGGATTCGGCAATTTTGGATTCCAGTGCGGAGCAGAGCTTTGGCAGGGCACAGACACGCGCACAGGAATTCAGCATATCTGCGCGCAGCAAATCCTGCGGTTGCATATTTTCCAGTGTGACATCCTCACCGGGCAGAGGCGCGCCGTATTCCTGACATAGCCGGTCATAATCGTATCCGCTGGCCGTTGCGTTCAGCAGATAAGCCGCCAAAAGCGCATCCATGGAAAGAACAAGCGAATGTCTGGCAGCTTCAGCGGCAGAGAACAGCGGCTTGCTGTCATAGGTGCAGCAGGGCAGGCCGAGGGCAAAAATCTGCTTCCACTCTTCTGGATCTTCCAGCAGATAAACTTTGCCGTCCTGCGCAATCGAGAGTCGCTGCAGTTCCCGGTTTTCAAAATTGCCGAGCAGAAAAACTTTTCCGCTTTTCTGCAGGGAAGCACACAAACTGTCCATGTCCGGATGCAATACCAGTACTGCCGTATCGGAAGCGGCAACCTTAGCTTCTTCTGGTGCAGAGGTGGCCGCCCCCCAGTCCATTTTATCGAGCAGTTTAAAGAATTCCAGACGGCGCATCAGGGCGGAGGCTTTTTCCCGGTCGGCAGGAGCCTTCACATAGGATTCCGGATTGCTGTCAATCGGTGCATCTTTGCGTATGGTACCGAGTTCCCGTGAAAGATAAGCGCTTTCCTTGCCGTTCTGCAGCTTCTGACGCAGATTATCACGTATTTCCAGCTCGTCTAAGTGTTCATAGATGTAATCAATGGAATGATACTTTTGAATGAGGTCGCCTGCGCCTTTCGGGCCGATGCCCTTCACACCGGGAATGCAGTCGGAAGTATCTCCCTGCAGTGCCTTGATTTCAATCATTTCCGGCGGTGTGACACCGTAATCCTCCATCACACGCTGTTCATCAAATAAGGTCACCTGCGGCTGGCCGTATTTGGTGCTGGCAAGACGAACGGAAACATAAGACCCGACGAGCTGCAGGCTGTCACGGTCTCCGGTGGCAATCACGCAGGTGTCCTTCCGCTCTGTGCAGGAAGCGCCCAGCGTTCCCAAAATATCATCGGCTTCAAACCCTTCACAGGTGACCAACTTGTAGCCGAGCAGCGTGAGCAACTCTTTCAGATTTGGAAGCTGCTGCGCCAATTCCGGCGGCATTCCGTGGCGGTTCGCCTTGTAACCGGCATAGCGTTTGTGGCGGAAAGTCGGCGCCTTCAGGTCAAAGGCAATGGCAGTGGCATCCGGCCGAACTTCGCTTTCCAGCTTTTGCAGCATGGTAAGAAAACCATAAATACCGTTTGTGTAAAGTCCATCTTTTGTTGAGAGAAGCTTGATACCGTAAAAAGCGCGGTTAAGAATGCTGTTGCCGTCCAGAACAAGTAATTTCATGGGTACCTCCGGAGATGATTGGTGGATTGCAGATAGCCTGTCAGATTTCGATGCCTGTCAGAATTTTACATGGATACCCAGCAGGCCGGCCAGACCTGCTGCCTGCGTCAAATTGACGGTGATGTCCTTCAATTCGGCAGGCGGCGCGGAAACGACCGGCGACAAAAATTCACCGCTGGAAAAATCAATGCCCGCAAGCGGCGTTTTAAAGAAACTGCTGCGCACAAACCGGCAGTCCTTTGCAGTGAAATGTTTCAGCCTGCATTCCGCCAAAGAAGCTTCTTCAAAGTCACATCCGGAAAAATCCGGTTCAGTCATGCGCCCACGGTCAAAGATAGCATACTGAAAGGTGCTGTCCGCAGCCTTTGTGTGTTTCCAGATACTGCCGCCAAAGTTTGTGCCGATGCACCGGCAGTTCTGAAAACAGCAGCGCTCAAAATAGCTGTCGATGCAGATGCTGTTGGAAAAATCGCAGTGGGAAAATGTCACATCTGTGAAAGAGACACCTTCAAGGGAACAGGCGGCGAAAGCACAGCCGGAAAAAGTACACTGACGAGCATCCAGCCGGTCAAGTTCGGCGTGGTCAAGAGAGATTGCCTCAAAGTTTTCACCGATGAGAGGTGTTTCCTCCTGAAGATATGGCTGAAGGAATGTCATAAAATCATTATTTGGCTGTGTATTGGTCATCTGCAGGCTCCTCTCTGACGTTTCTGCTTTTTATTATACCACGATTCGGCGGTACGGAAAAGGAATTGACTGCGGAAAAACTTTTGTTTGCAGACAAAGGGTGTATAATAGGGAAAGATAAAGGACAGGCGGAGGAAATTATGCTGAAAATCGGAAATGTGGAACTGACCGGACAGGCACTGTTGGCACCGATGGCCGGGGTGACAGACCGGGCATTCCGGGAACTTTGCGTCCGCTTTGGTGCGGGCTACTGTGTGACAGAGATGGTCAGTGCCAAGGCATTGGAACACCATGACCGGAAAACCGATTCTTTGATGGATATTGGGCCGGATGAACACCCATGTGGTATCCAGATTTTCGGAAGTGAGCCGGATACCATGGCGTTAGCGGCAAAATATGCACTTGCTTTCGGGCCGGACATCATTGATATCAATATGGGCTGCCCGGTGCCGAAAATCAATTCCTCCGGCAGTGGCGCGGCACTGATGAAGACACCGGAACTCTGCGGGGAAATTGTGGCGGCAGTCAAGGACGCAGTTCCGGTGCCGGTCACGGTGAAAATCCGCACGGGATGGGATAGCGGCAGCATCAATGCTCCGCAGGTTGCTAAGATTTGTGCGCAGGCCGGTGCGGATGCCATTGTTGTGCACGCGCGGACAAAGACACAAATGTATAAGCCAGGGGTGGACTGGCACGTGATTCGTGCGGTGAAGGAAGCCGTGGATGTGCCAGTGATTGGCAATGGTGATGTGACCGGCCCGGTGGCGGCGGCGCATATGCTGGAACAGACCAGCTGTGACGCCGTAATGATTGGGCGCAGTGCCATGGGCAATCCGTGGATTTTTCAGCAGATCAATGCGGCATTGCGTGAACAGGTGGAGATAATTCCGGCTCCTGGCATTTATCAGCGGCTGGAGGTTATGCTGCAGCATATTGCCAAAATGGTAGAGTATAAAGGGGAGCATCGTGGCATGCATGAGGCCCGCAAACACGTTGCATGGTATCTGCACGGTCTGCGCGGCGCGGCTGACTTTCGCCGGCGCTCCGGAGAACTAGAAACGTTTCATGACTTGGAAATGCTGGCACGGGATGTCCTTGCCGACAATAAAGGCTAAGCTCGGCCAAAAACCGCGCTTTTTTCGCAATTTGAGTCGCACGATTTCTCTTGTATTCTCTATTGTGTTTGTGCTAAAATAGTAGGCATTGATGAATTGATAAATCTTCCATTCCTAAGGAATTGGATATGAAATGATGTCCGGACAGGCTCTGTATGGTTTGTCCGGTACTGGAGGTAAAGCAACAGTGAAAAAAAAGTCAGCGCGGACGCTTCTCCTGCTGTTTACAATGATATTTGCGGTGTCATCTTTTGGCACGACAGCATGGGCGGAAAGCGGCGGCGGAAACATCACCGCCGTGCCTTCCACTAGTGAGGGTACCGGGAAAACCAGTACACCGGAGGTCGTAACTTCATCCGAGCAGCCGCCGGTCTCTTCCAAAGAAGGACCGGCAACCTCTTCCAAGGAGGAAACTTCTCAAAAGTCGGAACCTTCGGTGAGCAAAAATCCCGGCGGCGGAACAGAAGTTAATTCCGATCAAAATAATAACAACGGCGGCGGAAGCACAGGAGGCGGCACAGAAACTTCCTCCAAAACGCAGTCAGCTAACCGCGGTTCCAATTATGTGGATCCGGATGCGATTATCAGTGAAAAGGGCAATGCTTCTGTTGAGCAGAACCCCAATACCCATGAGAACCATATCAACCAAAATGCCTCTGCACTGGTGAGCGCCACACCGAATGCTCAGTCTGAGGATTGGAGCAACCTGATGCCCAGTTCTGCGGCATCTTCCGGGGTGTCTTCCGTCACAGTCAGCATGGCGGCGGGTGGTGCCACTGCAGTTACTTCCGGCAAAAATGGAGGGTTGTCTTCGCTGTTCCTGCTTGGAGTTGGTCTGATTGTTGCGGCGGCATGCGGCATCGGTGCATTCATTTATCTGCAATTTTTCTCCCGCAAGAATCACGGCGGCCCGAAAGACTACCGCAGTGATGATGACTATGAAAATGACGCCGACGGCTTTACATATGATACAGCTGAGCTGGAGCATATGGACGTCGGACGGAATGATTACAGAACCCCTGTGCGTAGCAATGCCACAGCGCCGGCAGAAGCGGAAGTTGTTCATGCTGCCCATCCGGCCGCCGTGCCCCACAGAGACGATACCATCGATAATTTTACGGACATCAATTCCAGCAGCGACGGGATTCAGCACCGTGAAGAATATGAGGAATTTGTGGAGCGGACAAAACCGCCAATCATGTCGAAACCTGCTTCCCGCACAGCACCGCCGATCTTTACTCCACCGAAAGCAGATGAAGAAACACTAGTCCTGCCGCAGATACCGACAGAGGAAGCTGCACGGCGCGCGCATCAGATGCAGACACGCAAACATCATCCGCCGCTTACCTCAAATGCAGTGCCGCGCAATCTCAGAGGCCGCCCGGCAGCGGTTCAGACAGTTTCTGCACCGCCTGTATCAGCCGCACCAGTTGTTCAGCCTTCTGCACCGCGGCCGGTTCAGAAAGCACGTCCCTCCGTATCGGCACGTCCAAAGCCTTCGACAGTATCACAGCCTGCTGTCTCTGTTCCCCATCAGGCTTCGGCGGCAGTCCGCCCGGCACCAAAGAAAACACAAAATCATCATAGCGGTGATGATTTTAATTGGGACAAATTCTTCGATGAAAACCGGCATAATTGATTTGACAAAATAAAAAGCACAGTGCTTACTTGAAAAAGTTTGCACTGTGTTTTTTCTGTTTTGCCTATTCAGGTTGTGGTAGCGGAGGGAAGTCCGGTCTCAAATTGAATCGTTTTTCCATCCGTGTGTGCGCAGATGGTTTTTTGCTCGTCGGTGCGGTAAATCCGAATGCCGCCGGATTTCAAACGGGTAAGTGTTTGTTGTGTTGGAAAGCCGTAGTCATTGCCGCGGCCACAGGAAATGACTGCTGCGGAAGGGGAAACTGCCTTGAGAAAAGAAACGGTGGTACTGGTTTTGCTGCCGTGATGCCCGCATTTTAGCACATCCGCGTGCAGAGCAGCACCACTTTTCAGCATTTCGGTTTCGCTTTCTTTCTGTGCATCGCCGGTGAACAGAAACTTTTTTTCCCCAATCGTGACCATAGCGACTGCGGAATAGTTATTCATTTCTTTATACTGTGCGAGCTTTGGCGCCAGCAGACGGACGGAACAACTTTTCTCCTGCAGCAGGGAGATGCCTGCCTTTGCTGCCACTGTGGGAATCCTTTTTCGCTGGATGCCTTTTAGCAGGTCAGTATAGGTTTTGGTGGTGGGCACATCTTTATCCGCAATACGTGGCATATAAAAGGTGCCTATCTCAAAGTTTTCAACGATTTTGAGCATGCCGCCAATATGGTCTGCGTGTGGGTGGGTGGCGATGACCATATCCAGCTTTGTAATGCCCATATCTTTTATTAGCTTCACCAGATGTGGGCCGCTTTCGGTAGTGCCAGCGTCAATCAGAAGGTTTTTGCCGTTTGACAGTCGTACCAATTCACTGTCTCCCTGTCCCACATCAAAGTACCAGACGGAAGCACTTTGTTTGCCGGCAGTTGCTGTGGCAGAGGAAACCGAGGCGGCAGAGGGTAGGGAAGCGGTGCCGGATACTGAGAGGTTGTCAGCAGGAGCCGACTGGCATCCGCCCAGCAGAAGCGTAGACGCCAGGATTCCGGCCAGAAGTTTCAGAAATTTTTTCATAGGTATCTCCTTACATAAAAAAACCGCCCACGCGGGGCGGCTGATTTTTAAACTTATTTATCCTGCTGTTCGCCAGTGGTGCCATATAGATTAAAACGGAAAAGCATGGATTCATCATCCGGATTGTCACAGGAAATATAGCAGGAGGCAATCTTTCCACCCTCAATCAGTTTGGTCAGACCAACCAGCTGGCAGAGCTTGCTTTTTAGGTTCAACTTATCTCCCTCATCGGAAACAAGGTAAACATTTCCTTTGCATTGGTCAAGCAGCTCCAAAAATTTTGGGACGTTGATGTCATGAAGTTCCAATAAAGAATTTGCCATATCTGTATCCCCCTTAAACTTAACGAAAATCGAATTTATTTCAAACGATAGTGGGAAAATTAAACCATTTTCATTATAGCCAGGCGTCCTTGGTTTGTCAATGAAATTGGGCCGAAAAAGCGAGCAAAAGCAAATAAACTTATAAAAAATGGACAAGAACTTTTATATTATTATGCACAATTCGCAATACCTACGGATTTCTATTTTACAAACAAATGGCAGTGCGATATAATAATAAAAAACCGACAGCATATGCCACGCTGCGGATACACAGGAGGAATTTTCATGCTTGATAAATACTGGAAGCACTTTAAAAGTGGAACTGACATCCGCGGCGTGGCCAGTGATGGTGCCCCGGATGGGCAGGAAATTGATCTTACCGATGAAAATATTAAAAAAATGACGGCAGGTTTTCTGCTGTGGCTGTACGATGATACTCGTGTACAACCGGAAAAAATGACAATTTCCGTTGGGCATGATTCACGCATTTCCGCACAGCGCATTCAGGACGATGTGGTGAAAGTCTTGCAGGGGGCCGGTTGCCATGTTCTGCGCTGCGGGCTTGCTTCCACCCCCAGTATGTTTATGACAACGGTAGACCTTGCCTGCACGGGCGCGGTGCAGATTACGGCAAGCCACCACCCATTTTTCCGTAACGGTCTGAAATTTTTTACCCGTGACGGCGGTCTGGAGGGCAGTGACATTGAAGAAATTCTTTTGCACGCACAGAATGGCGATATCCTCCCTCAAAAGTCCGGCGCAGTGGAGGACGTGAATTATATGACGCAGTACAGCGCCCGTCTGCGCAAAATGATTCAGGACGGCGTGCAGGCACAGGATTATGCGCATCCGCTTAGTAATTTCCACATTGTGGTGGATGCCGGCAATGGCGCGGGAGGTTTTTATGCCAAAGATGTGCTGGAACCGCTTGGCGCCGACACCTCTGGCAGTCAGTTCCTTGAGCCGGACGGCACGTTTCCAAACCATATTCCGAATCCGGAAAACGAAGAAGCCATGAAGTCTGTCTGCAGCGCGGTGGTGCAGCATCATGCAGACCTTGGTGTGATTTTTGATACGGACGTTGACCGCGGCGGTGCTGTGGACAGTCACGGGGAAGAAATCAACCGCAACCGGTTGGTGGCATTGGCAAGCGCGATTGCATTGGAGGATGCACAGGGCGGCACGGTGGTGACGGACTCCGTGACCAGCGACGGCCTGAAAATTTATATCGAGCAAGTGCTGGGCGGCCGGCAGCGGCGGTACAAGCGCGGCTACAAAAATGTGATTGATGAGGCACTGCGCCTGAACAAAGCCGGTGTCAACTGCCCGCTTGCCATTGAAACCAGTGGTCATGCGGCTATGCGGGAAAACTATTTTCTCGACGACGGAGCCTATCTTGTGACTAAAATTATTATTAAGGCCGCTGTTCTGCGTCGGAAGGGGAAAGGGCTGGAGGATTTGCTCAAAGAATTGCCGGAACCGGTGGAGGCCGTGGAAGTTCGGATGCCGATACTAGCAGAGGACTTCCGCGCAGAAGGGGAGGCAATTCTGCAGGGTCTGCGCACTTGTGCCGGACATCAGCCGCACTGGACAGTGGGCGCAGAGGGCTGTGAGGGTGTTCGCATTTCTTTTGATACGCAGGCAGGTGACGGTTGGGCGCTGCTCCGCCTGAGTGTGCATGACCCAATTATGCCGCTGAATATTGAAAGCAATATGGCGGGAGGCACACATCTGATTGCCGGTCAGTTATATGTCAATCTGCGTATGCGGGAAAATCTGGATACCTCTCCGTTGGAAACGTTCATTTCCAATGACTGAAGTCTTTTCACGAAAATAAAATTACCGCAGAGTTTTCTTTTGCAAGAACTCTGCGGCATTTTTATGCCAATTCGTTCGGCGCGTCAGAATGCAGATGCACCAGATGAGAAATGCCGACAATGCTTTCACCCTGTTGCAAAGCGGTTGGGGACATCAGCGCACCAGTTGCAGCAAAGAGAACGTCATGCAGGGCGCCTTTCAGCATCTGTTTCATGATATAGCCGCAGACGACGGAACCACTGCAGCCGCATCCGGAACCGCCGGCATGAACATCCTGCTTTTTGCGGTCATAAATCATCATGCCACAGTCATTATAATTGTTGTCAAGGTCCCAGCCGGCTTCCTTCATAATCTTCCGCAGCAGAGTGCTGCCCACATAACCAAGGTCACCGGTTAAGATCAGGTCAAAGTCCTGCGGCATATGACCGGTATCTGTAAAGTAATCAGTCAGTGTGCGCACAGCGGCGGGTGCCATAGCGGCTCCCATATTGTTGGCATCTGAAACGCCGAGGTCTGTCATCCTGCCGAAAGTCACCTCTTGAATGGAGATGGGGGAGGGACGGCTGCTCATCACCACAGCACCGGCGGCAGTTGCTGTCCATTGCGCTGTTGGGGTGCGCTGGCCACCGTATTCCAGCGGAAAGCGGAACTGGCGCTCTGCAGAACAGAAGTGGCTGCTGGTGACGGCAACCGTATTTTCTGCCGCACCGCCACTGACAAAAACAGAGGCCATGCCCATTCCCTGCGCCATGGTTGAGCAGGCACCATACTGTCCCAGAAATGGGATGCCCAAATCCCGCAGTCCATAGGTGGAGGAGATACATTGATTTAGCAGGTCTCCAGCGAAAATATATTGGATATCTGTGTTTTTTAGATGCGCCTTTTGAATAGCCGTTTTAACAGCCTCTGTCTGTAATTTGGCTTCTGCTTTTTCCCAGCTCTCTTCACCCAGAGTGGTATCATCATGGGTGGCGTCAAAGTAATCTGCGAGAGGGCCTTCCCCCTCTTTTTTCCCGGCAAAGGAACCGCTTCCGCGCACATAAGCGGGCGGATTCAGCTTCAATGTATAGTTTCCCAGTCGCTCCATTGTGTATTTCCTCCTTTAATAAAGATGGAAAATATAGAGTATCAGTCCGTAAATAATGCTGGCGGTGGTGCCGTAAACCAGCACCGGCCCTGCCACAGTGAACATCTTTGCACCAACGCCAAGGACCAGACCTTCACTTTTAAATTCCATAGCGGGGGAAACAATACTGTTTGCAAATCCGGTGATGGGGACAATCGTGCCGGCGCCGGCGTGCTTTGCCAAATTGTCATAAATGCCAAGCGCGGTTAAAAGAGCCGCCAGACCAACCAGCGTGATGGAAACCCATGTGCGTGCCACCTGAATATCCTGCACCATGGTCATGTAAAGATTGCCGAGTGCCTGTCCAAGTGCGCAGATAGCGCCGCCCACACAGAAAGCCCACAGGCAGTCCACAAAAATGTTGCTGTTTGGTGAAGCTTTCTCATACATCTTTTTATATTGCTGTTCCGAAATCTGCATAATAAAAATCCCCCTTTGGCAGAAGTATTTCCAAAGGGGGAAGTCCTTATTCAAATTTTTGCCGTTTCTTAGTGGCGGGGATGCTCTCGCACCAGCATGGCACCCTTTGTCAGCGCAGAGGTAATGTCCATGCTGTGCTGTTCCTTCATGAGGTACATTTTAGCATAGAGCTTTCCCTCATGGGATACAACATAGTGTGGAGGAAGCTGATTAAGTGCATAGGCAATGATGTCATTACGGCAGCATTGACACTGACAGCAGTCAAGCTGATCCTTTATTTTGTCGTAAACTTGCTCAACCATATCTTCCATGATGTTTTTGTAGTCGCACATATGAATAATCCTCTCTTTTTGCGCGCATCAAGTCCAACTCAACACCATTACTGTATCACAAATTCCATAAAACGACAATATAAAAAAGAGAAATCTAACGAAAAAGTAGAAGTTCCAGTTGATTCAGCTCATCCATCCATAAACGTGCACTGGCGTCGCTGGGCATCCTCCAGTCACCGCGTGGAGAGAGGGTGACGCTGCCGACTTTTGGACTGTCTGGCAGACAGCTCCGTTTAAATTGCTGACGGAAGAACCGCCGGTAAAAAATCTGCAGCCAGTGGAAAATTATCTGGGGCGGATAGACCTCCGCAAAGGTATCAGCCGCCATTCGGTAAATTTTTGCGGGAGAAAAGCCGAAACGCAGCAAATAATAGAGAAAATAGTCATGCAGCTCATAAGGGCCGACCACTTCTTCTGTTTTCTGCGCAATTTTTCCATCCTTCGGCGGCAGCAGTTCCGGGCTGACCGGCGTGTCCAGCACATCCAGCAGAATGTGCCCGATTTCACCGCCAAAGGACTTCGCCGCATACCGTACCAGATGCCGCACCAGCGTTTTCGGGATAGAGGCATTGACGCCATACATACTCATATGGTCGCCGTTATAGGTTGCCCATCCCAAGGCAAGTTCGGAGAGATCACCGGTGCCAATGACCAGTCCGCCTTCCTGATTGGCAATGTCCATCAGTATCTGTGTGCGCTCCCGTGCCTGACTATTTTCATAAGTGATGTCTTGCTTTGTTTCATCGTGGGAAATGTCGGAAAAGTGCTGATGCACGGCCGCACTGATGGAAATTTCACGGAATGTGACACCGAGTGCATGGGAAAGGCCTTCTGCGTTGCTCTTTGTGCGCCCTGTGGTACCGAAGCCCGGCATGGATACCGCCGTGATGCCGCTGCGGGGCAGATTCAGCAGGTCAAACGCGCGTGCCATAACCAACAAGGCAAGGGTGGAATCCAGTCCACCGGAAATGCCGACAATGGCTTTGAGAATGCCGGTATGCTTCAGCCGGGTTTTCAGACCGTTTGCCTGCAGGGAAAGGATACATTCACAGCGGCTGGCAAGGTCTTTTGTGTTTTCCGGCACAAACGGCGTGCGGGAAAAACGGCGCTGCAAATGCGTGCGGTCAAAGGTATAGGCAAAAGAAAACGGAATTTCTGTGCAGGAATCGCTGTTGTCCCTCCATGTAGTGGTGCGGCGGCGTTCTTGCAGCAGACGCTCCAAATCTGTGTCAGCCGAATAAATGCCGGGTGAAAAAAGTTTGGCATCCGCAAGGAGAGAACCGCTTTCCGCAATCAAATCATGTCCAGCAAAGACCATATCCGTGGTGGACTCGCCTTCTCCTGCATCCGCGTAAACATAGGTGCAGTAAAGCCGGGCACTCTGGCTTTGCACCAGACTGCGGCGGTATTCCGCCTTACCGATAATTTCATCGCTGGCGGAGGCATTCAGAATCAATGTGGCACCTGCCTGTGCCATCAGAATACTTGGCGGTGCCGAAACCCAGAGGTCTTCACAGATTTCCACACCAATTTTCAGCTCCGGAATTTTTTCGCAGGAATAAAGGAGCCCGGAGCCGAGAATGGTTTGCTGTCCTGCAAAAAGCACTTCCAGCGGCTGCTCCGGTGCGGGAGTGAACCAGCGCTGCTCATAAAACTCGCTGTAATTCGGCAGAAAGCGTTTGGCAGTCAGACCGAGCAACCGGCCTTCACAGCAGACGGCTGCGCAGTTATAAAGAGATGCGTTGTGTGTCACAGGAAGTCCCACTGCAAAAAGGATGGGAAGGCCTGCCGTTTCGGACAGCAGATGGGTGAGTTCCTCTTCCGCGGCACACAGCAGGGTGCGGTCATGGAAAAGGTCGCCGCAGGTGTAGCCAGTCAGGCACAGCTCCGGGAAAATGACTGCACCGATGTTTTGTTTGACACACTGACGAAGTTGTGTCAGCACGGCCTGCCCGTTTTCCCGGCAGTCTGCCACACGGATGACCGGAGTGGCGGCAGCGGTGCGAAAAAAGCCATCAGATGGATAAGGCCTGTCCTCTTTCTGCAGTTCAATCATCTGATAAAAACCTCCTTAAACAAGAAAGGCGCTGCAGCCTGCGCAAAACGCAAAGCGGCAGCGGCCTTTCACTTTTCAATTTGTAAAGGTATGCCCAATAATCCAATCGTTCAGCGGGCAAAACCACGGCGGCGCTTATTCCTGCCGACAATGTGGTGTGCTAGGCGTCGATGCATTGCCTCTGAGCTGAAGCCATCCGCACAGCAGTGAGAAATGGCGGTGTGCACACGCGTCAAATCTTTCACCAGACCACGCGGGTCTTTGCTGGCCAGATGCATTTTCATCACAAAGTAATAGCAGTTGTTGCATGTCTTTTTAGCCAGCGCACGGTAACTGTCCTGATATTTGCTGTATTGCTGACTCTTATCCAAGGCAGAGCGCACCATGGCAATCGCTCGGATGTAATCATCCACTTTTTTAGGACTGATGGCACCCAAAGTGCTGTCCTTATGCATATTATAGTAATACAGCGGTTCGTCGATGATAGCAACACTTTTTGCCTGTGCAAAAATTTTATGCAGGATGGCGAGGTCTTCAAAGCACATATCCGGGAATTTGACGCCTGATTTTGTGAAAAGCTCTCTGCGATACATTTTGCACCATAAAAACGATTGTATGAGTACATCCCGCAAAAGAATATTTAACGACTGCTCCGTATTATAAACACCGCGGCAGCGAAAAGGATATTCAAAGAGAATATCACTGGAAACCAGATGCCAGTAATAATAGCAGCAGGAGATGTCCGCATTGTTGATGGTGCAGGCACGGTAAAGCAACTCCAGATAATTGAGTGCAACGTAGTCGTCACCGTCCACAAAGCAAACGAAGTCACCGCGTGCGGCATTTAATCCGGCAGTGCGTGCAGCAGAAACGCCGGAATTTGGCTGGTCAATGACATGAATGCGGCAGTCTGCTGCAGCATATTCATGCAGCACATCCAGTGAGTTGTCACTGGAGCCATCATTTATGGCAATCACTTCATATGGGATCTGAATGGTCTGATGCGTCAGAGTGTTCAGGCACTGTCCCACATATCTGCCAACGTTGTAAACAGGGATGATAACGCTGATTTTTGGGTTCTCCATCAATTCCGGCACATTAAATCTGTCCTTTCCATTGCGCATACTTATCTCATCATAAATTCAATCTCTATTTTACTGATTTTACAAAAAAAGTCAAGACTATTTTTCACAAAAGATAAAATAGCAGACGCAACGGTTATGCTGGCTTTTTAGAGGATGCAGCAGAAGATGGAGCAGAGGATTTGGGGGCAGAGGATGCCGGAGCGGAAGAAACGGACTTTTTGCTGACAGTTGGAACAGCAGCGGCACCGACTACATAAACAGCGGCACGCGGCGGATAATAGGAATTAGAAAGTTGCTCTGTGCGCACAGCGGCACCGTTTTTATAGAAGGTGCGGCTGCTGGTGGCATAGCGGCCGGTCAGTGCGGTGACGGTCTGGTTGCGGTAAGAGGCGGGCTGGGATTTGTCAACTTTTATTACATCGGCAGGCGGCGGAACGGTGCCGGTCTGTTGAGAGGACACTTCAATTTTGTCCCAGGTGCCATCATTATAGCCATAAATGGTGCAGTACATGGTTTGACCATCCGCGCCACTCTGAATATACATGGGGTATGCTGTTGGATTGCTGAATTTGAAATCCAAATCCGGATAAGAAACCGTTGCATCCTGACCAATCGGAGCATAAGAGGATGGACTGGAATGCGGGCTGCGTTCCACAATTTCGCAGTTAGAGCGCAGAGCGGCACCATAAAGAGTAGTGCTGCCCTGGCAGATGCCGCCGCCGTATTCTTGTGCGGAAACACCATTGACCAGAGCGCCCGCCAAACGATAGCCATGCTGCTGGTCGGCGCTGCCCACTACACCGAGATAGGAGAAAGTTCCGCCAGGCTGAATGACGGAGCCGTTGATTGACTGCAGCGCGCGCGTCATATTGTAGGTGCCGTTTTCCGTGTTAGTGGAGACGGTGGAGAAAGAACCGAGCTTCACAATCTTTCCTTTAAGGTCGGCGGCAGTGTGCTGGCAGGCGAGCGGGGAAACTTTGATGGCAATCGAACCGGATACAGAGTCTCGAATGGCCTTTTCTGTGTCTGTGAGCAGTGCATTTTCATCCACTTTCAGGCCGGGTGTTCCCTCCTTGAAAGTGAAATTGGTGCCGTCGAAGGAGCGAATGGTCGGCTCCACAGCGGCAGTATTTAGTGATGCGGTCAGACTTTTCAGTTTGGCTTTCAGAGACACTGCCTCTGCCGCAGCAGTCAAATGATACTGTGTCGTGCCGGAAGATGTATTGTTCCGGGCGGCCCATGCCTTCTGCAGAATTTCATTGAGATTATAAGAAGTGTGCAAATCTTTTCCGCTGAGGGGAAAAGATTTGCCGCCATATGTAAGCACATAGCTGCGCCCCAGGTCTTTTTTCTGGATATATTCCAGCAGGGCATTCTTTGCCTGCTGATAGGTCATACCGCGCAGAGAAACAGCATCAACGGTTACATCCCCGAAAACCGGTGTGGAAACCACGCTGGAGACAGTGCCCGGCACGGCTTGTTTTTTGGCCAGTTGGGTTCCGGCAACAATGCCGATGACAGCGACAGCCGCCACGAGAACGACGATGGGAAGCACAGGACTATAATGTTTTTGCTGTTTGGGCTGCGGGGTCTGATGGTTCCTTTGCATGACTGGTTCTCCTTTACGGCCTTTTTAAATTAAAAGACACCCAATTACTATTATATTATATAGGTTCGTGCAAATCTTGTAAAGTTACAGACCTGAATTATTTCTGCAGAAATCAGAAAAGATAAGATGGTAAAACTCTACATTTCGAGTGTTTGTACATAGAAAAATGAAAAACAGTATGGTATACTGTGAATTAGAAGCAGACAAGTCCTCCCAAATTATTCAAAGGAGCGATTGTGTGAAAATCCTGATATTAACCGCAGCCACAGGCGGCGGCCATATGCGTGCAGCCCACGCATTGGAATCATACAGCAAAAGTTATGCACCAAAAGATAAAGTGGTTGTATTGGA
Source organism: Oscillospiraceae bacterium (assembly GCA_022487055.1). GTDB lineage: Bacteria > Bacillota > Clostridia > Oscillospirales > Acutalibacteraceae > Caproicibacterium. The sequence continues at coordinate 28,227 of JAKVJJ010000017.1, forward strand.
TGCCCTAAAGACGATTGGTCCGTTGATGGACCATACCTGCTGCGATGGATACAAATTTCTGTGTAAGCGTGTGCCGAAGGCTTTCGGCACGCTGTACCGGGCCACGAATAAAGAATCCCCGATGCAGGGCATGATGTTCCGCATCAATTACCAGAACTGTGGAAGGCTGGTACCGGCTATCCGCAGCATACACCCCGATGTGATTCTCAGCACGCATCCCTTTGCCACAGAGATGGTGTCAGAAATGAAAGAACGCGGCTACCACATTCCGCTGCTGTGCCTGATGACAGATTACGGCCCGCATCAGGCATGGATTGCGCCGAATGTGGATTCCTATATCGTCAGCAATGAAGATATGGTGCCCCAGATGGAAAAAATGGGTGTGCCGCCGGAGATTATTTTCCCATATGGAATTCCGGTGACGGAATCTTTTTTTCAGGAAGGGGATAAGGCGGCGCTGCGGGAGAAATTCGGCCTTGCGCCGGACAAGCCGACCATCCTGTTCATGGCGGGTTCTTTCGGCGTGACGAATATCATCAGCATCTATGAAGATTTGTGCGAGCTGAATCTGGATTTTCAGGTCATTGTGATTACCGGCAGGAATGAAAAGCTTTACCATGAATTCGAGGATGCCGTGCAGGAAAGCGGCAAAAAAACGCGGCTCGTCTTTTTTACGAATGAAGTTCAGAACTATATGCACGCGAGCGACCTTATCATCACCAAGCCCGGCGGCCTGACCGTGAGTGAATCTTTAGCAAGCAATCTGCCGCTGGCTGTGTTTGACGCAATTCCCGGGCAGGAGGAGGACAATGCCGCATTCCTGCAGAACCATCACATGGCGGTTCGGCTTGACCAGCATGAGGACACTGCTCAGGTGATAGCTGAGCTGCTGGAAAATCCGGAGAAGTTGGAGCAGATGCGCTGTGCGTGTGAAGCTTTTGACAAAAGTCAATCCGCCCAAAATATCTTTATGCTCATGCACAGTCTGTATGCACGTTATTTTCCTGAAAGAGCAGGCAGCAGTGAGCAAAAAAAATCATAAAAACGCCTCTTCCTGTGTCTGCGGTTCCTTTGCGGTGCGGGCGGGGCGCTGTTTCTAAAAAGCGAGGTCATCTTTTTGCAGCAGATATATTATTTGGATAATTCGTCCACAACAAAACCCTGTGAGGAAGCAGTGAATGCGGTTGTGGATGCTATGACAGAGCGTTTCGGCAACCCTTCCTCTCTGCACGCGCTTGGCTTTGAGGCAGAGCGTGCCCTGACAAATGCCCGCGAACAAATTGCGGCGGAACTCTCTGCCAAACCGGAGGAAATCACTTTTACTTCCGGCGGAACAGAGAGCAATAATCTGGCCGTTTTTGGTGCGGCACATGCCCGCCACAAGCGCGGCCACCGCATTGTTACAACAGCCATTGAGCATCCGAGCGTTCTGCTGCCAATGCGTCAGCTTGAAAATGAAGGTTTTGAGGTCATCTATTTGCAGCCGGACAAAACCGGCCATATCACACCGGAGCAGCTTTTTGAGGCAGTCAATTCCGATACGATTCTGGTCAGCTTGATGGCGGTGAATAATGAAGTGGGTAGCATCCTGCCCATTGATGACGCCCGTGCGGCGATTGACAGTGCCAAAGCACCCGCACTGCTTCATGTGGATGCTGTGCAGGCATTCGGCAAGCTGAATCTCCGCCCCGGCAGACGCGGCATTGACTTAATGACAGTCAGTTCCCACAAGATTCACGGGCCGAAGGGTGTGGGCGCACTCTTTATGCGCAAAGGCGTGCATATTCTGCCGCGCACTTTTGGCGGCGGTCAGGAAAAAGATATACGCCCCGGCACAGAAGGTATGCCGGCTATCTGCGGTTTCGGTGCCGCTTGCGCCGCTCTGCCGGACGCTGACAAAGAACGGAAAAAGATTGCGGAACTCAATACTTATCTGCGCACGGAACTTGCCAAGATGCCGGAAGTTGCCATTAACAGCGCGGAGGACGCATTGCCCTATGTGCTGAACATTTCCGCCGGACAGGTGAAGGCACAGACCATGCTCAATTTTCTGTCGGAACATCATGTGTATGTTTCCTCTGGTTCCGCGTGCGCAAAGGGTGCCAAGAGCTATGTCCTGACATCCCTGGGGCTTTCACCCATGCGTATCAATTCGGCACTGCGCATCAGTTTCAGCCGGTATAACACCAAAGAGGACTGCGATGCCTTTTTGTCCGTGCTGAAAGAAGGACTTGCCACCCTGCAGAAGGCATAAAATTCAGGGCATTATACAAATGCAAAGCAATGAAATAATTACAGCAGAAATGGAAACGTATTTTTTATGAAAGAAATTATATTAATAAAGCTCGGCGAACTGGTACTGAAGGGTCTTAACCGCCGTGTGTTTGAGGATACACTGATTAAAAATATTTCCCGCAGGTTGAAACCGCTGGGAAAGTTTGACATCCGCTCCCGGCAGTCCGCTGTCACGGTGACACCGCTGGAGGATGACGTTGATTTTGATGAAGCAGTGGAACGTGTCAGCCACATTTTCGGCATAGCAACCTACACGCGTGCCGGTGTAACGGAAAAAGATATGGAACAGATGAAAGCCGTCACAGCGGAATATTTGCGTCGCAAATTGCTTGCCGCCAAAACATTTAAGGTGGAAGCAAAGCGTTCCGATAAAAAATTCCCGCTGAATTCTCCGGCTATCTGCGCGGAAATGGGCGGGTATCTGCTAAAACGCTTTCCAAATCTGACCGTTGATGTGCACCATCCGGATGTGACCGTTTATGTGGAAGTGCGCGACTTCGGCGTTTATATCCACAGCAGTCCAGAGCGTGGCGCGGGCGGTATTCCAGTGGGTACCGGCGGCAAAGCAGCTGTCCTCATCAGCGGCGGCATTGACAGTCCGGTTGCGGCATGGCAGATTGCCCGCAGAGGACTGGAACTGACTGCTGTCCATTTTGCCAGTCCGCCTTATACCAGTGACCGCGCGGAACAGAAAGTGGTTGACTTGCTGTCACAGGTGAGCAGTTATGCCGGACGCATGAAAATGTTTACCGTGCAGTTTGCTCATGTGCAGGAGGAAATCCGAGACAAGTGTCCGGAAGAACTCTTTACGCTTTTAATGCGCCGCTTTATGATGCGGGTGGCACAGCGCATTGCCGTGCAGGAGGACTGTCTTGCGCTGATTACCGGCGAAAGTCTTGGGCAGGTGGCAAGCCAGACACTGCAGGCCATCTGCTGCACGGATGCCTGTGTTTCCATGCCGGTATTCCGCCCGCTGATTGGCTCGGATAAAGTGGATATTATAGATACTGCAAGGAAAATCGATACGTTTGATATTTCCATTGAGCCATATGAGGACTGCTGCACAGTCTTTACACCAAAGCACCCCTGCACTCGGCCTCATGTGGACACACTGGAAAATGCCGAAAAGCTGCTGGATGTGGAAAGCTTGGTTGATGAGTGTGTCCGGACGGTTTCCGTTCGGACGATTTATCCGCGATAACCGGTCTTGATTCTATCGATAAAGAAGGGATAAATATGAAAGCAGAGATTATCAGTGTGGGGACGGAACTGCTGCTGGGACAGGTGGTCAATTCCGATACTGCTTATGTGGCACGGGAACTGGCGGCGCTTGGATTTGACATTCGCTATGCCTGCACCGTTGGGGACAACTCCGAAAGGCTTTCCAAAACCCTGCGGGATGCCTTGACGCGCTGCGACATTGTGGTGACAACCGGCGGCCTGGGGCCAACGGATGATGATCTGACGAAGCAGACCTGTGCACAGGCTGCAGGGCGGAAACTCGTCTGCCATGAAGAAACTGTGAAGCGGCTTGACGCCTACTTTCAGGGGCGTGAATTCGGCAAAAGCCAGATGAATCAGGCCATGCTGCCGGAGGGTTGCACGGTCTTTCAGAATGATCACGGCACTGCGCCGGGATGCGGTTTTACCACAGCAGATGACAAGGTGTTGATAATGCTGCCCGGACCGCCGCGGGAACTGTTGCCGATGCTGCAAAATTATGCCGTGCCGTATCTTTCCCAGTGGGCGGACGGCGCAATTTCCAGCACGAACATTCATGTTTTCGGCATTGGAGAAGGCACCGCGGCAGAAAAAATCTCTGACCTGATGCAGGGGGGAAATCCCACAGCGGCAACCTATGCGCTGGAAGATGAAATGTATGTGCGGGTTACAGCCAAGGCGGAAACGAAGGAACAGGCGCAGGCACTCTGCAAGCCGTTGGCACATCAAATTCAGCAGCGGCTGGGCGACTGTGTTTACGGCACAGACGTTGCCAGTATGGAAGTTGTGGTTGTGCGGGAGCTGCAAAAGCAGGGAAAAATGCTGGCAACGGCGGAAAGCTGTACCGGCGGACTGTTGGCACAGCGTATTACAGATATTGCCGGTGCTTCTCAAGTCTTTCATATGGGGCTGGTCACTTACGCAAATGAAGTGAAGTCGGCACTGGTGAATGTGCCGGCTGAACTGCTGGCAGAGAAGGGCGCAGTCTGTCCGGAAACCGCTTTTGCAATGGCACAGGGTGTGCGCAAAAAAGCCGGCGCCGATTTTGGCATCGGGATTACCGGTGTGGCGGGGCCGAAAACAAGCGAAGGCAAGCCGGTGGGCTATATCTTGATTGCGCTGGACGACGGGGAGCACACTTATCTGCGCACTATGACCGGAGAGGGCGGCCGCAAAGAGCGCAATTATCTGCGGCATCTGGCGGCAAGCAATGCACTGGATATGCTCCGGCGCAGGCTTTTTGGCCTGCCGGATATTGAGCGCGCCGCATTTACCAAACATTAACGGAGGGAGGATTGCCAATGAACACAGGCGTGCTGTACTGCAGTGCACGACGAACTGCATATTGTCAGGAACTGCTCAGAAGGAGCGGCTTTGAACTGACGCAGGAATGCGCCTGCGCCGGACACAATCCGATTCCCCGGCTGGGGTATTTGCTGCAGAAAAATCAGCTTGTTTTGGTGCTTGGGCCGGAACGCAGCGGCGAGCCGGTTTATGGCAAACCGTTTTTTCAGGCACTGCACGTTCCTATGCTGGGAGAAAGCCCACAGGGGGTGCTGATGCTGCACGGCACAGAGTGCACCGGCTGGCTGATTGAGAGCCGGGAACAGGCCGTGGCACTCTTGCCGGACCGCCCGAGGCATCTGCGTACCCTGATGCCGGAACTTTGGCTCAGAATAAGCCGGAAATTTGATGTGCCGCAGCCGGAACCCGCAAAACCGGTAATCCATTTTGAAAAATTGACAGAGCGAGATTTTGTCCGAAAGGAGCAGAAATGATTGTAGACCTTGTGTCCCAGATGAAAACTGCGAATCTTATGACCAGCCTGCTGCAGGGAAGGCTTGACCGCTGCTCACCCTATCCTTTTGCTCCGTGCGAGGAGAAGCCGATGCCGGACCGTTCCCTGTATGGTCTGGAAACCAGTACACCGGAAGCGCAAGGAGTAGAGAGCGCATGGCTGAATGGGTATTTTTGTGCTTTGCGTGACTGTAAAAGCATTCATGTGCACAGTGTGGCAGTACTGCGGCACGGCAAACTGATTGCGGAAGGAAGCTTTAAACCTTATACAGCGGCTTTTCCGCATATGCAGTTTTCTCTGTCAAAAAGTATTGTCGGCATGGCGGTGGGCATGGCGGTCGGAGAAGGTCTGCTTTCGGTGAACGACCATCTGGTGGATTTTTTCGCGGATGACCGGACGTTGCTGCACAATTCCAAGATTGCAGCGGTCACGATTAAAAATCTGCTGCAGATGACCGCCGGAGTGAAGTACAATGAAGTCTTTAGCGTGACCGACCGTGATTGGGTGCGCGGTTATCTTTCTTCCGAGTGCGCTTTTGAGCCGGGAACGGATTTTTATTACAACAGCATGAATACCTATATGCTTTCGGCAGTTTTGCACCAAGTAACCGGAGAATCACTGGTGGATTACTTGATGCCGCGTTTGTTTGAACCAATGCGCATCCCTCGCCCGCGCTGGGAGATGTGCCCAATGGGGGTAGAGAAGGGCGGCTGGGGCATTTATCTGCGTACGATTGATATGGCAAAACTCGGTCAGCTTTATTTGCAAGGCGGCCGGTGGGGGACGAAACAACTAGTACCCGCAGGATGGGTGTATGACAGTACGCATGATATGGTCACACCGGATAGGCAAAGCCGTGACAGCGGTTATGGCTATCAGCTTTGGAAATTTCCGGTAAGTGACGCGTTTCAGTATAGCGGGGTTTACGGTCAGCACGTCATAATTTTGCCGCGGCTGGATGCGGTGGTTGCCATGACGGGCGGCAGCCAGACATTCGTTACGGATGAGGCCAGCACCATTACAGAAAAGTATTTTGCAGATCATGCGGACGGTTTCCATGGAGAACCGCTCAAACCGAACATCCATGCTTTGCGCAGGCTGAAAGACATAACGGAACATCTTTATTCCGTGCAGGAAACCATGCCGCCGCAGCCGCCCAAGGAAGCACACCCGTGGATGATTCGGAACCAGCAGCAGACCCTGGCTCCCCAACCGGTGCCGGAGGAGGCCGCGTCGCTGGACGGTTCCCATTTTCAGATGGAAGTGGGCACCGGCACGCTCCTGCCGCTTGCCATGCAGATTGTTACTAATCATTTTCCGCCGGCAGTCCGGGAAGTATCTTTTGCTTTCACGCCGGGAATGTGTCACATTCACCTTTGCTGCGGAGAAGAAATCAGCATTCTGGATGCCGGTTTGCTCAATGAACCGTACCGTGGCAGTGTGACCTTTGACGGAGAAACTTATCCGGTGGGATGTTCCGCACGGCTGACCAGTGATGAGGATGGCCGCCCAGTGCTGAAGCTCTTTATCTCTTTCCTGCAGACACCTTTCATGCGCACGATAAAATTTATTTTTTATGACCATGCACAGAAAGTTGTCGCCCGCTTTGATGAACAGCCGAGTATTGAGGATTCCATTGCAGTTGCCTTTGACATGATGGATGATGCAGATGGCCCGCAGAACCTCTTTGGAGATGCAGCAAATCAAAAGCGGATGAATCAGCAGCTCAGCCGGATTTCTCTGCCGAAGATGCATGGTGTGTGCACAGACGGGAAACGAATGGATACCGAAAATGCTGTGCCGGAAACAAAGCCTGTGCAGTCATCGGAAGAATCAGACTAGAAGTAAAAGCTCCCTATGCGGACTGCTTTTGCAGAGGAGCATTATGAAATTGGGTATCGGGGGCATGAACTATGAAAAAGCCGGAAAGATTTTTTACACTGCTATTGGTACTCAGCCTGACTGTTGCGGCGGCTGTTCTGCCTGCCCAAGCAAAAGCGGACTTTGCTTTTTCCCGTTTTGAAGCGCAGACAGCACAACCGGGCATGGAAGCAGATGAGCCGCTTTTTACATTGATTCATATTACCATGCCGGACGGCAGTGTGAAAAATATACAGCCGTACAGTCATACACAGTGCCGCATGGAACTGCCGGCAGGGGAAAGTGCGGCTGTTACGGTGATTTCTGACACGGCACTGAGCCTTACTTCAGAGAATTCTGCGGCATCGGTCAGTGTGGGGGCACCTTATGCCAGCGGCAATGCGTATTACAAAGTGACAGCCGGAACAAAGGCAGGAGATGCGGCACAGCTTACTTTGAAAGACGCAAAAGGCCGGCAGGCTTCCCCCATACAGGTTGTGGTCACGAAAAATGTGAGCGTACAGCTTCCGGTGAAGGAATGCAGAGTGCATCAGCTGGATGGTACCGTTACGCAACTTACCCAACCCGATTACGAAATTTCTTTGCCGCTTGGGGCGGAACTGAATTTTGATACCGTGTCGGACTGTGCCCCGATTTATACGACCGGGAATGGAAAAATTGCAAAAACCAGTGTGGTGTCTGACTATCAGAACGGCAAAGCAACCTATCAAATGTATGGAGTAGGTCATGTGTGGGAGCGGACGGGAATTTATCTGCGAAACCCTGAGCAGCCGGGCGCGGTGCGGATGATGATTGTCACACTGCAGCCGCGGCCTTTTCAGTGTGATACAACAATGGATATGAAATTGGCAAAAGGAAAGACGTATCGATTCCGTATCAGCGGCGATGGACTGCCGGATTATGATGCCAGCAAGGTAGAATGGCTGGAATCCAGCAGACCGGACGCTGCTTCTGTTTTCATGCAGCGGAATGGAGCGGATGTTTACGGCACAGTCACCGTAAATGAGGACCGGAATGTCTGGGCAGGTATCCTTGTGCGCTATGGCGGTGTGCGTTACCGCATTTTCAGTGTCCTTGCAAAGTGAACTTTTTAGGAGCGAAATAGTTTGAAAATTTTAAAACCGGAACAGGACGATGGCAGCAGCGAAATTCTCCGCTATTTTGCCGAGGAGACGGTTCCTTATGCGAAGCAGGAACGCATGGCGTTTCAGACGGTGAAAACGATTACAGCTTGTCTGCAGCAGCCGGAAAATTTAAAGCCGCTGCAGGAAGCAGTGAAAGAGCCGCCGCTGATACAGTATTTTTCCGCATTGACGGAGCGGCTGAGAATGCTGGTGGCAGAGGGCGTGCTGAATGCGGATGAAACGTATTCTCTGGCACAGCGGCTGTTACACACTAAGGAAAAAGAGCTTGTCCGGCTTGCTATTTTAATGCTTTCTGGTTTTGACAGCGAAAGGACACAGGCACAGTTTTTGGTGCTTGGCAGAAATCCGCAATACACCCTATATGTTTTGAAAGCAGCACAGGATTTCCGGCATTTTCAGTCTTTCTTATTCCAAATGCTGCAGAAAATGGACGGCTGCGCGAAGGTGGCGGCGTTGAATCTCTGGCAGCCGGTTACAGAAGAAATGCAGCGCTGGGCACTGTTTTATGGTGCGCAGAACAGACAGATGCCGAGCACTTCTGCTGCCATCTGTCTGGACAAAGCGGACATGGGGGAGTATCTCAGGCAAATTCCGTTGGGGCAGCCCGAATTTTCAGCACTCTCCATTTTACTTGCCAACGCTTTTTCCAGTGCCAATATTACAGAATTCGCGGATTCTCTGCCAATCCTTACACGGTATCTGGACGCCGCACCAAGCAGGGCACGGGAACTGCCGGATTTGCTAACGGTCATTGCCATCAGAAATCAAATGAAAGGCTATGCGGTGTCTGACACAACGGCACAGCCAATGCCGAATGGTTGGAGCGGTTTGCTGCAGCAGACAATGCGCAGCCGCTGCCAGCAGATTATCCGGCAGGAGCGGTGGACCAATCAAATTTATCAGGAACTGAAAAAACCGGAACTCTCCAGTGAGCAGATAACCTGCCTGCTGACAGGCACAGAAATGGAGCCGCCGTTTGTCTGTTTTCTGCCCCTGCTGAAGAAACACCCCTGTGACTCTGCGGTCATTCACTTTCTGGTCTGTGAAAACCCTTTACGCTATATGGAAGATACACTGCATTATCTGAAAAAAAATCTGCCGAGTATTGTTTTCAGCGGTGCGGAGGACCTTGCAGAAGAAGATTTAGGCAGCAGCTATGATGCGGATGCTGCCCTGAATTTGCTGCTGACGGCGATGTATTACATGGACATAGAGGAAGAAAACTTTTATCTGCGGTGCCTGGCCTGCCGCCTGCCTCACTGCCGCAAAAATGCAATTCGCTGTTTAAGACAGATGCGTGGGAAATGGAGTGATGCAGTTCTGCCGGCACTGGAAGCAGCGTGTGCGGCGGAACCGAACAAGGCAGTGCGGAAAACTCTGTTGCGGCTGATGGGGCGCAAGGATAAAAAGCCAGCCAAGGAACAGCGCTATGTGGAACTGGCCGACGAACTGGTGTGGCCGGCGCCATGGGACAAATGTGTATTGAAAACATGGGTAGCAGGTGCTTTGTACCGAGACCTGCTGGCAGTGGACGGGGTGCTGGAGGAGAGTGACCTGCTGTATTTGGTGCGGGAACCGGACAATCCTTATGATACACACGCCATCATGGTGGTGACGGATGACGGGTATCTGCTCGGCTATATTCCGCGGAAAGAAAATCTTGAGCTTGCCGCAATGATGGATACCGGCCGGAAATTTTACGCATTCTTAGAGCATATTGATACGACAAAAAGTGATTTAAGCATTAGCGTCTAT